>NZ_JBXWQI010000001.1:0-644883 GCF_059612305.1 Ruegeria sp. CDSA033 | reverse complement strand
GCCGGATGTCGATTGGCTGCTCGGGGATCGTGGCTATGATGCCGATTGGTTCCGGGAAGCGTTGAAAGACAAAGGGATGCGCGCCGGCATCCCTGGCCGGAAGCAGCGGAAGAAACCGGTTAAGTACGACAAGCGTCGTTACAAACGGCGCAACCGGATCGAGATCATGTTCGGCAGGTTGAAGGATTGGCGGCGTGTGGCAACCCGCTACGACAGGTGCCCGAAGGTCTTCCTGTCAGCAATCGCCCTCGCAGCACTCGTTATCTATTGGCTATGAGTCCTGACCCTAGCCATTGCAGCATCGCCATCTCAGTCACACGCCCACCAGTGGCGTCGAGGAAGTTAGGGAAGTAATGCAGAGTGCCAGGCGCTCGCGCGGACAGCTTCTGGATGCTTTGCTCCGTCGGCAGCACGATATCTGGCAGTATTTCCTTCATTCCCTGCTTTTCATAAAGCTGGACAGGGTTCGCTTCGATCCACCCGTCGTTCTTTATCGATTACATAAGGTTCGTGAACGCTGTCAGGTCCCTGTTGATGGTAGAGACCTTGACCCCTTCCGAGCGCATTCGTGATACGAATTCTGAGATAACGGCCGTGGAAATCTCTGCTGCCATCAAATCTTCCGTGTTGCGACCAATGTCGTCGCAGTATTCGTCTACAATGCGCAGGATTTGACGCAGGCTGCACCGATAGCGTTTGCGCGTCTCGGCTCCCCACGAGTAGCTTTCGAGGCCCAATACATCATAGTATTTGGCAAAGCCCGCACCAAAGCTCCAATCCAGTTCACCAGCCGCGTCTAATCCCCTTAGCTCCTTTATGCGGCCTTTGGCATTTTTCTCCGCGACTCTTTGAGAAGTTGTACGAAGCGACTCTCGGTGGGTGACGCCGTTGATTTTGACGCGGAGCCACCAATATTTGCTACCTGCTTGCTTGAAGATGTTTTTAGGTTTGTCATTTCTGCGTGACATTGACTGAGCTCATTGATCCATTTCAGGGCCAGGTCGTGGTCGAACGTCCAGACACCGCCATTTTTGACAACGCCAGGAATGTCATCATTTGCCGCGTGCTGGGTGATCGACCTTCGGGACTTACCACTCAGCTTGGCGACGACCGGTGTCCTGAGCCTCGGTTTCATCGTGTCGAGGACATTGGCCATTTCTTCGGAAACCAAAGTTTTGGTTTGATTGGGGTTAATGCTGGCGCCACGCGATGGCGTGTGGCCTTCGGAATTTCACCGATCGTTGCTGGCAACATAGCAGGTTCGACTGTTTCCGGAAACTCATGCAGGCGATCCAGCAGACGCGAGGCTTTACGAATTGCATTCTTGCGGCCCTGATCGTGACAGTCTTTCATCCAGAGGTGCAATATTTCAACATTCAGTTGTGCCGGATTTACACCCTTGCTTCGTGCCAGGCTTGTCAGAACGGTCAGGGCAATAAGTTCTGGCGTTTGGATATTATTTCTTTTTCTACGCGGTTGGATCAGAGCGGTCGCGGCTTTCTGGAGCTGCGACCAGTCGTCCGCCAGCCCGCGCAGGCGTTTTTTCTCGACGCGCAATCCTGACGCGTGTGCCATCAGGCTCTTTACGTTGCCGTGCTACCTTTCGAACTGTTTGAAAGTGTTGAACCCATCGGGCGCATACTTGTTGGCGATGTGATTTGCCCATCTCTTCACGAAAGCATCGACATCGATCGGGATCATCGCCAGCGGACAGTTATACGCCGGCAGTTTCATACATCCTCGGATATTCTTCGCGTTTGCTTGCGAATATGGGTAGTCTCCGGCGTCGAGGCGTGCAACGGCTTGCTCGAGAGTCATCAGCATTATTGTCTCCACCATGGGTGTTGTTCTTTTTGGGTGCCAGGGTTACGGGAACACTTGGAAAATCCGGCGATTTTCAGAGATGCGTTTTGAGGTTCATTTTTCGAATTTCGGCACTTTGGGTGCGAAATGAGGAAAAGGGCTCCAAAACGTATTTAAATGAGGTTTTGTTGGCGTATTCCTAACTTTTCCAGATCGGGCAAAGGTGCGATTTACGGCGTTTGCGACCTCACACAGCATCAATAAGCCCCTCAATCTGGTGTTTCCGAAACCGGATCGAGCCACCTAGGCGGAGGCTTGGAATGATCTTGTCGCGGGCATAGTTTCGGACGGTTGCCGGAACGCAGCCGAGTTTCTCGGCAAGGTCTTTGCCGGTCAGCAATGGCTCACGCAGCGTCGAATGTTGATCCTGATCCAGCATCTCGGCATGAGGCACGCCTTCGACCTGCCATACATCCGTGATGGCATAGCGCGGGCGCTTCCACGGCCCGGGCGCAGGACGGATGCTGTATTCGCGCAGGACCCGGCGCACTGTGTTCGGATGCAATCGCCAGCGGTTCGATATCTGGGCTTGTGACAAGCTTGGCAAGCCGGTCAGCGCCGCGGAGTGGGTTCTGAGTCTGGATAATCGCTTCATGACGAGCAGATGGGTCCAAAACGCCGATCCGGAAAAAAATGCCGAAACTTTTTCTACAATCTCCCGTGATGGCCGCCGACTAACAGTTGGGGCCTTTCGGGATCTTTACGAACTCGTCGCGAATGCAGACTGTGTGAAACCTGTTTTTGGGCCAGTTTGTTCTTGCATGCCGAACGCGAATGCGGAAATCGGTGACACCCGGACGTTCTCCGTCCTGACAGATTAAGACAGCGAATTCATGGGATTTGAGAGCGCATCACTTTCTCAGGAGCCGCTTCAATTTCGGCTTGAACACTCGCTTGTCAGGTATCGGAGCGTCGCGAAATCCTTCCCAGACACGATTGCGAAGAACCGCACCAAAGAGCGAGAACTCCGGGCAATGCATGTTTTCATGCAGCGTCAACAGGGTGACGAAGCCGGGCTCCAAATCTGTGTTCATATTGGCGATGTCTTTGGTGTGCATGAGTACATAGGGTCTTCGCTCGGTCATCAGGGCGGCAGCGTAAATCGAAAACTGCCAGAAAAGGACTGTTGGTGTGCCCGCCTCAACTTCCAACTCGTCGAAGAGATCTGTTTTCGTTCGAAGGTCATGGATCGCATTGTCGAGGAAACAGGCACTTTTGGACTTCGGTTCGAAACCCAATACCCGAAATGTATTGAGCGTGTGGTAGTGTCGACAAAGGTGCTTATGTGGGTATTCATACCTGATCGGCCTCTCGTCGAGCACGACGGTCGACCATTCATCCTCTTCAAGATGCTGCAGATATACCAGCACAATCAGCAGCTTTTTGGCACTGAGTCCCAATGGCGATAGCTTGATGTATTCTGCCATCGGATGAGAAATCATGAAGCGGCCATTATCTTTGGGCATGTTGTTCTCCGTGTTTCGTACGTCGAACAGGTCGTACCGGTACGCACGCTCCAAAGGCGGTTTGATAGGTTTGTGGAAACGCCGGATCGACAGAGCGTGAGACCCGAATCGTGATCGTGGGTACCCGGAGGATCGTTTCATCGGCCCGGATCGATGCGATGAAACGCGACTAAAGATGCTGACATTAAATGTCTTTTCTGGACGCGAAATCCTGAAATTCTTGAAATTGGGAAATCTACAAATGGCCTCCGGCCCGTTTTGGATTCGTTTGTTAGCAATGAGAACTTCACTTGGTAAGGCCGTGGTGTGGATCCGCGTCCACGTCGCGATGCAGATCATAGTAGTCGCAGCGATTGCAGCACTGGTTGTAGCGACTTTTTATTAGGCTGAAGAGGACCGCTGTTTTGAGCGTACATCCGCCTATTGAAGCATTCGCAGTAACTGAGTTTCGCCACCCTTCTCTTACGCCAGACTGCTGCGAAGTCTTTCTACAAACATTTCTGTAAAGCGTTTTGTAGCAGCTGATCGAAACTGCGTTGGAGGGTAAACGGCATAGATGCCTCCTTTTGGAAGCGCCCAATCGGGAACAAGCCGGATCAATGTGCCATTTTCGATTTCTCTCTTAGCGAAAAAATCCGGCAGTATGGAGATCCCGGCCCCTTCTATTACCATTGCCTTGATCGCGGGTGTTACGTCTGCTCGCAGTGCGGGGTTCATTTGAACGTCAGAGGTTTCACCGGTAGCTTTAATAAATTTCCAACTCAGTGAGTTTGGCAAGGCTCTGTGTTCGACGAACGGAAACGCTGCCAATCGTTCCGGATGTTCTGGTCGCCCAAGTTGCTCAACCAAGTCAGGCGACGCCACTACGATTTGCTGAAAGTCGGCCAACTTGCGCGCAATGTTGGCGGAATCGGCAAGCCAGCCTACCCGATACGCAATGTCAAATCGTGCCTCGACCGGATCAAACCGCGTATCACTTAACATCAAATCAATCGTGACAGCCGGATAGGCGATGCGAAACTCGGCCACGACCGGTGAAACGTATGTAACGCCCATATCGAGAGGGGCGGTGATGCGCAGGTTTCCAGTCGGTTCTGCGCGCCCTTGTTTTACCATTTCATAAGCTTCCTCGGCCTGCGCCACTGATGCACGTGCGGCTTCAAAGAAGGTTTGCCCGGTTTCCGTGAGATTCAGGTGGCGAGAGTTGCGCACAACAAGCGTTGCACCAAGCTCTTCCTCCAGCAATTGAAGCTGCTTGCTGACAACCGCCTTGCTAATACGCATTCGTTCAGCGGCCGCAGTAATCGTTCCTTCTTCCGCGATGGCAACAAAGTACTCCAGACGATTTAAGTTCGATTTCTTCATCATTCGTCACTTTTTAACTGACATTGTGTCTACAGAAATTATCTTTAGTCAACAATGGCGGCGCACTACTTGTGGTTTTCCAAAACGGAGACTGCAATGACGCGCTTCACCTACATCTACGATACCTTTTGCGGCTGGTGCTATGGCGCGGCACCGGTGATCAACGCGCTGGTTGAGAGTGGTGCTGATGTCACCGTTATGCACCGCCATTTGTTCCAGGGCGCAAACGCATACCGAATGGGCGATGGCTTCGCCCGAATGGCTCTGCAATACGACCGACGCATTGAACAGCTGACCGGCCAAGTGTTCAGTGACACTTATGTTCAAGACATTCTGGGAAACCCGGATGAAGTGCTGGATTCCAGCCTGACCGCATACGCCGCAGCTTTGGTTCATGATCAAGGCGCCATGGCGGAGATGAAGCTGGCAAATGTTTTGCAACGGGCACGTTATGTCGACGGTATCTCTGCGGGTAACAGCGAAGCGGTCCGTAGTGCGCTACTTGAGTTTGGCGTGAACCGTCCGTTGGACGAAGGCAGAAACCGCGCCCGGCAGATCAGTACGAACGCTGCAAATTTGCAATCACGGGTCGGGTCGCAAGGTGTCCCGACTCTGGTGATGCAAACCGACGGCGGAACAACCCAAGTCGACGTCTCAATCTATTACAACTTTCCTGAAGAGATCGCGGCATTGGCCGCATAAATGCAAGGAGCATCCCTATGAAGACGATCCTCACTTCTACTGCAGCCGTGCTGCTTTCCACCGCAGCCTTTGCGGCTGATCTCACCATCACCGCCTTCAGCCCGAATGAAGGCAGCCTGTTCCCGGTCTCATCGAACCTAATCGAAGGCCCGAATGAGGTGATCCTGGTGGACGCCCAGTTTGAAAAGGACGACGCCCAGCAACTGGTTGATATGATCAAGGCGACAGGCAAATCCCTGACGACCGTCTTTATCAGCCACAAGGATCCTGACTTTTATTTCGGGTTGGATACGATCCGTGCAGCTTACCCGGATGTCAAAATTGTCGCGACACCTGAGACCGTCAAAGGCATCGAGAAAACCATCCAGCTCAAATACGATTTCTGGGGCCCGATCTTGGACGCGAACGCCCCATCCGATTTGATTGTACCTGAGGTTCTGGAAGCCGACAGCCTGACGGTCGATGGTGAAACCGTGCAGGTGATCGGCCTCTATGGGCATGATCCGGTTCACACTTTCCTGTGGGTGCCTTCGGAAAAAACCGCACTGGGCGGCGTTGTACTTTATGAAAACGTGCACGTTTGGATGGCCGATAACCAAACCCCTGAAAGTCGTGACAGCTGGCGCGCGACATTGGACCAGATTCTGGAATTGAACCCCGATCGGATTATTCCGGGCCACGTGATCGGCGATAGTGCAGAGGACGCAAGCATTGTTGCTTTCACAAAGGAATATGTCGCCGCGTTCGAGGTAGCCGCGGACAAGGCAGAGGGTTCAGCCGAGTTGATCGCTGCGATGCAGACGGCCTATCCCGACTTTGAGAACGTGAGCGATCTGGAGCTAAGCGCCCAGGTTACCGAGGGCGAGCGTTCCTGGCCGTAAGCGTAAACCGGCATCAGAAGCCGTCCACTTCGGTTTCTGTACTACAAAAGGGGCGCTGGCCTATTAAATCCGGCGCCCAATCACCATCAGTGCAAAACTCGGTTTGCTGTGAACGACATTGCATTCGCCGCGAGGAAGAGAAGCAATTTCATGTCTTGCAGGTTCACGAATACCAAGATCATGCAATGCAGCATCATTGGTGCTGTCGTGTTTGCATTCGTTTCGGCGACAACAATTGCCGTCAACACTCAGGAGTAAAACATGACTCCATTGGAAATTGTCAAAAGCACCTATGAAGGCGAAACCTCCGAAGAAAACGGTCGCAGCCTTCAGGCGCATTTGGCTCCTGATGCCAAATGGACAGAGGCAGCGGGTTTTCCCTATTCGGGAACCTATACCGGTTTTGACGAGATCGCGGAAAACGTGTTTGCGCAATTGGCTTCAGAATGGACAGACTATCGGTTTGTCCCTGAAAACTATGTGGCCGATGACCACCGCGTCGTCGCATACGGGACCTACTATGGAACGTATAATGCAACGGGCAAGGCATTTTCGGCGCGCTTTGCACATGTCTGGCAGGTCGAAGACGGCAAGATCGTCAAATTTGAACAGTTCGTCGACAGCGCGCCTGTAAATGAAGCGATGGAGTAATTGATCCCATCTCATCCGAATACCAATTTCACTCAACATCGGTCGGCACGCCCAAAAAACGCGCCGCCGATCAAATCTCGGGAATGAATAAAATGATAGCAGCTCTGAACAATCAATCCCCTCGGGTTCTCAGCGTTCTGCGGATCATGACGGGTCTTCTGTTTATAGCGCATGGAACCCAGAAAATATTGAACTTCCCTGCGCCGCCAGAGTGGGAGGTCGCGACATTCTCGATGCCATGGTTTGCTGGCATGATGGAGCTTTTCGGCGGTGCCTTGATTGTTCTGGGGCTTTTTACGCGCCCGGTCGCGTTCCTTCTGTCTGGTTTGATGGCCAGTGCCTACTTCATAGCCAACGCCCCGCAGAACTTTTATCCGATCCTGAATGCAGGTGATGCCGCAATTTTGTACTGCTTCATCTTCCTGTATTTTGTATTTTCCGGCCCAGGTCGCTGGAGCCTTGATGCAACGATGGGCCGCGAATAGCTGAGGAGGAATTTGATGACTCATTCAAAATCGCGCCGAAAAATTCTTACTGGAATAACTTCTGCTACGGGGAGTTTATTCCTGTCCCGGACTGTATTGGCGGCCGAGTTGACACCGCGCGCTGCAGAAGGACCATTTTATCCGACCAGATCGATGCGCGTGAGCGACACCGACAATGACTTGGTGAAGATCGCAGGGCTTGTTCGCGAGGCTGGCGGGGAAATCATCACGCTCAAAGGTCAGATTACCGGTCGCAGTGGCATCCCGCTAACGGGTGCACGCATCGAAATTTGGCAATGTGATGTGAATGGAAAGTACTTGCACCCTGGCGATAATCGTCCGGTGGCCTATGACCAGGGTTTTCAGGGCTTTGGCCACGATATCACGGATGATACTGGCAACTATGCGTTCCGCACGATCAGGCCAACTAAGTATCCGGGGCGAACACCCCATATCCATGTGAAAGTCCTAGATGGACGTCGAGAGTTGCTGACCACACAGCTCTATATTGAAGGTGATCCTGACAATGCGAAAGACGGGCTCTATCGCAGGATGTCGAAGGCGGAAGCCCGAGCAGTATCCATGGCATTCACCGAAGGGCCGAAAGGCACAGAAACTATCGTAAACATTGTTGTCTGACGGGCTCGGCCGGATCAGGAAAGGAACAGATTATGAAAAACGCATTGATCGTCGCAGCCATGGCAATCCTGACACCAGCCATTGCCGCAGCACAATCTGCAGATGCCTTCACCCATGTCGCGGGTAATGTCTATTTCTTCCAGAACGGCAGCTACAATTCGCTGGTTGTCGTCACCGACGAAGGGACCCTTGTTGTCGATCCGAACGGTCGCACGGCACAGAAACTGCAGGACAATCTTCCTGCACTTACGGATCACCCAGTGACGCACCTGGTATTCTCGCATTCGCATGGCGATCACGCGTCGGGTGGAGATGTCTATGGCGACGATGTTCAAGCCATCGCGCATTCGAACGCTCCGGCGACACTGGGAGGCGTTAGCCTTGATGTCCAGTTCGAACAGGAGCATAGCTTTCAGCTGGGCGAAAACACGATCGAGCTGACCTATCTTGGGCCCGGAGACGAAGAGGACATGATCGCAACGGTCGTGCGCCCCGAAAACGTTGTCTTTCTTGTCGATGTCGCTGCACCCGAACGCATGTTCTACACCAGCTTGGGTGGTGACAATGTTGAGGGTTGGTATCAGCAGATACTCACCGCCGAAGCGCTCGATTTCGATATCTTCGTGCCGGGCCACGGTCGTGTAGGCAATCATGACGACCTAACAAACGTTCGGCTCTATATGGAA
The DNA here is from genome assembly GCF_059612305.1 of Ruegeria sp. CDSA033. Lineage (NCBI taxonomy): Bacteria > Pseudomonadati > Pseudomonadota > Alphaproteobacteria > Rhodobacterales > Roseobacteraceae > Ruegeria > Ruegeria sp. CDSA033. Next base: position 636,145 of record NZ_JBXWQI010000001.1, on the reverse strand, counting down.
GAACTGCGCGCAGATGTTTTGCAAGGGCTGCAAGCCGGCAAATCGACGAACCAACTGGTCGAAGAACTTACCTACAGCGGACGAAGCCATTGGCAGCAATACGAAGCCTGGCGGCCGAGTAATATTCGCGGCATGGCTCAGCATCTGATCAACAGCGGAGCAGTCGATTAAGGAAAATCTTGCCGATTTTTATCTGTAGCACAGGGGTTTGGAGCCCACTATGAAAATACAGAAAGCGAAATTCATTTACCACAAAGATCGATATGCAGCCATTCAGACAACCAACTGCATTGGTAGCTATGGCTCGAAGCTGACTTGCGGCTTTTCGGCAAACTGCTCGCGATTCCGAAAATCTGCTTGTCAGCTTTCGGCGTCGAATTTCTAGTGTTTCGCGAGTGTAGAGAATGACCAGAACCTGCCCATACGGAACCCGGGAAATTCTAATCTCAGCGGCCATTTCCTATGACGTGTTTCTGTGCCGAACCTTGCCGCTACTATGCCATTATTGCTTCTAAGTAGGGCGCCCTACCCCTTATTTTGTTGAAGTCAAACTCACTGATTAACTAGTGAAAACGATCTCGAAAACCGTTGTGGGTTCAAGCCCACCAAGGGTTCGAATCCCTGCCTCCTCGCCATTTTCCCTACTCAGGATTGGCGGCCATCTGAACGTTTTTTGCTCAATAGCCTGCGCGGCGTATTAGTTCGTGTCGCTGTTGCAGTGTAACTGTAAAAAAAGATGGATCTGAGATGATACAAAGCAAAGCTACCTCGTAAGTTATTTTGAGTTTGATGTTCCACCGTCTCGAAACCACGCCAATTGCGCCTGCTTCCGGCCCAATTCCGCCTCGGATTTTGGCGAATAATCAAGCTCACCTGCCGTGCTGTCCGCATGACGGCGTGTTATTGCCACCTGGTTCCATCAGATCGGCGCAGGCTGGCTCAAACCCCCGAATTGAAATGAATTTCTGGGAATTCCCCTTTGATCACTGATAATTTACCCTCATCTAAGCGACACATATTTCAAGGAGAACCCCATGTCGCGTACTCTCATATTAGCTGTTATCGTCGCCGGACTTGGCGCCGGAGCTTACTATTACCTCAATCAACCCGAACCCACGCCTGCCGAAAGCCTGCAATCGGCGGCCCAGGACGCAGGTGCGGCCGTAAATGATGCCGTAGATGCCGCCACCGAACAGGCGAGCGAAGCCGCATCTTCCATTGCAGACCAGGCCACCGAAGCGGCCGAACAAGCCGGACAGGCGGCCACTGATCTGGCCGATCAGGCCGGAGATCAGGTCGCATCCCTGGCCAATCAGGGGCAAGACCTGCTGAATTCCTGGATCGAAGAAGGTACGCTTTCCGTCCAGAATTTTGACTATGACGCCATGGTAACTTCGGTTCAGGATAGCCAGTTGTCACAGGACCTCAAGACAAAGGCCTTGGGTATTCTGGATGAAATCAAGGCATCCCCTCAGTTGATTGCTCAGAAGATCGAAGAGCTGCGCACGCTTCTGACTGGACAACAATAATTTCTGGGGGCCGTTCTATTTTGAGCGGCCCTTTTTCTTTACCGGGCGCGCACTCCCGTTACGTCAGACGCAACTCTGATTGACGTCCCAGCACCCGTTTGATTGGCTGCCCCTAAATCCAACGCAACACCACTTGCAACAGACCCGTTCTGTGCTGTGTCCGCACAGGAGATAGGAGACAAAATGACCACCCTGCCCCCAAACATGTTCGCCGTGATTCAAACCCATGACGGTTATTCCGGATCGGCCACCGGTCCGTTTATCGAGGATGCCGCCGATTGGCTGGCCGAGGCCGAGCTTCCGGTGCCCGAACCCGGCCCCGGTCAGGTGTTGATCAAATTACGGGCGTCGTCGGTGAATCCATCCGACCTCCACTTTATCAAGGGCGAATACGGGCAGCCGCGTGTCAAAGGCACGCCCGCCGGGTTCGAAGGCTGTGGTGACGTGGTGGCCACCGGCACCGGTGCCGAAGCGTTGCAGGGTCAACGGGTTGCCTTTGTGGCGGCTGGTTCCGGGGCGTGGGCGGAGTATATCGTGACGCAGGCGCTGATGTGTATCCCACTGCGACCCGATATCTCGGACGAAGATGGCTCGGCCCAGGTCATCAATCCCATGACTGCGATGGCCATGGTGGATATCGCGCGGGGTGCGGGCGATGCTTTTGTCGTTTCGGCGGCCACCAGCCAGTTGGGCAAACTCATGTGCTCACTCGGTCGCGATTTGGGGCTTAAACCCATCGCAATCGTGCGTCGGGCCGAGGCAGTGGAATCCTTGAAGGAACTTGGCGCTCATGAGGTCTTGGTCACGTCCGACCCGGACATGATACAGAAATTCGCAGCGCTCAGCATGGAACTGAAGCCACGTGTCTTTCTGGATGCCGTGACGGATCAGGTTTCCGAGCAGATTTTCTGTTCGATGCCCAACGGTGCGCGGTGGGTCATCTACGGCAAGCTCAGCCCCGAATTGCCAAAACTGACACAGACCGGTCAGTTGATCTTTATGGGCAAGCGGATCGAGGGATTCTGGTTGACCAAGTGGATGACGTCAACGCCTCCGGCGGACCAGATGAGAGTTGTTGGTGAAGTACAGGCCCGGTTTGCTGACGGATGCTGGAAAACGGATGTTTCTGAACGGCTTGGCTTGCGTGATGTGGTGGCAAATCTGGCCAATGCTCTGAAAAAGAGTGACGGGAAGGTGATTATCACGCCATAGTAGAACAAAGCCCCGGACGAAGGAGGATGTCCGGGGCGTAAGGAACGCCGGGCCAACCGGCATGGGAGGACAAACTTGGATAACGCGCAGCTGCTGATCAGCGGGCTGGCGAATGGCTGTGTCTACGGTCTGATCGCGCTTGGCTTTGTGTTGATTTACAAGGCCACCGAGGCAGTGAATTTCGCGCAGGGCGACTTCATGATGCTGGGCGCCTTCGTGACAATCGGGCTTACGAATACCGAATATATGGGCCTGCCCTTCTGGCTAGCCTTGCCGATTTCCTTGGGGATCATGGGGGCCTTGGGCTACTTGCTTGATCGCCTGATCATCCAGCGTTTGTTCGGAGAAAGCCAAACGGCAGTTGTTATCCTGACCATCGCTTTGGGTTTCGTAATCCGGTTCGCAGCCGGATTGATCTGGGGGCACGAGCCGCAGACGTTGCAGAACCCGTTGGCCGGCAAGGAAGTCCGCTTTGGCGGGCTGGTACTGGGGATGGAGGACGTCGCCGTCATCGTCGTAACCATCCTGCTGACCTGGGGTCTGTATGTCTTCTTCAGTCGGACCAAGCTGGGCCTCGCGATGCAAGGCGCGTCGCAGAACCAGTTGGCGGCATATTACATGGGAATACCCGTAAAGCGTGTGCAGGGCTTTATCTGGGCTCTGGCGGGCGTTGTCGCGGGGATTGCAGGCATCTTGTTCGCAGCCAAAGGGTCTGTCGATCCAACCACCGGTTTGCTCGGCATCAAGGCCTTCGCCGCAGCCGTAATCGGTGGCTTTGGAAGCCTGCCGGGGGCATTGGCTGGCGGGCTGATCGTTGGTGTGATCGAGCCCTTTGCCAGCCGCTACATCGCGGCAGGGTACAGTCAGATCGCGCCTTATGCGCTGCTGCTGGCGGTGCTGATCTTTCGCCCGAATGGGCTGTTCAGTCAGGTTCGGGTGAAGAAGGTCTAAGCCATGCGGATTGTGTTCAAAACCAACTACATGCAGGATATCCGACCTTGGAAGGACGCATATCAACTTTGCTTGTACCTAATCTTGTTGGCGGTTGTCGCCACAGCTCCGTGGTGGCTGGACGACTTCTACCTGGGTGAGCTGACAAACGTCCTGATCTGGGCCATCGCGGGCCTGGGGTTGATGATCCTGACGGGTCACACAGGGCAAGTCAGCCTAGGTCATGCCGCGTTTTTGGCCTTTGGTTGCTACGCCAACGTCATTCTTCTTGAAGCTGGCGTGCCGTTCCTGATTGCCTTCCCCTTGGCTGGTATTCTGACCGGATTGGCCGGAGTGACGGTTGCCATCCCTGCCCTGCGACTGCACGGGATATATCTTGCGATATTCACAATGGCCCTGTCCATCCTGATGGATGACGTCATCGTTCTGGCCGAGCCGATCACGGGCGGTGTCGCGGGCAAATATCTTGGCGGTGTCGAGATCTTCGGGTTTCTGGTCGACCGCTGGGGGACTCCGGTTCAGTTCTTCTGGCTGGTTCTTGGTGTGGCGGTGCTGGTGACGCTTGGCTACATCAACCTGTTGCGCGCGCCATTGGGGCGCAGCTTTATCGCTGTTCGGGATTCCGAAGTATCAGCACAGGCCATGGGTGTGGACATTGCCCGGACCAAGATGATCTCGTTCGCGCTGTCCTGCGCTGTCAGCGGATGGGCGGGCGCGTTGATGGGCATGTTCTCGGGCGCATTCAACAATGAGACGTTCAGCGTCCTGATCTCAATCCAGCTACTGATGATGATCGTGATCGGTGGTCTGGGGTCCATCCATGGCGCATTTCTTGGCGCCATCGTAATCGGGTTCCTGCCCCAGTTCCTGTCGATATCAAAGGAGTACGTGGGCGCGGTGTTCGGTGGCAATACCGTCGCCATCCCGGGATTGGAATTCGGTATCTTCGGTATGATCCTGATCGCCTTCATCCTGTTTGAACCGATGGGCCTGTACGGGCGCTGGCTGAAAGTCCGCACGTGGTTCGAACTCTTCCCCTTCTATCGCAAGGACATGTTCAAGCGTCAGAAATCCTACCTCAAGACGGAGCGCCTGAGATGAGCCTTCTTGAGTTCGAAAACGTCACTCTGAAATTCGGCGGGCTGACTGCCGTCAATGATCTATCTTTCGAAGTCGAGGAAGGCGAGGTCTTCGCCATCGTTGGCCCTAATGGTGCAGGGAAGTCCACGGTCTTTAACCTGATCTCGCGTTTCTACGACCCCTACGCAGGCAAAATTCGTTACGACGGGCACGACTTGCTTAAGGCCAAACCGTCCGGCGTGGCTGCATATGGTGTGGCGCGGACATTTCAGAACATCGAACTCTTCGAGCATGCGACGGTCTTGCAGAACCTGCTTGTCGGACGGCACCGCCACCGCAAATCGAACATGCTGTCCGAGGTGTTGTTTCTGCCATCCGCACGACGACAGGAACTTGAGAACCGCGAAAAGGTCGAAGAGATTATCGACTTCCTCGACCTGCAGGCGTTCCGCGACAAGATGATTTCTGGCCTGCCCTACGGCGTGCGTAAGGTGGTCGAGGTGGCCCGCGCACTGGCCACCGATCCCAAGCTTTTGTTGTTAGACGAACCGGCCTCGGGTCTGTCAGTCGAAGAAACAACGGACATGCGCTGGTGGATTGACGATATCCGGCGGCAGATGGGGATCACGGTACTGATGGTCGAGCATGATATGGGGCTGGTTTCCGGCGTCTCGGATCGCGTTCTGGCAATGGCGGACGGCGCAAAACTGGCGCTGGGAACACCTGCTGAGGTTCAGTCGCACCCGGCGGTGGTCGAGGCCTATTTGGGGAAAGCCTCATGAGCGAACCCATCCTGACAATCCGCAACATCGAAAGTTTTTATGGTCCGATCATGGCGATCCGGGGTGTTTCTCTGGACGTTCATCAGGGCCAAATTGTCTCGATCCTTGGCGCCAATGGCGCGGGCAAGACCACGCTGATGAAAACCGTTTCTGGCGTGATGGATCCGGAAAAGGGCAAGATCACGTTTGAAGGCAACGAAATTCAGGGGTCCGAGCCACACAAGGTCGTGCAGAAAGGCATCGTTCACGTGCCCGAAGGGCGTGAAGTGTTTCCACTGCTGACGGTCGACGAAAACCTCAGCCTCGGGGCCTATACCCTGAAGGACAAGGGTCAGATCGATCACGATCGGGATCTGGTGTTCTCATACTTTCCGATCCTCAAGGAACGTCGCAACCAAGAGGCGGGAACATTATCTGGCGGGCAGCAACAGATGCTGGCAATCGGCCGTGGCTTGATGGCCAACCCAAAGATCATGCTGTTGGATGAACCCTCGCTTGGTCTGTCACCGCTGCTGGTTCAGGAAATTTTTGGCATCCTCAAGCGACTGAATGACGAACAGAGCATGACCATGATGTTGGTCGAACAGAACGCTAACGCCGCCCTGGAACTGGCCCACCATGGCTATGTAATGGAGGTCGGACGCATCGTCATGGACGGCGCAGCAGATGTTTTGATGCGGTCAGAGGACATCCAGAATTTCTATCTGGGCGTTCAGGAAGAAGGCGCGCGGGAAAACCGCCGTTGGAAGCGTAAAAAGACGTGGAGGTGAGACAGATGAATATCAGCACCCTGCCCCCTCAGATCACAGTCAACGGCGTTCGCCTGAACGCAAACCCCGGCCAGCGCCCGATCTGTGTCGATGAGTGCACGACAATCTGCGAGCTATTTCGGAAACGCTGCGCTGAGCTTGGCGATCGTACGGCGCACCGCGAAAAAGACCTTGGCATCTGGAGGTCGTATTCCTGGGCTGACTATTGGCAGCACGCCAAATGGATCGGTCTTGCCCTGCGCAAACTGGGGTTGCAGCGCGGCGAGGTTGTGTCGATCCTGTCAGAGGACCGCAAGGAATGGGCTTGGTTCGATATGGGCATTCAGGCCGTTGGTGGCATCGCGTCTGGTGTCTACACCACCGACTCGGCCAACCAGCTGAAATACCTAATTAATGACAGCGACAGCCGCTTTCTGATCGTCGAGAATGAAGAGCAACTGGACAAATTCCTGCAGGTCGAAGATGAGGTTCCGGGCCTTCTGAATGTAATCATTCTTGACGATGAAGGCCTGCACGATCTGGATCATGCGCGCTGCATGATGATCGACGCGCTGTATACGCTGGGCCAACAAGCCGAAGCTGAAGATCCCGATCGTTTCGAGGCCGAAATCGCGCTGGCGTCGCCACAGGATACAGCACTTCTGATCTACACCTCGGGCACCACGGGAATGCCGAAGGGCGCGATGCTGAGCCATGAGAACATCCTTGCGGCAATAGAATGTGGGGCACATGCGTTGCCTGCCTTAGAGACGGACGAACAGCTATGCTTTCTACCGCTGTGCCATATTCTAGAGCGTGACGTATCCATCTACTTCCCGCTTGCCGCCAAATGCGTCGTCAATTTTGCCGAAAGCCCCGAGACGGTGTTTGCGAACCTGCAAGAGATCTCACCCTCGACCTTTACGGCCGTTCCGCGAGTTTGGGAAAAGATCTATTCCTACGTTCAGATCATGACGCAGGATGCAACGCCCACGGGTCGCGCAGCCTTTGGCATGGCCCTGAAGGCAGGGCTTGCGCGGGCCGAGTACATTCTATCCGGCAAACCCGTCCCAGTCGGCGTCGCCGCGCAATTCTGGCTGTGGGACCGGCTGGTTCTGCGCAACCTGCGTCGCATGCTGGGTATGGACAAAATGCGGCGCGGCGGTTCGGGCGCGGCCCCGATTTCGACCGATCTGCTGAAATGGTACTGGGCCATTGGCGTGCCGTTGGTCGAGGGGTTCGGGATGACCGAAACCTCGGGTCTCGCGACGCTAAACACCATTGAAAGCAATAAGGTCGGAACCATCGGACGCGCTGTTCCAGGCAACGACATCCGCATTTCCGAAGACGGTGAAATTCAGCTGAAAGGCCTGAATATCTTTCAGGGATATTGGCGCAATAATGCCAAGACTGCCGAGACTTTCACCGCCGATGGGTGGCTGCGAACCGGCGATCTGGGGCATATCGACGACGACGGCTACGTCACCATTTCGGGACGCATGAAAGACATCATCATCACTGCCGGTGGTAAGAATATCACCCCTGCCGAGATCGAAAGCCGAATGAAATTCAGCCACTATATCGCGGACGCGGTGATCATCGGCGACAAGCGTAAGTACCTGACAGCGCTGATCATGATTGATCAGGAAAACGTTGAAAAATTCGCGCAAGATCGGAAGATCCCGTTTTCGAATTTCGCGTCCTTATGTGCGGCCTCTGAAGTCAAAGATCAGATTCAGGCGGAAATCGATGTTGTGAATAAGGATTTTGCACGGGTCGAGCAGATCAAGGACTTTCGCCTGATCGATGTGCTTCTGACCGCAGATGATGATGAACTGACCGCGACAATGAAGCTGAAACGCAGTTTTGTCGAAAAGAAACACGGCCATCTTATTGAAGACATGTACAATTAGTAAAAGAGATAACCTAAAGGGAGGAGAAAGATGAAGAATGTGATCATGCGGCTGGCGGCGGCCACCGCCTTGACGGCTTCGGCGACCCTTGCCAATGCACAGACACAGGGTGTCACGGATGATGAGATCATCATCGGTTCGGTCAACGATCTGAGCGGTATCTTCGCGGCCGTCGGTGTTCCGGCCACCAAAGGTGCGAATGTGGTGTTCGATCGCGTGAACGCCAATGGCGGCGTGCATGGGCGCACGATCCGCTATGTGGTCGAGGACAACGGATATCAGATGCCGCGTGCGATGCAGGGCTATAACAAGCTGCTGAACCGCGACAAGGTGTTCGCGATGCTACAGTCGCTGGGAACGCCGATGAATGTCGCGGGGTTCAAGTTGTTGGATCCAAAAGGTATTCCTAATGTCGCCCCACTGTCCGCCGCACGGCAAATGCTGCAGGAACCGATGGACAACAAGTTCACGGCCTTTTCGACCTACTTTGACCAAAGCCGTGTTGGCGTGAAGTATCTGGCGGGCGAGTTCGGCGGGCAGTCTGTATGTTCGATGTACTTGCCAACCGATTTTGGTGCCGAAATCGTCGAAGGTACCAAGGCCGGTGCCGAAGAAGCCGGGATCGCTTTCGTCGCCGAGACCACGCACAAACCCGATGAAACGGATTTCGTGGGCTCGCTGAGCAAGCTCAAGGAAGAGGGATGCGATATCGTCACAATCGCTTTGGGTGTGCGTCAGGCCATTACCGTTGTCGGCACCGCCAAGAAGATGGGCCTTGCAGATATGAAATTCCTTGGCACCTCGGCCAGCTTCCTGACCGTCGTTGCCCAAGTGCCGGGCGGAGTGACCGACGGATTTTATGCCGCCGCATCTTGGCAAGATCTGTGGTCCCGCGCCGAAGATCCTGCTCCTGCCGCGTTCATCGACGAATACCGGACGGCAACCGGTGAAGATCCTGTCGGGTTTGCCATGCTGGGATATTCTGCGGCCGAAACGATGGTCAAAGCGCTTGAGGCTGCCGGCCCCGATCTGACGCATGAAAGCTTTATTGCCGCGATGGAAACGCTGGACTATCAGGATGAACTGGTGGGCAACCACATGACTTTCGGGCCCGATGATCACCAGGGGGCCGACTCGGTCTATGTGAATGTTGTGGAAAACGGTGCCTGGAAGATGGTGTACGAAGAATAACGCCCAACACGCATCTCAAACGAAAAAGGGCTCGCACATGCGAGCCCTTTTGATTTTGTGTACTCGGTGGCGAATTAACGCTTCGAGAACTGGAACGAACGACGCGCTTTGCGCTTACCGTATTTCTTACGTTCAACAACACGGCTGTCGCGGGTCAGGAAGCCAGCGGCTTTCAGTGCGCCACGCAGGGACGGATCGTACAGCTGCAGCGCTTTCGAGATGCCGTGCTTGACCGCACCGGCCTGACCGGTCAGGCCACCGCCTTTGACGGTTGCAACAACGTCGAATTCACCTTCAACACCGGCAACCTGGAACGGCTGGCGCAGGATCAGCTGCAGAACGGGACGCGCAAAATACTTGTCCTGATCCTTGCCGTTTACGGTGACCTTGCCGGAACCCGGCTTGATCCAAACGCGGGCAACAGCGTCTTTACGCTTGCCGGTGGCATAAGAGCGACCCAGTTCGTCACGTACGGGTTCGCGCACGATGACTTCTTCGGCCACAACCTCAACGCCTGCAACGGCGCTCAGCTCTTCGAGAGTATTGATCTGATCAGCCATGGTCATTAGCTCCGGGTGTTTTTCTTGTTCATGGATGCAACATCCAGAACTTCGGGCGACTGGGCTTCATGCGGGTGCTCAGCACCGGCATAAACACGCAGGTTGGTCATAACCTGACGCGACAGGCGGTTGCCAGGCAGCATGCGCTTGACCGCTTGGGTCACAACACGCTCGGGGTGCTTGCCTTCAAGGATCTGCTGCTTGGTGCGCGACTTGATGCCGCCCGGGTGGCCAGTGTGCCAGTAGAAGTTTTCTTCGCGCTTCTTGCCGGTCATCTGGATTTTGTCAGCGTTAATCACGATGACATTGTCGCCCATGTCCATGTTCGGGGTGAACGACGCTTTGTGCTTGCCACGCAGACGCATGGCGACGATCGAAGCAAGACGACCCAGAACAACGCCCTCGGCGTCGATCAGGATCCATTTCTTGTCGATGTCTGCAGGTGTTGCAGAAAAGGTTTTCATGGCAGGATAGTCCTGTTTGATGTGAAAGACCGCCCACATACGGAGCGGCCCGAATTCGATGTTGCGTATTTAGATGTACCCTTGTGGCGCGTCAAGAACGTGAAATCAAAAATAATCTAGCAATTACAATATATTACGAAATAGGTATTATTTTACCTCATGAAATCGCCATCAATTTCCGCAATTATCCCCGACCAGATATACTGTCGTAGACCAGCGATCAAAAAAGGAGTGGCCAGAGAATGGATTGGCAGCAAACCATCGCCGATTACGGGGCGGCCTGGCAACAGGCGGACCAAGGTCAACGCCTTGACCTATTAACCAAGTGTTTCGCCACGGATGGCGTCTATGTGGACCCGACGGCAGAAGTGAACGGACGGTCAAACCTGTGCGATCATCGGGGAAGTCCTCCAAAACTCTGGCGGTCGGGTTGAGCTGACCAGCAACCCCAACAATCATCACGATGTCGTCCACTTTACTTGGCGTATGGTTGGCCCCGACGGCACCATAATGGTGACCGGCCACGATTTCGTACGATTGAATGAACAAGGCAAGATTTCACATCTGGCCGGGTTCTTTGGCGACCCCGCCCCATTGAGCTAGGGGCCTAGACGCTGATCTGTTCCGGCGGATTATCTAAAAGTGCACGCAGGCGCTGCATTGCGGCCTCGAACCGCTCCAATGACACGTGCCCATTCATCGCAATGCGTACGGCGTTGGGGGCACGCCCGTCCCGCAGCGCGAACTCGTCGGCAGACCGTAACTGAATGCCTTCGCGTTCAGCAGCACGGCTGAATGCGGCGGCACGCCAACCCGACGGTAGGTTCAGCCAGACAAACGGCACGTCCGGCGCCCAGTTAAGATCAAAGCCGCCAAGCGCATTGACCGTCACCCGGACATAATCGCCCATCCGGGCGCGGACGTCCCTGGCGATTTGCCGTGTCCGTGGATCAGACAGCAACAGCCGGGTCAGCTCTGCAAGCGGTTGTGCCAAACCGAAATAGCCGTATTCGGCTGAGCGCCGAAGATCGACGCTGCGTTCGCGCGGGGCGATGGCGAACCCGACCCGCAGGGCTGGCGTCAGGATCTTTGAGATCGACGAAACATGCCAACCCCGTTCAGGTGCCAAGGCGCGATAGCTGGGCTCGCGTGCGTCCCCCATTCGATAGCAATCGTCTTCAATGATCTGCAAATCATGGCGGCGGGCGACTTCCACAACCTCTTTTCGACGTTCCAGCGGCGTATGTGTACCGGTTGGGTTTTGCACCTCGGGCGAGACGCAAACCGCTTGCGCCTGGGTCTGACGCAAAATGTGATCCATAGCCTGAGGGTCAATGCCCCACTTGTCCATTTTCACGCCGACAACCTCGGCTCGCATCAACTCACCTGCCCGACGGAAACCGGCATATGACAGATCTTCAACCAGAACGACCGGTTTGGGGCCGCGCAGGATCGTCTGAAACACAAGGCAAAGACCATTTTGCCCACCATGCGTCAGAACCACATCATCATGGGTCACTGCGCCAAGCGGCAGATCTGAGAGCCATTCAACGACCGCCTGCCGCATGGGTTGGTACGCATCGCGAGTCGGGTAATTCATCAGCAAACGCGGATCGGCTTGGGACACTTTCTTAAGACATTCCCTGATCAATGCCACCTGCCCCACATCCGGTAATCTGGGGCTGAACAGGCTGACATCTGCGTTATACTTATCGTCGCGCAGGTGTAGTTGTCTTGCCCACACATCGTCCAGCAAAGGTGATTTCGGAGGAGCGACAAATGTACCACGTCCGACCTCGGCTTGTAGCAAGCCTTCTTCCGTCAGAATCGTATATGCCCGCGCAACCGTGCCGGGCGTTATTTGTAACCGATACGCAAGTTCTCGGACTGGAGGCAGCTTAGACCCTACCTCCAGTGCTTTGTTCTCAATCGCTTTTCGTATTGTGTCGGCGACCAGTGTGTACTTGGGACCTTTGGATTTTGGTAACGCCTCTAGCCAAATTGTATCCATTACAATTCTTCCTTTGCTTTTGACACAATCCCGAATGTATCACACACATGTACCGAACATTAGTACTTTGTGTCAATACAATTTGAAAGGATACCCAAGATGACACGCCATATGCATAACCCCGCCCTCATGCTGCTGAACGATAGCCCTCGGCTGCCGATGATCGCCGCGCTGGCCGTGCGGTTTGCGGCGACTGTCACACAGTGGGAACGACAGCGCCGCAGCAGAATTAACCTGTCAAAGCTGGATGATCGCATGCTTAAAGATGTCGGCCTGACCCGCCCCGCGGCCGACCGCGAGATCAAACGCTTTTTCTGGCAGTATTAATTATCCCCAGTCCCTATAGGGACCTCTTCCTAGGCCGGGTTTCATACCCGGCCCTTTTTTATCCAAACGCCGATGCTGCAGACCCCGCAGGTGGCAATGAGTAGGTCATCGTAGCCCGCGCGACGGGTTTGTCTGAGCCTTCCGAGAACATCAGAACATCGCCTACCGCAAGCGTCTTGCCCAGTTTTAGCAAGCTGCAGCGCGCGATCATATCGTTGGCCCCATCGGGTTTGCGCATGAAATCCATCGAACACCCCGTCGTCACCACCAGCGACTGACGTCCTTTCAATGCAAGGATCATTGCATAGACGCTGACATCGGCCAGACCGAACATCGACGGGCCTGAAACTGTCCCCCCTGGCCGCAGATGCCTGTCCCCGACCTTCAGCCGCATGGTGATTGAGTTTTCATCCAGGCTGTCGATGACAAAGTCCTTCTCGACCTGTGGAAAAACCTCGACCAGATAATCTGACAGTTGTTCGCGGTTCAAAACCAACGACATACTTCCCCTCCTCGAATTGCCGCCCTAGAGTTGGCCTGACATCAGATCGGAGAGCAAGATGGGAATTCTGGAACGTAACGACATGAATGGCGTTGCCCGTTTAAAAATGAACGCGCCAGAGCGCCTGAATGCCCTGAGCGAAGAGATGCTGGCAGCACTTCAGGCTGAATTCGACGCCTTAAGTAACGACTCGAGCATTCGCGCCGTGATCCTGTCCGGCGAAGGCAAGGCGTTTTGCGCAGGTCACGATCTGAAACAGATGACTGCCGGACGTCAGAGCGAGGATGGGGGAAAAGCCTACTTCCAGGACTTGTTCGCGCAGTGCGCCAAAATGATGCTGTCGATTCAATCCCTGCCGCAACCCGTGATCGCGCAAGTCCACGGCATCGCCACAGCCGCCGGCTGCCAACTGGTGGCCACTTGTGATCTTGCGATTGCAGCCGAAGGCACGCGCTTTGGTGTAAACGGGGTCAATATCGGGTTGTTTTGCTCGACCCCAATGGTGGCCCTCAGCCGGAATATCCCCCGGAAACAGGCATTTGAGATGTTGACGACAGGCGCGTTCATCTCTGCAGAACGCGCGACAGAGCTGGGCCTGGTCAATCGCGCAGTACCCGAAAACTTGTTGGAACATGAAACGATGGCGCTGGCCGAACAACTGGCAGACAAGCTTGGATCAGCGGTCAAAGTGGGCAAACAGGCCTATTACAAGCAATTGGATATGCCGATCGAACAGGCCTACGCCTATACCGGAGAGGTAATGGCGCAGAATATGATGCATCGGGATACCGAAGAAGGAATATCTGCATTTATCGAAAAAAGACCGCCAAATTGGGAACAATAACGAGATTATTTAAGGTAATTTTCGCGACTGTTCGCAATTTAGTCCTTTTCAAAAGGGCCACACTGTGGCAAAGCTGAGACATGGCTTAGGCCCAAATACGCTTTTGGGTCGCTGTAGGCGGAAGGTCCCTCCAAGCTGGTTTCTCTCACCGGCGCTGACATTCCCGCTGCGGCGACCCCAAGTACCCCCCTTTAATTACTAGCTAATCAACGCGAAACTTGGCGTGTGTTGCGTTGCGCGATGCTGTGCCCTATGTGGCACCTCATGACACAGAAATTGCATATAGTTGGCGGCGGCATGGCGGGGTCCGAGGCGGCCTGGCAAGCAGCGGAAATGGGCGTGGACGTTGTGATCCACGAAATGCGGCCCAAAGTGGGCACTTTTGCGCACCAGACCGGCAATCTGGCCGAGATGGTGTGCTCGAACTCCTTCCGCTCGGATGACGACGAACAAAATGCCGTCGGTCTGCTGCATTGGGAAATGCGCGAAGCCAACGGCATCATCATGGGCACCGCCGATACGCATCGCCTGCCCGCCGGTGGCGCATTGGCCGTGGATCGTGATCCGTTTGCCGAAGCAGTGACCGCCAAGCTGCAGGCCCATCCACGGGTCAAGGTGACGGGCGAAGAAGTTACCGCCCTGCCCGACGACGGCCACTGGATCATCGCGACGGGTCCGTTGACGTCCTCGTCACTGGGCGAGTCAATCAGGGCTCAGACAGGTGCTGAGGCTCTGGCGTTCTTCGACGCGATCGCGCCCATTGTCTATGCCGACAGCATCGACATGAGCCAGGCATGGATGCAGTCACGTTATGACAAGGGCGAAACCGAAGAGGAGCGGACGGCCTATCTGAACTGTCCCATGGACCGCGATCAGTACGAGGCCTTCATTGACGCCCTGCTATCCGCTGACAAAACCGAATTTCACGAAGGTGAAACTGCCGGGTATTTTGACGGCTGCCTGCCCATCGAGGTTATGGCGGAACGGGGCCGCGAGACGCTGCGCCACGGGCCGATGAAGCCGGTCGGCCTAACCAATCCGCATCAGCCAGACGTCAAATCTCATGCTGTTGTTCAACTGCGCCGAGACAACGCGCTGGGTACGTTGTTCAACATCGTCGGCTTTCAGACCAAAATGAAATATGGTGCACAAACTGACGTATTCCGCATGATCCCCGGACTTGAGAATGCCAGTTTCGCGCGCTTGGGCGGAATTCATCGCAACACGTTCATCAACTCTCCGACATTGCTAGACGCGCAGATGCGGCTGAAATCAAAACCGAATATTCGGTTTGCCGGCCAGATCACCGGCGTCGAGGGTTATGTGGAAAGCGCTGCAATGGGCTTGTTGGCTGGGCGGCTGGCTGCTGCCGAGATCCTGGGGCGTTCCCTGCCCGAGATCCCGCAGGACAGTGCCATGGGCGCGTTGATACACCACATCACCGGCGGGGCCGAAGCCAAGACCTTTCAACCCATGAACGTCAACTTTGGTCTGTTTCGCCCGGTTGATGGCCTCAAAGGGGGGCGCCGGGGCCGTAAGGACCGGTACAAGGCCTACACCGACCGGGCCAAGACGGAATGGACAGACTGGCTGGCACATTGCTGACTGGACGCATTGCGCCCAACCGGCCTAACATACGGGCATGAGCGACAAATACCTCAAAGACGCCTACGGGCTTGAAACGCCTGAGGCGACCCGTACGCATTATCAGAAATGGGCCTCGTCATACGACGCCGACGTTGGGTCACATGGCTATGCCACGCCTGGCCGCGTGGCCGAGGCGCTTTGGTCCCAGATGCCCGAACCGCAGACGCCTGTTCTGGATTACGGTTGTGGCACGGGTCTGTCCGGCAAAGCCCTGCACGATACGGGATTTCAGGTAATCGATGGTGTGGATCCCACGCCAAAGATGCTTGAAGGGGCAGCCGCCAAGGAGGTTTACAGAAACCTCACTACGTTTGAGATCACCGATCCGGAACCGCTGGAGCAAGATGCCTATAAGGCAATCACAGCGATTGGCGTGATCGGAACCGGCGCCGCACCGCCAGAGACATTCGACCTGTTGATGAAGGCGCTACCCAAAGGTGGCTTACTGGCCTTTTCCTTCAACGATCACACACTTGACGATCCGTCCTTTACCACCCGTTTGAACGATTGGCTGGACATGGGCGCTGCGCGGTTGTTGTTTCGGGAATACGGGCCGCACCTTCCCGGGATGGACCTTAAATCTGACGTGTATGTTGTTGAGAAGACGTGACATTCACTACCAGATTTGCCCCATCTCCTACGGGACCGCTTCATCTTGGCCATGCCTATTCTGCACTTCTTGCCAGTGATATGGCCGCCGCTGAAGGCGGTATATTTTTGTTGCGGATAGAAGACATCGACCGCTCCCGCTGCCGGGCAAATTGGGAAGAGCAGATTTATGACGATTTGACCTGGCTAGGATTGACCTGGCCAGAACCCGTGATGCGGCAATCGTCTCGTGTGTCAACTTATAAAGACGCGCTGAAAACGTTGTGGTCCCAAGGTCTATTGTACCCGTGCACGTGCAACCGTCGGGACATTGCCGCCGCCGCCGGAGCGCCGCAGGAAGGAGTTCCTCTGCATGGGCCGGATGGGATCATTTATCCGGGCACTTGCAGGGATGTTTCAGATCGAACGGGTCCGATTCCACAAGATTTGCCCCTTCGAATGGACATTGAAATGGCTGCACGTGTAGTTCCAGATCTGTTTAGGACTGCCACTCAACCATTTGCAAAAGCGGCGGTTTTCGAAGAAACAGGCGCAGGACCGGAAGGGGAAACGGGCCCCGTCACTTTCACTGCTGATGAGTTGCGGGACACAATCGGAGACGTGGTATTGTCCCGGCGCGATATGGGAACCTCCTACCATTTATCCGTCGTTCTGGATGATGCAGAACAAGGCGTTACCCACGTCGTACGCGGTCAGGACCTGTTCGAGGCGACGCGTATCCATGTTCTGCTGCAGGCTTTGCTCGGCTTGCAGACACCCGTCTATCACCATCACAAACTGATCCGAGATGATGCAGGCAAACGCTTGGCAAAACGCGACGACGCGCGCGCCATCTCCAAGTATCGTGACGACGGGATTTCCGCAGAACAGGTTCGGGCCATGGTTGGGCTGTGATCGCCCTAGTCCATTGGACCCATCAGTTCGACTTCGCCGCCATCCCGCACTGCGGTGTAGAAACAGGTGCGTCGGTTGGTGTGGCAGGCCGCGCCGGTCTGTCGCACCAGAACCAACAGGCAGTCGCGATCACAATCGACGCGAAAATCGACCAGCTCCTGAACATGCCCCGAGGTTTCGCCCTTGATCCAGAACGACTGACGTGACCGCGACCAATACGTCACGCGGCGTGTTTCAAGTGTTTTTTCAACCGCTTCTGCGTTCATCCATGCCATCATCAGCACCTCGCCAGAGGTTTCATCCTGTGCGATCGCCGGGATCAGACCGGCGTCGTTAAACTTCAGGCTCGACGGAAAGAAATTGACGGTCTCGGACATCGTAAAAACCTTTTGCATCCCGGTGGATGGCTACTATGTATGGGGAACACGCAACGAGGGAAAGCCATGTCTGGCGAGAACGACCTGATAAAGCTGTATTCCGGGCGCATTCTGGCCCTGGCTGCGGATATTCCGCATCTGGAACGACTGAAAAGCCCTGATGCGACCGTCAAGAAACGCTCGCCATTGTGCGGATCGACCGTAACCGTGGACGTCAAGGTTGAGAACGGTCACGTGTCCGACTTTGGTCAGGACGTTAAGGCCTGCGCCCTGGGTCAGGCCTCGGCCTCGGTCGTTGGATCCGCTGTAATCGGAACCACGCGCGCGCAAATCGAAACCGCGCGGGATCAGCTGTCGACTATGCTGAAGAAAGACGGCCCTGCTCCGGACGCACCATTTGACGGGCTGGAAGTTCTCATGCCTGCGCGTGATTACAAGAACCGGCACGCTTCGATTCTGCTGGCGTTGGATGCGACTGCTGAAGCTATGGAACAAGCCGAACAGGCCAACTGCGCCTGAAGATGGTAATTCAATTCAAACCCATCTAACCTCCGCCATAGTTTTGGGGAGAATTTGGTTTGAATAGTTTGCTGGAACATTTTGTTACCCTGTGGGTCGTTATTGATCCGATTGGAACAATTCCCGTATTTATCGCCGTTACAGCCGGGCTTGGGGCGGCGGCGCGTCGTAAAACAGCCTTGTTGGCGGCGTTCATAAGTGCCGGGGTTTTGCTGTTCTTCCTTGTCTTTGGACAACTGCTGATCGAGGCGTTGGATATCGGGTTGAACTCGTTCCAAGTGGCCGGAGGGATCATCCTGTTCCTGTTCGCCCTGACGATGATCTTTGGCGAAAGCAAACAAGAGGTTGAACAACGCGCAGCAGAAGACGATCAGGAAGACAAGTTCCACAAGGCCAACCCCGCGATCTTTCCGTTGGCGGTACCCTCACTGGCGTCGCCGGGTGCGATGCTGGCAGTGGTTATCCTGACTGACAACAACCGGTTCAGCGTGGCAGATCAGGGTATCACGGCACTGGTTATGCTATCTGTCGTGGCCATCGCCTTTGTTTTGATGCTGCTGGCCGAGCCGATCATTCGACTGATTGGCCATTCCGGTGCCGCCATTATCAGCCGCATCATGGGGATGATCCTGGCATCGGTTGCAGTGAATTCCGTGCTATCAGCGATGCTCGAAATCTTCAAAACCGGACAGTTGTAAAAAAAACCGCCGCTCCTTCCGGGCGGAAAGGGCGGCGGCAAGCAATGCGTGTCTCGTGTGGGATCCGTATTTTCGCGCAGGGCCGAGGCATGGCCCTTTCAAGGGAATTGGGACAGGCAGGTCACCCTTGACTGAAATGGGGACGACGGCGCGGAGTTTTCGGCACGAGATCGCAGGCAGAAAGGGTCAGAACGTTCCGGGAAGGTGAAGGGCAACCACCAGCATCACCACCAATGACACCGCACCTGCCGCATCCTGCAATAGCGTGGAATGCGAACGGCTTATGGCGGTCTTGATCTGGGTCAGCATGGTCTCACCTCCGGTCGGGTTTTAATCCTTTGTTGACCTTTTGTTCTCATATTTTGCCGAGTCGGTAAAGAACTTTTTGAGAACATTTGTGAACTTTACGGAACTAAATTGCTAACCCACTGAAATCAAACGGATTGCCTGATCCTGTTTCATAAGCCAAAGCAGAACACGCACCGCTTGCCCACGTTCCGTGGCCAGGGTCGGGTCTTTGCTAAGCAAATTGCGTGCGTCCGTCTGTGCGACAGCCATCAACCCGGCCTGCCGTTCAAGGTCCGCAATCCGGAATTTCGGCAACCCGGACTGGGCCGTCCCGATCAGGTCGCCGGCGCCCCGCATCTGCAGGTCTGTCTCTGATATCTGGAACCCGTCTTCGGTCTCACGCAGAACTTCCAGCCGTTTGCGCCCACCTTCACTGAGCGGTGGTTGATACATCAGCAAGCAGGTCGAGTCCGCCTCACCCCGTCCAACGCGGCCGCGCAGCTGGTGTAATTGAGCCAACCCGAAAATCTCAGCCCGTTCGATCACCATGATCGAGGCGTTCGGAACATTCACGCCAACTTCGATTACAGTCGTGGCCACAAGCACTTTTGTCCGGCCTTCCTGAAACGCGGCCATTGCGGCATCCTTGTCGGACGCGGGCATCTGGCCATGGACCAGGCCGACAATACCTTCGCCCAGTATGGCACGCAGCCGTTTGAACCGCTCTTCCGCAGCCGTCAGGTCCGAGACTTCGGATTCATCGACCAGCGGACAGACCCAATAGCACTGACGCCCTTCATCGATAGCCCGACGCAAATGCGCCACGACGTCATCCATACGCTCGGTGCTGATAATCGCTGTTTTGATTGGTTTCCGCCCCGGTGGTTTTTCATCCAGAACTGAGACGTCCATGTCCCCATATTGCGCCAAGGCCAGGCTGCGCGGGATCGGTGTCGCGGTCATCACCAGAACATCCGCGCCCTGCCCTTTTTCGGACAGCTCCATCCTTTGGCGGACCCCAAACCGGTGCTGTTCGTCCACGATGGCAAGTCGCAGGGCGTGGAACTCCACATCGCTTTGAAACACCGCGTGGGTGCCGACAAGGATGTGAATATCGCCCTGTTTTAGGGCGGCCAGCTTTGCACGCCGTTCGGCGCCCTTGTCCCGCCCAGTCAGGATTTCCAGAACGACTCCGGCCTCTTCGGCAAGCGGGCGCAGGCCTTCCAAATGCTGCCTGGCCAGAATCTCGGTCGGCGCCATCATGACACCCTGTCCACCAGCCTCGACCGCAACCAGAAGGGCCATGAAGGCGACCAGAGTTTTCCCTGCGCCCACATCGCCTTGCAGCAATCGGTTCATCCGTGCGTCCGAGCCCATGTCGGCGGTTATTTCCTTGATCGCCCGCGCCTGGGCCCCGGTGGGTTTGTAAGGCAGATTAGCAAGAACTTTAGCTTGCAGAGCACCAGTGCCGACGCTCACGATGCCCCGGGCCTTTCGCTCGCGTTGTCGCGCCAGAGCCAGCGTCACCTGATGGGCAAAAAGCTCATCATAGGCAAGGCGTTCCCGGGCTGGCGCATGCGCGGCCACATCATCCGCCCCCTGTGGATTGTGCGCCGCGGATACAGCCGTGGCCCAATCCGCCCAGCCCTGTTTTGACACTTGCGCAGGGTCAATCCACTCAGCCAGCTGAGGCGCGCGGGTCAATGCGCTACGTGCCGCCTTGTACGCCGTTTTTTGGGTGATGCCCTGTGTCAGGTGATAAACCGGCTCGAACTCAGGAATGTCATCCGCGCTTTCCACGGGCAGCATGTGATCTGGATGAACCATCTGCGCCATGCCGTCGAACAGTTCGAGCTTGCCAGAGATCACACGACGGCTGCCTTGCGGTAGAACTTTTTTCAAATAGTCGCCGCGCGCGTGGAAAAAGACCAACTGAAACTCGGTCTGCGTGTCTTCAACGTGAACGCGGTAAGCCCCACCCTTGCTTCGCGACGGTCGGTGGGTGCCGACTGTGACCTCAACCGTCAATGTCGTTGGCAGATCAGCCCCCTGGATTGTATCGCGCCGCCTGCGGTCCACGACAGCGTAGGGCAAGCCGAACAGCACATCACGCGGCGACTCGATCCCTGCCTGCACCATTGTCTGCGCAGTTTTGGGGCCAACGCCTTCCAGCGTCTCCAGCCCCGCGAACAGGGGAAACAGGATTTCAGGACGGCCGCTCATGTGGTGCCGATCAGGTGCAGCCATTCATCTTCGTCCAGCGTCTCTATCCCAAGCTCTGCTGCCTTCTTGGCTTTTGACCCAGCACCAGGGCCTGCGACCAGCAAATCAGTCTTCTTGCTGACCGACCCAGAGACCTTGGCCCCCAGCGCTTCGGCGCGGGCTTTGGCCTCGGCGCGGGTCATCTTTTCAAGTGACCCTGTAAAGACAACCGTCTTGCCAGCCACCGGACTGCCCGATGTGTCGGGTCGTTTGGCGTCCTGCACGTCCAATTGTGCGACCAAAGCGTCGATGCTCTTGCGCTCTGCGTCTTGCGCAAATGCGGACACCAACGCGCGCGCCATGACGTCACCTACGCCATCAATACCCAAAAGCTCGTCCCACTCAGGGCCTTCGAAATCAGCAGCTGCGGTGACGGCGTGCTCAAATTCTGTCCAGGCGCCATAGTGGTTCGCGATCAGATTCGATGCCGCCTCTCCGACGTGTCGAATGCCCAATGCAAAAAGGAGGCGTCCGAATGGGATTTGGCGTTTTTCATCAATTGCAGCCCAAAGGTTCCCGGCCCTTTGCGCGCCCCAGCCCTTGCGGTTGGCGAGCTTGTTTAGATTGGCCGCATCTCTGTTCCGCAGTGTAAAGATGTCCACCGGGGTTTTGATTGGCAAGTCCGGGTCATCGTAGAACATTTCAATCTGCTTGGCGCCCAGCCCTTCGATATCGAACGCTTTCCGAGATACGAAATGTTTCAATTTTTCAACGGCCTGCGCCGGGCAAATAATCCCACCGGTGCAGCGTCTAACGGCATCGCCTTCTTCCCGAACCGCATCACTGCCGCATTCCGGACAGGTCGTGGGAAAATCATAAGGTTGCGCGCCATCTGGACGTTTCGAAATATCGACATCCGCCACTTTTGGGATCACGTCGCCCGCGCGATAAACCTGCACCCAGTCGCCGACCCTAATATCTTTCCCATCCCGGATCGTACCGCCCTTTGCGTCGCGACCAGCGACATAATCCTCGTTATGCAGCGTGGCATTGGACACGACGACGCCACCAACAGTTACCGGGTGCAGCCGGGCAACCGGGCTGAGCGCACCCGTGCGACCCACCTGAATGTCGATTGCCTCCAGCCTTGTCCATGCCAGTTCAGCGGGAAACTTATGCGCGATGGCCCATCTGGGGGTCGTGGATCTGAACCCCAACCGGGCCTGCAGCGCCAAGTCGTTCACCTTGTAGACAACGCCGTCGATGTCATAGCCAAGCGTTGCGCGTTGCGCTTCGATGCTACGGTAGTGCTTGATCATCTGATCTGTCGTTTCGCACAACGCTGTCAGTGGGTTGGTTGAGAAACCGAATTCCGCCAACCGTTCAATGGCACCCAATTGTGTATCGGCCAAGGGGGCTGACAACTCACCCCAAGCATAGGCGAAAAACCGCAGCGGACGGGAGCGTGTGATTTTCGCGTCAAGCTGCCTCAACGACCCTGCGGCAGCGTTTCGTGGATTTGAAAATACCTTTTCGCCCAGCTCTGTCTGTCGCGCGTTCAGCTTGTCGAAGTCTTCATGCGACATGTAAACTTCACCGCGTACTTCCAGAACATCCGGAGCGTTTTCGACGCTGTGCGGAATGTCCGAGATAGTCAGCGCGTTCGCAGTCACGTTTTCACCAATCTCGCCATCGCCGCGGGTCGCCGCCTGCACGAGCTTCCCCTGTTCATACCTTAGCGACAAGGACAGACCGTCAATCTTGGGTTCCGCTGTAAAAGACAGCTCGGCCGTGTCGCCCATTCCAAGGTACTTGCGGATCGACCGATCAAAATCAGCAACGTCCTCATCGTTGAACGCATTGCCCAGGGACATCATTCTGACGGCATGTACGAGTTTTGAAAATCCCTCCGCCGGTCTTGCGCCCACTTGATCTGTGGGGCTGTCGGTCCGTTTCAACTTAGGGAAACGCGCCTCGATGTCCGCGTTTCGCCTCTTTAGCGCATCGTAGTCCGCGTCCGAGATCTCGGGGGCGTCCTCAGCGTGATACAGCGTGTTGGCCCGCGCAATCAATTCCGCAAGCCGCGCCAGCTCGGCACGTGCTTGATCTTCCGTCAGCTCTGTTACCGCAATTGAATCGCTCATGGCCTCGCCCTGTCACATAGTCTTTGAACCCAGTGATAGGGCGAGGCCATGGCTAGGTCCAGATGTGCTGTTCCATGAGTGAGGGGGTCGCCCTGAACCTGCGGCGACCAGATTTCATTTGAAATCAGGCACCAACGGCGATCCGACGTTCGTCCAGACTGTTGCTTTGGGGATCGCGCAGCACGTAACCCCTGCCCCAGACGGTTTCGATATAGTTTTCGCCGCCGGTCGCATTGCTGAGTTTTTTGCGCAGTTTGCAGATGAAAACGTCAATAATTTTCAACTCGGGCTCGTCCATACCGCCATAAAGATGGTTCAGGAACATCTCTTTGGTCAGCGTGGTGCCTTTGCGGAGGCTTAGCAGTTCAAGCATTTGGTATTCCTTGCCGGTCAAATGAACGGCCTTGCCTTCAACCTCAACGGTTTTGGCATCCAGGTTCACCGCGACCCGGCCCGTATGAATGATGGACTGGGAATGCCCTTTTGACCGGCGAATGATTGCGTGAATTCGGGCAACCAGTTCTTCACGATGGAAGGGTTTGGTCATGTAGTCGTCTGCGCCAAAACCAAAGCCCTTGATTTTGCTTTCGGTATCGTCCGCGCCCGACAGGATCAGAATGGGGGTTTCAACACGCGCAATGCGCAGCTGACGCAATACTTCGTGTCCATTCATATCCGGCAGGTTCAGGTCCAGAAGGATCAAGTCATAATCGTACAGTTTGGCCAGATCGATGCCTTCCTCGCCCAGATCCGTCGCATAGACGTTAAGATTGGCGTGCGTCAGCATCAGCTCAATGCTTTTCGATGTGGTCGGATCATCCTCGACAAGAAGTATACGCATTTACTGCTCCAATTAAGGTCAAATTACCAATTGAAATTGAGACTGATCAAATATGGTTAACCTGACGTTACCGTTGAATCATTTTTTCACACTCACCCTTAGGTTGTCGATATTTTTTTAATGCAGTGACTTTCAGAGCATCCGCGCCGTGTTCAGCGACCGCTGAAACCCAGGAATTGAACTCTTCATCGCTTAGCCCATAGCGTTTTTTGGCGTCCGACAACGAAATCAGCCCGTATAGAACGCCGCGCACCACAATGACCTTGCGCGAAGCGACCCATCTGGTCGTCTCTGCAGGTGGTAGATCGCTACGCGATAAAACCGTTCCATCCGGCAGGGTTACGGACCTTGGCCCTTCGACTTTGTGCAAATACATCTCTTGACCCTTTTTCAGCTGCGACAAAGCTGACAACAGCCTACTTAATGTCGCGTGAAACCGCCCCTTGAGAGTGTGTAGAATTTTCCTATATTCTGCCGGTCTTTCTTAACCCGCACTGGAATCGTCATGGCCCTCGATACCGAGACACCACTGAACTCGCTTGGCTTTGCCAAACCCCCGTCAGAGACGCGGGTGGTTGTTGCCATGTCTGGCGGCGTCGACAGTTCAGTTGTTGCCGCTTATCTGGCCGATCAGGGCTATGACGTGGTTGGCGTGACGCTGCAGTTGTATGACCACGGCGCGGCCTTGGCCAAGAAAGGCGCCTGTTGCGCGGGGATTGATATCCATGACGCGCGGCGTGTGGCCGAGGAGCGCGGCTTTCCGCATTACGTTCTGGATTACGAGAACATCTTCAAAGATGCTGTGATCGACGAATTCGCCGACAGCTATCTGGCCGGAGCGACTCCGGTCCCATGTATCCGGTGCAACGAGCGCGTGAAGTTCAAGGACCTCCTGGAAACCGCCAAGGACCTTGAAGCCGACTGCATGGCGACTGGTCACTATATCCAGCGCAAGATGGGCGCGAACGGGCCAGAACTGCACAGCGCCGAGGACGCGAACCGGGATCAATCCTATTTCCTGTTTTCCACTACGCCTGAGCAGTTGGACTTTCTGCGATTTCCTCTGGGCCACCTGCCCTCGAAAGACGCAACCCGAGAGATGGCCGCGCAATACGGGCTGTCGGTGGCAGACAAGCCCGACAGTCAGGACATCTGCTTTGTGCCCGATGGCAACTATGCCAGCGTGATCGAAAAGTTGCGCCCCGGTGCGGCGGAACCAGGTGAGATCGTTCATTGCGACGGTCGGGTGCTTGCGCAGCACAATGGCGTCATCCACTACACCATCGGTCAGCGCCGCGGTCTGGGTATCGGTGGGCTGAGCGAGCCTTTGTATGTGGTAAAGTTGGACGTGGACAAAAAGCAGGTAGTGGTTGGCCCGAAAGAGCTGTTGGCGACCCGGACCGTTCCGGTGCGCGAGATCAACTGGCTGGGGGATGAACCTTTTACTTCGCGTGACGAATGGCATCTGTCGGTTAAGGTGCGGTCGACCCGCCCGCCGCGTGAGGCGATTGTCCGACCTCTGTCTGAAACGACTGCCGAAGTCGAATTGCTGACACCCGAGGAAGGCATTTCGCCCGGTCAGGCCTGCGTGTTCTATTCCAATGAAAGCAGCCGCATATACGGCGGCGGCTGGATCTGGCGCGGTTACTGAGGCGTCCGGATCACAAGACGTCGGTCGGGCTGTTCACCAGAATATACAGTCCGACTGCTACCATGATGTAAGGTGCGATCCTGTCTAGCCTGGCAAAACGCGGACCTAAAACCTGAGCGCGTGGTGCGCCCCAACTTGCAATCCCGATCAACATTGCCAGTGCGCACCCGGCCCCGATCATGGCCGTCAACCGAAACGCTGGCGTCGAATCCGCGAACAGCGGTGTCATAGCCGCAAGCGTGTCAATCGACAGGGTCAGAAACAACGCTACGACCGAAGTGATGGCCCCGGTATCGGGCAGTTGACGTCCGCCCGAGCCTTTCCGTTGTTGCCAGATGCCATAAATGCCCAGAGACAGCGGGATAATCCCAAGATAACCGACCCAATTCAGAAACCGGCTGTGATCCAACCCGCTGGCAATCACAAGCGACAGGCTCAGAATGATCATTTGCGCCGCGGCAAAGCCAAACACGGCCCGGCGCGTCTCCATCACCATGATCAGGCCGAAAAGGATGACCAGATTGTCCAGGTTAGTTGAAATGGTCACGATCGCCGCGGAAAATGCGAACAGGATGTGTTCAATCATGGCGATTGGGCAGCCTGTTCAAAACCGCTCGGGCGGCGCGCAGACCCGGCGCTTCACCACCCCGCCCCAGACGGTCCATGGTCACGTCCATCGCGCTGCGCTGCGCATCCGGACTGGTGGCCACGTCTGAGAGTGCCGAGGCTATCCTATCGGGCTCGCAATCATCCAGCAGGCATTCAGGAACCGCGCGCGTTTCAGACACCAGATTTACAAGCGTCGCTGTGTCCAAATTCACCATGCGCTTTGCGATCAGTGTCGTTAGCCAGTTCAGATTGTAGGCAATCACCATTGGCGTTGCCTGTGCGGCCAGTTCCAACGAAACTGTACCAGACGCTGCAAGCGCAAGGTCAGCCGCAGCAAAAGCCGCCCTTTTCTGCGCCTGAGCCTGGTCCGAGGGCAAGTCCCGCGGATCAACCACGACTGGCGACCCTGGCCAGTCCTTAACTTGCTCGGTGACCGCATCAACCATATGGGCCACAGCCGGCACGACAACGCGCGTGTCAGGGCGCTGTTTCAGAAACAGGCTTAACGCCTGACCAAAGATCGGAGCCAGACGATCAACCTCACCCCGTCGCGAACCAGGCAAGGCCAGAACGATGGGCGCTTGGCCCAAACCGTACGCCTCGCGAAAGGCCTGAATGTCTAGTTCGATCGCCACTGGTTCGCTGACAACAGGGTGCCCGACAAAGTCACATTCCATCCCCGCGCGCTGCATATAGGGTGGCTCGAATGGCAACAGGGCTAGTACATGGTCGATGACCTTGGCCATCTTGTCCGCACGCCCGGGACGCCAGGCCCAGACACTGGGGGCAACATAATGAACTGTGCGAATAGTACTTTGCGCTTTGACCAGCTTGGCAACCCGCAATGAGAAATCGGGACTGTCGATGGTGATCAGAACGTCTGGATTGCTATCCAGAACAGCCTGCGCTGTCTCAGAAATTCGACGTTTGAGGTGAAAGAACTTGGGTAGAACCTCGACCAGTCCCATAACCGACAATTCGGACATGGGAAAAAGGCTGTCCAACCCCTGCGCCTGCATCAATGGACCGCCGACGCCCTGGAATTCAACCTCGGGAACCAGAGACTGCAGGCCTTCCATCAGCGCGCCGCCAAGCCGGTCCCCCGAAGGTTCACCGGCGACAACGAAAACCCGCATCAGTTCGTCCGCTCGCGAACGTACAGGAACAGGCCAAGCCGATCACATTCCGCAATCACACGGTCTTTCTCAAGTACAAGAACACCGCCCTTTTCGATCACAATTCCCGACAGCCCCGCCGCAACTGCACCAGACACAGTATCCGGCCCAATCGCAGGCAAATCAGCGCGCGTGTCCTGATCCGGTTTTGGTGCTTTGAACAGAATGCCGCCGCCCGCATCGGGGCGCTGAGTCAGAGACTGCAACATCCATGCCGTGCCGAAGATACCCTCAATCGCCAGCGCCTGCCGTTTTGAAAACACGCAGGCCTGCCCCACATCCGCAGCCCCCATCGCCCGCACGACCCCCGAGGCGCGATCGGCATCAGCCAAATCAGCCTCGGACGGTTGTGACTGCGTCAAACACCCGAGTTGCGGAAGAAGGTTCGGCGCGATTTCATGGGCGGCCTTAACCTCCAGACCTGCATCCTCAAAAATGCCGATGACCGCGCGCAGCGCCGCATCATCACCGGACATGATGGCTTGTTGCAGGATTGGGACCAAAGGCATCGTTGCCGCGTCGATCCTTGCAGGGTTAATGGGCGGTCGGCCTACGGCACCTGCCATACAGATCTGGGTCACACCCCGCGCCTTGATGTCGGCAAGAAAGGTTCCAACCTGTTCCAGGGGAAATTCGACATCCGGGGTCAGAGTGTCCGGACGGAACCCCTCCATGGCGCAGACCACCGGGCGGTCGGACAATTGCGCGACAACTTCACCCGGCAAAACGCCTGTTCCAGCAATCAGCGCCAGCATTGTTTATTTCCCCGGTGTAAGGAAAGACCGATCCGAATGTCCGGTGACAAAATCGACGATCCGCTGAACGTATTCGCTTTCGTTATCCGCGCCGACCCGATGTGCCCGTTCCATGAACGTACCATCGCCCGTGGACAATTCGCGGAAGGCTGCCCGCAATGCGGCAATATCCTCACGTGAGACACCTCGCCGTTTGAGGCCGACGAGGTTTAGACCATCAAGTTCGCCACGTGGCGCCTGAACCAGGCCATATGGGATCACGTCGTTCGGAACCATGGTCAATGCGCCGATGATCGCGCCACGCCCGACGCGGACCCACTGGTGCAATCCAGAGATACCACCGACAATCACGTCATCCTCAATGATGCAATGACCCGCTGCACCGGCATGGTTCACCATGATCACACGGTTGCCGATCTGAACATCATGGGCCACATGCACGCCCGCCATCAGCAGACAATCATCCCCAATCCGCGTAACGCCACCGCCGCCATCGGTCCCGGTATTCACCGTGACATGTTCGCGAATCCGGTTGCGATTGCCGATCTCAAGGCGCGTATTCTCACCACCGAACTTCAGATCCTGCGGGATCTCTCCGATGACCGAAAAGTTGAAGATCACGGTTTCTTCACCAACCGAAGTATCACCGGTCACCACAACATGCGATTTCAGCTCGACCCGATCCGCAAGCTTGACCTGAGGACCCACATAGCAAAACGGACCTACGACGCAGCCTTCACCAATCTGCGCGCCGTCTTCGATGATTGCGCTTGGATGGATGCCGCTCATGTGGTCTTTTCCATATCCCAGTCGACATAGGCCGAAAACTCGGCCTCGGCCGCGACCTCTCCTTCGACCGTGGCGCGACCGGCAAATTTGAAGATCTTGCCACCCTTTTTACCGCGAACCGTTTCGACATGCATCTCAAGCACGTCGCCCGGGATTACCTTGCGACGGAATTTGCATTTGTCGATGTTCATGAAATAGATCAGCAGCTCACTGTCGATCACATCCATGCCCACGCCCAGCATGACCCCTGCGGTCTGTGCCATCGCCTCGACAATGGTCACGCCCGGCATGATCGGGGTTCCCGGAAAATGGCCTTGGAAATGCGGCTCGTTCATGGTGACATTCTTGATGCCAACAGCCGATTGAAAGCCCGAGATATCGACGACTTTGTCGACCAGCAGAAACGGATAGCGGTGAGGCAATATCCGCTGGATCAGCTGAATGTCTGCGCTTTTGGTTTCCGTGGTCATAGTGCAGTCGTCCCGTTCTGGATTTCTCTTTGACGCGTGGTTAGCAACACCGCGCCTTAAGGGCAAGCAAACCTATTCTTTGCTTTCGTCTTCAAGTTGGCTGCCATCGCCAATCTGTTTATTGATCCGCGCAATCGCCGTGTCCGTCACATCGGTTCGGTCCGAGCTGAGAAAGACATTGGACCGCTCGATAACCACCGATGCCCCGGATTCGCGCAACAACTCGATCAGGATCGGTTGCACAAGAACCAGAAAAGTCTGGCGCGCTTCCTCGCTTTGGCGCGCAAGCGCGTCCAGTTTGGCGCGCTGACTTTCGCGGTGCGACTGAACCTTATTGTCGAAGGCCTCGGCCAGAGGGCGAAACTCCTCGGTTGGCAGTTCTGCGCGCTTTTCGGTCAGGTCTTTTTCTTCCTTGCTCAGCTCAGCGACGATCCGTTCATTCTCGTCGGCCAGCAATGTGCCTTCGATTTCGATCTCGCGCATGACGCGGCGACCGAATTGCGACTCGGAAAACAACCGGTCGCTGGACAGTGTCAGAACATTCGCCTGAGGAACGCCTAGTTGCTGCGCCTGAGCGGTCGACACGCAGGCCAGCACCAGAAAAACGCACAGGGCCCGAATTGGGCCCTGCACTTCATTAAATATCCGGTTCAACATCTGGCGATCAGAACCGTGCCTGAACGGTCAGGTCAAAGTTCTGTTCCTTGTCGAAATCTTCTTTCTTCAAGGCTTTCGAGAAGTTGAACCGCAGCGGCCCAAAAGGCGTTTCCCACAGAACCGACACACCGATCACATGGCGGACAGACCCGTCCGCGCCCACGATGTCGGCACCAGCGGTGTTCACGTTGTTGATGTTGTAGACGTTACCAACATCGTAGAACACACCGCCGCGCAGCCCCAGTTCTTCGGGCAGGCCAAGCGGGAAGTCTGATTCAAAGCGGGCAACCCAGTAGTAGTTACCACCGATCGCATCGTCCTGGCCGTTCGACAGGTCTCGCGGACCCAGACCCGCAGGTTCAAAGCCACGGAACGTGTTCGGACCAATCAAGAAGCGGTCGAGCACACGGCTGAAGTCGTCGCCCTGCCAATGCAGTGCACCTACTTCCATCGATGCCCGCAGAACAACTTCCTCGTTCAGGACACGTGTCTGCGCGATGCCGCGCGCTGTGGTCTTGTAGAACTCGTTGTCGCCGCCAAGACCGGCTGCATCAACGCCCACCTCAAACAAAACGCCCGCATTCGGGTTTAGACCACCGCGTCGGCTATCATAGAGGTAGGATACACCCAGCGTGCTGGATGTCCGCTTACCCTGCTCGATTTCCGAAGCGATAACAGCACCGTTCACTTCATCATCCTGCTGCGTCATCTCGCTGCGGTTCCAACCATAGCGGAGACGGAGCGAAGACAATTCGCTGATTGCGTAGCTCAGCTGCGGCTCGAAGAAGACGCGCTTGGTATCGTAACTCGCAAAGCTCGAATTCGTCGATGCCAGGCCGAGACCAAGATCGAACTGCAACCGGCGACCCAGCAAGTATGGTTCGGTGAAGTTGATGATGTATTGCTCGGAATCTTGTGCTGTCGACAGGGTCAACCCAAGGTTTTGACCGCGACCCAGGAAGTTGGATTCGTTCAGACCAATTGCAATCCCGAAACCGTCGGAAATCGAGTAGCTACCACCAAGGCTCAGCGAGCCGGTGGGCTGTTCTTCGACGTCCACATCCACAATCACCTGGCTGGGCGTGGACCCTTCGCGCGGCTCCACGTCGGCCACGGCAAAGAACCCAAGAGCACGGATACGTTCGGCGCTTTGGCGGATTTCGCGCGGGTTGAACGGATCACCTTCGACCGTATCGAACTGGCGACGGATCACGCGGTCCAATGTCGTTGTGTTGCCTTCGATGTCGATACGTTCAACAAAAATCCGCGGACCTCTGGTCAGAACAAACTGAACGTCCAGCGTAAGATCGCGGGGGTTACGTGTGACCCGCGGTTCGACCCGCAGGAAATCAACACCCTGTTTCAAACCCAACCGTTCCTGACGCGCGATCGAGCTTTCAATCAGAGACGGGGAATAGGTCACACCCGGACGGATTTTCAACGCCGCTTGATATGCGGCGGGATCCACCCCGGGGATTTCACTGACGGTCGAAATCTTACCGAACGAGAACTTCTGCCCCTCGGTGATGTTCATCACCAGGAAGAACGCGTCACGTTCGCGGGTGAATTCGACGTTTGCGCTGTTCACGCGGAAATCCACGTATCCGCGCGACAGATAAAAGTCGCGGATGACTTGCTTATCGAACTCGATCCGGTCAGCGATAAACGTGTCGCCGCGCAGGAACGTGCGCAGAATGTTGGCCTGTTTTGTCTCAAGAATTCGGCGCAAGCGGCGATCCGAGTATGCCCGGTTGCCGACAAAGCTGACACGCTCGACCTCGATCGTGGTGCCCTCGGCAATTTCAAAGACAAGATCGACGCGGTTGTCGCTGCGGCGAATGATGCGTGGGATGACGGTCGCGGAAACGCGGCCCTGCGCGGAATAGATTTCGGCGATCTGATCCGCGTCGGCTTCAGCAAGTTGTGGTGTGAAAACCCGGCGGGGTTGAGAATTGATCGCCTCAAGCAGAAGGTCGTCTTTTACGCGACGATTCCCTTCGATGCTGATTTGGTTGATCGTCGGATATTCTTCGACCTCGATCACCAGTGTGCTTCCACGCGGCGTCAGTTCAACTGTCTCAAAAACACCACTGTCAAGCAAACGCTGAAACGCATCGTTCAATTGTCCGGCGGTCACTGTCTGGCCGGGTTGGATTCCAGTTCGGGCAATGATTGTCGAACTTTCGATCCGCCTGTTACCCTCAACATCGAACGAATTGATAGTGTAGCTTTGCGCGCTCGCAACCTCCGGCAGGAAGGTAAAGCTTGCTACAAAAACAAAAGAAAAAATACGTAGCGTCTGCCACAAAATATTGTTTGCTGGCTTCTGCCCCCCGCAGGATGTGCCTGCGCCTCGCCTATCAGTCATTTTTTTCTACCCGAATTTTAGGACTTTATTGTTGAGTAGCGAGATTAGGTTTCCTTGTCAAAAGACGAAAACACAAAGCGGCCCAGTGGGCCGCTGCTAATCGTGTTCAATTTTTGTTAAGAATCACATGTTGGCCAAGAAGGCCCAGCCGCCGATGGCGAGTGCAGTCGCACCGAAAAACAGCAAAAAGTCCCAGTTCAACATGAACAGGAAGCTAAAGCTTTGATACGATTTTCGAAGTGTCTTGGTCATTTGAGCATCTGCCGCATAAATTTGAGACGCGATAAAACTATCTGCGGATTGGGGCGAAATTGCGGCTATTGTTGGCGCGCATTGCCGCAATTAGCAGAACAGATCGTTGGACAGGGCGAAGATCATCAAGCCGAGGATCAAGGATACCCCTACCCCCATCAATATCTTCAGCGCGCCATCGCTTGGCGGTTTGCCTGTAACAGCTTCATAGGCATAAAACACCAGATGTCCGCCGTCCAGGGCCGGTATTGGAAACAGGTTCAGCAGGCCAACAGCGGTAGACAGCACGGCGATAAAGAAGATGAAGCTTTGCGCACCTTGGCTGGCCATGGCACCCGAGGTTTCGGCAATACCAATCGGGCCGGACATGTTGCAGGTGCTTATGGCCCCCGTAACCATGTGCCAAATACCGGACAGCGACCCGTCTATAATGCGCAGTGTTTGACGTGCACCGCCCGAAATGGATTCAAGAACTCCGGCCGCCTCGGTCGCGGGTTCCAGCATCATCCCGCCAACGATACCGATGCGCCAATGTGTAACAAAGCCGCCTTCTGACTGCGGTTCGTCCGTGCGGCGCGGGGCAAGTGCGAACTCAAGATCTGCCCCGTCGCGCCAGACATTCAGCAACAGAACTTTCCCGTCGGACCCTTCGACATGCTCTTTCAACTGATCAAATGCAAAGATCGGGTCCCCGTTGACCGACGTGATGACATCACCACGC
The DNA here is from genome assembly GCF_059612305.1 of Ruegeria sp. CDSA033. Lineage (NCBI taxonomy): Bacteria > Pseudomonadati > Pseudomonadota > Alphaproteobacteria > Rhodobacterales > Roseobacteraceae > Ruegeria > Ruegeria sp. CDSA033. The sequence goes on along the minus strand of NZ_JBXWQI010000001.1, from coordinate 602,364 downwards.
TGAAGGTCGATATCCATGGCCGCACTGCGGGGGCTAACTTGCTGAATCAGGGGCGGAAACAGCCAGGGACCGGTCACATCCATGGTCTGATCATCGCGGATGACAGTATAATCCAGAACCGGTTCCACCGGCAAAGCGTCAACAAAGTCAGCCCACGCGCCCGCCTCGTCAAAATCGGGCACTGCGACACCGCCAATGGCGACGATTTCGTCACCGTCCTGCAATTGCTGAACAGTGCCGGGCAAAGGGTGCAAGGTCCCGACCGTCAGTGGGTCTTTGGTCACGCCCTGGGTCAAGAAAATCAAGCCAAACACCAGGATCGACATGATGAAATTAAAAACCGGACCTGCGGCAACCGTAGCCGACCGGGCCCAAAGAGGTGCCCCATGCATTGTGCGACGCAGATCCTCCGGACTTTGCTCGGTAATTTCCTCCATCGCGGTTTCGTCTTTGCCTGACGCCGCGTTCGCGTCGCCCAGGAATTTGACATACCCACCAAAAGGCAGCGCGGCGACCTGCCACCGTGTGCCGCGCTTGTCGATGCGGCTCCAAAGAACCGGGCCAAACCCGACCGAGAACACCTCGGCATGAATACCGGACCAGCGTCCAACGATGTAATGGCCGTACTCGTGCACTGCGACGATCACCGAAAGTGCGATGACAAAGGCAATGATCGTATACAGCAAATTGCCGAACTGAGGGATCAGAGAAAGTACGTCCAAAATTTTATCCTGCTCGTTGGATGACGATGTCATCGACCCACATACGTGCCAAATGGTCCGTTTGCAGCACGTTATCAAGGGTTAAAGGGGCATCAATAAGGTCGCCTGCGGCCTCGAACCTGTCCAGAACGGTCTCGACTATGTCGGCCATCTGAAGGAAACCGACTTCACGCGCAATGAACCGATCCAACGCCCGTTCTTTAGCGGCGTTGAAAACAGCACCTGACAGGCCGCCGCGTTCCATCACGGCGCGTGCCAAGCGCAGCGCGGGATACCGCGCCTCATCAGGTTCACTGAACCTCAGCTGCCCAAGTTTTCCAAGATCCAACCGTTCGACCGGCAAACCCTTCCGGTCGGGCCAGTGGAGAGCGTACCCGATGGCATGGCGCATATCCGGGGCGCCCATATGGGCCATGACAGCGCCGTCCTGGAACCCGACTAAGGCATGAACGATGGATTCCGGGTGCACCAGCACTTCGATCTGATCCGGGGGCACGCCGAAGAATTCTTTGGTTTCAATCAGCTCCAACGCTTTGTTGAACATTGACGCGCTGTCGATTGTGATCCGCTGCCCCATATCCCAGTTCGGATGGCTCGAGGCTTGCTCGACTGTTGCATGCGCTAGCTTGCTCAGTGGCCAATCGCGGAACGCGCCGCCACTTGCTGTGATGATGATACGCTCGACCGCAGACATATCCTCGCCGACAAGCGCCTGAAATACGGCTGAATGTTCGCTGTCGACCGGCAAAAGCCGCGCATTGTTCGCTTTGGCCGTCTCAAGAACCAACGCGCCGGCACAGACCAGCGTTTCCTTATTGGCCAACGCCAGCGTGCTGCCCTGCCTTAGGACTTCAAGGCCCGGCTCCAGACCGGCTGCGCCCACAATGGCCGACATAACCCAATCGGCGGGCCGTGCCGCAGCTTCGGTCAGCGCATTTTGACCAGCGGCCACTACGACACCCGAACCTGCAAGGGCCGCGCGCAGATCATCCAGACGGTCTTCATAGGCCGTAATTGCCACATCGGCGTTCAAACGCCGGGCATCTTCCGCCAGTTTTTCGATATTCGCCCCGCCGGTCAGAGCGACGACGTCATACGCGGTGGGGTCGCGATCAATCAGATCAATCGTGTTCTGCCCAATTGATCCGGTCGCGCCGAAGATTGAGATTTTGCGCATCACATCGCTCCGGGGGAATAGAGAATCCCGGCTATCAGAACAAAAAGGGCCGCACCCATCATGCCGTCAAAGCGATCCAGAAACCCGCCATGACCTGGAATCAGGTTCGAGCTGTCCTTAACCGCAAATTTGCGTTTGGTTGCGCTTTCGACAATGTCCCCGGCCTGACTGGCCATCGACGCAAGCACCGAAATCACCACAAACATGACGCCAAAACCGGCATGCACGGCAAAGATCGTGCCAACTATAGCTGCAGCTGCCCACCCGCCTGCGGTGCCCGACCATGTTTTCTTTGGGCTGACCTTTGGCCAGAACTTAGGGCCGCCAAAGGTTTTGCCAACAAAGTATCCCGCAACATCCGTTGCCACGACCACCGAGATCAGCCAGACCATCCAGCCGAACCCCATGTTTTCGCGGATTGAGATGAAGCCCAGACCCGACGCAGCGATCCAGAGAGCGAAAAGCGCATAGATCCCCTTGGAGCGACTGATTTGCCCTGCCCCGACCAAGGCCGGTGCAAGCAGGAATGGCAGCGTATAAAGCGGCGGAAGATGATAGCTGAGCACGACCGCAACACCGGTGAGAATGCCCAACTGGATCGCGACACCATTGCGGTCGGGATCGATCATCCGCACCAGTTCCCAGGTCATTAATCCGCAGGCGATTGCGATAAAGGCTTCGAACCACAGCCCCCCCAGCCACACTTCGACCGAACCGATGCACACAAGCACCGCGGCAGACAGAACACGGGCGGTTAGGTCAGACCATCGGCCCTCGCTCATGCCGGAACCGCTCCGAACCGCCGGTCACGGCTTCCAAAATTTCGGCATAACCGTTCAAGTTCGGCCGAGGTGAAGTCGGGCCAGAGCGTGTCAATGAATTCGTATTCCGAATAGGCGGATTGCCACAAAAGAAAGTTGGATATACGGGCTTCGCCACTGGTTCGGATCACCAGATCCGGATCGGGAAGAACGTGCGTATCCAAATACTTGGGCAGAGTTTCCTCATCCACGTCCTCAGGGCGCAAATGGCCTTCGGCGACGTCACGCGCCAGCCGTTTGGTCGCCCGGGCAACCTCATCCCGACCGCCGTAATTCAAAGCAATGGTCAAGTGCACCAGATCGTTGTGCTGGGTTGCAACCTCCAAAGTGTCCATCAGTTCCGTCAGCTTGGAATCCAGACGGACCCGATCGCCGATAAAGCGCACGCGCACACCGGCTTTGGTCAGGTTGCGCGCTTCTTTGATGATGTACCGTCGAAACAGGCTCATCAACCCGGCGACTTCGACCTGGGTCCGTTTCCAGTTCTCGGTCGAAAAGGCAAAGACAGTCAGATACTTGATGCCCAATTCCGGACAGGCCTCGACCACTTCCCTTACCCGCCGGGCACCGGCCTGATGCCCAAACAGCCTGGGCCGGTTGCGCGCCTGTGCCCAACGCCCGTTCCCATCCATGATGATGGCTACGTGGCGTGGCCCGATAGCGGGTGAGGGTTGCGTGGTGTCAGGCATGATGCGGGCTCAGACCTGCATGATCTCGGCCTGCTTGGTTTCAAGCGCGGCGTCTACGTTCTTGATCATCTGGTCGGTCAGGTCCTGGACTTCGCTTTCCCAGAACTTCTGATCGTCTTCTGACATGCCGTCAGCCTTGGCTTTTTTGATCTGGTCCATGCCATCGCGACGGACGTTACGGATCGAAACACGGGCGTGCTCGGCATATTGCCCGGCAACCTTGCCCAGCTCGCGGCGGCGTTCTTCGTTCAATTCGGGGATCGGCAGCATGATGATGGTGCCGTTCAGCTGGGGGTTGATGCCCAGACCACTTTCGCGGATCGCTTTTTCAACCTTGCCCACCAGGCCTTTGTCCCAAACATTCACCGTCACCATACGCGGTTCGGGGACGTTCACGGTGCCGACCTGGTTGATCGGGGTCATCGACCCATAGGCATCAACCATAACTGGTTCCAGCATTGACGCCGACGCACGGCCCGTTCGCAGCGAAGCGAATTCAGTTCTAAGGTTGCCCATGGCGCCATCCATACGGCGCTTCAGATCGTCGGTGTCCAGTTCAAAATCGTCAGACATGCTGCTCACTCCCCGTCTTCAGGTGATGTTTGCATGGCTCATAGTCCATCGCAAATGGGATGTATAGCAATGATGATCTGGAATTGAGCCAATGACCAGAGGTGTTTCTGGCATTTTCGGGTTCTTTCAATGGCAACTGAACCGGCCAACATTGATGTCAGCCGGTTCGACCATGTGCATAGGAATCAGGCGTTTACATCGACAACAACACGGCCTTTGACCTGCCCTTTTAGGATATCCGCACCTAATTGAGGCAGATCGCCCAGGGTCGCGGGATGAACCATTGCCTCGAGCTTGTCCATCGGCAGGTCGGTTGCGACGCGTTGCCATGCGCGCACCCGGTTGTCATAGGGCTGCATCACACTATCGATGCCAAGCAGGTTGACACCGCGCAACAGGAACGGAATGACGCTTGCGGGCAGCCCTGCCCCTCCGGCCAGACCAACGGCTGCGACTGAGGCACCGTATTTCATCTGACCCAGCACTCGGGCCAACATCTCGCCCCCCACCGCGTCAATGCACCCGGCCCAGGACTCGCTTTCCAACGGGCGTTTCACGGTTTCATTTAAAACCTCGCGTGGGACTATCGTGGTGGCGCCGAGTGATTTCAGATATTCACCCGCCTCTGGTCGACCTGTCACGGCAGCTACCTCATAGCCCAAATTGGCCAGAATGGCGGTCGCAACCGAACCAACACCGCCAGCGGCCCCGGTCACCAGTACAGGACCATGTCCCGGCTGCATGCCTTGATCCTCAAGCGCCATAACCGCCAACATCGCTGTGAATCCGGCCGTGCCCACAGCCATGGCCTGACGTGTGTCCAGACCTTCGGGCAATGGAACCAACCAGTCGGCCAGAGCGTTGGCTTTCTGGGAATACCCGCCCCAATGCGCTTCACCCACACGCCAGCCAGTCAGAACGACCTTGTCGCCGGGATTATAGCGATCGTCCGAGGACGCCTCGACCGTGCCGCTGTAATCAACGCCGGGTACGTGCGGATAGCTGCGCACCAGCCCGCCGCCCTTCGGCGACATGCAAAGGCCGTCCTTGTAGTTTACGGTCGAGTACTCAACAGCGATTGTCACTTCGCCATGGGGCAGATCCCCAACGGAAAGCTGTTTGACCGAAGCGCTTGCCAGTCCGCTGTTTTCGTCCTTATCCATTACCAACGCATTGAACATTTCAACTTTCCTTTCTTTTCAACCAGTCACCAGCCTTTGCTGAACTGATAATTCCCGTTCATATCCAGAACTTGTCTCGCACGGTTGCGCCACGCATTCCGTCCGGTGTTTCAATTTCAATCCGTGTGCCGGGTTCCCAATGGCTCAGTTTGACCATTCCAATTGAAACATTGGTGTTGAAATCCGGGGACCATGCGGCCGACGTAATCTGGCCAATCCGCTTGCCTGCAGCCACTACCGGCCAAGGGCGGTCGCATGGTGGTACAGCGTCGCCGTCGATTGCGATCGGACGGATTTGTTGCACCGGCCCCTCCTTGGCCACGCGCAGCAGAGCGTCTCGGCCAATACAACCGATCGCCGTATGGGTGTTACAGAACTTGCCTAAACCGCATTCATGCGGCGTGTTGTCGTCGGTCATGTCGTTGCCGTATGACAGTAACCCACCCTCAATCCGTTCGATCAGATTGGGACAGCCCGCACGGACTTGCAGGTCTTCGCCCGCCGCAAACAGCGCGTTCCACAAGGGCATACCGATGTCCGAACCCTCGACATAGATTTCGAAACCACCTTGTTTGGAATACCCGGAACGCGCGATTGCAAGTTCACGTCCCTCGAACTCGAACTTGTCGAATTTAAAGAAACGAATGTCACGCACCCGGTCGCCAAAAACACGGGCCAGCAGGTCATCCGCCTTCGGCCCCTGTATCGCCAGCGGAGACACATCGGGTTCGTCGACCAGCACATCCAGACGGTATCCGTTGGCAATGCCCTTGACCCAAAGCAACAGGTCGCTGTCGGCGATCGAAATCCACCACCGATCTTCCGAAAGCTTCACCGCCACAGGATCATTCAGCATTCCGCCTGTTTCATCGACAATGGGAACGTAAAAGCACTGACCGGGCAACATCCGCCGCAGGTCCCGTGGCGTCAGCATTTGCATCAGCCGCGCGGCATCCGGCCCACGCAGTTCGACCTGCCGTTCGCAGGAAACATCCCAAACCTGCACATGGGTTTTCAGATGCCGGTAGTCCGCTTCGACGGATTCAAAAACAGTGGGCAATAACATACGGTTATATACCGTATATCCCTTAACCCCAGCAGCTTCGACACCATCCGAAAAAGGTGTTCGGCGCAGGCGACGCGAGAGTGAGATCTGAGCCACTTAAGCCTCCTCAGGCAGAAAAACCAGATCGCTCACCGGTGCAGCAGAACCTGTTTCGGTCAGCATTTGATGCAGCTGGCCCCGGTGATGTGTTTGGTGGTTGAAGAAATGATTGACGCATTGCGCATACGGTTTCGTGACATCGGCTTCTTTGGCGGCCGAGAACCATGTGAACGGGCCGCGCAGGTCCTCGTCATTCAAGGACACAGCCCATTGGGTGATCCGCTGGTCAATCTGATCGCGCAGCGGCAACCATTCTGCCAGATCGGCGCAAAGTGACGGGCTTTCCGGGATGCCGCCGCCGGGACCGTGCCCTTTGTCAAACCGCGACATCCATATCCAGTCCCCCCAAAGCAGATGATTTGCCGTGCCCAGGATCGAACCAAAAAACGCTCCGCACTCGCGGGTCAGGTCCTCATTCGAAAGTGCGGCAAGAAACCCCTTCAACTGACTGTTTTGCCAGTGATTATATCGGGCCATCTCTTGCGCATAGGCGGCGGTGATCATCACTTTGGCCCATGCCAGTCAATTGGGCAGATTTCGGCAGATTTTCCGCCAAAATCCCAGACACGGCCGTAGTCGCGCACCTTGGACTTGGTGCCGCGGGCCACGATGATGTCCGGACCCATCCAATATTTCGAGTTTGACACCATGACCGGATGCTCGGGGTCCTTGCCGCCCAGCATCTCAATCTCACCCTGAATCTTGCGGCCAATCGCGATGCGGCGTTTGTTGCCGTCGCGCTCAATCTGAACCGGAGCGCGCTCGGCCCCGATAATCTCGCTGACCAGCATGGTAAACAAACCGGTGGTCCCGCCCGCCTGACCGCTGAAGATCTGCAACAGCCCGTTGTAGGCCTTGCCGCTGGCACGCTCATCGACATAAGCGGCCACTTTCCACTGCCCTTCGCCCATTCGGCCCGGAATATCGACCAGCAGCCCGACATTCAGACCGGACAGGTCTTCGCCTTCATAGTGGCCCTCATCAACGATAATACCCATCCACGCGTGGCAATGCCCCTCAGTCGGAGGATGCGCGCCCAATGAAACCACGCAGGGGCAGAACACATCGCACGAGCAGTTCAGGATCAATTCGCCTTTGATTGCCCAATCTGTCGGGCTCATCTCGCGCCGCTTGGGATTAGGCATACGGCTGTCAATGCGCTGACTGATCGGCAGCTTGTCGGCCTCGGGTTTTCTGTTCTTAGCCATAGGCTTATCCTCCGTAGCTTATTGGATAGACGAGCAGAACAAGACCGCCCGCAATCAATGCAAATCCCATCGGTCGGGTCACTGCGTGCCCGATCTGGGGTAGTTTCTCCAAAACCATGAACAGGGTCGCGAGACCCATCCACAACAGGCTCATGACACCGCCAACAAAACCAAGCGCCATGAAGCCCCAGCAGCAGCCCACACAGAATGCGCCCAAACCCAGCCCCATGCGCAATCCGCCAGTGAACCCGGTTTTCCAGTGCCCCAGAAAATAGGACATGGGGGCATGGCAGACGCCGTGGCAGACCTCTTTCGCGCGGGTGAACTGAAATGCGCCGACGGCGATCATCAAGCCGCCTGCGAAATACCTGGATTTACCGATGCCCAGCATGTCAACGACCCCACCAAACAAAAGCGCCAACTGAACACCGGTGATCAAAGCTGCAAAGCCAACCCAGACGACCAGATATCCGGACAGAACACCCAACCAACCTGCGCGCGAGCCATTGGCGCTGCGGATCAGATCGTCATAGCTGCGTAACGTCGGCACGAGCGTCGGCAGCATCATCGCCGCCATCATGATAGCCCACATCCAGAACAGCGGGCCAAACTCGGCCATGGGCATATACATGTCCATACGCGGGTCCATGGCCGCCATGGCCTGACCCATTGGGCCGGGGCGACCGATCCAATCCAGATCCATGTCGCGGCTCATTGTGAACATAACCGACCACGCGGACAGGATCAGGGCATAAAACCCCAGCCAAAATGCGGTGCGTAGAACTGTGCGACTCACGCGCTCCTCCCGACTCAGTCCTTGCTTTTCAAATGTCAGACTTTTAAATGTCAGACAAATAAAAATTCACCAACGGTCCCCGGAATATGAAAATCGACCCCAAAAAACCTGCTGATCTGTCGGCTCAGATCGCTCAGGCTATTCGTGACGCAATCATCTCGGGCGAATTGATCGTGGATGAACGTTTGCCCTCCGAGGCAGAATTGTCCGAGCAATTCCAGGTATCTCGCCCAACCGTGCGCGAGGCTTTGAAGCGTCTTGCGGCGCAATCCCTGATCCGCACGCAACGCGGTGCAAGCGGTGGTGCATTTGTGAACCGGTTAAGTTTCGAGGGTGCGTATTCCCAACAGATCACGACCTCGACCCTGCTACTGTCGATGAATGCAGTCAGTTTCGACACCGCCTGCGAAGCGCGCTTTGCGCTCGAACGCGCCTGCGCCGCCTTGTCCGCGCAACGCCGTACAGCGGATCAGTTGGCCACCATGCGGGCCGAAGTTCACCGCCAATCCCAACCCGGCCTGACGGATGAGGCATTCTGCGCCTCGGACGTGGCGTTTCACCGAGCCCTGGTGGATGGCGCAGGCAATCCCGTGCTGTCTTATCAACTGGCCGGCGCGGTCGAAGCCATGCAGCCATTGATGAACATGATCACCTTCACGGCGCGGTCCCGGGAAGCAATTATTGCCTTCCACAATCAGATCGCCAATGCGCTGGAAAATCGCGACTCGACCAAAGTGGACGCGACGCTAGTTGAGCTTGAGAGCTACACAAGACAATTGGCGCAAGACGTGGCGCAGCAGCGACGTAGTCCGGCGTAAGGAAGATGAAATGACCACCGCTTTGAACGTGATTGCAGCCCTCATGACCATTGGGTTCGGCTTGTTCGGGTTTCTCGCGCCCAGCTTTACTTTGGGCGCGCTGGATCTGAGCACCACCAACAGCAACATGGGACTGAGCGAGATGCGTGCTTCGGTCGGCGGGCTTTTCGTCGTCACTGGCGTGGCTGTATTGTTCCTCAACAACCCGATGGCCTACGCCATGCTGGGGGTTGTCTACGCGGGCGCGGCATTGGGCCGGTTTGTTTCAGTCTTTCTGGACAACCCACCGTTGGTCAAGGCGGCTACTTTTGGTGGAATCGAACTGGTCCTTGCACTTTGGTTGATACTGGCCAACATCAACAGGGCCGCCTAACCCACTGTAATTATTTCCAACGCCCGGCAAGATTCCCGGTTTGCATCTACCCGCAGGCTCACCTATATAGGGTATGTCCTTCGGGACTATGGACATAAACGCGCTCGTAATAAGCGGATCGGACCCGGGGGCGGTACCCGGCGGCTCCACCAACATCCTTCATTTGGGGATCATGGGGCCGAAATAGGATCGACGAACGTCTAAAGGGGTTAGCTTTGTCTCGGCGGGGTGCCACCGTATCGGCCCGAAAAGTACAATTGCAAATGACAATCGTGCTCCGGTTGCAGTTGCTGCGTAAGCAGTAGCAAGACCGAAACTTAAGTCCTTGCGCCTAGCCGCGTAAGGCGGGGTTCGCAGGTACCTGGCAACAGAAACCTGCACTTTCCACTTAAAGTCTGAGTTTTTCGCTGGGCATGTACATGTTCAGAGTTTTTTCACTTTTTGGTCTCATGCTGACCCCAGCAGAATAAGGAGAGCTGGGATGTCGCACGCAGATCTACTCAGAGAGTGGTATTCCGAGGTTTGGGAAAACGGCAATACCGACGCGATTGACCAATATTTCGCCCCCGAAGCCATGGCTGAAGGGCTTATTCCGGAAATGCAGGTCGGTGCGGATGATTTCCGGGATCTGGTCATGGCCTTTCGCCATATCCTTGGGGACATTCAGGTCGATATGCCCAAAATCATCGAAAACGGCGATTGGGTATCCGCCATCATTCACCTGCGCACAACGCGCGCCGATAATGGTGCCCCGCTTCAGGCCACCGGCAGCGTCATGGGGCGGATCAAAAACGGCCGAATGGTTGAGGCGTATAACCAGTTCGATTTCATCTCACTCTTCGAACAGCTCGGCCAGTTCCCGCAGGACACTTTGCCTGTGTGTATGACCGGTCAAAGGCTGGATTGGGCCTGACCAAATAAGCAATCTTGACCCCCTCGGCGCTTACGCGGTAGCAAGTGCCATGGGGTAAGATTGCGAACACCCCGTGAGGCGTCAGCCCAAGTTTCGCATGTATCCGACAAAACCAGGAGACATGCTGTGCCCGCGCCAAACTCGATCACCCCAAAGCAATTGTTAAGACTGATAGGTACGCCGCAATCCCCCATTCTGATCGACATCTGTATGGATGTGGATTTTGAGGCTGACCCGTATCTTATCCCCGGCTCAATACGCCATCCTGCGAAAGATATCGAAGGGCTGGTCAACCTGATCGGTGACCGACCTGCAGTCGTAATTTGCCAGAAAGGCAAGAAACTCAGCCAGGCCGTCGTTTCTTTGTTGCGGGGCGAAGGTGTTCAGGCCGAGTATCTGGAGGGCGGTATGTTTGCGTGGCGAGACATGCCAGACGCGCCGCGTGTGCCTGCGAAGGCGTTTTCGATGCTGCAGCCCGAAGGATCCCTTTGGGTAACTCGACACCGACCAAAGATCGATCGCATCGCCTGCCCCTGGCTGATCCGGCGGTTTGTGGACCCAAATGCCCGGTTCCTGTTTGTTGCCCCGTCGGAAGTCGACGCCACCGCTGCAATATTTGACGCGACCCCTTTTGACATCGAAGGCGCTCATTGGAGCCACCGGCAAGACAAATGTACCTTTGACACTATGCTGGACGAATTCGCACTACACATGCCCGCGCTGGATCGGCTTGCAACGATCGTTAGGGCCGCAGACACCAATCGCCATGACCTTGCACCAGAAGCTGCCGGGTTGCTTGCGGTCTCTGTCGGGTTGTCCCGGCAATACCGTGACGATCACGAAAACCTTGCTGCAGGAATGCATCTGTACGATGCGCTGTATCGCTGGGCGCGCGACGGGTTTGAAGAACAACACGACTGGCCAATGGATCGCAAATCATGACTCCGACCCTATCGGAGCTGGTTCGTATCTTTGGACGCATCGGGCTTTTGTCCTTTGGGGGGCCTGCGGCTCAAATCTCACTGATGCATCAGGAATTGGTGGAAAAACGCCCGTGGCTGGACGAACAATCGTATCTGCGGGCGCTGTCCTTTTGCATGCTGTTGCCCGGGCCCGAGGCGATGCAACTTGCCACATATGCCGGCTGGCGGCTGCGCGGTGTGACCGGAGGGTTGATCGCCGGCGGCCTGTTCGTTATTCCCGGCGCGCTGATCATCGCCGTTTTAGTAGGGCTTTACGCAGCTTTTGGGGACCTGCCTCTGGTTCAGGCCGCTTTCCTTGGTGTGAAGGCCACGGTAATCATCATTGTCCTTCAGGCGCTTAGAAATCTGTCACGCAAAGCCCTGACCGATGTGGAACACCGAGCAATCGCCGGATTGGGCTTTGTTGCAATCTTTGCCTTTAACCTGCCTTTTCCCTTGATCATTCTGGCTGCAGCGCTTTGGGGGTATCTGAGCTTCAAGGGTGAGGCCAACACCGCCCAAACACCCCCTGCCCCAAGTACGACGCGCCCGCTGCGCGCCTGTGCCATCTGGCTGACCCTATGGCTTGGCCCATTGGTGTTGCTGAGCGTGACTGGTCAGAAATTGCTGAGCGATCTCGGGTGGTTCTTCGCCCGTCTGGCGGTTGTTACGTTCGGCGGCGCCTATGCGGTTCTGGCGTATATGACCCAAACCGTCGTCGACAAGTATCAGTGGATCAGCACAGATCAGATGATTGATGCGCTGGGGCTGGCGGAAACAACGCCGGGTCCTTTGATACTGGTGACGCAATTTGTGGCCATGCTGACGGGGCAGATTTCAGGCGGCTTCCCTTTGGCACTTGCCGCTGGCGCGGTGGCACTTTGGGCCACGTTTGTTCCGTGTTTCCTGTGGATCTTCCTTGCCGCGCCCTATCTTGACCAATTGGCCGCCCGTCCACGGCTGTCCGCAGCCTTGCACGGGATAACGGCGGCGGTTGTTGGCGTGATTCTCAACCTTTCCGTGTGGTTTGCTCTTAACGTTCTTTTCGGAACAATCCCGGAATTGGCATGGGGACCCCTAACCATCCCATGGCCCGAACTTGCAACACTGAACATAAAAGCGCTGCTTTTGACGTTCATGGCCGGGGTGTTGATATTCAAGCTAAAATTCGGCATGGGAATGACCCTGGCTCTGATGGCCGTGGCCGGAATCGGTTTTCATTTTCTTTGAACAATCCACCAACTCCCGGTCTTTCGTTTCCGAACGAATCCCCTATGCTTGGGATAACCACTTTTGAGGATCACACATGTCGCAGGACATCGATTATGGAACCCTGATGCACACCGCGATGCGCGGCCTCATTCAGAAGGTTCTGACCAACGTTTCTGAAAACGGTCTGCCTGGGGCGCATCATTTCTTTATCACGTTCGATACACGGCAGGACGGAGTTGAAATAGCTGACTGGCTGCGCGAACGTTACCCCGAAGAAATGACGGTCGTCATGCAGCACTGGTTCGAAAACCTTGAGGTCGGCGACAATGGTTTCGCGATCACCCTGAATTTCGGTGACGCGCCCGAACCGCTTTATATTCCGTATGATGCGATCAAAACTTTCGTGGACCCGTCGGTTGAATTCGGGCTGCGTTTTGAAAGCCCGGAGGACGAAGAAGAGGTCGCAACCCATATCGTTGATGAAACGATTGAGGTTGAGGAAACTCCGATCCAGCAAGACGCGGATGTCGTTTCACTGGACAGCTTCAGAAAGTAGGCTCAGACTTACAAACCCCGCCTCTCGCGGGGTTTACTGTTTTTCGAGGAACGTATCGACCGAGCGGGATTTAATCCCGTTACGGAACCGCGAAAAGGACAGGTTCAGCCCACCCTCGGCCAGCGTGCGATCGAACTGCTGCAATTCATAGCCACCGTTTTCATCAATGAACAACGAGAACACCGTCAGAGTCTCGCCCTCGATCCGGCCCCACACGAACGGTTCGCCTTGCATTGGGTCCAGGGGCACCTCGTGACCAAACACATTGCGTTTCATCGCCGCTGAATACACGTCGGACCTGTCAGATTGCTTGAAATCGATCGAGAAGGATTGATCTTTGACCCGGCCATCCGGCTTATAGGTCGTGGTCTTCCAGCTGACGTTAAATCCCTCTTTGGTTTGATGGATCGAAACGCTCATATCGCGTGGGGTTTCGGTACCGTCATCGTCAACCAAATTGGCTGAACCTACGTAATCCCCGATAAAGGGCGTGATGTCCCCGGCCTGGGCCTGAAGATTGGCAAAGACAAGCCAGAATACGGCACCCACCGCGAATGCGATAAGCCGCAGCGGATTAACCCCGTTAAATTGCAGCACCTGACCCTCCAGCGTTTTGATCTTGCTATTCTACCCCAGTCACAGGCGCACACAATGGTCCTAGCACCTGTGTATCAAAGAAAAATGCCCCACCCCAACGCCTATACCTTTGGTCGGCTTACGCTTATGGTGCGCGCAACTGGCCGATTGCGCGATGACGCCGTCACGGGTAAACGGCATACGACTGCATACTAGACGGAGTGACCGATGTCCCAGACCCGCACCGAATCCGACAGCTTTGGCCCGTTGGAAGTTCCCGCCGACAAATATTGGGGTGCACAGACTCAACGCTCGATCATGAATTTTCCGATCGGCTGGGAAAAGCAACCCGTCGCTATCGTACGGGCGCTGGGCGTTATAAAAAAGGCCTGCGCGATGGAGAACAAAGCCATCGGCAAGCTGGATGCCAAGATCGCCGACGCTGTTATCCAGGCCGCGGGTGAAGTGATTGAGGGTAAGTTTGACGACAACTTCCCGCTGGTCGTTTGGCAAACCGGTTCGGGCACTCAGTCGAACATGAACTCGAATGAGGTCATCGCAAACCGCGCGATTGAGATCATGGGTGGTGTGATCGGTTCAAAAGAACCGGTGCACCCCAACGACCACTGCAACATGGGGCAGTCGTCGAACGACACTTTCCCGACAGCAATGCATATTGCCACCGCCATGAGCGTGCGCGACGTATTGCTGCCCGGGCTTGAGAAATTTGCATCCGCGCTGGAAGCGAAAGCCAAAGAGTTTGCCGGTATCATCAAGATCGGCCGCACACACACTCAGGATGCGACCCCTTTGACCCTGGAACAGGAATTCGGCGGCTATGCGCACCAGATCCGCCAAGGGATCGCTCGCGTCGAGGCTGCAATGCCCGGCATCTATGAACTGGCGCAAGGCGGTACCGCTGTCGGCACCGGCCTGAACACGCATGATGGCTGGGATGAGGCCGTCGCCAAGAACATGGCTGACATCACTAACCTGCCCTTCGTAACGGCACCGAACAAGTTCGAAGCCCTCGCTGCACATGACGCCATGGTGTTCCTGTCAGGCGCGCTGGCGACCATTGCTGGCTCTTGCTACAAAATCGCGAATGACATCCGGTTCCTGGGCTCTGGCCCGCGGTCTGGTTTGGGTGAGCTGATCCTGCCTGAGAATGAGCCGGGTTCGTCAATCATGCCCGGCAAGGTGAACCCGACGCAGGCCGAAGCGCTGACTCAGGTGGCCGCGCATGTAATCGGGAACGATGCGGCGATGAAATTCGCTGGCTCACAGGGTCATTTCCAGTTGAACGTCTACAATCCGATGATGTCGTACAATCTGCTGCAATCCATTCAGCTGCTGGGTGATGCCACCGACAGCTTTACCGAGCGTATGCTGCTGGGCATCAAGGCCAATGAACCGCGCATCGACAAGCTGATGAAGGAATCGCTGATGCTGGTCACGGCGCTGGCCCCGACCATCGGTTACGACAACGCCACTACTGTCGCCAAAACGGCGCATAAGAACGGCACGACCCTCAAGGAAGAGGCCATTGCGCTGGGCTTTGTTGATGAGGAGACATTCGATGCGGTTGTCCGGCCCGAGCACATGATCGGCCCCAAATGATCGCGTGGCGCAAACCAACCTGCCTGTGCCTGCTTATTGCGGGCACAGCGACCTCAGCTCAGGCTGACCTGTTCGACCTGATCGACTCTCGGCTGGAATGGATGCAGGACGTTGCTGCGTTCAAACACGCCAATGACCGCCCGGTCGAAGACCTTGAGCGTGAGAAAGTCGTAATTGACAAAACCTTGGAACAAGCAGCGCTTGCGGGCGTTGACCCGGACAGCGCGCAGCTTTTTTTCGAAGTGCAGATCGAAGCCGCGAAAGAGATTCAATCCTGTTGGATTGAACGGTGGACCGAAGACCATACCTCTGTTCCCGAAAACTATGCGGACCTGACAACCGAGGTACGCCCTGCACTGTTGGATCTGGGCGGGAAGATCCTTGAGACATTGTCCGATCAACCACCGGTCTCACCCTCGTCGCAGGCCGATTTTCTGGACACCGTGAGTGTCGAATGCCTTTCAGATGACAGCAGCGCGGAATTGTTCGATAGTCTGACCAAAGTGAGACTTGCGCAATGACGGAACCGGTCAATCTGAACAAATATCGAAAAGAAAAAGCGCGGACCGAAAACAAGGCCCGCGCTGATCAAAACGCCATTACTTTTGGGCGCAACAAGGCCGAAAAGGATCTGGCGAAAAAACAGCAGCACAAGCTGAACCAAGACCATGAAGGCCGTAAGTTGGACAAATGAGCGGACGCCCAGTCAAACGATCCCTGACGCTGAAAGGCCATCGGACATCCGTATCGCTGGAAGATGAATTCTGGCAGGCGTTCCGGACCATTGCCAAGGAAAAAAACCTACCGATCAACGCTCTGGCGGCCGAAATTGATATCGAGCGTGACCCGGACATCGGACTTGCATCGGCCATAAGGGTTTTCATTCTAAACTGGTATCAATCCAAGTAAATCAGTCTTGCTCTGACATCCTGAAACCGCTTACAGTAAGGGGGAACAAAAGGAGTACATGCCGGTGGTTGATACAGTTCTAGGGCCAGACGGAAAACCACGCTGCGCGTGGTGTCAGGCCGCGCCCGAGTTCTTTTACTATCACGATCAGGAATGGGGGTATCCGGTTGGTGACGACCAACGCCTGTTCGAAAAGCTATGCCTCGAAAGCTTTCAGTCCGGTCTAAGCTGGCGCACCATCCTGTCTAAGCGCGAGAATTTTAGGAAAGCCTTCAAATCTTTTGATATCAACGCAGTAGCCGCGTTTGATGATGCAGATACACAGCGTTTGTTACAAGATGCAGGAATTGTGCGACATCGCGGAAAGATCGAGGCCGTGATTAACAACGCACGCCGCGCGCAAGAGTTAATCGCTGCCGAAGGGTCTCTGGCCGCATATGTGTGGCGATACGAGGCGGATACACCGCCTGCCCCGCAAACCGCTTCAACGTCGCCGGAGTCTGTGGCGATGTCGAAAGACCTGAAAAAACGGGGCTGGAAGTTTGTCGGGCCGACGACCGTGTTTGCCTTCATGCAGGCAATGGGGCTGGTGAATGATCACGCCGAAGATTGCGTCATGCGTGAAAAAGCGGCGCAGTTGCGCCGCGAATTCACCAAACCCCAATAGTGTTTAGACTGACGCGCGGAAAATCTTGTCGATGTTTCCGCCCAGGGCCGCGTTGAACTCGGCATCGGATTGCTGTTTTGACAGGCCTTCGGTCAACGCGCGCGAGAAAGACGCGATCATCTTACCGTTCTGGCCCAGCAGATCGCAGGCCTGTTCCGTCGAATAACCGCCCGACAGCGCAACCACGCGCAGAACACGCGGATGATCGGCCAATTCGTCATAGAGGTTAGCTTGGTTAGGAATCGTCAGTTTGAGCATGATGTCCTGTCCGTCAGCCAATTGATCAAGGTTTTTCAGGATTTCAGCCTTAAGGATGTCTTCGGCTTCGGCTTTGGTGGCGGAGTTGATGTTCACCTCAGGCTCAACAATCGGAACCATTCCGGCAGCCACGACTTCGCGCGCAACGTCGAACTGCTGTGCAACAAGGGCCGCGATGCCTTCGGCGTTTGCCTCATGAATGACCGAGCGCTCCTTAGTGCCGAAAACACCGTCGGCTTTGGCCAGTGTTGCGGCCAGACCCGGGATGGGTTTCATCATCTGAACGCCATTCGCTTCGTCTTCCAAGCCTTTGTCAATCTTGAGGAAAGGTACTATGCCTTTCACTGACCACAAATAGTCGGCGACCTTCTGACCATCAATTTGCTCGCCCAGAGTGCGTTCGAACAGGATCGCGCCGATCACTTTGTCCTTGGTGAAATCATCCGCCAGAATGATCCGCGCGCGCATTTTCTGGATTTCACCGAACATCTCTTCGTCCGAGCTGTATTCAGATGCGTCCACGCCATAAAGCGCCAGCGCCTTGGGGGTCGAGCCACCGCTTTGATCCAATGCTGCGATGAATCCTGCGCCGTCGGACATTTGTGTGCGCTGTTCTGCTGATGACATAAGACTTTCCCGTTCAATATGATTCCGCGATTTAAAACCGCATACAGCAAGGCGTGAAAGGATGGTAGTTTGTTAGCGCTCAACCAAGCGCAACCAAATTCCGTCTTTCGATCGAACGGTCAAATGCGCGATCGGAATCGGCGTTTGTCCAGCGACCAACTCGAACCGGAAGTGTCGCAAAAGCATGGATAACAGAAGCGGCCCCTCGATCATGGCGAATCCGGCACCGGGACACACGCGGGACCCCGTCGAGAACGGAATGTAGGCGTTGCGCTGGCAGGTCTTTCCATTCTCAGTTCCCCACCGGGTCGGATCAAATTCGTCGGGACGTTTCCAGAGCCTTACCTGCCGATGCAGATGCCACGGACTGATCACGATTTGCGACCCTTCGGGGATATCCCTGTTGCGAAAGCGTTCGGGGCATGTCGCCTCACGCACCATCATCGGCACGGGCGGGTAAAGCCGCAGCGCTTCGCGGAACACGTCCCGGCTGAGTTTTAGGCGAGACATTACAGCAAAATCGGGCGTGTCGAGCGCCACAGCTTCCTCGGCTAGCCTGTCCTGCCATTCGGGATACAAGGCCATCAGGTACAGCGTCCAGGCCAGCGCGGACGCGCTGGTTTCGTGTCCGGCAAGAAAGAAAATCGCCACCTGATCAACCATTTCCTGCGTGTCAAACCCACGCCCGGTTTCGGGATCACGCGTGGTCATGATCTTGGTTGCCAGATCATCCGGCGCGCCGCCACGAGCGATCAGTTCAGCCCGACCCGCCGTAAGACGCCGGATTAGCGCCCTGATATCCTTGGCATTCTTCTTGGTGCGTCTTGAATGCAATCGCGGCAACCATTTTGGTAGAGGGACAAAGGCCGCAATGTTCAGAATGGGTTGTTCGCGCTGATAGCTGCGAAACTTGTCAAAAACCTGAGCGGCAATTTCGTGTTCGATGGGCACCGAAAACAAGGTGCGAAAGATGACATCCGCCGCGATATGGCTGGTGACCTCTTCAAACTCAACGACGCCACCAGACTGCAAGCGCAACCGATCCACCGCTGCTTGACCAGCCGCGTGCATCGCCGGAAAGGTATCTTTCAAACGGCCGCCTTCGAACGCGGGATCAATGATCCTGCGCTGCCTCTTCCAGGTGTCCCCATTGGTCAGGAAGACAGAGTCCCCCAGCAACGGACGCAGCCCTTCACTTATGCGGTTTGATTTGGGAAAATCATCAGGGCGTTTTTTCAGAACTGTGTCGATCAATTCTGGCTGATTTACCAAATATGATCGAAAGAACGGCGTGCGAAATTCGGCCATCCAGGCGCGGTACAGCTTATGGGGTTGGGCTGACAGAATATCCTTGCGAAACAACCTCAGATACCGCCAAAGCGATACTTTATCGGGGCGCGAAGTTGGCTTGGGCGGCGTCATACCTTCACCGAGATGTATTTTGAGACCGGCTTATCCATCCGCGATTTCGACGGTGCCCGTCCCTCAAACCTCTGACCTAAGGTTTGAGGCCCGGCAGTGATGCGAAAATAGTCATACCGATCGGGCTTGTCGAAGGCGCAAAGATACTGGAAATGCAGGCGGAAGAATTTCCATCGCAAGTTCTTCCAGCGTTCGGGGGACAGGGTCTGGGTAAAGGCCGCAGACAGAACCAGCGGCCATTTCTTTTCGGCGGTGGCGACACCGCTGACGGAAACCGGATCGCACAGCGCAAAAGAACAGCCATCACCGGGGGCCGAGACGTCGACCCAGGTCAGGCCTTCCTGCGTGGACAAGAATTTCAAGTCCGCCCTCAAACCCTGCGCCTCGGGTAGAAATGATACCATGGGCACGACCTGCCCCAATGTCAGGAACGAAAACGCGGGGCTGTCGTCGCGCTGCCTGCTGTCTCGGATAACATCGGCCAGAACACTGACACCCAGATGGGCCCCTGAGCTATGCCCGACGACCAGCACCTCGTCTGCGTCTGAATTCAGCGCCTCTTGGATCAAAGCACCGAATGCACGCAGGCGATTGCGTAATTCAACTGGCGTCGCCCCTTTGAGTTTTGCGGAATAGGCATAATCATGCATCAGGTAATAAGCAAAAAGCTGGCCGTCTTGCTGGCGAAACCAGCGCATCAAACCGTAGGCGGCACCAACTGCAAGTATTACGCCGAACCAATCGATAAACGGCGTCAAAACCCATGTTATGGCCCCGGCTAGCAAGATCGCCAACAGCAGTTGAGCCACCAACATTCCAACCGGGTACAGTGCGGCAATAACCGGCCCCTTGCGCAACCGCATCAGGCGCCACAGCGTTCCGGACGACATATAGATCCATGCGGTCCGCACCAGTTGCAGATAGGTCGCCGGGATCGAGTTGGACATGCTGTCACGCACCAGATCCGACCAGACGAGAACCTCCACATCAACTTGAACTTCGACCCCGTCCTGACGTGATGTGACATGCCATCCATAGGGGCCATCGCCTGACTTGGCGGACGTCGAAATTTCATAGCCGGAAATCTCGGCCTGCAACTTGCTTTCGGTTCTATACAGCTCACGATACCGCCGCGGCGGAATCGGGTCATAGCCGGGTATATAGAATACCCGGCGTTTACACACTCGAGGTTGATTTTTCTGACTGCTCATGGCCTTACCTTCTGCAGCGCAGGTTAACGCAGGCTAAGCGTCAAGGTAAGTCAGATCAGCAAATCATCCGAAATTCGCCAGTGCCGGGAATGTCTCTAACAGCCACCAGCTGAATTCAGTGAACAGACCGGTGATCAGCATGATGCCCACGAATAGCAACAAGCCCCCCATCACCTTTTCAATGGTGCCCATGTAAGGCTTGATCCGGTTCATCACCGACATCGACCGGTTCAGGAACATCGCAGCCAGCAGGAATGGAATACCCAGGCCCGCCGCATAAACGCCCAACAACAGGGTTCCCCGCGCGACCGAGGCCTCGGACGCGGCCAGCGACAAGATCGCCCCCAGCTGCGGCCCAATGCACGGTGTCCAGCCAAAAGCAAAGGCCAGACCAAGGATATAAGCGCCAAACACAGATCCACCGGAATCACCAGTCTCAATCCGCGCTTCGCGGTCCAGAAACGGGATACGGAAGACGTTCAGAAAGTGCAGGCCAAAGACGATGACCACTGCGCCAGAGATCTTTGCGAACAACACCTGATTCTGCAGGACAAACACTCCGAAGGCAGAAGCGGTGAAACCCAGCAACAAAAACACCGTAGACAGGCCCAAAACAAAGAACAGGGCGGCCAAGGTTGCCTTGCGGCGTGCTTTCGCCTCATCCTGCATTTCGTTGATCGTCACACCGCTCATATAAGCCAGGTACGGCGGAACGATGGGCAGAACGCAGGGCGACAGAAAGCTGATCAGCCCGCCCAGCATCGCGATGAACATGGCAGGCAGCAGGCCCGCGTCGATGATATCTATTCCGAACATGTTCAAGCACATATGGTATGAGGCGGCCAACGTCACGGGGCCAATCGGTCACATCCTCGTGGTTGCACGCTGGACACCCCGCCAAAGTGGAAATATCTGAACCTTATGTCAAATCCATCAGAAACACTCGATGCGCTGGGTCTGTTGTGCCCTTTGCCCGTCCTGAAAGCGCGCAAGCGTTTGAAATCCATGCCTGCGGGGGCCGTTCTGCGCGTGCTGGCAGATGATCCTGCCGCCATAATTGATGTCCCGCATTTCTGCGTCGAGAGCGGGCACCAATTGCTGTCGCAGGAAGACGCGGACGGCCATCAGATCTATTTGATCCAGAAATCTCACTAAGATCGGCCAAAAAGAAAAAGGCGGGCACCTGGCCCGCCTTTTCTTGTTACTGACCTAGTGACCACCAGCCACGCCGCTTGGGTTTGGCGGGCTGCTCTGGCTCTTCGGCTACGACCTCCAGAACCGGCTCAGGTGCTTCTTCAACCATGATTTCCACTGGTTCCTGCAGATCTTCTGAGATCACCTCAGCCACAGGTTCGGGTTGTTCAGCCTCTGCAGGTTCAACCTGTTTTTCAACGGCGCTTTCCGCTTCGGGCGTGGGCAGTTCTGCCACCGCTTCGGCCTGTTCAACCTTTTCGGCGGTTTCGACAGGAGCTTCAACAGGTGCTTCTGTCACACCAGTTTCCTCGGCCGGCGCTTCAGGGCTTGCGGCCTGGGCATCTTTGCTCACAACAGCTTCAGCGGCGACTTCTTCCGTAGCTTCAACAGGTTCCGCGTCCTTCTTCTTGCGGCGCGGTGCACGGCGGCGCTTGGGCTTGGCCGCATTTTCTTCTTCGGCAGTCTCAGATGCTTCACCCTCAGGTTTTGCGTCATCCGCCGCTTCGGTTTTGGCTTCATCCGATTCCTCGGACGCCGCTGCGTCACCCTCTTCCGCGTTCACCTCAGGAGTTTCGTCAGAACCATTGCTCTTTTTCCGACGGCGACGACGACGCTTGCGCTTGGGCTTGGCATCCTCTTCGGCCTGAACGGTGGCTTCCTCTTCGACCGGCTCTTCCTCGCTGGCGTCGACAAGATCCATCAGGGACGCATCCACGGAAACAACGGGCGCGCTGGCTTCGGGAACGATCCGGCTTGCCGTCTTGAATTTCTCCATCGAGAAATCCGGGCTGACCAGATGTACGTCGCCTTCAACACGTACAGACAGGCCATAACGGGCCTCAATCTGAGCGATATGCTCGCGCTTCTGGTTCATCAGGAAGTTGGCGATACTGACAGGGCAACGAACAAGCACCTCGCCTGAGCGGCGGCGCGTACCCTCCTCCTCGATCTGCCGCAGGATCGACAGCGCCATATTGTCGTCCGACCGGATCAGACCGGTTCCGTGGCAAGCCGGGCATGGCTGGGTGGTCGCCTCCAACATACCGGGACGCAGACGCTGGCGGCTCATCTCCATAAGGCCAAAGCCCGAGATACGGCCAACCTGAATACGCGCACGGTCGGTTTTCAGCCGTTCCTTCATACGCTTTTCGACGGCGAGATTGTTCTTGCGCTCGTCCATGTCGATAAAGTCGATGACGATCAGACCGGCCAGGTCGCGCAGACGCAGCTGACGAGCCACCTCTTCTGCGGCCTCAAGGTTGGTCTTAAGCGCGGTTTCCTCGATCGAGCCTTCTTTCGTCGCCCGACCCGAGTTCACGTCAATCGCCACCAGCGCTTCGGTCACGCCAATCACGATATACCCACCCGATTTCAGCTGAACAGTCGGGTTGAACATCCCCGCCAGATAGCTTTCGACCTGATAGCGTGCGAACAGCGGCAGCGCATCCTCGTACCGTTTCACGTTCTTCGCGTGCGACGGCATGATCATCTTCATGAAGTCCTTGGCGATGCGATAGCCGCCTTCACCCTCGACCAGAACCTCATCAATTTCGCGATTATAGAGATCACGGATCGACCGTTTGATCAGATCGCCTTCTTCATAGATTTTCGCCGGCGCAATCGATTTCAACGTCAGCTCGCGGATCTGCTCCCACATGCGTTGCAGGTATTCATAGTCTCGCTTGATCTCGGATTTCGTCCGCTTAGCACCGGCTGTCCGGATAATCAGACCCGCACCGGTTGGAACGTCAATTTCCGCAGCAATTTCCTTGAGCTTTTTACGGTCCGGCGCATTGGTGATCTTACGGCTGATCCCGCCACCACGGGCGGTATTTGGCATCAGAACGCAATACCGACCTGCCAGAGACAAGTAGGTGGTCAGGGCAGCGCCCTTGTTGCCACGTTCTTCCTTGACGACTTGCACCAGCAAGACCTGGCGGACCTTGATAACTTCTTGAATCTTATAGCGACGTGGCCGCGGCTTGCGAACCGGGCGAATGTCTTCGCTGTCATCTTCGTCGGCGACGGATTCAATTGAATCGTCCTTCGCGGTGGCATCGGGCCGCGTTTCTTCTTCGGACTTGCCCTCGTTTTCTTCGGTCGCGTCCCCCGAAGCTTCGGGTGCATCTTGTGCCTCTGTTTCGTTAACTGCGTCATCGGACTTGTCGGCAGCTTCTTCATCTTTCGCTTCTGTCGCCTCGATTGCAGGCGCATCAGAGCTATTAGCTGCCTCGCTACCGTCTTCGGACAAAGCACCTTCAGCGTCTGCTTCAGGCGCCCCCGCATCATCACCAGGCTCTTCTACCGGTGTTTCAGCAACGCGATCTGCCGGGGATGTCCCCTCAAGGTCCGGGCCATCAGCGCCGTCTTCGCTTTCGTCCAGATCAATGGTTTCCATACCGGTGGGTTCGTTCGACACTTCAATCGACTCGACCGCATCGTCGGATTTCACGTCCGCAGCCTTCGTCCGCGACCGCGACCGGCGTTTCTTCGGCTTGGCCTCTTCGGCTTCGTCACGCGCTTTCATTGCCTCAGCATAGGCGCGCTCTTCTTCCATCAGCGCTTCGCGATCGGCCACGGGGATCTGATAGTAGTCCGGATGGATTTCCGAAAACGCCAGGAACCCATGCCGGTTCCCACCATAATCCACAAAGGCCGCCTGAAGTGACGGTTCGACCCGGGTTACTTTTGCAAGATAGATGTTGCCAGCAAGCTGGCGTTTGTTTTCGGATTCAAAATCGAATTCCTCGACCTTGTTTCCGTCAACCACCACGACGCGGGTTTCCTCCGCGTGGGTGGCATCGATAAGCATTTTCTTAGCCATGTGTCCTTGGTGCACCGCGCCAAACGCGTTGTCCTTACCCGTCCGGGGGGACAGGCGCTTTTGGGGTGGTGTCTTGTCAGGGCGATTTCGGACGGCGCGCGGCAGGGTCTGGCGCTGTGGCCCCCTGCCCGTATACTCAATCGTTGCGCGCGCGTCATCGCGGTTCTTCTCCGACAGGCGCAGATCTAACCGCCGCCTGCCCATTTATTCCTTTCGCCCGCTGATGCGGGCTCAGGCGTTCATCTGCCCCTATGGGGCATAATCGGTCTGCTTTGCCTTGCGGGATTGATCACCATCAACGGCAGAGCAGCGAAACTCAAAGATTCGGGACTTTTGGGCGCAAATTAGCCCTGCCCGTCCAGATACAATAAAAGCAGTCCTGTGGAAAACACAATGGGCAAACTGCGAGAAGAACAATACAAAGCCCCGGGATCACTTCATCTGGCCAGAAATATCCCGGGGGTAATTTGAGCCACAGGCTCAAGAGGGGGCTGGCCCCCTCTCTTTCTCACAAATAGTCCGAGCGCTGCAGCCCGTATTTCGCCATTTTCTCGTTCAAGGTCCGGCGTGGTAGGCAAAGTTCGTCCATCACTGACGCAATCGACCCCTTGTGCCGCCGCATTGTATTGTCGATCAGCATCCGTTCAAACGCCTCAACATACTCCTTGAGCGGTTTGCCTTCGGTCGTCATGACCGGCTGCATTTCTTCGTGATCGGACATCAACAGCGACGCAATCGTCCCCGATCCACGTCGCGATTGCAGAACAGCCCGTTCCGCGATGTTGATCAACTGCCGCACATTTCCCGGCCAGGGTGCCTGCAACAGTTGCGCCGCTTCTTGGGCACTCACCTGCGGCGCTTCGCAGCCGTACTCTTCAGAAAACTGCTCGCTCAGTCGGGTGAACAGCGTCAGGATGTCCTCGCCACGCTGACGCAATGGCGGCATCGTGATCCGCAGCGCCGCCAGGCGATAGAACAGGTCCGGGCGCAGAACGTCTTCGCTGGTCTTTCCTGCTTCCTGAAGGTTGGAAATCGCTATGATCCGCGTTTCAGCCGGGGTGCCCTGATCATTCATCACGCTTAGTAACCGAGCCTGCAGCGTATCGCTCAGCGCCTCTACGTCTTCCAGCACAAGTGTACCGCCCCGCGCCTCTTCGATTGCGGGCAATTGCGCATCTTCAGGCATCATCGGGCCAAACAGGCGTTTCGACAGCGCCTCTTCCTCAAGCGCGGCACAGGACACCAGTACAAACTTCTTACCAGCACGGCTGCCGACCGCGTGCAGCGCATGGGCCACAAGTGTCTTACCGGTGCCGGTCTCACCATCGATCAGTACATGGCCATCGGCCTGACCCAGATCGAGGATATCTTCGCGCAGACGCTCCATGACCGGGCTGGCCCCGATCAGTTTGTTCATGATCTGGGTTCCACCTGACAGCTCGCGCCGCAGGGCACGATTATCCAAGGTCAGTCGGCGCGCGTTGCTGGCGCGTTTGGCCAATTCCGACATGCGATCAGGGTTAAAAGGCTTTTCTAGAAAATCGAACGCCCCGACGCGCATCGCCTCAACTGCCATCGGCACATCCCCGTGGCCGGTGATCATGATGACCGGCAGCGTACTGTCGGCGCCCATCAACTTTTTCAGAAGTTGGATGCCGTCCATGCCGGGCATTTTGATATCCGAGATCACGATACCCGGATATTCCGGTCCCAACACTTTCAGCGCGTCCTCTGCGCTGGCGAAGGTTTCCGTGTCATATCCCGACAGTGCCAGCCATTGGCTGATCGACTGGCGCATGTCCTGTTCGTCATCCACAATGGCGATCTTCATGGCCTGTGCCATAGTCATTCCTCGTTATTCCGCGGCCTCAAGGCCGTCGCTTCCCAGTATCGGCAACTGCATCTCGAACACGGCCCCGCCTTGCGGGCTGTTTCGTGCTGTCAGCCGTCCACCATGGTCGTTTACGATCCCGGATGAGATGGCAAGCCCCAGACCGACCCCGTCGCCGGGCTGTTTCGTAGTATAGAACGGTTCGAACAGATTTTCGATGTTCTCGATTCCATAGCCGTTATCGCGCACTGTCAGCACCGCCGTATCGCCCGCTGCCAGTATGATTTCGATATCCGGTTCGGATACTGATTTGGTGGCGTCCAGCGCATTACGCAAGAGGTTTACCATCACTTGCTCGATCCGCATCCGATCGCCCATAACTGACACGGGTTCGTCGGGCAATATCTGTGTGATCTTGACGTGACGCTGGCGCAGTTGCGGCTCCATCATGGACAGGGACGATGCCAGTGCTTCACTAAGGTTTACTGGGGAAAACGTATCCGCACCCTTCCGTGCATAGGATTTGAGCTGGCGGGTAATCGCTCCCATCCTTTCGATCAGACCATCGATCCGACCAAAGCTTGCCAGCGCCTCTTCCGGCCGGTTCCGTCGCAGCAAAAGACGTGCGCCAGCCAAGTAGGTCTTCATTGCAGCCAGAGGTTGATTTAGCTCATGACTCACGGCCGCCGACATCTCGCCCAAAGCGGCCAGTTTTGAGCTTTGCGCCAGCGTCTGTTCGGCAACTTCCAGTGTTTTTTCAACCCGTTCCCGCTCAGCAATTTCCCGCTTTAGCCTTGAGTTCAATGCGCGAAGCTCTGCCGACTCGCGCTGGAACAACGCCATGCGGAAGGTGGCACGACGGCTGAGCGCATAGAAGGCCAGTGCCAGAAGAATCGCAAAACCCATGATCTCGAGCGCGATAACGCTGTTCACCTTTTCCCGAATCGACTCGTAAGTGGTGAACGAGGTCATTTTCCATCCCCGGAACGGGATGCGCGTTTCCATCCGCATCACGGCCTCACCTTGCAGATAGGCGTCTGGCGGCAACGCGGTCCAGTCTGTCGTGGCACGAATTGCCCTCTGGATAGCACCTTGCGCAGGCTGGCGCAGCAACGCGGCGCTTTCCTCAAGCCCCCGCCATTGCGGTTCAGTCGACAGAATGATCGTTCCGGTACTGTCCGTCACCATCACAGCGTCGGAAATACCTGCCCAGGCGCGCTCGAATTTCTGCAGGTCGACCTCGACTACGATAACGCCCAGAACCTCGGCATTAGCTTCCATTCGTCTTGAATAGACAAAGCTGTAGCCGCCCGATTCCTTTTCAATAACCGTGAAGATCGTCGAATTCGCCCGCACCGCATCAATGAAATACGGCGAACTCCGGTGTGGTTCTCCCAAGCGGGCACGATCGGTGGCCGCAACAGTACGCCCATCACCGTCCAGCAACATCAGCGAGGCCGCGCCAATCTCTTCGACAAACGAGATCAAACGCTGGGTGGACAGAGAATAGTCACTGGACCGCAGCGCGGAAATCAACGTCGGGTCGCGCGCTAATAGCTGCGGAACAATTGCGTTTCGGCGCAGTTCGCTCAGCAAGTTGCCGGAATACAGCGCCAGCCGCACTTCGGCCCGGTTTCGTGTGGATTCGGTAAACCGGTCCGTCAGAAGACGGTTGGTTACATAAACCGTGGTAACCGTTGCGATCAAAAGAAAGATAACCGCCAAGCGCAGCCGCCAACCCAATGGCGCACCACGAAACGGTTTTGTCAGAAAGGACCAGCCAGAGCGAACTTCGGAACTCATCCCGGAAAGTTACGCGGGCTGGATCGTAAGCTCAAGTCACGCTGGGGCAAGAACGCCGGACAATGCGCGGAACAATGCCGTTCCGTCCGTTCCGCCATGGCCGTCATCCGCCGCACGTTCAGGGTGTGGCATCATTCCCAGCACCCGGCGGTTTTCAGACAGGATACCAGCAATATCCCCGACCGAGCCGTTCGGATTCTCGGTATAGGTGAACGCGACCCGATCCTGATCCTGCAGTTTGGCCAATGTGGCGTCATCCGCAAAATAGTTACCATCATGGTGCGCGATCGGAATACCGATCACATCGCCCGCATTGTAGCCTTCGGTGAACGCACTGTCGCTGGTTTCCACCTTCAGGCCGACCGTCCGGCAGATATATTTCAGACCGGCATTGCGCAGCAAAGCGCCTGGCAGGACGCCGGTTTCTGTCAGGATCTGGAACCCGTTGCAGACACCAACGGCATAACCACCGCGTTCGGTATGATTAACTACCGCCTTGCAGATCGGTGACTGCGCGGCGATAGCGCCACAGCGCAGGTAGTCGCCGTAGGAAAAGCCGCCCGGAACACCGACGATATCCACGCCTTCGGGCAGCGCGGCATCCTTGTGCCAGACCATATCGACCTCAAAACCTGCCTGTTCGAAAGCGACGGCGAGATCCCGGTCACAGTTGGACCCTGGGAATACGATGACAGCTGCGCGCATGGCGGGGCCTCCGGTGATAAGGTTCAGACCAGTTCGACTTCGTAGCGTTCGATGACCGTGTTGGCCAACAGCTTTTCGCACATCTCGGTGATGTCCGCCTCGGTCGCGCCTTCAGCCAGCTCAAGGTCGATCACCTTGCCCTGCCGTACGCCTTCGACCTGATCAAAGCCCATGGCACCCAATGCGTGACGCACCGCCTCACCCTGCGGGTCGAGGACCCCGTTCTTGAGCATCACATGCACACGTGCTTTCATTCTCGCAACTCCAGCTAAGGGCCGATGTTGTCGGCCCGTTCCGTTGCGCGGGGGATAACGTGCTGAAAGGCGTTCGACAACCCTTGTCAGCACGCAGTTTGACGCAGTTGGTTTTCTTCAGCTGCCGCCCGATAGCCCAGGGTAATGTTTGTCGATTGCGTCGAACGTACCGGTCAGAACCATCTCAACGGCGACAGCCACCAGAATGATTGCCATCACCCGCGTTATTACATTGATCATCGTGGGTCCAAAAAACCGCGAGATCGGATCGGCAAACAAAAGCCCCAGCCCAACGATGGCACAAGCGATCAGGACGGCTGACCCAAGCGTCACAATCTCGGCCCCGTCGGAAAGCGTATGGGCAAAGACAATCGTGGTTGCAATCGTACCCGGACCAATTGTTAACGGAATGGCCAGGGGCACCACGGCGATGTTGCTTTTCTTCTTGGCCCCTTCTTCCATCGCCTGCTGATCCCCTTGCGAGCGGTCGGACGCATTCAGCATCGACATGCCGACGCCCAGAATGATCAGGCCACCGGCGATCCGGAAGGACGCAATATCGATCCCAAAAACAGCCAGGATTTCTTCGCCGATCACGACGGAAATCAGGGCAACCACCACAACGGTGCCTGTCACCACTAAGGCCACGCGTTTGCGCTCGGCCGGGGAATACCCTTCGGTCATGCTCAGAAAGATCGGTATGCCGTATAGCGGATTAAATATCGCCAGCAGGGCCGCGAGAAATTTAAAAAAAACTGCCTGATCAAAGAGTTCGGCCATTGCTTGAGACACCGTAAAGTTATTTAGTTCGACAATGTGAGAAAATTGATCTGTCTGTCAATTTCACCGCGCAAAGAAAAAGCGCTGCGGATGTCCCGGCAGCGCTTTTGCAATATTACTGACCCGCAGGATGATCAGTTGATCAGCGTAGGCTTAGCGACGTTACTTTTCGGCAAAACGCCCAGCCGGCGTGCGACTTCGGAATAGGCGTCCGTCAAACTACCCAGATCGCGGCGGAATACGTCTTTGTCCAGTTTTTGACCGGTTTCGATATCCCACAGACGGCAACTGTCGGGGCTGATTTCATCGGCCACGATCAAACGCTGAAAATCCCCGTCGTAAACGCGACCGATCTCGATCTTGAAATCGACCAGACGAATGCCGACAGCCAGCATCATGCCGCTCATAAAGTCATTGACGCGCAGCGCGAGGCTCAGGATATCGTCCATGTCCTGTTGGCTGGCCCAGCCAAAGGCGGCGATGTGTTCCTCAGTAACCAGCGGATCACCCAACGCGTCGTCTTTATAGCAATATTCGACAATCGGGCGCGGCAGTTGCGTCCCTTCGGCAATGCCCAAACGTTTTGACATTGTTCCCGCGGCATAGTTGCGAACGATGATTTCAAGCGGAACAATCTCGCAATTGCGCACCAATTGCTCGCGCATGTTCAGGCGACGGATGAAATGGGTCGGAACACCAATCTGGTTGAGGCCGGTCATGAAGAACTCACTCAGACGGTTGTTCAGCACACCCTTACCGTCGATGACATCTTTCTTTTCCGCATTGAACGCGGTGGCATCATCCTTGAAATACTGCACAATGGTGCCGGGTTCCGGGCCTTCATACAGAATTTTGGCCTTACCTTCGTATATCTTTTTGCGACGCGCCATGAGCGACCTTTCCAGTCCGGGGCGAGGGAATGAGTCCCTTCGCGTTGGC
Source organism: Ruegeria sp. CDSA033 (assembly GCF_059612305.1). Classification (NCBI taxonomy): domain Bacteria; kingdom Pseudomonadati; phylum Pseudomonadota; class Alphaproteobacteria; order Rhodobacterales; family Roseobacteraceae; genus Ruegeria; species Ruegeria sp. CDSA033. Next base: position 571,578 of record NZ_JBXWQI010000001.1, on the reverse strand, counting down.
GCCCTCATAGTCCAAGCCCCCCTTTCCCGCAAGTTCAGCGGACCGAGAGGCTTTGACGCAGCGCAATTCCCTTGCACAGGCGCTCAGCTATAGTCATATCATCAATTAAGAAGATGTAAGCTATGAGGTCCGCAACCAATGACCACTTTTGACGAACGCGAAAACGCTTTTGAAGCCAAATTCGCTCATGACGAAGAAATGCAGTTCAAAGCACAGGCGCGCTGCAACAGATTGCTGGGCCTCTGGGCCGCTGAAAAGATGGGCAAGTCCGGCGAGGACGCCGAAGCCTATGCCAAAACCGTAGTAATCGCCGATTTCGAAGAGGCCGGGCACGAAGATGTCGTGCGCAAGGTCGCCGGTGATTTGGGCTCGCTGTCGTCCGATGAGGAAATCCGCGCAAAAATGGCCGAGCTTTTGCCCCAAGCCAAAGCGCAGGTCCTGAGCGAAACCGAATAAAAAAACACTCGGCTCATGATCTTCATGAGTTTTATGAATTTGATTTGATGCCCCGGTCATGAGACACGGGGCGTCTCTATTTTTAACGGCCCTATTCGGCTATTTGGGAATACCCCCATGACAAATGCGCTCAATAAACTTCTGGAAACAAATGATGCTTTGCTGGCCGATGGTGCCACGGGCACGAACTTGTTCAATATGGGCCTGCAATCAGGTGACGCGCCCGAGCTGTGGAATGTCGAAGCACCGGATAAAATCCGCGCTTTGTACCAAGGTTCGGTTGACGCCGGCAGCGACTTGTTTCTGACCAACACCTTCGGCGGCACATCCGCGCGCCTGAAACTGCACGACGCCCAGAACCGTGTTGGTGAGTTGAACCGGATCGGTGCCGAACTGGGCCGTGAAGTGGCGGACAAATCCGGGCGCACCGTTGTTGTCGCAGGCTCTGTTGGTCCGACCGGTGAGATCATGGAACCTATTGGCAGCCTGTCACATTCCGGCGCAGTTGAGATGTTTCACGAGCAAGCCGAAGCACTCAAAGCTGGCGGCGCAGACGTTCTATGGGTCGAAACCATCAGCGCACCCGAAGAATTCAGAGCGGCGGCAGAAGCATTTGCGCTGGCCAACATGCCCTGGTGTGGCACCATGAGCTTTGACACTGCCGGACGTACCATGATGGGTGTGACCTCTGCTGATCTGGCCCAACTGGTCGAGACCCTGCCCAATCCGCCGATCGCATTTGGGGCCAACTGCGGCACCGGTGCCTCAGACATCCTGCGTACGGTGCTTGGATTTGCGGCGCAGGGAACAGAACGTCCGGTGATTTCCAAAGGCAACGCTGGCATTCCAAAATATGTCGATGGCCACATCCACTATGACGGCACACCTGAATTGATGGGGCAGTACGCCGCGATGGCACGGGATGCGGGTGCTACGATCATCGGCGGGTGCTGTGGCACCATGCCAGATCACCTGCGCAAAATGCGCGAGGCACTGGATACAACCAGTCGCGGCACGCGCCCGACACTGGATCAGATCACGGATGCTTTGGGCCCGTTCTCATCAGCCTCGGACGGTACGGGAGACGATGCGGCAGTGCCCGAACGGCGCAATCGCCGTCGGCGTCGCGCTTAAATCCTTCAGCGCCCCTCGAATTTCGGGGGGCGTTTTTCCATGAAGGCCACGACCCCTTCGGCAAAGTCGCGCGAACGGCCGCAATCACCCTGCAAATGCGCCTCCATCTCCAGTTGCTGCGGCAGAGTGTTGTCGTAAGTTCCGCGGATCGCCTTTTTGATCGCGCCAAACGCGGTGGTCGGACCGTTGGCCAGATAAGCGGCCCTCTTGCGCCAATGCGCGTCGAAATCGTCGTCAGCTACCGCTTCCCAGATCATGCCCCACTCGTCCGCCTGTCTGGCACTGACCTTGTCGGCAAACAGCGCCGCCCCCATAGCTTTGGCGAACCCCATCTGGCGTGGCAGGAACCATGTGCCGCCCGCATCCGGCATCAAGCCGATACGGGAAAACGCCTGCAGGAAATACGCGCTTTCAGTCGCAATCACCACATCGGCGCTGAGCGCAATGTTCGCCCCGGCCCCGGCTGCTGGTCCGTTGACGGCTGCGATGGTTGGGACCGGACAGTTGTAGATGGATTCCAGCATGGGATCGTATTCGTCGCGCAGTGTGCGTTCCAGATCAATCCGGCCAGTGCTGGAAGAATCGCCCAGGTCCTGACCCGAGCAGAAGGCGCGCCCAGCCCCTGTCAGCACGATTGCCCGCGCATGCCGGGCCGCATGTGTCATCGCATGGGTGACCTCGGCCCGCATCTGTGCGGTCAGCGCGTTCATCTTGTCGGGCCGGTTCAGGGTTACCACTGCCAGATTGTCAGTGATTTCCAGCAGTATAGCCTCATAATCCATGTAGTCCTCTCCCCATGCTCACGGCATTAGGGAACCCTGACTCAATTCAAGACGAAGGGAAAGAAATACGGTGGGTCAGTCGTCAAGAATCTGACGCAGGCGTTCTTTCTCAGCTTCGCTGAGGCTGTCCTTGATTTCCGTGCCCACCGCCTGAGACCGGTTGCGCAGAAAGCTCCAGCCTATCACGGCGGCGATCAACAGCATGATGGGACCGGCCAGCCATAGCATCACGTTCGCCCCCGTAACCGTCGGCTTCAACAGAACGTATTCACCGTAACGATCCACAATAAAATCGACCGCTTCTTCATCTGTATCGCCCGCGACCAGCCGTTCGCGCAGCAACAAACGCAGATCGCGGGCAAGTTCGGCATTGCTTTCGTCGATGCTTTCGTTGCGGCAAACGAGACAGCGCAGACCGGTACTCAGGTCACGCGCTCGTTGCTCCAGGACCGGGTCTTCCAGTACCTCGTCTGGCTGCACCGCAAACAAGGGCGACGCGATCAGGGCGAAAATCAGGATCAGACGCTTCATTCCGCCGGCACTCCACCCGAGGGTGCTTTGCGCGCACCCGCTGCCACCCGGAACCTGCGGTCCGTCAGGCTAAGAAGCCCGCCCAGTGCCATCAGGATACATCCGCCCCAGATCCAGTTGGCCAGAGGTTTGATGTAAGTCCGCATGACCCAACCACCATCGGCCTGCTGGTCCCCTATCACGACATAGAGGTCGCCCCAAAAGCGATAGTCGATCGCCGCCTCGGTGGTAGGCATCCGGGCAACGGGGTAATTGCGTTTCTCGGGATGCAGCGTGCCCATAGACTGCCCGTTCTTTTCAACCTGAACATCCGCAGTGGTTGAGAAATAGTTCGGTCCCTTAACTTCGCGGACGTTTCCAAGCGTCAGTGTGAACTGCCCTACTTCAAACGGCTGACCGGGCTGCGCAACGCGGATATCTTCAACTTCCCACGCGGTCAGACCGGCAATGGCAAAGATGGTCACGCCAAGTCCGGTATGAGCCACCGCTTTACCCCAGTCCGCGCCCGGCAAGCGGAACAGACGTTGGATGCTGCCTTTGCGACCGGTACGGCTCCACAAGTCAACGGCCGCACCTAAGGTGATCCAGGCCCCCAGAAACAGTCCGATTGGCCCAAGGGCGCTGCGTCCGGTCTGCATAACCCAGACCAACAGGGCCAATGCGACCGACAAGATGAACACATAGCGCAGGGAATAGGCCGTCTTGCCCAATTTGCCCCGCTTCCATGGCAACATGGACCCTATTGGCAATGCTATACCTAAGGCGACCATAAAGGGCGTGAAGGCCGCATTGAAGAATGGCGCGCCGACCGACAGCTTACGGTCAAACGCCATCTCGGCCACCATCGGCCACATCGTTCCGAAGAATACCACGAAACAGCTGACTGCCAGCAGGATGTTATTTAGAATCAACGCGCTTTCGCGGCCGACCACGCTGAACACACCCTTTGCCTCCATCGCTTGTGCGCGGGCCGCGAACAGGGTCAGTGCGCCACCGATGAAGAGCACCAGAATGATCAGGATAAAGACGCCGCGTTCCGGGTCATTTGCAAAGGCATGCACAGAAGTCAGCAAGCCCGACCGCACGATAAATGTCCCGATCAGCGAAAAGCCAAATGCGATGATGGCCAGCAGGATGGTCCAGCTTTTCAACGCTTCGCGTTTTTCAACCACGATGGCGGAATGCAACAGGGCAGCGGCCAAAAGCCAGGGCATGAACGAGGCGTTTTCCACCGGGTCCCAGAACCAGAAACCGCCCCAGCCAAGCTCGTAATAGGCCCACCATGATCCCAGAGCGATGCCAATGGTCAGGAATATCCACGCGGCCAGGGTCCACGGACGCACCCAGCGGCCCCATGCGGCATCAACGCGCCCTTCGATAAGGGCCGCCACAGCAAAACTGAATGCCATGCTAAGCCCCACATAACCCAGATACAGGAACGGCGGATGGAAGGCCAAGCCGGGATCCTGCAACAACGGGTTCAGATCGCGACCATCAAACGGGGCAACGATCAGCCGATCAAAAGGGTTCGAGGTGAACAGGATGAACGCAAAAAACGCCACCGCAATCATCGATTGAACCGACAGAACCCGCGCTTTCAATGTCGGTGGCAAGCCACCCCCAAAAAAAGCAGCCATTGCTCCGAACAATGACACGATAAGAACCCACAACAGCATCGAGCCCTCGTGGTTTCCCCATGTCCCGCTGATCTTGTACAGCATCGGCTTGGCCGAATGGCTGTTCTCGACGACCACACGCAGGGAAAAGTCCGAAGTCACGAACGCCCAGACCAAGGCTCCGAACGAGAAAGAAACCAGCAAGAACTGGACGATTGCGGCGGGTTCCGCGACCCCCATCCAGCCGACCCAGCGTTTGGCTGCGCCGATCAAGGGAACGATCGACTGCACGATTGCGACGAGGAAAGCGAGGATCAGGGCGAAATGGCCAAGTTCTGTAATCATGCCCCGGATATAATCCTGTTGCGTGACAAGCACCAATCACTTTCGCCCCCTTGCCGCGAACATAGTGTCGCGGGTCAGCCGGTCCTTTTACGCCGCCATGTCTCTAACGCTGGGTTTTCGTCGGGTTCTATTATGTCTGCTGTCAGTGCCGCGTCTGATCCGGGCTTGGCCACACCCACGCCGTCGCTACGCATCGCCGCCAGCGCCTTTAGGTTCTCAAGCACCTGCGGAGTGCGCATCATTGTGGCCGAAATTTCGCGTTGCAATCCTTGCACTTTAGCCTGATGGCGCGCGCCAAAATAGAAGGATACGATCACCCCCAGCAACCACCACAACGGCTCGGGTACCAAGGCGATCCCCTGCATACGCGCCGAAAACCAGATCGGATCGACCATGGCTGCCACGAAAAGACCAAGCGTTCCCAGTGCCATCGCGGGCCTGGGCAGGCGGTTAAGGCCGTCGATAAACCGATCAAACGGAGCTTTTCCAGCGCCATGGAATTCTGCCGCGAACTGACTGACGGCCTGTTGTCGGACCTGCAAACCCCTCGCGGCGCCGCTTTCGGCATTTTCCCGAAAGACTTCGACAGTTTCGCGTATGATGTTGCGCTCGTTTCCAAACAGAAAACCCAAAATGCTCGAGATCAATCCCATCGTGAAACCCTCTTTTGAAACTCTGCATCCGTTAGGTGGTAGGGCGGCGAAACAAACTCTTCCGCTCGCCGGATCCAGCCCCCTTTACCGCCCGCCCTGCTACGCGCGTATTTACGGGACGCGGGCCTTCGATCCGCGAGACGGAAGTAATAGTTGCGGCGCGCGACCCCATAGGCATCTGCGAACGTAACCGGGTCAGACTTGGCGGCACTTCGGCATGCCCGAGCTGTCTGTGGCCCGACAACACCGTCAACGACTATGTCGAATCCCATTTCGCACAACAATCGCTGCAGAATGCGGACTGCCTGCGCACCAGCATTTACATACATGTCGAACACCGAGGGTTGGACCATCTTGGGCAACAGCCTCAGGCGCGGAAGCTCAAAATAATGCCGGACGAAAATGTCGATGGCCTGTGCTTTGCTGAGCCTTCGCACATCCGCTTGGTCCACCACCCCATCACTAGACAAATCCAGACCCAGACGCCGCATGGTATGAACGGTCACACCATAGTTCGTTGCGCCGCCCGTATCATCCGGGTCATCTACGAACCCGCCCTCTCGCCCCACGATCTCAGTCGCAATTTGCCGAACCGTCTGCATCGCTCCCTCCGCCTGTGATTGCGCAAAGGCTCGGGCAAATTCGTTAACACGTGGCAATTAAACAGGGCGCTGAGTGTCATGTGCACGCAACGCCCTTGTTTTCAAATTTGAATTTGGTCCTGGATCAGCCTCCGTCGACCTCCTTATAGACACCCTGTTCCTTCAAGGCATCTACGACCTCTTTCGGCATGTAGGTTTCATCGTGTTTGGCAAGAATTTCAGTGGCTTCGAAAACGCCGTTTACGTAAGATCCGGTGCCGATCATTCCCTGATTTTCTGTGAACAGGTCCGGCAGAACGCCGGTAAAGGCTACGGGAACACTATCGCCACCATCGGTCACGACGAAGCGTACCGTCTTGCCCTGCCCCCGCACGATCGAGCCTTCTTCGACCAGCCCGCCAATCCGAAATACTTCGGTCGGTTTAGGGGGCTCGGCGATCACCTGGCTGGGTGAACGGAAGAAATTGATGCCGTCCCGCATGGCATACCCAATCAACGCCGTCGACAGCGCCAAAGTGACAGCTGCCAGCACAATAACCTGAATTCGACGACGTTTCTTGAGCGTTTTCATACCGTCCTCATGGGAACAAAGGGGCCATCATCAGGCCCCGGGTTTCATCCTCACCTAACATCAGGTTAGCGTTCTGCAAGGCTTGCCCACTGCTACCTTTTGTCAGGTTATCTAACGCGCCAATCACAATGGCCCGGCGTTCGATCCGATCTGCCACCACACCGATATGGCAGAAGTTCGATCCCCGCACATGGTGGGTCGAGGGTGCCTCGCCAAAGGGCAGCATCTGGATAAAGGGTTCGTCTACGTAAGCCTTTGCCAGCGCCTCATATACGCTGCTCGGATCACCCTTGACATAAGTCGTTGCCAGAATACCCCGGTTGGCCGGGATCAGGTGTGGTGTGAATTGCACATGAACGGTCCGCCCGGCCAGAGCCGAGAATTCCTGATCAAACTCACCCAGATGTCGATGCGTGCCGCCAACCGCATAGGCGTTATAACCTTCGCTAAGCTCTGCATGCAGCAGGTTTTCCTTCAGCGACCGCCCTGCCCCGGACACAGCGCATTTCAGATCCAACACAATATCGTCCAGATCAATGACGCCGGCCGAAATCAGCGGGCGCAGCACATACTGACCAGTCGCCGCATTGCAGCCGGTTCCGGCCACAAGGCGCGCATTGCGGATCTCATCCCTATAGAACTCGGTCAGGCCATAGACAGCCTCTTCCTGCTGCTCCATTGCCACATGCGGGTTTCCGTACCACTTCTCGTACTCTTCGGGGTCGCGCAGCCTGAAATCCGCAGACAGATCGACGATCTTCAGGGTCTTGGGCAAGTCCCGAATGACCTCTTGGCTGGTTTTATGCGGCAGCGCGCAAAAACACAGGTCGACTTGCGAAAAGTCGATCTCGAAGATTTTGCAGAGATCCGGCAAGTCCATGTGCCGCAGATGCGGAAAGACCTGCGCCATCGACTGACCAGCCTTACGCTCGGCTGCCAGCGCGACGATGTCCATATTCGGGTGCTCAGCGATCAGCCGCACCAGTTCAGCGCCGGTATAACCAGATGCGCCCAAAATTGCGATTCTATGGGTCATGTGAGACCTCTTGTTTCAGTGTGTCACAGGATACGATCGCCGGTGTGACGGTCGTTGAACTACGGGATCAAACAGGCTGCGTCCTTGACCTAAGTCAGGCGGCCTCGAAGGTGATTTGTCGTCGGAGGAATTGCGTCGCCCTGTCACTGACAAACGCGGGCTTGCCGGTGGTCAGAAAGCCACCCTCGCCGTTTCCTTGCATTTTCGGATGCCGTTGCAAGTAATCCGCAAGGCTTTCGGCGACCAAATCACCCTGACTGTACACCTGAACATCCGGCCCAAGGGCTCGTTGGAAAGTTTCGGCCATCAGCGGGTAGTGGGTGCAACCCAGAATCGCCGCCTGCGGTTCCGGCATCTTGCGCCTTAGCGCGTCCACATGGGACCGAACCAGCGCTTCCGCCAGGATCATGTCACCGTCTTCGATGGCGTCTACGACGCCTCCACAGGCCTGCGCCTCGACATCTACGCCGATGGCTCGAAACGCCAGTTCCCGCTGAAAGGCCCGACTGGACACTGTGGCAGGCGTTGCGAACAGGGCCACGTGTTTGACGGCGACTTCCCGCGGCGGGCTGTTATCGCCCCATTGACGTTCCGTCAGCGCCTCGATCAGCGGCACAAACACACCAAGCACGCGCTTGCCCTCGGGCACACCTTCTTCCTGCAACCGGCGCAATGCAGCCGCACTGGCAGTATTACAGGCCAGAATCACCAGATCACAGCCCCGGTTCCACAGATCGTTTACAGCCTTGCGTGTCAGGCCATAGATGTTTTCGGCGTCCCGCACCCCATAGGGCGCGTGTGCGCTGTCCGCGAAATACAGAAAATCCACGTCCGGCAGACGTTTCTGCGCGGCGTTCAAGACGGTCAGACCGCCCAACCCGGAATCAAAGATGCCTACTGCCATTTGCCCCTTTAGGCGCGATGCCGTTCCTCAAATTCATAGCCGTAGTCATAGGACTTCAGCGGCTTTGGGGACAGCTCATACGTGGCTTTGCGCAAGAAATCCATCATCTTGCGTTTGTCGGTGGCTAACGGGTCCAAAACGTCGCGGGAAATCGGCTCTCCGATGACCACTTTAACCGGTGTATCGACGCGTTTCTTGAACTCTTTGATCAGCAATCCCATGCGCAAAGTGTTGTGCAGATGGCTGGCAACCTGGAACAGGCGCGAGGTGTGACCGTCAAAGAAAACTGGCACGACAGTCGCGTTAGATTTGGCCACCATTCTCGCGGTAAACCCGCGCCAGCCCGGATCCATCGGATGAGAGAACGGTTTTAGGCCAGTGCTGACCGTGCCACCCGGAAAAATCCCTATGGCACCGCCATCACCGAGGTAGTCCAGCGCGGTTTTGCGCGTTTCAATATTCTGCTTCATCGCCTCTTTCGTTTCTTCAAACGATATCGGCAAGACAATGTTGTCCAAGTCTTCAGCCTTGCGAAACACATGGTTTGCCAGAATGCGAAAATCGCCGCGCGTTTCGGACAAAATGTGACCCATCATCATTCCGTCCAAAATGCCATAGGGATGATTGGCAATCAGGATTAGCGGCCCGGTTCGGGGGATGTTCGACAACGATCCGCCAACCACATCCAGCGTAAGCCCGTACCTCTCAACCATGACCGACCAGAAATCGCGCCCCTCGGCCACCTCCTTTTCATAGCCATCGGCACGCTTGATAAGGCGCATACGACCAGTTGTGTTCTCCATCAACTTGATGACCATACGTCCGCTTTTAGTTTCAGCGGAATAGGCATAAGAGATGTCACGAGCAACATGGCGGCGCGAGGGCATTTCAGACTCCGGTACTTGGCATCCGCTAGATAATGGCAAGTAACAATTTTGCCTAGCTATCGTGACAGGCTTGTGACGGATTATTCGGCCGCCGCTTGCATTTCTGGACCGCCATTTCGAATGGCCGCCAACAGTTCTTCGCGCCTTTTTGCGGCCTTAGCCTCATTTTCAAGTAGAACCGGGCCAAAACCCTTTATCTCTAGTGGCAACTTGGCCAAAGCAACAACCGCATCGTGAGTTTCTGGTGTAACCAAGGGCGTTATCTCTTTGAGATCGTGTTCATATTGCCGGATCAAGGCGCGCTCCATCCGTCGCTCGGTGCTGTAGCCGAAGATGTCCAGAGGAGTACCACGCAGGCTTTTCAGTTTGGTCAAGAGCTTTAGCGGACCCAACATCCATTCACCGAAGGCGCGTTTGCGCGGCCTGCCATCGGCGTCGGTTCCGCCCAGAATTGGTGGCGCAAGGTGCAGGGTCATCTTGAAGTCGCCGTCAAACTCGGCCGCAGCCTGTTCCCGACTGCGCAGCAACAGACGCGCAACTTCGTATTCGTCCTTGTAGGACAATAGCTTATGATACCCTTTTGCGACGGCCTCTTTGATGGATTCATCCTCGAAGCTATCGACAAACTTACGATAACGTTTTGCCAGACGGGCGCCTTGGTAGTCGGTCAGGTGCTGCGCACGGAAATCAATCAGCTGTTCCAAAGTTTTTGGCAGCTCGGTCACTTGATGGCTCAAAATCGCGGTGACGTCCTGCGGATGCAGAACGGCCCAACGGCCGATATCAAAGGCGCGCTTGTTGCGCTCAACCGCGGTCCCGTTCAACTCGATCGCCTGTAACATCGCTTCATGGCTGATCGGTAGCAGACCACGTTGCCAGGCCGCTCCCAAGACCATCATGTTCGAATAGATCGAGTCGCCCATAACCGCGCGCGCCAGATCAGTGGCGTCAAATAACGACAGGCCCTCTTTCAACCGTGCCTGCAGCGCAAGTTCTAGTCGATCGCCGGGGATCTGAAAGTTTGTGTCGCGGGTAAAGTCGCCCGTCACGGTTTCATGGCTGTTAACCACGGCACCGGTTTGACCCGTGCGGGTCAGACCCAGGGTTTTGGCCCCAGCGGACACAACAAGGTCGCCCCCGATCAGCGCATGCGCCTCGCCGGTAGCCACACGAATGGCGCTGATATCTTCGGGTCGGTTGGCCAGACGGCAGTGGATGTGCACCGCGCCACCCTTTTGGGCCAGACCCGCCATCTCCATCATACCGGCGCCCTTGCCGTCGATCTGAGCCGCTTGCGCCATCACAGCGCCCAGAGTGACCACTCCGGTCCCGCCAATACCGGTAATGACCACGTTATGTGTACCGCTGATCGTCGGCAGAACGGGCATCGGCAAGTCCGGCAAATCGATCTCGGTCGTGGCCTCCTTCCGGATCTTGGCCCCCTCCAACGTCACGAAAGACGGGCAAAACCCTTTCAGGCAAGAGAAATCCTTGTTGCAGCTGGACTGGTCGATAGCGCGCTTGCGCCCCAATTCGGTCTCTTTCGGAACAATCGAGACACAGTTCGACTGAACACCGCAATCACCGCATCCTTCGCAGATGTCCGAGTTGATGAACACGCGCTTGTCCGGGTCTGGGAAAGTGCCCCGTTTGCGACGACGACGCTTTTCTGCCGCACAGGTCTGAACATAGACGATGACCGATACACCTTCGATCTCGCGGAATTTCTTCTGCACGTTCATCAGTTCGGCGCGTTCAAAGGTTTCCACGCCAGACGGCATCGCCTTGAAGTTCACATCTTCTTTTTCGTCGTAGACCACCGCCACGTGCTGAACGCCCATGGCCTTGACCTCGGCCACGATCCGCTCTGCGCTCAGATCGCCTTCGTTGTCCTGCCCGCCCGTCATGGCGACGGCATCATTGAACAGGATTTTGAAGGTGATGTTGGTGCCTGCCGACAGCGCCGCCCGGATCGATTGAACGCCCGAGTGGTTGTATGTCCCGTCGCCCAGGTTCTGAAACACGTGATCGGTCGTCGAGAACGGCGCTTCGCCGATCCAGTTCGCACCCTCTCCGCCCATCTGGGTGAACCCGGTGGTTTCCCGATCCATCCACTGCACCATGTAGTGACAGCCGATCCCGGCATAGGCCCGGCTGCCCTCGGGCAGTTTGGTCGAACTGTTATGCGGGCAGCCTGAACAGAAATACGGTAAACGCGTTGCAATCTCTTCTGCATTATCCGCCCGGCGCGCCTCGGATAGCTTAGCCATCCCGGCGCGCACCCCGTCTGTATCGCGCCCTTCCTCGATCAGAATATCGCCCAGCTTTTCGGCGATCATGATTGGGTCCAGTGCGCCGCGTGTCGGGAACAGTTCTTCACGATGCAAGGTCCCGGCCCCGCCCTTGTACCAGCCGTAGACGCGACGTCCGCGGCGGTCGTCAAAGATGGCCTCTTTGACCTGAACTTCGATCAGCTTTCGTTTTTCTTCAACGATTACAATCAGGTCCAAACCTTCGGCCCAGTCGTGGAAACCCGCCATATCCAGCGGGAATGTCTGACCAATCTTGTAAGTCGTAATGCCCAGGCGCTCGGCCTCGGCCTCATCGATATTCAGCAGTGACATGGCGTGCGTCAGGTCCAGCCAGTTCTTGCCGGCCGCTACAAACCCGATTTTCGCAGCCGGCTTGCCCCATACGCGCTTGTCCATCTTGTTGGCACGCGAGAACGTCTCGGCCGCGAACCGCTTATAGTCGATGACCCGTGCTTCCTGCAGGTGCGGTGTATCACCCAACCGAATGCTCAAACCGCCTTCAGGCATGTCGAATTCGGGAACCACCACATTCATGCGATCCGGGCTGCCATCCACGACCGAAGTAACCTCGATCGTGTCTTTCATCGTCTTCAGGCCGACCCAGACACCCGCAAACCGGCTGAGTGCGAACCCGTAGATGCCATAGTCCAAGATTTCCTGCACACCAGCGGGGCTGACCACGGGCATATACATGTCGACCAAAGACCATTCAGATTGATGCAAAACGGTCGAGCTTTCGCCGGTATGGTCATCGCCCATTGCCATCAGAACGCCGCCATGTTTGGCGGTCCCAGCCATGTTCGCGTGGCGCATCACGTCGCCGGAACGGTCCACGCCCGGCCCCTTGCCGTACCAAAGTCCAAAGACTCCGTCGAACTTGCCGTCGCCGCGCAGGCCGGCCTGCTGACTGCCCCACAATGCCGTGGCCGCCAGATCTTCGTTCAGCCCGAACTGAAAGGTCACATCGCTTTCAGCCAGATGTTTCTGGGCTCGCATCATCTGTTGATCTACAGCCCCAAGGGGCGAGCCGCGGTATCCGGTCACAAGACCCGCAGTATTCAGGCCCGCCTCATTGTCCCGTGCCTTCTGCATTAGCATAAGACGCACCAGCGCCTGTGTGCCGTTCAAAAGAACAGGGTTTTTCTCAAGATCGAACCGGTCGTTTAGCGATATTTGTGGCTGACTCATCGGACGCCTCCCCTCGTCAGATCAGTGTGCTTCATTCATACGCATTTTAGGTCAAAAAAGCTGACCTGTATAGGACCTACCAGTCTGTTATTGTAACGTTTCAACAGTTTGAATGTAGAACTTGTTACCTATTTCATATAGGGCTTCGGAAGGATAACGAAAGTTGCGGCGATGGATTGGGACAAGTTAAGGATATTTCACGCGGTTGCGGATGCGGGCAGCCTGACTCATGCGGGGGACAAGCTGAATCTGTCCCAATCCGCGGTCAGCCGGCAGATCCGCGCGCTTGAAGAGTCGCTTGATTCGACACTTTTTCACCGTCACGCCCGCGGCCTGATTCTCACTGAACAGGGTGAGTTGTTGTTCGACGCAACTTCGGCCATGTCAAAACGTCTGGATGCCGCCGCTGCCCGCATTCGCGACAGCGAAGAAGAAGTGTTCGGAGTTCTGCGCGTCACAACCACGTTTGGCTTCGGTACACTGTGGCTGGCGCCACGCCTCCCAAAACTATACGAGCAATACCCCGATCTGAACATCGACCTGATGCTGGAGGAGCGTGTTCTCGACCTGCCGATGCGCGAGGCCGATGTAGCCATCCGCATGAAGGAGCCCAGCCAGGCCGATCTGGTTCGAAAACGCCTGATGACCGTGCAGATGCAGCTTTATGCTACGCCGGAATACCTGGAAGAACGCGGCAGCCCGGAAAGTCCCGAAGACATCTCGAAACACAGGTTGATCTGCCAGACACCCTCGGCCCCGCAGGTCGGCGCAAGCGCGATGATGGTCCGACACCTGATGACCTACAATCCGACCTCGCTGTTGACGGTGAACAACTATTTTGGCGTTTTACAGGGTGTTTTGCACAACCTCGGCATCGGTGTGTTGCCGGATTACGTGACCCATGACTTTCCGCATCTGCAATCGATCCTGTCAGATATCGAAACCGCCGATGTCCCGGTTTATCTCGCCTACCCCGAGGAACTGCGCCACTCCAAGCGCGTTGCGGCGTTCCGCGACTTTGTTCAGGATGAGATCATTGCGCAGCGCAAACAGTTGAAGCAGATGGGAAAACTGTAGCTATGCACCAGTAGCATAGCGGCAATGATCTGCGATCAGTCTATAAAACCTTGATAGTACACAAACCGCCCCCTAAATGAGCAATCGAAGGCGGTGATGCTGTAACGCTCATCATCTTCACCTCCCTGTTGGACTACGGCCGAGCTTAGTGCTCGGCCTTTTTTTTGCCTGCAACACTAATTTCATATCTGAATGGGTGAAACATCTGGGAAAATCCTGCACTTAAGCCTATGATCACGAAAAAATCATCAAGACTTATGGTCGAGGACAGATTCGATGTTTCACCTCACTCGCCTGTTAATGGCGTTCTTCTCCATTGCGCTATTATCTGGGCCAGCACTTGCCCAGGTCACTAGTACCCCTAGTGCACCGACTACCGTCACAATTCCCGAGGATCTGACGCCCGAACAAGTCGATGACATGGTCGCACGTATGTCCGACGACCAGGTCCGCGCGATCTTGTTGGAGCGTCTGGACACGGTCGCGGAAAAAAACGCCGCCGAAGCGGAAGAACGCGAAGACCCAATCACGGAAATCAATGAGATCTGGGCCGAAATGGTGGCGTCGTGGACTCAGGTTATCGTCACGGTCCCGAACATCTTCAGTGCGCAAGCCGACGCTTTCAAAAACTTTTCGGCAACCTTTGGTACAACCGGCGCGTTTACCCTGCTGGGCCTGATCCTCAGTGTACTTGTCGTCGGCTTCCTCGCGGAAAAGCTGTTCGAATTCTTTACTCGGCGGTGGCACGAACATGCTGAAGTTGGGGATGAAAATGACCTTTGGGGCGCCGTCAGGTACCTGTTTCGCCGTTTTTGCCGCGAGATCGCAGGATTGGTCGTGTTCTATGTCGTAATCCGCGCGGTCGGGCGTGGGCTTCTGACTCCGGAACAAATCACCTACGCGGCACCCTTCGTTTTCTACCTGATTTGGATTCCACGTTTGGGCGCAGCGGCCTCGCGGTTCGTACTTGCACCAAGCAAACCACACTACCGGCTGGTGAACATCGATGATCACTGGGCGAAATACCTGCACCGCAACCTGATCGGTCTGCTTATTTTGGTCGGTTTCACGCTGTTCCTGCTTCATTTCAACAGGCTGAACGGCATTACCGGCGGCGAAACACGCATTGGTTTCTGGCTGAACGCAGCGATCCATATCTATATCGGCGTCATCGCCTGGACCGCGCGCGAAGGTCTGTCTCAGATGATGTTGGGTACCGACCCTGATCACTCCAAATTTGATGAGGAAGTCGCCCACTACTACCCCTACTTCGCAATCGGCGTGTCGGCGGTAATCTGGCTGCTTGTCGAGTTTATCGTAGCGCAACGCAATCCTTCGTCCTTGGCGCTGCTGGTCAAGGGGGCGCATTTCACCACCATGGCTTGGCTGCTGATCGCACCTGCCTTGGATACGCTGATACGTGGGCTAGTTCGCCATCTGCAACCACCGATGCTGGGCGGAGGGCCGGTGGCCGAGCGCGCATACAAGTCTACCAAACGCAGCTATATTCGCATCGGTAGGGTATTGGCTGGTATTCTTGTCATCCTGATGATCGCCCGGGCTTGGGATCTCGACCTCAGTGAAATCGCGGGCGGCGGAGATGAGTCTGGCAGCAAGCTAATACAGTTCTTCATCATCATTGCTGTTGGCTACATCCTGAACGAAGTCGTTTCGCTGTGGATCAACCGGCGGCTGGCCAAGGAACAAACTGCGGCTGAAGAAAGCCCCGATCAGGAAGCAGGCGAAGGCGGCGGTTCTGGCGGATCACGTCTGGCGACGGTTCTGCCCCTGCTGCGCGTGACCGCTCAGGTCGCGATTGCGGTTATCTTTGTCCTGCTCGCGCTTGGCGCGCTGGGTCTGGATATCACGCCGCTTCTGGCTGGTGCCGGTATTCTTGGCCTGGCCATCGGCTTTGGTGCGCAAAAGCTGGTTTCGGACATTGTCGGCGGGATCTTCTTCCTAATCGACGATGCGTTCCGGGTTGGTGAATATGTCGATATCGGCGGCACCATGGGAACGGTAGAAAAGATCTCGATCCGCTCCATGCAACTGCGCCACCACCGCGGCCTGGTTCATACCATCCCATATGGTGAGATTCAGAAGATCACCAACTTCAGCCGCGACTGGGTCATCATGAAGCTGAAATTCACCGTTCCCTTCGATACAGACCCGAACAAGGTGAAGAAAATCTTCAAGAAGATCGGTGCCGAGATGATGGAGGACGAAGTTCACAAGGACGGCTTCTTGCAGCCCTTCAAATCTCAGGGCGTGTTCGACTTTGACGATGTCGGCATGATCATCCGCGGCAAGTTCATGGCCAAACCGGGCAAGCAGTTCACCCTGCGCAAAGAGATCTTCAACCGGGTTAAGGCTGCCTTTAAGGAAAACGGCATCGACTTTGCCCGTCGCGAAGTTCGCGTCGCTATCCCGGGACTGGACGAAGCTGAAAACCTGACCGAAGAACAAAAAGCAGCAGTTGGCGCTGCGGCTGCGGATGCGTCCAGAAAGGCGCAGAACCCAGCTTAACGACATCGGATCATCCGCTGATGACATCCGCAAGGTCCAAACAACAGACGGAACCGGCCCAATCGCCGGTTCCGTTTTTTACTTTCACAATTGGCCTGCGCTGACTTGACCCTTTCCACAAGCGGCACCTTGCCCTAAAAGGCCCGCAATCCCGGCCAACTTGGACAAGGACACACGATGCAAGAGCCCGCCATCACCCCGGATCTGATTGCCGCACACGGGCTGAAACCCGACGAATACGATATGATCCTCGGGATCATCGGGCGCGAGCCGACTTTTACCGAACTCGGCATCTTTTCGGCCATGTGGAACGAACACTGTTCCTACAAATCGTCCAAGAAATGGCTGCGCACCCTGCCCACCTCTGGGCCTCAGGTGATCTGCGGGCCAGGTGAAAACGCCGGCGTTGTGGATATCGGCGACGGTCAGGCGGTGGTATTCAAGATGGAAAGCCACAACCATCCCTCTTATATCGAACCCTATCAAGGTGCGGCCACAGGTGTTGGCGGCATTCTACGCGACGTCTTCACCATGGGTGCGCGCCCGATCGCATCGATGAACGCGCTGTCATTTGGCGAGCCCGGCCACCACAAGACCCGCCAGCTGGTCAACGGTGTGGTCGAAGGCATCGGTGGCTACGGTAACTGTTTCGGAGTTCCATGCGTTGGCGGTGAAGTCCGTTTCCACCCAGCGTATAACGGCAACTGCCTTGTGAACGCCTTTGCCGCCGGTCTGGCCGACAGCGACAAGATTTTCTATTCGGCGGCCTCTGGCGTCGGTATGCCCGTTGTGTATCTGGGTGCAAAAACCGGACGTGACGGCGTTGGCGGCGCCACCATGGCCTCGGCCGAGTTCGACGACACAATCGAAGAAAAGCGCCCCACTGTTCAGGTCGGCGATCCGTTCACCGAGAAGCGCCTGATGGAGGCGACGCTGGAGCTGATGCAGACCGGTGCCGTGATTTCGATCCAGGATATGGGTGCAGCGGGGCTGACTTGTTCTGCCGTTGAAATGGGCGACAAGGGCGGTCTGGGTGTGCGTCTGGATCTGGAGAACGTTCCCCAGCGCGAAGAAGATATGACAGCCTATGAGATGATGCTGTCTGAATCGCAAGAACGCATGCTGATGGTATTGAAGCCCGAGCTTGAAGCCGAAGCCCGCGCCGTGTTCGAAAAATGGGACCTGGATTTCGCAATCGTCGGCGAAACCATTGCCGAAGACCGCTTCCTGATTCTCCACAACGGCGAGGTCAAAGCTGATCTGGTCCTGTCCAAGCTGTCCTCGACGGCGCCTGAATACGACCGCCCGTGGGAGCCGACGCCGGAAGCCGAAGAGCTGGCCGAAGTCCCGCAAATTGACCCGATCGACGGTCTGCGCGCCCTGCTCGCTTCGCCGAACTATGCAGGCAAACAGTGGGTTTATGAGCAGTACGACACCATGGTCATGGCCGACACCGCTCGCACGCCGGGTCTGGGCGCAGGCATGGTCCGCGTGCACGGCACTGACAAGGCGCTTGCCTTCACCAGCGACGTAACCCCGCGCTATGTCCGCGCCAACCCAGTTGAGGGCGGCAAGCAGGCTGTGGCCGAGGCCTACCGCAACCTGACCGCTGTTGGGGCCAACCCATTGGCGACCACCGATAACCTGAACTTCGGCAACCCGGAAAAGCCCGAGATCATGGGCCAGTTCGTCGGCGCGATCCAAGGCATCGGCGAAGCCGTAGCCGCGCTGGATATGCCGATCGTTTCGGGCAACGTCTCGTTGTATAACGAAACCGATGGTCAGGCGATCTTGCCGACCCCGACCATTGGCGCAGTAGGCTTGCTGAACCACACAGACGAGATCATCGGCAATGAGGTTCGAGAGGGCCATGTTGCGCTGGTGATCGGCGAAACCTATGGCCACCTTGGCCAATCCGCCCTGCTGGCCGAAGTGTTCAACCGCGAAGACGGCGACGCGCCGCATGTCGATCTGGATGCTGAAAAGCGTAACGGCGAATTTATCCGCGCCAACCGTGAGATGATCAAGGCCTGCACCGATCTGGGTGACGGTGGTCTGGCGCTGGCAGCCTTTGAGCTGGCGGAATCCGCAGGCGTCGGCGTTCACCTCGATGAAGCCTCGACCGAGTTCCTGTTCGGCGAAGATCAGGCCCGTTATCTGGTTGCGTGCAACTTTGATCAGGCCGAGGCGCTGATGATCGCTGCTGGTCAGGCAGGCGTCCCTCTAGTGTCCGTAGGTCGGTTCACTGGCGACAGCATTCGGGTTGGCAGCTCTGAGGCCGCGTTAGAGGATTTGGCCACCACGTTCCGCACCAGCTTTGCTGAGGCCGTCGCCTAATACCTAAGCAATCTTTGCAACATGAAACCTGCGCCTGTCCCGGCGCAGGTTTTGTTGTTTCAGGGCCTCTATCCTCCCCTTGCACGCCCCGTCTGGGCGCTCTACATCTTGAGAAAGACCTTCAGGAGAAACCTACATGCCGATGAGCGCCCACGAAATCGAAGCCCTACTGCGCGAAACCTTTCCGGATGCGGAAATTCAGGTTGGCGGCAGTGATGGCGTGCATATGTCCGCTATGGTCGTCGACGAAAGCTTTCGCGGGAAAAACCGGGTGCAACAGCAGCGCGCAGTCTATTCGGCCCTGAAGGGCAAGATGGACGGCGCGGACGGAGAGCTGCATGCGCTGGCGTTGACCACAAAAGTGCCTGAATGAGTGTAACTTTTTGGATTTATGGCATTTGTGGGCTGATCGCCGTCGTCGGCAGCGTCATTTTAGTCAGATCTGCTATGAAGAATGAGCGCTCCAATAAAATTCGAGGCGTGGAACCCGGTCAGGGTGATCAATTGATAGACCACGGAACAGTATTGGGTGGCGGTGGCGGGCACGTAACAGTTTCCCGGGTCACCAGAGACCCTCAGGAATATGCTAAAGCCATGGCTCCGAAGAAATGAGTACATGGCTGGTTTGGATATCAGCAATCGCAGCATTGATAGTTGCCGCGGCGCTTATCGAAGCCTATGTGAAGCGCAACAGAAAGCGTAAGCTGGCCGACATGCGCCCGGACCCGGACAAGATCAGCAAGGTCGGCGGCATTGAAAGATACGGGCTGGATCCGCTGGCCCTGGCAAAGGCCGAGCATCGGCGACTAGAGGAAGAAGGATGGGGTCCCGACCCGTCCCAGAATGAAACGACCGCCCCCGACGCGGGTGAAAAGGACAAGCAAGATGACCGACGTTAAGACTCAGATCGACGAAACAGTCAAAGCCAACGATGTGGTGCTCTACATGAAAGGCACCAAAGAGATGCCCCAATGTGGTTTCTCGTCCCGCGTGGCCGGCGTGCTGAACTACATGGGCGTTGAATATGCCGATGTGAATGTTCTGGCCAACGAAGACGTTCGTCAGGGCATCAAGGATTATTCTGACTGGCCGACCGTGCCACAGCTGTACGTCAAAGGTGAATTCGTCGGCGGTTGCGATATCATCACAGAGATGACCCTGTCGGGCGAATTGGACACGCTGTTTGACGAAAATGGTGTCGAATTCAACAAAGAAGCGGCTGACAAAATTCGCGAAGCAAACGCCTGATCAGCGACTGCTGCAATTCTCCAGAACAACCTGCTCACTGGTGGCCCCACTGGCCGCCAGAAAGCTGACGGTCGCATCCCACCCTTTTGACCGAAGGATATACGACCCGGTCTCTCCTTTGGATTCATAGCGAATACCTGATCCGCTGGGCACTTGCTGCAGGGCAACCAATTGGTTGTCTACCATCATCGCCGCCGCACCGGAGCCGTCGGACGCATTGAAATACGCAACCTGCAACTCAATGCCATTCTGGCAGGTGAAGCTAACCGGCAGGATATCCATGTCCGCCCAGGCCAAGCCCCCTGGTAGACCGAACAATCCGGCCAACGCTACCGTTTTCAACGCATTCATTTCGCCGTATTCTCCTCAACCACCGTGGCCAAGGCCTCAGCGCGTGCGGCCAGTTCGGCCAGTGTGTCCGTGACCGACGGCGGGACGACCGCCACTTCAATCCTTTCAGGCTCGGGCTCGGGCCGGTTACGCAGGCTTTGCAATTCGGCTTCAACCTCGGCCAGTTTGGCCTCTGCCCGTTTGAGCTTGTCATCTGTCGCGGCGGTCTTGTCGGCCAGCATCAGCCCGGCCATCAACAGCATGCGTGCTTCGGGCATCCGACCAATCTGATCAGACAAAACCTGCGCCTCGTCATCCAACATTTTCGCGGCAGATTGCAGAAATGGCTCTTCACCGTCCTGGCACGAAACGTCAAAACCGCGGCCACCGATATGAATGGTCAATTCGGGCATTACTCTACCTCTCCCTCAGCCAGCTTTGCCTGCGACAGCAACGGTTCCAGTCGGGCTAGTACAGCCTGAGCTTCGGCAGCGTCCGTCGCCTGTGCAGCCTTCGTCGCCTCAAGCTCGGCCACGGTGGCGCGGTTCAACAGCTCGGCATCGGCCAGACCGTCCTTGCTGGCCGCCCGCAACTCATCTACCGAGTTGCGCAGTTGTTCGTTCGCCTTGCGCATACGTTGAAGATCATCATCCAAGCGTGACATGGCCGCACCGTGGCTGGCACGTTCCGCACGCAACATCTCAAGCTCTGCGCTTAACTCTGCGACACGCTCGCTGTCGGCCAATTCGGACCGTAGCTTTTTGTTCTCATCTTCAAGCGACTGCGCTTTACTCACAACCGCTTTAAGTTCATCGTTTTCTGTCTTGAGAACAACCAGTTCGTCCTGGTTTTCCAAAGCAGCTTTAGCCTCTGCCAACTCGGCCCTGGCCGCTTCGACCGCCGCCAATTTGGCAGTGGCCTCTGATAGCTGCTGACGCAACGCGCCGTTTTCAGGATCTTCGGCTGGCGTTGCTTTCAGCGCATCCATGTCGGCGCGCATCGCGTCGACTTCTTTCTCGTGCCGTTCCTTGAGGGATTTCAGCCGCTCTTCCAACTGCGCATTGGCGACGCGCTCGTCTTCCAATGCCGTGTGCAAAGCGGTGTCGTCACCGCCACTTGCAGGCGTCGCGTCACGCAGGGCGTCGACCCCGGTTCCGATCCTCTCCATCGCGGCAACGATACGGCGCTGTAATTCTTCGATCTGGCTCATGCCCCTGCCACCTCTTTACCAAGGTTCACTTTTTCGCGGCCCATCCGAATCAATACAGGCCGGGTATTGGCCTAGTCTAACCGAATGAAACGGAAAATACCCACTGTTTGCTTTCAATCACTTGGACAGCATTCTTGAACCACGAATGCGACGCAAGCCCCGGTTCCACTTGCACTTTGGGGGGTGGATGTTATTGAGCGCCCCATCTGCCTGTAATCCAAAGGAACAACGCCCGTGGACCTGACTGCGCTGCGCAATGCCAATCCTGAACACTGGAACAAGGCTGCGGCCATCCGCACCCTGACCCTTGACGCCGTCGCCGCCGCCAATTCCGGCCATTCCGGTATGCCGATGGGCATGGCCGATGTTGCGACCGTGCTGTTTGAAAAGCACCTGAAATTTGACGCCTCGGCCCCGAACTGGCCTGATCGCGACCGGTTCATCCTGTCAGCTGGTCACGGTTCGATGTTGGTCTATTCTCTGTTGTATCTCACTGGTCATGCGGACGTGACACTGGAAGAGATCAAGAACTTCCGCCAGCTGGGTGCGAAAACTGCGGGTCACCCGGAAAACTTCTTGGTGAACGGTATCGAAACCACCACCGGACCACTGGGTCAGGGCATTTCCAACGCAGTTGGTTTCGCCATGGCCGAAGAAATCCAGCGTGCGCATTACGGCAAAAAGGTCGTCGATCACTATACTTATGTGATTGCCGGCGACGGTTGCCTAATGGAAGGCGTCAGCCAAGAGGCCATCACTCTGGCTGGCCGTCATGAGCTGAGCAAGCTGATCGTTTTCTGGGACAACAACAACATCACCATCGACGGCACCGTGGATATTGCTGATCGCACAGATCAGGTCCGCCGCTTCAAGGCCTCGGGCTGGAACGTGATTGAAATCGATGGCCATGATCCGATCGCGATTGATGCGGCCATTGTGCAAGCCAAATCGTCGAACAAACCGACCATGATCGCCTGCGAAAGCCATATTGCGCTGGGTCACGCTGCACAGGATACTTCCAAAGGTCACGGCGCATTGACCGATCAGGATCAGCTGAAAGCCGCCAAAGACGGCTATGGTTGGCCCCATGATGCCTTTGTGGTCCCTACTGACGTCAAATCGGCTTGGGAGGCCATCGGTACCCGTGGCGCGGCTGAACGCGCCGAATGGGAGGAGCGTTTCGCGCAGATTTCTGACCGCAAACAGGCCGAATTCAACCGCGCCTACGCGTTTGAAGCACCTAAGAAACTGGCCGGTGCCATCCGTTCGTTCAAAAAGAAGATGTCGGAAGATCAGCCGAAACTCGCCACCCGCGCGTCTTCGGAAAAGGTTCTGAACGTGGTGAACCCGATCATGACCGAGACCGTTGGCGGTTCCGCCGACCTGACCGGGTCGAACAACACCAAATCTGCGGATATGGGCGTGTTCCTGCCGGAAAATCGCAAGGGCCGCTATATCCATTACGGAATTCGCGAACACGGCATGGCCGCCGCGATGAACGGCATGGCGCTGCATGGCGGCATCCGCCCCTATGGCGGCACGTTCATGGCGTTCACTGACTATGCTCGCCCTTCCATGCGTTTGGCCGCCTTGATGAAGGTGCCGACGGTCTTCGTGATGACCCACGACTCGATTGGTCTCGGCGAAGACGGCCCGACCCACCAGCCAGTTGAGCATCTGGCCATCTCGCGCGCGACGCCGAACACCTATGTGTTCCGTCCCGCCGATGTGGTTGAAACGGCTGAGGCGTGGGAACTGGCGCTGACGTTCAAGGACAGCCCTTCGGTCCTGTCACTGACCCGTCAGGGCGTGCCGACAGTGCGCAAGGAACACAAGACCAAGAACCTGACCGCGCAAGGTGCGTATGTTCTGGCCGATGCAGACAGCAAACGTCAGGCCATTCTGATCGCTACGGGGTCCGAAGTGTCGCTGGCGATGGAAGCCAAAGCGATGCTCGAGGCTGAAAGCATCGGCACCCGCGTCGTCTCCATGCCCTCGATGGAGCTGTTTGCGCAGCAAGATGAGGCCTATCGCAAGCGCGTCCTGCCGGGCGGCCCCGTCCGCGTCGGAATCGAGGCCGCAGTTCGCGCCGGTGGCTGGGATCGCTGGTTGCTGGGTGAACGTGGTCGCGAAGCCAAAGCCGGATTCATCGGCATGTCCAGTTTTGGTGCATCGGCCCCCGCCGGTGAGCTGTACAAGCATTTCGGTATCACCGCCGAAGCGACAGTGGCCAAGGTCAAGGAACTGCTGGGCTGATCCAGTCTTCTGTCAGAAAAGAGACGGGGGCGCTCGCCAGAGCGACCTTTGTCATTCAAATGGCGTCGAAGCCCGAATTTCAACACCGCTGACAAACCGGCCCGATTTTTCCGCAGCACGTGTCACCCACGCTGACAAAGCATTCAAAATCTATCGTTTAACGACCCTGTGGGAAAGTCGGGAATTGCGGTCGGTCAGAATTCCGAGCCGCGTTACGCAACTTGACCGGCTTGCCATTGCAGTAATGGTGTGGTGGTCATCTGCGATCAGCGCTCAGGGCCGCTTATCGCCGGGCCAATCCTGCTTATGTTACGGGCACCTATTATTCGGGTAATCGTGCGCTCTTGCGCATGGGACTGGTGAGACGAACCGGGGCCGATTGCGCTGAACTTACTATGGTTTGCGCGAAAGTCCGGTTTCTTTGGGGTATGAGCCCGACTGCTGCAAGGTATCGACTGTCAATCGCCAATCAAACGGTGGGCTGCTGCTATTTAGGACGCTCCGGGCTTTCCTGACAAGCAGGTCTGAGTGGCAGTACAATCCATCAAGTTGCCGACCAACCAAGTATGGTTCCGACTCGTCGGAAAACCAAGCTACAAGCGGGTTGGAAAATCCCGCCTCTTCGACTTCAAAGCCAAGTTCAGGATTAAAGAGATACTTCAATCCCTCGTAGTGAAAGTGAAAGAAGTTCCAAGGCAATTCATGCTCGGAGAATGCAAAATGCGTTTCGATCGCGACATGGCCATCAACTTTTAGGACCTTCGATATTTCCTCTGCCACGATCCAAGGCATTGCCAGGTGTTCAAAAACGGCAAATGAAATAACGACATCGAACGACTCATCTTCAAAGTAGTCGGACAAGCGATGGGCGTCGCCGACGACATCGACATTGTCACCAGCGATGTAATCGAACCCGACATAATCACAATTGGGCGCAACTTCCCGCCACCACGCCTTTGTAGCGACGGATCTCGAGCCGACCTCGAGAACACGTACGTCTTTTGAGTTAGCCACTTTGCCGAGCCAAGCCCAGAAACCACCACTCCATGTTTTCGCCGCTTCCGTCCGATTTACCGCTACAACGGGTTTTGGCGGAAACAGATGCTGATGACCGACGGTTTTGGTTTCTCTTGCCGTTCCCCGAAACGTCGTTATTGGCTTCAAAAGATCTACCGGTATATTTTTTTGCTTTTCCCGACTGGTTTCTGGAGCGTTGGCAATCTGCGCGCGATTAAGCTTGTCATTGATTTCGTGAAGCAGGCGCGCGTTTTCCTTTATGATGCGCTTGTATTTCGTAATGCTTTTAAACGGATTAGCCATTTGTCAGGTCCATATAAATTGCCCGGGCGGAAGGATCTTTTGAGGCACCGTAGATTTCAAGTTCCTCAGTTACAAGAGCGATAGACTAAGCGTCACCGTTCATTGAAAAAATACTTACCTCAGCATCGAACTCTAATCGGACCTTCCAGAAAATACGCCAAGAACCGGACCAATCACATTGGTCGCAACCGGGATCAAAACAAAGCCCCAAGCCAGCCCAAAGACACCATCCATCGCGGCTTTGGAAATCCACTCAACAGCACCCTGATATTGTGTAGAAACCATGTGCCCAACAGCATAGGCCCAGTCGTGAATGTGGTGCCCCAGCCAGCCAAAGCCCAGAACCTCCATCCCGTGAATGATGATGGAGCCACCAACCCAAAGCATCGCGCCGGTGCCGACTATGGACAGGATTTTCATGACAACCGGCATGGCTTTGACCAACCCGCGCCCCAGCCCTCGCCCAATCGGTGTCGGTGCGTTTTGCGCGAGGTACAGCCCGACATCGTCCATCTTCACGATCAGAGCAACTGACCCGTAGACCGCCACGGTGACACCGATCCCCACAACCGCCAAGGTCGCGGCCTGCATCCACAGGTTTGGGGCCTCAATCGCCGCTAATGCAATTGTCATGATTTCAGCCGAAAGGATAAAATCCGTCTTGATCGCGCCTTTGACCTTCTGCTCTTCCAGGTGGCCGGGGTCGCGAATGGCCATGTCTTCGTCGATAACGTGACTGCCATGAGGGAATAGGACATGAAATATCTTCTCGGCCCCTTCGAAACACAAGTAAGAGCCGCCGATCATCAGCAAAGGCGTGATCAACCACGGAGCAAAATTCGCCAGTAGCAAAGCAACCGGCAGCAGCAGGATAATCTTGTTGAATATGGAACCACGCGCGATGCGCCAAATGATGGGCAACTCGCGCGCCGGGGCGAATCCCTGAACGTATTTCGGGGTCACGGCGGCATCGTCGATGATCACACCGGCGGTCTTTGCGCCCGCCTTTCCGGCCGCCGCGACCACATCGTCCACGGACGATGCCGCAACCTTTGCAATACCTGCAACGTCATCCAACAGGGCCAACAGACCGCTCATGGTGTTTCCTTTCACTTCACCTGCCGCAACCGGAGCCTACCCGATCCGACGGCTAGCGCAAGCGTTAGCGCAACCGGCATAGGTTTGCGCTAACACGTTAAAAATATGTCACTTTTGGTCTTTTGAGAAAGCGCTTTGACAGCTATATGGCGTCCAAAGCAAGCGCATTTGGAGACAGCACATGACCATCAAGGTCGGTATCAATGGTTTTGGCCGCATTGGCCGCTGCACGTTGTCGCATATCGCGGCATCCGCCCGCAACGACATCGAAGTGATCAAGGTCAACGCAACCGGCCCGCTGGAAACCACAGCGCACCTGCTAAAGTATGACAGTGTCCACGGACGTTTCCCCCGCGATGTCGCAATTGATGGCAAAACCATGGATCTGGGCCGCGGCCCGATGGAGATGTTCTCGACCTATGACATGAACGAACTGGACTGGGATGGCTGCGATGTCGTTCTGGAATGCACCGGTAAATTCAATGATGGTCTGAAAGCCAAAACGCACCTAGATCGCGGTGCACAAAGGGTCCTGCTGTCTGCCCCGGGCAAGAACGTCGATAAGACCATCGTTTATGGTGTAAACCACAACAGCCTTGTGACCGATGACAAAATGGTCTCGAACGGCTCGTGCACCACGAACTGCCTTGCTCCGCTTGCCAAGGTACTGGACGAGGGAATCGGCATCGAGAACGGCATCATGACCACGATCCACGCCTATACCGGCGACCAGCCGACCCTGGATCGCCGTCACAGCGATTTGTACCGCGCCCGTGCTGCGGCCATGTCGATGATCCCGACATCGACAGGTGCCGCGAAAGCATTGGGCGAGGTTCTGCCCAATCTGAAGGGCCGCCTGGATGGTTCGGCCATCCGTGTCCCGACCCCGAATGTTTCTGCGGTTGACCTGACATTCCGCGCTGCTCGTGATGTAACGGTAGAAGAAGTGAACGCCATCGTACGCGAAGCCTCACTGGGTTCGATGCAGCGTGTTCTGGGCTATGAACCCGCCCCGCTGGTTTCGACCGATTTCAACAACACCGAGGAAAGCTCGATCTTCGCACCCGACCAGACCCGCGTGGTCGGCGACCGCATGGTCCGTGTTCTGGCATGGTACGACAACGAATGGGCGTTCTCGGTCCGCATGGCAGACGTCGCTGTTGCGATGGGTCGCCTTAACTAAGGTTGCTTTGAAATCTTGAACCTTTTTGCCCGCTCAGGTTAACTGGGCGGGCGTTTTCGTCCGGGGCAAGCATGACAAATCAAATCGCCATCTGGCTTGCCCTTCTCATTCTGGGCTTGTTCGTTATCAGCTATGCCCTCTTTGGGACCGAACAATTCGTGTTCCTTGGCAAGAAACTCTACACCTTTCTGGACTGGCTCGCGTTCTGGCGGTGACAGAGGTTTTGCTTGACTTTTCCTCTGAACTGGCTTTGTTAGCGCTAACTTCACATTGGCCGCATTTCGGACGGAGCAGGACATGACACTCAAGCTGGCAATCAACGGATTTGGACGGATCGGACGCGGCGTGCTGCGGGCGGTCATGGAATCCGGGCGCACGGATGTTGAAATCGTTGCGATAAACGACCTGGCAAAGCCGGAAATGAACGCGCATCTGTTCGAATTCGACAGCGTCCATGGCCGGTACGGCAAACCTGTCACTTTAACCGAGGCAGGCCTGGACGTTGGAAACGGCCCAATCCGCCTGAGCAGCGAACGCGAGCCGGAAAAACTGGATTGGTCCGATGTGGACGTCGTTCTGGAATGCACTGGTGTATTCCGCACACGCGAAGCTGCATCCCGCCATTTCACGAACGGATCGAAAAAGGTCTTGATCTCGGCCCCTGCCCGCGGCGATGGCGCTGTGAAAACGATCGTGTTTGGCGTTAACGATCACGAGCTGACGGCTGAAGATAACGTGGTGTCCAATGCGTCTTGTACCACCAATTGCCTGTCACCGGTTGCCGCAGCACTGGATGCAGGGCTTGGCATTGTGCATGGCAACATGACCACAGTTCACGCCTACACAGCCAGCCAACCGGTTCACGACACTGCCGGAAAAGACCCTTATCTGTCACGCGCGGCGGCATTGTCGATGATCCCGACCACTACGGGCGCGGCCTCTGCCGTTGGCCTCGTCCTGCCGCAACTGGCCGGCAAGCTGACAGGTCAGGCTATTCGTGTCCCAACCCCGAACGTGTCCGTGGTTGATCTGGTCGCCGAAGTCTCACGCCCGACGACCGAGGATGAAGTCAACGCGCTGTTTACCGAAGCCGCAGCCAGAATCCCCGGGGTTCTGGCGGCAGAGAACCGCCCGCTGATCTCGGTGGATTTCAACCACGACCCACACAGCTCGACCGTTTCGCTGCCGGAAACCAAGGTGACCGACGGCACACTGGTGCGTGTACTGGCGTGGTATGACAACGAATGGGGTTTCTCGAACCGGATGCTGGACACTGCCGCAGCGATGGGTGCCCTAACCTAAACGGTCACGTAACGCGGCATTAACGCGGGGCGTGACGAATTTCGACACGTCCCCGTCCAACCGGGCGATTTCCTTAACCAATTTAGAGGCTATGGCCTGATGCCGCGCCTCGGCCATCAGGAAGACCGTCTCGACCGTGTCGTCCAACGCCCGGTTCATCCCGACCATCTGGAATTCATATTCAAAATCCGCAACAGCCCGCAGCCCGCGGACAATGATCTGTGCCCCAACATCACGGGCGCAGTCGATCAGCAGGTTTTCAAAGGGATGCGCAACGATTTCAGTTCCTGTTTGCTCGGTCAGATGGGCGCATTCTGCCTCGATCATCGCAACGCGTTCCTCGAGCGAGAACAAAGGACCCTTGTCGCGGTTGATCGCGACGCCAATGACCAATTTGTCCACCAAAGCAGCCGCGCGGCGAATGATGTCGATATGACCCAGGGTGATTGGATCGAATGTTCCGGGATATAATCCAACCCTCATCGTGGCCTCCTGCGCAATAAAATTTCTGCGCAAGCAAACATAACTTCGCCGCAGGTGCAAGAGGCAGCTTTGGGGTTCAAGGGCCTCAATGCCCCATGATCATGCCTTGCAGCGCGTCTTTTTCCATAGCCAGTTCTGCCAGCTGCGCTTTAACCACGTCGCCCAGCGTCACGATCCCCACCAGCTTGCCATCTTCGACAACGGGCATGTGGCGAAAGCGCCCTTCGGTCATGCGCGTCATGATATCCTGAACTGTATCTTGTTTCGTGGCCGTCACCAGATCCCGGGTCATATACGCACTGACAGGTTGCGTGAGGCATCCGCTTCCGGTTGCGGCCAGTTCTCTTACGATGTCACGTTCCGACAGAATTCCTGCCGCCGTCTCACCGCCATCTTCCGACACGACCACAGTACCGATCCGCTTTTCCGAGAGAATTTTCGAAGCATCAGACACCGTGATCGACGGCAAGACAGTGACGACCCCTCCGCTGCCCTTGGATTTCAGAATGGCCTGAACGAGCATAAGCGTTACCTCCGAAATAATGTCCTGTTTTCCAAAACGTTGCCGGAATGTTTAAACCTGTCAAGGTGACACTTGGGCCTCAAGCCGCTCAACTTCTTCCCGAATACCCTGCGACAAGGCCTGCGCGAAGCGGTTCAACCTTTCATTTCGCTGATCGCCCTGATGTCGCACCAGGTGAAAACTCCGGGTCAAACTCACATGATCCGTCAGGATTTTCTGCAGGTTGGGATGAAACGGCAAGGTGAAGTCATGTGCCACACAAACCCCCGTTCCAAGCGTGGCCTGCCGCAGCTGAACCGACACCGAATTCGATGCAAGCGCGACACGGTCAACACCGATATCAACAAGATAATCCAACTCGCGGTCAAAGATCATATCGGGAATGTAGCCAATCATGCGATGGCCACTCAGGTCCTGGACCGTGCGGATTGCCGGGTAAGAAGCCAGGTAGTCGCGCGTCGCAACGAGGTGCAGTTTGTAATCGGTGATTTTCTGGACCAGAAGGCTCCCAGCCGTTGGCGCGCTGACCGTCACCGCCATATCTGCCTCACGCCGGGACAGGTTGATCACGCGCGGCAGGGCCAGAATCTGAATATCCAGATCGGGGTTTGCATCGCTGATTTTCGCGCAGACCTGCGGCAAAAGATAGTTGGCCGACCCGTCCGGCGCGCCGATCCGTATCTGTCCGCTGAGCGTTTTCGATGTACCCGCCATCGCGCCAGCCGCCGCGCGCATCGCCTCTTCGGCTTTCAGCCCGTGTTCCATCAGGCGTTCGCCCGCAGCGGTCAAAAGGTAGCCTTGTTGCGACTTGGTAAACAGAGGGGATTCCAAGGAGGCTTCCAACCGAGCAATCCGCCGCCCGACGGTCGCAGGGTCGATCCTCAGCTGACGCCCGGCAGCCGAAAGGCTTTCTTCGCGCGCGACGGCCAGAAAGACCCGCATATCATCCCAGTTTGGTGTCACCGCCTGCCCTTTGCATTTTTGCAAAACATCTTTGGGACATTGCCTCTGTTCAAGCAATTTATGCAAGCCTATTGTGCGCACAAACGCATCGGAGGAGATCTGCAATGACCGAGCTGTCCCATTTCATCAACGGCGAGAATGTCGCCGGAACCTCAGGACGATTTGACGACGTCTTTAACCCCGCCACTGGCGAGGTTCAGTACAAGTGCCCGATGGCAAGTGCTGCTGAAACCACGGCGGCAATCGAAAGCGCAGCCGCCGCGCAGCTTGCCTGGGGTGCAACCAATCCACAGAAACGCGCACGTGTCATGATGGCCATGGTTCACCTGATGAACCGCGACATGGACAAACTGGCCGAGGCGCTCAGCCGCGAGCATGGCAAAACCATCCCAGACGCCAAGGGCGACTTGCAGCGCGGTCTGGAAGTGATCGAATACTGCATCGCCGCACCGCAGATGCTGAAGGGTGAGTTCACCGACAGCGCAGGCCCTGGCATCGACATGTATTCCATGCGGCAGCCGCTGGGTGTTGTTGCATCCATTATGCCGTTCAACTTCCCAGCCATGATGCCGCTGTGGCACGTAGGCCCTGCCCTGGCCTGCGGCAACGCCGTGGTTCTGAAACCGTCCGAGCGTGATCCATCTGTGCCGCTGATGCTAGCCGAGCTGTTTGTCGAAGCCGGCCTGCCCAAGGGCGTCTTCCAGGTCGTCAACGGCGACAAAGAGGCCGTGGACACTCTGCTGGACAGCGACACCATTCAGGGCGTGTCCTTCGTTGGCTCAACCCCGATCGCGCAGTACATCTATTCCCGCGCGACTGCGAACGGTAAGCGCGCGCAGTGTTTCGGCGGCGCCAAGAACCACATGATCGTCATGCCTGACGCGGATCTGGATCAGGCGGCCGACGCTTTGGTCGGTGCCGGGTTTGGCGCGGCGGGCGAACGCTGCATGGCCATCTCGGTTGCTGTGCCCGTTGGCGAAGAAACAGCCGACGCACTGATCGAAAAGCTGATTCCACGCGTTGAAAAGCTGAAGGTCGGCCCCTACACCGCCGGCGATGACGTCGACATGGGCCCAGTTGTAACCGGTGCTGCCAAAGAGCGTATTCTTGGTCTGATCAACTCGGGCGTAGAACAAGGCGCGAAGCTGGTTGTTGATAACCGCGACTTCAGCTTGCAGGGCTATGAGGACGGCTTCTTTGTCGGCCCACACCTGTTCGATAACGTGACGCCTGAGATGGACATCTACAAGCAAGAGATCTTTGGCCCGGTTCTGTCGACCGTGCGCGCAGGCTCTTATGAAGAAGCGCTGAAACTGGCGATGGATCACGAGTACGGCAACGGCACTGCAATCTTCACGCGCGATGGTGACACCGCCCGCGACTTTGCCAGCCGTGTGAATATCGGCATGGTCGGGATCAACGTTCCGATCCCTGTTCCGCTGGCCTACCACACCTTTGGCGGCTGGAAGAAATCCATGTTTGGCGACCTGAACCAGCACGGCCCGGACAGCTTCAAGTTCTACACCCGCACGAAAACCGTTACGGCGCGCTGGCCGTCGGGCATCAAAGAAGGTGGCGAGTTCAATTTCAAAGCAATGGACTGATTTTTTGCCTAACAAACGCCAAAGGCCGCCCCATCGGGCGGCCTTTATTGTTGATTGACAAAGGGTTAGTTCTGTAGGTACGCGCTCAGATCTGCCAATTTGGTTTTCAACTCTTATGATAGGCGAACTTCCAAGGTTTCCGTTTTCTTGATCATATCGTGCGGTCTCCGAAGTACTGTGGGTCTTTCCTTTGGAATTGGATCAAACAGGTCAGAAAAATATCCCAAGCTTGTCCGTAAAACAGTAAAATCCTGTCTGGACACCGTCCAATTCCCCGTCCGGGCAGGCAATAAACTGCGTGAAATATGTAAATCTCACGGAAAATTTAAGCCAAGCATCTGGCCCTGAGGGAAAGCAGTTACTAAATTGCCGGAAACCATAGAGCATTCCTTCAGGAGGCATCCGTGTCCAGTTCCCGTATTAATCGTCGTACCGCCTTGCTGGGTGCTGCGTCCGTCCTAGCGACGCCGACGCTTCTGCGCGCCCAAAGCTCAGATGCTTTCCCAACAACAGAAGAGGCGATCAGCACGCAATTGCCGGTGCGCCGCAATGTCTCGTCCTTCTCGCAACAGAACTGGCAGGACCATTTTGACCAGCTGGGCGCAGGGGCTTTGCTGGCCGATATCACCAGCCGCGCGGTGCACTATTGGGGCCCCGATGGCACCTACAAACTGTACCCCAGTTCGGTACCGATGAGCGAAGAGCTGACGAAGCGCGGTTATACTAAAGTTGTGCGCAAAGCCGAGAACCCAAGCTGGACACCGACCGCGTCGATGCGCGAGCGTGATCCTCTTTTGCCAGTGCGTATGGAAGGTGGTGAACCAGGCAACCCGTTGGGCACCCGTGCAATGTATCTGGGCTGGCCAGCCTATCTTGTACACGGCACCCACGATACGCGGAAAATCGGGCGCCAAAGCTCGTCCGGGTGCATCGGCCTGTACAATCAACACGTCGAGGAATTGTTTCCTCTTGTCCAGGTCGGGACCCAGGTCAGACTGGTCTGACGACAAAGCCCCGGCCATGAAGACCGGGGCTTTTTCATTAAATCAAAATATCTTATTCCGGCAGGATCACAGCGTCGACAACGTGGATCACGCCATTGCTGGTCTCAATATCGGCCTGAATGACTTCGGCACCGTTCACTTTCACGCCGTTCTTTGCATTTACGCTCAGGCGATCGCCTTGCACGGTCAGAACCTTGGCGCGCTTGCCAGCGATGTCACCGGACATCACCTTGGCGGGAACCACGTGATAGGTCAGTATTTCGACCAGTTGGTCTTTGTTCTCCGGCAACAGCAGTGTTTCCACCGTACCTTCGGGCAGTGCCGCAAAAGCTTCATCAGTCGGTGCGAACACTGTGAACGGTCCGTCACTTTTCAACGTGTCGACAAGACCCGCAGCCTGAACAGCGGCGACCAATGTGTTGAAGGAACCGGCTGATACTGCGGTATCCACGATATCTGCAGCCTGTGCTTTTACAGGCAGTGTCAGTGCAATTGCGGCGGCGGCGCCCATAAACGTACGACTAAACATGGCTGTCATCTCCTCTCCAGCTAGTTATGGAAAGGGGTACGGGCGCTTAGTCGCGCCGGATCACTAACAGATCAATTTTCTTTGACCTGAACCCATATGCTTTGGGCGCGACCGTCTTTCAAAAATGGCAAGGAATCGACCGCATCGGGGCGATCCTGTTGAAGGTAGTACCCAGGCCAAAGCATTGAATATGCTCCAGATTGCAGGAGTGCATGCAGCATGTACTGCTCACCCCAGCCCGGGCAATCATAGAAGAACCGTTTGGGATATTCGTAGGGCAGAAAAACATCGTGCACATGAATGACCACACCGGGTTTGAGCGCCGGAATGATGCGGCAGAACAGGTGCGCGACGTCATTGCTCATGCGAACAACGTGGCTGGAATCGATGAACAGGACATCACCGGAGTCAAGTTGCTCGAACAGTGCCGGATCGACTTCTTCCAGACGTTTTTGTTCGAACTGATCCACCACATGCGCGATATCTGCCCGTGGGTACGGATCGACTGCGGTGACGTTGGTCTGCAATCCGCCGTCAATAATCGCCTGCCGGGTTACACGGGTCGAGTTGCCGCAACCCACCTCGATCACGCGTTTTGGTTTGAACCGGCGGATCATCAGATACAGCGCATCCGCATCCGGGCTGTCGTAGTAGCCGTTGTTGATACGATAACCGGTCTTGTTGCGCGCCGGGTCCTTCAATGCTTTCAGAGAAGCAGAGTGTTCTTGGTAGTCCGACACCAATTGAGTGATGTCGAACCCGTCCATCCCCGGTGACAGAGCATAGGCAGGCCGGGTCAGACCCCCTGCCCGTTCAAACGCCTCAAGGCGCGCGCGCTCGTCGCGTTCGGTCACTTTGTCGATCAGTTTCACACCAAACCGGTCAAGCGCGGCGTTCAGCCGGGGGAATTTCCTTGGTTTCACGGGGGGCTCCGGGTTTGGTGACGGTCTAGACGCCTCCTTACCTGTGCGCATGGGGGCTTCGCAAGAACCCAGCTGGCAAACACTTGGCAAAAAGACAATTTCCGTATTCACTGGTCAGAACACAGTTGCGAGGGCCGGAATGCAGCAGGAATTTACGCTGGGCATCGAAGAAGAGTATCTGTTGGTTGATCGAGACAGTCTGGAACTCGCCGAAGCGCCTGCCGCGTTAATGGAAGCCTGCCAGGCCGATTTTGAAGGACAGGTCAGCCCCGAATTCCTGCAATGCCAGATCGAGGTCGGTACGCGCCCGCATGTGACCATCAGCTCTGCGCGCGAGGATCTGAAACGCTTGCGGTCCTGTGTTTCGAAACGCGCCGCCGAGCACAACCTTGCCCCAATCGCTGTTTCCTGCCATCCCTTTGCCGACTGGAAAAAACAGCAACACACGCGCAAAGATCGATATGACGCGCTGCAACACGCGTTAGGCGGCGTGGCGCGGCGTATGCTGATCTGTGGCATGCATGTCCATATCGGGGTGGCCGATTCAGCCTTGCGCGCCGACCTGATTCCGCAGCTGTCCTACTTTCTGCCGCATCTCTTGGCCTTGTCGACGTCATCGCCATATTGGAACGGTGAGGACACAGGTCTGTCTTCGTACAGGTTAACGGTATTTGACAACTTGCCCCGGACCGGTCTGCCCCCGATCTTTTCCGGTTGGTCTGAATACGAACGGACCACGGGCGTTCTGGTCGAACTGGGCGTGATAGAAGACACCACGAAAATCTGGTGGGATTTGCGACCGTCGCACCAATATCCAACGCTTGAAACCCGGATCATGGACGTGCAGCCTCGCATGGAACATGCACTTTCTCTGGCCGCAATGGTGCAGGCGTTAACGCGCATGTTGTGCCGCCTGAAAGACAGAAATCTCAGGTGGCGGCAATATGATCGGTTCCTGATTGGCGAAAATCGCTGGCGCGCGCAACGCTATGGCGTGGGCGAAGGGATGATTGACTTCGGAGATCGCTCGATCAAACCCATGCCGGAACTTATGGGCGAATTGATGGGTCTGCTGGCCGAAGATGCCGAAGCGCTGGGCACCATGACCGAGTTGGCGAAGCTGCAGCAAATTGCCCAGAACGGAACCTCGGCCACCCGCCAGCGCCGGGTACATGCCGAGGCAGCGGCAAAAGGTGATGACCCCGGCAAGGCTGTGGTTCAACACTTGATTGACGAATTCCATCAAGACCTCTGAACGTTGGCACGTTTTCCCGCACAAGAATGTGCCCGTGATTGCTGGCCGTGCAAAATTTCTGTAAGGATTGAGAAATAAACACTCGTTCAATTCAATGGGCAGCGTGGGAGGCAATCCATGGATTTCGCAACAACCGAAGAGCAGAACGCAATCTTCGACATGGCCCATGATTTCGGGCAGGAAAACATCGCTCCATATGCCCGCCAGTGGGAGGCCGAAGGCACCATCCCCAAAGACCTTTGGCCGCGTATTGGTGAGCTGGGTTTCGGCGGCCTTTATGTTTCTGAGGACAGCGGCGGCTCTGGCCTGTCTCGTCTGGACGCCACGCTTGTATTCGAGGCTTTGTCGATGGCCTGCCCCTCTGTCGCGGCCTTTCTGTCGATCCACAACATGTGCGCCAAGATGCTGGACAACTTTGCCAGTGACGATCTGAAATCCCGCATCATGCCCGATGTTCTAAGTTTGAACACCGTGCTCAGCTATTGCCTGACCGAGCCAGGTTCAGGTTCTGACGCAGCCGCTTTGAAAACCCGCGCTGAACGCACAAACGAAGGCTACACCCTGAACGGCACCAAGGCTTTCATCTCGGGCGGCGGATACTCGGATGCCTATGTTTGTATGGTGCGCACCGGTCAGGATGGGCCCAAGGGCATTTCGACGGTCTATGTCGAGGATGGCACCCCGGGCCTTAGCTTTGGTGCGCTTGAACAAAAGATGGGGTGGAAAAGCCAGCCTACAGCTCAGGTACAGTTCGACGATTGCAAGATCCCCTCCGACAACCTTGTCGGTGTCGAGGGCGACGGTTTCCAATACGCGATGAAGGGGTTGGATGGCGGGCGTCTGAACATCGCGTCCTGTTCTCTAGGTGCCGCACAAACCGGGTTGAACATGACACTGCAATACATGTCCGAGCGGAAGGCTTTCGGGCAGTCCATCGACCAGTTTCAGGCCCTTCAGTTCCGTCTGGCAGATATGGAGATCGAATTGCAGGCCGCCCGGACATTCCTGCGTCAGGCGGCGTGGAAGTTGGATCAGGGCGCGCCCGATGCAACAAAGTTCTGCGCTATGGCCAAGAAATTCGTGACCGAAACGGGATCGAAAGTGGTAGATCAATGCCTGCAATTGCATGGCGGCTATGGCTATCTGGCCGATTACGGTATCGAAAAGCTTGTACGCGATCTGCGCGTGCATCAGATTTTGGAAGGCACGAACGAGATCATGCGGGTCATCGTTGCCCGCCAGATGCTCTCTCAGCGCTGAGGACTTTATGTCAGACATCTATATTCGCACAGCAGGCCGTGCCGGTCGTATCACCCTAACCCGGACCAAGGCGCTGAATGCGCTCAGCTATGATATGTGCCTGGCCATCGACACCGCTTTGCGCAACTGGCGTGAGGATGACGCGGTCGATCTGGTCATTATGGATGCCGAGGGCGACAAGGCCTTTTGCGCGGGCGGTGACATTGCCGAGCTTTATGAGACCGGCACCAAGGGCGATTTTGAATACGGCCGAAAGTTCTGGCGCGATGAGTACCGCTTGAATGCTCTAATCTTCGAATACCCAAAGCCAGCAGTCAGCTTTCTTCAGGGGTTCACGATGGGTGGTGGCGTCGGCATCGGTTGCCATGGTAGCCATCGCATCGTGGGTGAAACATCGCAAATCGCCCTGCCCGAATGCTCGATCGGTTTGGTTCCGGATGTCGGCAGCACACTGATGCTGGCACTCGCACCCGGACGGTTAGGTGAATATCTCGGCACTACCGGTCATCGTATGGGTCCAGCAGATGCCATTCTGGCCGGTTTCGCAGATCATTACATTCCGATCCAGCAATGGCCGGATCTGATCGACATGCTTGAAGCATCCGGCGACGCCAGCATTCTTGAAAGCCATTCCGAAACGCCGCCCCAAGGCTCATTGGGCGCAATGCAAGATGCGATTGAGTCAGATTTCGGTGGCGAAACTCTTGCAGATATACAGAACAGCCTGCGCAACTCGAACAATGAAGCCGCCGCTGACGCACTGAAGTTGATCGGGCGCAATTCGCCACTCTCCATGGCGTGCACGGTCGAAATGCTGCACCGTCTCCGCACTCCAAACCTGACCATACGCAAGGCGTTGGAACTGGAGTACCGATTTACCTATCGCGCGATGGAACACGGGGACTTTCTGGAAGGTATCCGGGCGCAGATCATCGACAAGGATCGCAACCCGAGCTGGCGCCATCAGAACCAAGACGTACCGGCTGTCGCTGTTTCAAAGATGCTACAACCTTTGGGCACGGACACGCTGACTTTTGAGGAGGATTAAGGAATGAAAATCGGGTTTATCGGTCTGGGCAACATGGGCAATCCGATGGCGGCCAACCTTGCCAAAGCAGGGCATGATGTCAGCGGCTTTGATATGGCGGATGTCACCGTGCCGGGTGTCACTATGGCCAGCTCCGGCCCTGAGGCCGCGACCGATGCCGACATCGTCGTGACCATGCTGCCAAATGGGCAAATCCTGCGGGCGGTGGCAAATGAGATTATACCCGCAATGGCGCCCGGAGCGGTCTGGATCGACTGTTCGACGGTCGATGTAGACAGCGCCCGCGCCGTTGCCGAGCAAGCCAAGGAAGCGGACGTTCTCGCAGTCGACGCCCCGGTGTCGGGCGGCATCGGCGGTGCGGCAGCGGGTACGCTGACTTTCATGGCCGGTGGTAGCGACGCGGCGTTTGAAAAGGCATCGCCGCTGTTCGACATTATGGGTCAGAAAGCCGTGCATTGCGGCGAATCCGGTGCTGGTCAAGCGGCCAAGATTTGCAACAACATGATCCTGGGCGTGACCATGATCGCCACCTGCGAGGCCTTTGCATTGGCCGACAAGCTTGGGCTAGACCGGCAAAAGATGTTTGATGTGGTCAGCACGTCCTCGGGCTATAGCTGGACGATGAACGCCTACTGCCCCGCCCCGGGCGTTGGACCAGCCAGCCCCGCGGATAACGACTATCAACCCGGATTTGCGGCCGAGCTGATGTTAAAAGACCTGCGGCTCAGCCAGCAAGCTGCTGAAAGTTCGGAAGCAGACACGCCCATGGGACAGGTTGCAACAGCGCTTTATGAGAAATTCGTCGAATCCGAAGACGGGCTGGGCAAGGATTTTTCCGCCATGCTGCCACGGTTTGAAAACCGTACCCGGAGCTAGTTGCCACAGGGTGGCGACTTCCTGCCCATCGGGTTGACCGGCAGACAAACAGCGGCCATCTGTTTCTTAACTGCGCTTTAACGCGAAAGGAAACATGATGTCGCGAATTCTGTCTGTTACTTTGACCATTTTCGCGCTTTCATTGAGTCCGACTACAGCAATGGCAGGGAACGGAAAGAGTAAGGCGGGTCATTGCCCGCCAGGCTTGGCAAAAAAAGCAGTGCCATGTGTTCCGCCGGGTCAGGTAAAAAACCTGTACAAAAAGGGCGACTATATCACGCGCGACTACCGCTTGATCAACGATCCCTACCGTTATGGTCTGAATCGCGGCGGATCCTACATTCGCGCGGGCGATTTCGTTTATCGTGTCGACCCCGAAACGCAAAAGGTGCTGAACCTGATCGGCGCAGTGGCTGATATTCTTTACTAAAGAACTGCACTATTCCGCAGCAACGCGCGCACCGTCCAACATCGGTTTGAGATACCTGCCGGTATGACTGCGATCGACCTCGGCCACATTCTCGGGTGTCCCGGTTGCCACGATCTCACCACCGCCATCGCCGCCTTCCGGGCCGATATCAATGATGTGGTCGGCGGTTTTGACGACATCCAGATTGTGTTCAATCACAACGACCGTATTGCCCTGATCGACCAGTTCATGTAGCACTTCCAACAACTTGCGCACGTCTTCGAAATGTAGGCCAGTGGTTGGTTCATCCAGAATATACAAAGTCCGCCCGGTCGAGCGTTTGGACAATTCCTTTGAAAGCTTCACTCGCTGCGCCTCACCACCCGAAAGCGTTGTCGCCTGCTGCCCGACCTTGATATAGCCAAGCCCGACACGCGCCAGTGCGTCCATTTTATCGCGGATCGACGGCACGGCCTTAAAGAACTCCTGCGCGTCTTCGACGGTCATATCAAGGACATCGGCGATAGACTTGCCTTTGAACTTGATCTCCAGCGTTTCACGGTTGTACCGCGCGCCCTTGCAGGTTTCGCAGGTGACGTAAACATCGGGCAGGAAGTGCATCTCAATCTTGATGACGCCGTCACCCTGACAGGCCTCGCAACGACCACCCTTGACGTTAAAGCTGAAACGCCCTGGTTTGTAGCCGCGCGCCTTTGCCTCGGGCAGACCGGCGAACCAATCGCGGATCGGTGTGAAGGCCCCGGTGTAAGTCGCTGGATTTGAACGCGGAGTTCGCCCGATAGGGCGCTGGTCAATGTCGATGACCTTGTCCAGATGCTCCAACCCTTTGATGGTTTCGCAGGGCGCCGGCGTTTGCCGTGCGCCGTTCAGACGCATGGAGGCAGTTTTAAACAGCGTCTCAATCGTAAGCGTCGATTTTCCGCCGCCGGAGACACCTGTGACACAGACAAACTTGCCCAGCGGAAACTCGGCAGTCACGTTTTTAAGGTTGTTCCCGGTCGCTTTGACGACCGTAACCTTCTTTTTGTTCCCTTTGCGTCGCTCAGCCGGGACCGAGATCTCGCGGGTTCCCGACAAGTATTGCCCGGTCACAGAGGCCGCATCAGCCGCGATTTGTTCAGGTGTGCCCTTGCTGACAACCTGACCACCATGCACTCCAGCCCCCGGACCGATGTCAAAAACATAATCCGCCTCGCGGATCGCTTCCTCATCGTGCTCGACGACAATCACTGTGTTACCCTGGTCACGCAGGTTCTTTAGCGTCCCAAGCAAGCGATCATTGTCCCGCTGGTGCAGACCAATGGACGGTTCATCCAGAACGTACAAAACTCCTGTCAAACCAGATCCGATCTGGCTGGCCAGACGAATGCGCTGGCTTTCACCACCAGACAAGGTACCACTTGAGCGGGACAGCGTAAGGTATTCCAAACCAACGTTATTCAGAAATCCCAGCCGCTCGCGGATTTCCTTGAGAATGGCGCGTGCGATTTCGTTCTTCTGGACACTTAGATGGTTCGGTGCATCTTCGATCCAGGCCAGGGCCTCGCGGATCGACATCTGAACAACCTGCCCGACATGCGCGCCTGCGATCTTCACCGCTAGCGCCTCGGGACGTAGGCGATAGCCTTCACAGGCACCACAGGGACGGTTGTTCTGATACCGCTCAAACTCTTCACGGATCCACGCGCTGTCGGTCTCGCGATAGCGGCGCTGCATATTCGGGATCACTCCCTCAAAGCTGCGGGTGACCTGATAGACCCGCCCGCCTTCGTCATAGCGGAATTGGATTTCTTCGTCGCCGGAACCGCGCAGGAACACTTCCTGCACCTTTGGCGGCAGGTCCTTCCACGGCGTGTTCTTGTCGAACTCATAGTGTCGGGCAATCGCTTCGATGGTCTGCAGGAAGTACGGCGACTTTCCCTTGCGCCAGGGCGCCAACGCCCCATCGTACAGTTTCAGGGTCTGGTCCGGCACCACAAGGCGTTCGTCAAAGAACAGCTCGACACCCAGACCATC
Source organism: Ruegeria sp. CDSA033 (assembly GCF_059612305.1). NCBI lineage: Bacteria > Pseudomonadati > Pseudomonadota > Alphaproteobacteria > Rhodobacterales > Roseobacteraceae > Ruegeria > Ruegeria sp. CDSA033. The sequence continues at coordinate 529,760 of NZ_JBXWQI010000001.1, read as the reverse complement.
ACAGTCCGGGCACGCCCCGAACGGAGCGTTGAACGAAAACAAACGCGGTTCGATTTCGGGAATGGTGAAACCGCTGACGGGACAAGCAAAGTTCTCGCTGAACGTAATCCGTTCCGGATCGCCCTCATGCGGCGCGGTTTCCAGTACGGCGATACCGTCGGCCAAGTCTAACGCGGTGCGCAAACTGTCGGCAAGCCGGGTCTCCATCCCTTCGCGCACGACCAATCGGTCGACGACGACATCAATGTCATGGCGATATTTCTTGTCCAGCGTCGGCGGTTCATCCAATTCGTAGAATTCTCCGTCGACCTTTACGCGCTGGAAGCCCTGCTTGCGCAGTTCGAGGAATTCTTTTTTGTACTCACCTTTTCGGTCGCGCACGATGGGGGCGAGCAAGTATCCGCGTGTCCCCTCCTCCATCGTCATGATGCGGTCGACCATGTCCTGAACCTGTTGCGCCTCAATTGGCTGCCCAGTAGCGGGGCTGTACGGCGTTCCGGACCGGGCGAATAACAAGCGCATATAGTCATAGATCTCGGTGACCGTTCCGACGGTCGAGCGCGGGTTCTTGGACGTTGTCTTCTGTTCAATCGAGATGGCCGGTGAAAGGCCGCTGATGTGGTCCACATCCGGCTTTTCCATCATGTCCAAAAACTGGCGGGCATAAGCCGACAGGCTTTCAACGTAACGCCGCTGGCCTTCAGCATAGATCGTGTCGAAAGCCAAAGACGACTTACCAGACCCCGACAGCCCGGTGATCACCACAAGCTGATCACGTGGGATGTCCACGTCGATACCTTTGAGGTTATGTTCGCGCGCACCGCGCACTTCGATATTCTTCAGCTCAGCCATTTTTGGCCCCCAACACACAAGTGTCTTAGAAATAGGTGAACGACGCTGGAACTCCAACAGAAAAGTTAGAACAAAGCAAGAACTGTCATCTATTCGCCGATCCGACAAAGCAGCGTCGCATTTGACACGCAGAAGCGTGGCACAAATTACGAATTTACCGCTGACGTAAAGGAAAATGGCGCGGTTGACGGGGCTCGAACCCGCGACCCCCGGCGTGACAGGCCGGTACTCTAACCAACTGAGCTACAACCGCGCATCTATTTTCGTGATCCCTTAACCCGGATCCAGGCTGACAGCAGTGGCGCGGTTGACGGGGCTCGAACCCGCGACCCCCGGCGTGACAGGCCGGTACTCTAACCATCTGAGCTACAACCGCCCGCTGTCTGTTCATCGCTGAACGTTTGGGTGTATTATGGCTACGCCCCGACATCGTCAAGCGGCGTTTTGAAGTTTTTTCAAAGAACCTGATTTTTTCCGATTGAGCCACCTGCCCCCGAGGCCGGAAAACCAGCTTTTCATGGGCTGGATCGAATTCACTACCGGCCATCTTGCCAACCGATCCGAGTCGCTGTAACAGCAGCGCCTACGGGTGATTAGCTCAGTGGTAGAGCGCTTCGTTCACATCGAAGATGTCAGGAGTTCAAATCTCTTATCACCCACCATTCCCCTTCCACAGAATCAACGCCCTCTAAGGCCTTGAAATTACAATGCTTGCCAGCTTGCATTTCAGCTGCGTATCGTTCCTGCATCTGCCGTGTGATCAATCGGCGCTGAAGCACGGGGTTTCGCATGGCCAAATTGAAACGGGATATTGGCCTTGTCGGCCTGACCTTCATTTCGGTCGGTGGAATTATCGGTTCCGGCTGGTTGTTCGGTCCCCTCCTCGCAGTTCAACACGCAGGTCCTGCCGCTATCCTTTCGTGGATCATTGGCGCGGTGGCCATGTTCGTTCTTGCGATAACCTTCGCCGAGATTTCGGCCATGCTGCCCATTCCCGGAGGGATCGCCCGCGTCCCCCAGTTTTCGCACGGCAACATCGTTTCGATGGCAATGGGGTGGACGGCCTGGATTGGGTACAACACCACCGCCCCGATTGAGGTCGAGGCGATGCTAAAATACCTCGGGCCTTATGCTCCCTGGCTGCACACAGCCGATACGGGCGGTTTGACCGGCGCAGGTATCGCCGTGGCGTTGTTTTTCATGTTGTTGTTCGTTGTCATTAATGCGTTGGGGGTAAAATTCTTCACGCAAGTCAACGCGACGCTGACATGGGCCAAAATTGCCATTCCTATCGTGCTGTCGGTTCTGCTGATCGCAAGTCGATTTGACACCGGAAATTTCACCCAACCGGGTGGTTTTGCGCCGTACGGCTTGCAGGGCATAATGGCGGCCGTTTCAACCGGAGGCGTCATCTTTTCCTTTATCGGTTTCCGCCATGTGGTCGATATGGCCGGTGAGGTTCGAAACCCCAAAGTGGCCATTCCTGCGGCACTGGTGCTGTCCATCATTCTGTGTGCAGCCATTTACGTCGGATTACAGATCGCGTTTATCGGCGCACTTGACCCGGTGATGCTGAAGAACGGCTGGGCAAGCCTGAATTTTAGCGGTCAGGGGCCGTTGGACGGGGTCATCCTATCGGTTGGGATCGTCTGGTTCCTGAGCGTGTTGAACATAGGCTCGGTCATTGGCCCTTTTGGAAACGGTTTGGTGTCCACCGGCTCGAACGCGCGTATCGCGCTGGCGTTGTCACAGAACGGGTTCCTGCCAAAGCGTTTGCAAATACTGTCTTCTTTTGGGGTGCCCTTGTGGGCCTTGGCTCTGAACTTTGTGATCGGAATTCTGTTCCTTCTTACTGTCCCGTTCACCACCGTTATTGCCCTGAATGGTGCGGCCATAGTCGTATCTTTTGCCGTTGGGCCAATCGCCGTTGTGTGCTTGCGCCGCCTGATGCCGGACCACCCACGTTCCATTCGCATCCCCTTTGTCAAAGTGGTAGCCATCACGGCCTTTGCTGTCGCCACGCTCATCGTTTATTGGAGCGGATGGGACACCGTTTGGCGGCTTGGCATCGCGTTAATCGTAGGGTTTGTTCTTCTTCTGGCACGGTTCCATAATCGGCTGGACGAAATGGACGTGACCGAAGCCCTGTGGCTGGTTCCCTATTTCGGAGGGATCGGCCTGATCTCGTTCCTGGGACAGTTCGGGGAAGGTGCGCTAAAGCAAATCCCCTTTGGTTGGGATATTTTGCTGTGCGTCCTGTTTTCAATCGTCATTTTCGGTCTAGCGGTCCGATCCTCGCTGTCCGCCAAAAAGTTTCAGACTTACATCGCCGAGGAAGAGGTTCTGGACCCGAAGAAACCTGTTATCGGCTTCTGAAAAGGAAAAAGGCGGGGAAAACCCGCCTTTTCTTTGTCTATTGCCTATCGCTTAGTGCGTCGTGGCAGACGGGCTTGCGCTTTCAGTGGCCTTCGCGGCGGCTGCGGCAGCCTCTTCGGCGGCCTCATCCCACTCAATCGCTTCCGGCTCACGCACAAGTGCCTGTTTGAGGACCTCGGACACGTGCTCGACCGGAATGATCTTCAGGCCTTCTTTCACGTTGTCCGGGATCTCGGCCAGGTCCTTTTCGTTCTCTTCCGGGATCAACACCGTCTTGATGCCACCGCGCAGAGCCGCCAGCAGTTTCTCTTTCAAACCACCAATCGGCATCGCGTTGCCACGCAACGAAACCTCACCCGTCATCGCGATGTCCTTGCGAACCGGAATACCGGTCAGCACGGATACGATCGAGGTCACCATGGCCAGACCAGCCGAAGGCCCGTCTTTCGGGGTCGCACCATCCGGCACGTGCACGTGGATGTCTATCTTGTCGAACTTGGGCGGTTTCACCCCGATCTGCGGCGAAATTGACCGCACATAAGACGACGCCGCGTCAATGGATTCCTTCATCACATCGCCCAGCTTGCCAGTGGTCTTCATCCGACCCTTGCCCGGCAGTTTCAGCGCCTCGATATGCAACAGATCACCACCGACCGATGTCCACGCCAGACCGGTGACAACACCAACCTGATCGTCCTGCTCGGCCAGACCATATCGGAACTTGGGCACACCCAGGAACTCATCCAGATTGTCTCGCGTCACGGTGACCGATTCAGCCTCTTTCTTGATGATCTTTGTCAGCGACTTCCGTGCCACCTTGGCGATTTCACGTTCTAGGTTCCGGACGCCAGCTTCCCGCGTGTACGTGCGGATGATCGAATGCAGCGCGTCATCGGTCAGTTCGAACTCTTTGGCCTTCAGGCCGTGGTTCTTCACCTGCTTGCTGATCAGATGCTGCTTGGCGATCTCGCTTTTTTCGTCCTCGGTGTAACCGGCCAACGGAATGATCTCCATCCGGTCCAGCAAAGGCCCTGGCATGTTGTAGCTGTTGGACGTGGTCAGGAACATCACGTTCGACAGGTCGTATTCGACCTCAAGATAGTGGTCCATGAACGTGCTGTTCTGTTCCGGGTCCAACACCTCTAGCATCGCCGAAGCCGGGTCACCACGGAAGTCCTGTCCCATCTTGTCGATCTCGTCGAGCAGGATGAGCGGGTTTGTGGTCTTCGCTTTTTTCAGCGCCTGGATGATCTTGCCGGGCATCGAACCGATATAGGTCCGACGGTGGCCACGGATCTCGGACTCGTCACGCACACCGCCCAGCGAGATGCGGATAAACTCGCGTCCCGTGGCCCGTGCAACCGACTTACCAAGCGAGGTTTTACCCACACCCGGAGGGCCGACAAGGCACATGATCGGGCCCTTCAGCTTTTTCGAACGCTGCTGAACAGCCAGATATTCGACGATCCGCTCCTTGACCTTCTCAAGGCCATAGTGATCGGCATCCAGAATGTCCTGCGCGCGGCCCAGATCCTTTTTCACGCGGGATTTCGTGCCCCACGGCAAGGCCAGAATCCAGTCCAGATAGTTGCGTACGACGGTGGCCTCAGCCGACATCGGGCTCATGTTACGCAGCTTTTTCAGCTCGCCTTCGGCCTTTTCTCGGGCCTCTTTCGACAGCTTTGTCTCTTCGATCTTGGCTTCCAGCTCGGCAACTTCGTTGCTGCCATCCTCGCCATCGCCAAGTTCCTTCTGAATGGCTTTCATCTGCTCATTCAGATAGTACTCGCGCTGCGTCTTCTCCATCTGGGTTTTAACGCGGGTCTTGATCTTTTTCTCGACCTGCAGAACCGACATTTCGCCCTGCATCAGGCCATAAACCTTCTCAAGCCGCTCACTGACGCTGAGGGTTTCCAGCAGGTCTTGCTTTTGTTCGACTTCAATCCCCAAATGACCCGACACAAGGTCAGCCAGCTTTGCCGGTTCGGTGGATTCCCCAACCGCGGTCAATGCTTCTTCGGGGATGTTCTTGCGCACTTTCGCGTAACGCTCGAATTCATCCGTAACCGTGCGCAGCAACGCTTCGGTCGTGGTTACGTCCCCCGGAATCTCGGTCAGATACTCGGCGCGAGCCTCAAAGAACTCTTCGTTTTCCAGGAATTCCGTGATCATCACGCGGGCTTGGCCCTCGACCAGCACCTTCACGGTGCCGTCCGGCAATTTCAGCAATTGCAGTACATTGGCCAGCACACCAGACCGGTAGATGCCGTCCTCGGTTGGGTCATCGTCGCTCGGGTCGATCTGGCTGGACAACAGAATCTGCTTGTCGTCCTGCATCACTTCTTCCAGCGCCCGGACGGATTTTTCCCGACCAACGAACAGCGGCACGATCATATGCGGGAAAACCACGATATCGCGCAGCGGCAGCACTGGGTATGATGAGTTCAGGGGCTCTTGCATGCTCTATCCTTATCATTGGCAAGACGGCTCTGGTCCCTCATCGAGGCAACGCCCGGCCGTCTCCTGTCTTGGACGATAAAGGTGGGGCAGTTAACGCCCTTTTTCAACCTTACCGCCATCTCTCATGGTGAGAATGACCTGAGGTGTTCGGGACTGCAAGGCACCTGATGGACTATTCGGTGATTTTGATCACCAAAACGCCAAGCGCCTATCAAACAGGCTCAATATCGCCTTGCGCGCGCTGCGCATGGAACTCGACCTGCCACGCATCGAATGTTCCGGCAGCGATGGCGTCACGCATCCCCTGCATGATCTCTTGGAAATAATGCAGGTTGTGCCAGGTCAGCAGCATGCCAGAAATCATTTCATTCGAACGGAACACGTGGTGCAGATAAGCGCGGGAGTAGTTTGTACAGGCAGGACACGTGCAGTGTTCATCCAACGGGCGCGGATCATCTGAATGGCGGGCATTCTTGATGTTCACCACGCCGTAGCGCGTGAATACCTGCCCTGTGCGCCCCGAACGGGACGGCAACACGCAATCCATCATGTCAATGCCACGCGCAACAGCGCCAACGATATCATCCGGTTTTCCAACGCCCATCAGATAACGAGGTTTGTCGACCGGCAGCATATCCGGCGCAAAGTCCAGCACGTCGAACATCGCTTCCTGGCCTTCACCCACGGCAAGACCACCGACGGCGTAACCTTCGAAACCGATCTCTTTCAGCGCCTCGGCCGATTCCTTGCGGAAATCCTGCTCAAGTCCGCCCTGCTGAATGCCAAACAAAGCATGACCCGGGCGATCCCCGAAAGCATCACGCGACCGCTCGGCCCACCGCATCGACAGGCGCATCGATTCGGCAATGCGATCCCGGTCAGCGGGCAACGCTGGGCATTCGTCGAAACACATAACGATGTCGGACCCCAACAGGCGCTGAATCTCCATCGACCGTTCAGGCGTCAATTCGTGGCGCGAGCCATCGATATGCGATTTGAAGGTCACGCCTTTTTCGGTCAGCTTGCGCAACCCGGCCAGCGACATGACTTGGAACCCACCGGAATCCGTCAGGATCGGCCGTTCCCAATTCATGAACTTGTGCAACCCGCCCAGACGGTCGATCCGTTCAGCGGTCGGGCGCAGCATCAGGTGATAGGTGTTGCCCAGCAGGATGTCCGCCCCTGTGGCGCGTACGCTTTCCGGCATCATCGCTTTGACCGTTGCCGCGGTGCCAACCGGCATAAAGGCCGGCGTGCGAACTTCCCCGCGCGGAGTATTGATTACTCCAGTACGGGCTTTGCCGTCCGTGGCCTTCAGGTCAAAAGAGAAACGGTCTGTCATGTGAATGCCTCAGGGTCGCTGAACCGGGCAGCAATTGCCCGATCTTCGCTGGTATTGCAAGCCGTCAGGGCAATGACGCAACGCGGTCAGTGAACAGGTTGACAACCCCTGCCCCGTCCACATCCCGGCATACGCGCACCGTTGGTCTGTTGGCCTCCGGTCGGGTTGCCCCGATTTGCGGACCATCTACCTCAACCTGAAGCCCCGTTTCGACTATCTCGAACATGGGTTCGTGGGTACAGGCAATCACAGCCGTCGAGTCGTGCAGGCCGCACCCTTCCAATCCGCCGATATCCTTGTAGAACTTCAGATAAAATTTCGAGATGTCGCGCAGGAAACCGCCCATGTCAGCGGAACGCGCCGCCAAAGCATCAAAATCCGCGGTCTCGTACAGAGTTTTCAGAGTGACATCCAAGCCGACCAGAACGGTATCTGGCGGAGACGCGAACACTGCATCCGCAGCCTGCGCATCGTGATAGATGTTGGCCTCAGCATGCTCTGTGATGTTCCCGGGGCAAAACACGGCACCGCCCATGATCACCAGTCGCTTGATGTTGCCTGCAAACTCTGGGTCCAACCGCATGGCATCGGCGACATTGGTCAACGGACCAATGGCGCAGACGACCAGCTCACCCTTGTGTTCCCGCGCCTGCTCGACAAGGAATTCGGCCGCCGTCAGAGAGTGATTTTCCCCAATCTGCGGGATGTCGGTCAAATCACCGAATCCTTCGGGGCCGTGCACATGTTCCGAAGGATCGTAGTTGGTCGCGCCTACTGGAAGCGGCGCTCCCTCGGCCACTGGCGCGTCCAACCCCAGTTTATGCAGCAAGAACCGCGCGTTGCGGCTGGATTGGTGCACATGCGTGTTGCCGAAAACCGTGGTCAGGCCGATCAGGTCTATTTCTGGTGCAGCGGCGGCATAGGCAATGGCCATCGCATCGTCGATGCCCGGATCTGTATCAATTATCAGTTTCATCCCCGCCCGATAGCGCAATCACAACCGGATGCAAAGCAGCCACATTCAAAATATTCCACGCTACATTGTGGTTTTCAGAGATTTGCATCTATCCCCATTCCCGCCATACCAGAGTTGAAAATGGGCGAGTCAATCCCCAAGTGTATACCATAGTACACAATAATACAGAGGACAGATATGACCGAAGAACAGATCATTGGGTTGCTAACATCGAACATGATTTACCTGCTTGCGGCAGTTCTGATTGTCGTCGTTATTTTCAAAGGCATCAAAATTGTGCCTCAGTCCGAAAAATACGTGGTTGAACGCTTTGGCCGCCTGCACTCGGTGCTTGGCCCCGGAATCAACTTTATCGTTCCTTTTCTTGATGTTGCGCGTCACAAGATATCCATTCTTGAACGCCAGCTACCGAATGCGACGCAAGATGCAATCACCAAGGACAACGTTCTGGTTCAGATCGATACTTCGGTGTTTTACCGTATTCTTGAACCGGAAAAGACCGTGTACCGTATCCGTGACGTCGACGGAGCGATTGCGACAACCGTTGCAGGTATCGTCCGTGCCGAAATCGGTAAAATGGATCTGGATGAGGTGCAGTCCAACCGCGCGCAACTGATTGAACGCATTCAGGAAAGCGTCGAAACTGCCGTTGACGACTGGGGGATCGAAGTCACCCGCGCCGAGATTCTGGACGTAAACCTGGATCAGGCCACACGGGATGCGATGCTACAACAGTTGAACGCGGAACGTGCCCGCCGAGCGCAGGTGACCGAGGCCGAAGGTCAGAAACGTTCGGTCGAATTGAATGCGGACGCGGAACTTTATGCGGCCGAGCAGACCGCAAAAGCCCGCCGTATCCAGGCCGAGGCCGAAGCTTATGCAACCGGCGTGGTCGCCAAGGCCATTCAGGACAATGGTATCGAGGCTGCCCAGTATCAGGTTGCGTTGAAGCAGGTCGAATCCCTGAACGCGCTGGGTAACGGCACTGGGTCGCAGACCATCGTGGTTCCCGCCAATGCGCTTGAGGCCTTTGGCGATGCCTTCAAGATGTTGAAAGGAGGAAAGTAATGGCTGATCCCTTCTGGCTGACATGGTGGCTCTGGCTGGCCGGAGCGCTAGCTCTGGGCATACTTGAGATCGTCTTGCCGGGGTTCATCTTTCTTGGCTTTGCGATTGGAGCGGCGGTCACAGGGCTTTTGCTTGTGATCCCCGGTTTTGCCCCGAGCCTGGCGGTCTTGCTTTTGATCTTTGCGGGTCTTTCGCTTGTGGCCTGGCTGATCCTGCGGCGCATGTTCGCCCTGCCCCATGGCCAGGTGAAAACCTTCCGCCACGATATCAACGATTGATCCAAATCGACGCAGCGTCCCGGGGGCCACACGGCACCACTGGACGCTGCCCCAGCCTTTCCCTATATAATTTCTCAGGTAACAGCCCCGAGGCACGAATGACCCATCCAAGTGAACAGTTCGAAGGTACGCCGCTGATCGCGCCTTCGACCATCGATCATCCACTCTACGATTCCGTGGTCGAGGCTTGCAGATCCGTCTTCGATCCCGAGATTCCGGTGAATATCTACGATCTGGGTCTGATCTATACGATCGATATTACCAAGGAAAACGCGGTGAAGGTCATCATGACACTGACCGCGCCCGGATGCCCAGTCGCCGGTGAAATGCCAGGCTGGATTGTCGAGGCAATCGAACCGGTCGCTGGCGTCAAAGAGGTTGACGTCGAGCTGACATGGGAGCCCCCCTGGGGCATGGAGATGATGTCAGACGAAGCACGTCTTGAACTGGGATTCATGTAGAATTTCGCTTAGCTTTACCGAGTAAAGCATTGAAAGATAACAAAAAGAGCTGTCCATGAACCGGGGCAGCCCTTTTTGCATCAAGGGGCCCGAGCAGCCTATTCCACGCCGCAGGTCGATTTTATCTCGGCCGCGCGTTGATCCAGCTCTTTGACGTAATCGCCATTCAACATGCTGAGTCTTTTTTGCTCGGTTCCCGTGACCAGTCCCAGCAATGCACCGGCAGGAGTGATCGCAATGATACTTTCTGCCTGCTGGTCTTCTGCGTGCTTCTTTTCTGCGGCGATGGCCCGAAGATCCCCCTCGGCAGTTGCGCAATTCACTGGATGTCGTGCGCCATCCGTAGTTGCATGTGCCAAGCCCGCGGTCAGAAAGACTGTAACAACAGCTTGCATCGTAATAATTTTTCTGCGGAAATGCCTGATCTTCACCATCTTCCTTCGCCCTTCGCTCAAATATCTTGTTACAACCGTCAGGCTAAGGCGAAGACCGGGAGTGACGCAAGTTTGCTGTGGTAGTTGGTCGTTTGGCGACGTCACCGCCGGTAAAACTTAGGTCAGCAGGTCTGCTATGTCTTGAGCCTGACGCCTCTCGGCCCTAGATTAGGGATAACGTAGCGCAACGGAGACCATCATGTTTGGCATTCCCGGCAAACAGGCCGTGACAATGACGACCAAAGCGGCCGAGCAGATCGCACGCCTGATGGCGTCCGGCGGTCATGCAGGGTTGCGCATTGGCGTCAAGAAAGGCGGCTGCGCTGGCATGGAATACACCATGGACTACGTGGATGAAGCCGATACCAATGACGAAGTGGTCGAACAGGACGGTGCCCGCATCATGATCGCGCCAATGGCGCAGATGTTCTTGTTCGGAACTGAAATCGACTATGAGGTCTCGCTTCTGGAAGCCGGGTTCAAGTTCCGCAACCCGAATGTCGTGGACGCTTGCGGTTGCGGCGAATCCATCAAATTTGACGAGACGCTTTCCACACAAAACTAAGTCGCCTGCAGGTGCAGATAGGTTTCGTTGTAGCGCCGGGTAAGATGGTCACCTGCGCTGATCGTTTTGCCTGAGCTTGGCGGAGCAACATTGGTGTCGTAGGACGGGTTAAAGAAAAGCGGGACCGAAATGCGTTCCTGCGTCCCGCCTATGACGCGATGCTCGGTGGCTTTGACTTTTCCGGCGGTCCAGAATTCCAGCATCTCTCCAAAGTTGATGATGAATGTACCAGGCGCCGCAGAGACAGGTTGCCAGCTGTTATCCGGCATGCGGACCTCAAGCCCTGAGACCCCGTCCGTGGCCAGCAATGTCAGGCAACCGTAGTCTGTATGCGCCCCGATGCCAAAATCCCGATCACCTGCCCATACCGGGCGTTCTGGATAGTAGTTCCCGCGCAATAGGGCCATTGGCGTGTCAAAGGCACGGTCAAAGCTGAGTTCATCCCGGCCCAAAGCGACCGCAATGGCCCGAAGAACGCGCATCGCCACATTGCAAGCGTCACTGTAGTAAGATCTGATAATATGCTGGAAATCCACGGGATTATTCGGCCACAGGTTCGGAGCATACACACTGAGCCCTTTTCCGGCATAAGAATTGCCCGCAGGCAATTCGTAACCACAGTCGAACACTTCCTTGAAATCCGGATTGGCCTTTGGGTCGACCTGTTCTGATCGCGGCGCGCCCCACCCTCGGTTTGAACCCGTCATCGCCATATCAACGGTTTTTTTCTGGACGTCCGGCAAATGGAAGAAGTCGCGATACGCCTCGATCACGTTTCGGACTTGATCGGCGTTCAACCCGGTGTTCGACACCGTTAAAAACCCAACTTCACCAATGGCATGCAGCAGCATTGCCATCTCTGAAGCCTCGCGTTCATCCAGTTTTCTCAGATCCAGATCGTCGATCATGCCGCCCTCCACAATAACGCGGAACCTGCCGTTGTGGTCGGACCTTTGCAACCGGAATTGTCAGGCTCGGCTGGTGGTGCTATCCGATGAGCAAACAACAACTTATTTGGGGGTACGCGTTATGCGGCGCAAGCTGGCAGCTGGAAACTGGAAAATGAACGGAACTGCGGCTGATTTGCCCGAGCTTCAGTCGCTGGCTACATCGTTTCCTGATGCATCGGTGGACGTCCTGATTTGCCCACCGGCAACCCTACTGCATCGCGCGGCAGAGGCGGTGAAAGACACCGGAATTGATGTCGGCGGTCAGGATTGCCATGCAGCCGAATCCGGCGCACATACTGGCGATGTCAGCGCCCTGATGCTGATTGATGCAGGGGCAAGCGCCGTCATTCTTGGGCATTCAGAGCGGCGCGAAGATCACGGAGAGCAGAATGAGGATGTCCGCGCCAAAGCACGTTCCGCGATGGACGCGGGCCTGAAAGCCATCATTTGCGTCGGCGAAAGCCTGGAACAGCGCGAGGCCGCGAACACGCTGGACATAATCGGCGGACAGTTGTCCGGTTCGATCCCAGACCAGTCAACCGGCGAAAACCTGATCGTCGCTTATGAGCCAATCTGGGCTATTGGCACCGGCAAGGTTCCCACCCTGGACGAGATCGGAGAAGTGCACGACTTCATCCGCGCCCGGCTGGAGCGTCGATTTGGCGAAGGTGTCGGCCGCTCGGTCCGTTTGCTCTATGGTGGTTCGGTCAAACCGGGAAATGCAGCCGAAATCTTTGCAGTCTCTAATGTGGACGGGGCTTTGGTGGGCGGCGCAAGCCTGAAGGCCCAGGACTTTTCCGGCATTATCGACGCCCTGCAAAAGGCCTGAGGTCAGGCTAGTTTCATTGTCACCAGCCCCGCCACAATTAGGGCCGCCGCGATCAGGCGGGGCGCAGTCAGCGCCTCACCCAGAAACATTACGCCGACCATAAAGGCCCCGACTGCACCGATGCCGGTCCAGATCGTATAGGCCGTGCCCAAAGGCAGATCGCGCATCGCTAGGGCAAGCAATCCGAACGATCCGATCATCGACACGCCCATCAGGGCCGTAGGCCATAGGCGCGTGAAACCGGCGGATTGCTTCATGGCGACGGCCCAGACAATTTCCAGCAGGCCAGCGAATAGCAAAAAAATCCAGGGCATAGAGACACCTCACATCTATTCGGGTCGTCCCGAATGATCAGCCAAATCGGCGAGGTCGTCCTCGGTTGAAAGATATACCCACTGAACCGGGGTTCAAGAGGTTGGATTCTTAATTGAGCAACTAGGGACACCCGGGCGGGCAAACGATCGTCGCCTGATTGACGAGATGAAACTCTAAATGCGGCAATTCAACCGGTGATACGAAACTGATGGGTTCGCGTTTAGGTTGGTATCCAATGGGTTACAGATTATCTGGATCGATTCCGCACGCAAAAAATGGCCGGATCTGACGACAGACCCGGCCCTCTGTTCTGTCAAAGAAACCGCTAGTTCGTAATGATCTCAGGCCCCATGAACGTGTTGGGCAGGAAGGTCGATATCCACGGTATGTACGTCACCATGATCAGGAAGACGAACAGGACAGCCAGGAACGGCAGCGCCGCCTTCACTACGCTCATCATCGGCATACCGGCCACGCCCGAGGTCACGAATAGGTTCAACCCAACCGGAGGCGTAATCATCCCAATCTCCATGTTCACCACCATGATGATGCCCAGATGGATTGGGTCGATGCCCAACTCGATCGCGATCGGGAACACCAGAGGTGCCACGATGACCAGCAGTCCCGAAGGTTCCATGAATTGACCACCTATCAGCAGGATCACGTTGACCACAATCAGGAAGGTAACCGGCCCCAGACCCGCCGACAGCATTGCACTAGCGATGTGCTGAGGCACCTGTTCATCGGTCAGCACGTGCTTGAGGATCAGCGCGTTGGCGATGACGAACAGCAACGTCACCGTCAACTTACCGGCCTCAAACAGCGTGTGCTTGGTGTCAGGGTGAAAGAACGCCGTGACCAAAGCATAGGGCTTTTTCAACAGCGGAATGTTCTGCCCATCCCCATTGGTGCTAAGCGGACCCATGTCCTTGTAGACAAAGCTGGCAATAAAGAAGGCGTAGACGGCAGCGACAGCAGCAGCTTCGGTCGGTGTGAAGATACCGCCATAAATACCACCCAGAATGATGACGATCAGGAACAGACCCCAACCGGCTTCGCGGGCCGAGATAAAGATCTCGCCCCAACCTTTCCATTCACCCTTGGGCAGGTTCTTGACTTTGGCCATCACATAGATCGTAACCATCAGCATCAGACCCGCCATCAGGCCCGGAATGACGCCCGCAAGGAACATCCGCCCGACCGAGACCTCAACGGCGGCGGCATATACCACCATGACAATGGATGGCGGGATCAGGATTCCCAGCGTACCCGCGTTACAGATCACACCCGCAGCGAATTCCTTAGAATAGCCAACCTGCCGCATACCGGCGATGACGATAGAACCGATAGCCACAACAGTCGCCGGAGACGATCCCGACAGCGCGGCAAACAGCATACAGGCAAAAACACCCGCAATCGCCAGACCGCCCGGCAAGTGCCCGACACAGGCGATGGAAAAGCGGATGATCCGACGCGCCACTCCACCAGTCGTCATAAAGGACGACGCAAGAATGAAGAACGGGATCGCCAACAGTGTAAAGTGGCCTTCAAAGGCTTCGAACAGGGTTCCCGCGACCGAAGCCAACGAACTGTCGGAATAAATCAGCAGAAACAGGGTCGAGCTAAGACCCAGGGCCACCGCAATCGGCACACCGATCAGCAACAGGCCGATGACCATAGAGAATAGAAGTACGACGTCCATTAGTCATGCTCTCCTTGCTGAGCCCGGACTTCTTCGATCTCGTCCTCGACTTCGTGGCTGGCAACAAGACGGTCGGTCTCACCCCGCCAGATTTGTACTGCGACCTGAGCAAAGCGGATCACTAGAAGCAGCATCGACACCGGCAACACCAGATACGGCACCACCTTGGGCAATTTTTCATACCCCTCGCCGTAGTTGATCAGATCCTCGAGGAAGCGCAGTGGCGCGACCATCGGTATATCGTCAACTTCGTAAAAACTCTGGCTGCGTGCGTCGAAATTGAACCCGGTCGGGAACCAGCGGCCCGATGTTGGCGGCAGGTCCGCAAACACGGCCCAGTAGTCATACGACCCTTTCAGAAGCAGAAGCGAGAACACCAGACAGCACGCCACCGATATCAGCGCCAGAATGCGGCGCGGCGCCGGGGCCAGCATGTTCAGGATTGCATCAACACCCAGATGCGCGTGTTTCTTGACCGCATAAGAAGCCCCCAGCAAAACCAGCCAGCCAAAGGTGAAAACCGTCAGCTCAAGCGCCCATAAGATATTGGAATTGAACACAAAGCGTGCGATCACGTTGGCGAAGGTTACGACCGTCATCACGCCCAACAGAGCGGCAATCATGGTCTCTTCGATATGGTCGACCAGCCCGCCTTGGCCGGGTTTCGAACCAGACATTTTTCTGTCCCCACATTATTGGTGATGAGAGTTAGGTGTGGCGGGCCAAATTACGGCCCGCCCGGCCTGCGTGTCCGCCACTCCCCAGTCTTTGGACACGCGGCCTCAACCGGGATCAGAATCCGGCGTTGATGGCCTGAGCGGCGTCGATCTTATCCTGACCTACGTCGTCGGAAAACTGGTCCCAAACGGGCTTCATCGCATCGACCCAGGCCTGACGCTGTTCGGGGTTCAGCTCGCGGATGACGCCGCCGGCATCAGTGATCGAAGCCTTGGCTGCTTCGTTCACCGAGAAGGCTTCCTTGTTCCGTGTCTCGGTCACTTCGCCCAGAATGGTCAGGAACTGATCGCGCACCTCGGGATCAAGGCTGTCCAACCAGTCAACCGATGTCACGACCAGATAGTCGATGATGCCATGGTTGGTCTCGGTGATACCGTCCTGCACTTCGAAGAACTTCTTGCCATAGATGTTCGACCAGGTGTTTTCTTGGCCATCCACAACGCCCTGCTGCAGCGCACCGTAAACTTCCGAGAACGCCATTTTCTGCGGGCTGCCGCCAATGGCTTCCATTTGGGCGACCAGAACGTCCGAGGATTGAACACGGAATTTCAGGCCTTCGGCATCCGACGGAGCCTCGAGCGGTTTGTTGGCCGACATCTGCTTCATGCCATTGTGCCAGAACGCGAGCCCCTGCAGGCCGCGGCGCTGCATGCTGTCCTTCATGGCCTGACCATCCGCCGAAGCCTGGAATGCATCCACGGCATCGATGTTCTTGAACATGAACGGCAGGTCAAACAGGCGGAACTGTTTGGTAAACTTCTCGAATTTCGACAGCGACGGCGCGGCCAACTGGACGTCGCCTTGCAGCATCGCCTCAAGCACCTTGTCGTCATTATAGAGCGTTGAGTTCGGATAGACCTCAATGCACATCACGCCATTCATCTCGTCATTGACGCGCTGCTCCAGCAGCGATGCCGCGATGCCCTTGGGGTGTTTGTCACTGTTCGTGACATGCGCGAACTTGACGACAATCTCGCCGTCATCACACGCGGCCATACCGGCGGTTGCTGTAACACTCAACGCCAGCGCAGTAGCGGCAGTTGTCAGGAATTTCATCTGTCTTTTCCTCCCAGACTTCCATGAAACCTTCAGTCAACGCCGGATCGGCGTCTCATGTGGCGCAGTGAAGCGAATCAAGGGACACCGCTCAACTTTTTGTTCGAAATTCGGAAAGTTCAAATATTTTTGTTTTACTTCATAGTTTTAGAAGGCACTTCCCCGCCATCAAAAGGCAGTGACACTACCCGTTGTGCGAAAATCCGCACATTTATTTCCCCGGCTGTGCGGATTTCCGCACGCACTTCGAATCAGATCGAACGACTCACCCCCTGATTCTCTGGTGACCACCCGCAGCCTGCGAATGCAGGCTGCCCGGCCCAACGCCTTTAAATGCATGATAATGCAGTCAAAGGCGGCGGGTGCCCACGTTAGCGCCGATAGTCTTCTGGGCGAATCTGATAGCGCGCCAGTTTGTCGTAAAAAGTCTTGCGCGGTAGTTTCAACGCACTTGCCGCATCCGAGGCTTTGCCATTGTGCCGACCCAGCGCCGCAATCAACAACGACCGCTCTACGCGCGCCATTTGCTCGTTCAGCCCCAGATCAGCGGCACGTGCCACCTCTTCCGGCATCCCCAACACGAACCGCATCGCCGCCGACATCAGCGATCTGGCATTGCCCGGCCAATCGCTGGCCATCAACGACGCAAGGTGCTCCGAGGTAATCTCGGGTTCGGCAATGCCCGCCTGTTCCGCCGCTTGCGCGACATAATGGCGAAAGATCACTGGAATATCTTCGGGTCGTTCCGCCAGCGACGGGATCCGCACACGCATGACATCCAGGCGATAAAACAGGTCCGCATTGAATTGGCCCTGTTCTGACAGCACCGCCAGATCTGCGGTTGTTCCCGCGACAATCCGAGAACCGGTGCCCTGCTCTATCATTTCAAGCGCGGCGTATTGCGTGGCGTCTGGCATGGCCGAAACCTCATCCAAGAACAACGACCCACCGGCCGCATCTTCGCACACGCGTACCAACCCCTCGGGCGTCAGCCCTGAGGCCGGGCGCTTGACGAACGGCCCCTGCCCGACCGGCGACATCAGATGAACGACTTCGGCCACTTTCGATATCCCGCTGCCCGGTGGCCCGGTTACCAGAACTTCTGCCCCGGTGGGGGCGACGGATCGGACCCGTTCGCGCAGGGCCTCGGCCTGTGCGGACAGGCCGAACAAAAGCCGCGCTGCGGGGTCGCCGCGCTCAAGCTCTGATTTGAGGGCACGCTGTTCGATCACCTGCGCGCGCGCGTCAAAGGCACGTTCCAACACGGGCAGCAGGTCCGCCGCCGCACATGGCTTTTCCAGAAAGTCAAAAGCTCCCTGTCCCATGGCCTGCACCGCCATCGGGATGTCGCCCTCACCGGTCAACAGAACAACGGGCAAATCTGGATCAACCTCACGCGCGTAGTTCAGCAGATGAAATCCATCCCGGCCCGGCATACGAATGTCCGAAACGATCACACCCAGAAAGTCGGCGCGAATATGGTCTTTTGCTGCCACAAAGGATCCCGCAGTAACCGGATCATAATCTGCCAACTCAAGTGTTTGCGCCAAAGCTTCGCGGACGGCAGCGTCGTCATCAACCAGTAGAATTTTCCGCGTCATGCGACCTCGTGCTCCGTGAAAGGTTCAAGCTCGACGGTAAACAGCGCCCCGGTGTCCAGATTTGCACCCCGGATGTTACCCCCAAAGCTTTGCACCAGACCATACGAGATCGAAAGCCCAAGCCCCATCCCCTCAGAGGTTCCGACAGCCTTGGTCGTATAGAACGGTTCGAACAGTTTTTCCGAGTTTTCGATGCCCGGGCCGATATCGCGGACAGTCACGGCCAGCTTGTCGCCGCGGTCGATCGCAATGCGGATGAGGCGGTCGTCTTGCCCACTCATCGCGTCGGCGGCATTGTTAATCAAGTTGACGAACACCTGAACCAACCGCACCTCGCCGCCCCATGCGTAAACCGGGTTATTGGGCGGGGCCCAATCCATACCGACATCCTCGGTCCGCAACCGCGCCTCGGTCAACTCTACCGCCGTGTCGATCACCTGAACCAGATTAACCTTGCCCATCGGTTCGCTTTCATTGCGCGAAAAGGCACGCAGGTTCTTGATGATACGCGCCATGCGCGCCGCCATAGCAGAGATACGCGTCAGGTTCTCCGACGCTTTCTCATCCCGGCCGCGGGATAGAAAAGCCGCGCCATTGTCTGCGAATTGCTGGATTGCCATCAGCGGTTGGTTCAGTTCGTGACTAATACCGGCCGACATCTGGCCCAACGCGCTGAGTTTACCTGCCTGGATCAGCTCTTCCTGAGCGTGTTTCAGAGCCGCTTCTGCGTCTTCACGTTCACGCACTTCATGGCGCAGAGCAGTGTTTGCAGCTGTCAACGCATGCGTCCGTTGCGCGACCCGGCTTTCCAGAATCGTGTTGGCCTCGGCCAATGTGCGCCTGCGTTCGGTCGCCAGATACAGCAGCGCGCCGAAGGCCAGACAGATTGCAGCTACGGTTGCCGCCTGCAACCCCGCCAAACGCCGCGCGGGGGCCACATCCACCAGAACCTCAGCCGTCATGTCGATCACCGGCAAATCCAGCATCAGGTGTAATGCGCGGCTGGGCAGATACCGTCCCCAGTTCAGCTGCCAGACCTCGTGTGGACCGACCAGAACCGAAGCAAAATCGACCAATCCGCCGTCTGGGGGTGTCAGGCCCAATTGACCCTCATCCCGGTGCCAAAACAGCAGATCCGATCGGTTTGAGATAAAGACGACACCGTCCCCGTCGGTGAAGAACACCGCCTCGGTACTGCCGCGCCAGGTCTGTTCCACATCCTGCACATCGGCCACAACGATCAATACACCCTCGACCTGACCAGCGGAACCAAAGGCCGGGGCGGCGTAGGAATAGGTGCGGTCTCCGCTGCTTTCCACAACCCCATGCGCGCTGCCCATTGCGCCCTGCAATGCACGCCGAAACGCGGGGTGGTTCGCCATGTTTGGCCACACAACCGGCTGCGCCGAGGCCAGTACCTGCCCGCTTCGGTCAAGATACATCATGTTGACGGCCGAGGTCTTGTCGGCGACGTCCAGCAATATCGCGCGCGCTGCCCTTTGTTGCCCCGGGGTCTCAAGGGAGCGCAGAACCGGATGCGTGGCCATCAATACGGCCAGTTCCTGATAAACTTGCATCTGAGTGCTGAGCCGGTCGGCAGCCAGTTCAAGGTCAGCCTCGGCCTTTTCGCTGAGCTGCGACAGCGCTTGACGGTAGCCATAGGACCAGACCCCTGCGGTCAACAGGCCGACAGCAAACAAAAATCCCAGAATGACCCAAACGCGTTGCATGATATAGGGTCTTGCATTCGGCGCGCCGCATGGCAAGTCTGCGCCGCATGAAGACGGTATTTCAATCTCCGGTCGATCCGGAATTCGTGCAAAACCCCTACCCGCTCTATGATCAGGCCCGCGCGAGCGGTGATCTGGTCTATTGGGAGGAGTATCGGAAAGTCGCCGCTGTATCACAGCGGGCGGTCTCGGCGCTTTTGAAAGACCGCCGCTTTGGCCGGGAAGTACCCGAAGAAATGCGAACCCCAGGTCCGGCGCATCTTGCCCCTTGGCTGGCAGTCGAGGCGCATTCGTTGCTGGAAGCCGAACCGCCAAGACACACACGTTTGCGCGCATTGGTGATGCGGGCATTCACGTCGCGTGCCATATCGGCGCTGGAACCTTCGATTCACGACCTAACCCATTCTTTGATTGACGCATTTCCCGACCAACCGTTCGATTTGCTCTCTACCTTTTGCACCCAAGTTCCGGTCATCACGATCTGCCGCCTTCTGGGCGTGCCCGAGGATATGTCACCCAGTCTGCTACGCTGGTCACATGATATGGTGGCGATGTATCAAGCCAGCCGTACGCCCGAGACTGAGACCGCTGCCGCAGCCTCATCTCAAGCATTCACCGACTTTCTGATCGACTACATCGAGCAGCGCCGCAGCGATCCGCAGGACGATCTGATCACACGGTTGATCGTGGCTGAAGAAGATGGCGAAAAGCTCTCACGCGAAGAGCTGGTCGCCACCTGCATCCTGCTTTTGAATGCCGGGCACGAAGCGACCGTGCATTCACTTGGAAACGGCGTTAAGACCGTTTTGCAAAATAGCATCGGACCGCAACACTTTGCGCCGGACAGCATCGATCGCACGGTAGAAGAGATTTTGCGCTTTGACCCACCGCTGCACATGTTCACCCGCTATGCTTATGAAGACATCGACGCATTTGGGCACAGTTTCAAACGTGGTGATGAGGTCGCGCTACTACTGGGCGCGGCGAACCGGGATCCAGCAGTCTGGGGCGACCCGGGCAGGTTTGATCCCACCCGCGCCATCGTCACGAACACCAGTTTCGGTGGCGGCCTGCACTTTTGCGTTGGTGCCCCGCTGGCACGGATGGAAATGCGCATCGCACTGTCCGCGCTGTTCGAAAGATATCCGAACCTGCGCCTAAGCGCCGAGCCCGAGTATTCGAACACTTACCATTTCCACGGGCTGACCAAACTGATGGTGCAGACCTAGCTTTCGATCAGCGCTTTCAGAGGCAACATCGTGGTGGACTTGATCTCTTCCATCGACAGCAAGGCGGTCACGTTGTGCACGCGCACTTCTGAAATCAGCGCCTGATAGAATTCGTCATAGGCACGGGCGTTCTTGACCCGCACCTTCAGGATATAGTCGATGTCGCCGGCCAGCCGATGCGCCTCTTGAACTTCGGGCCTGTCCCGCAGGGCTTTCAGGAATTTATGCTGCCAGTCAGCCTCGTGTTCCGACGTTCGGATCAGAACAAAAAACGTGGCTTCGAATCCCAGCGCTTCGGCGTCCAGCAATACGGTCTGTTGACCGATCACTCCGGCTCCTTTCAGCTTGCGTATCCGATTCCAGACCGGGGTCTTGGAACTGCCGACACGAGCGGCTATTTCGTCCAGCGATTGACTGGCGTCCCGCTGCAGCTCGACCAGAATTTTCCGATCCGTATCGTCAATCCGCACCGACATTCCAAAATTCCCTTCGTTTCGAAACCAATGTCCCGTTTTGCCGTTGGCGTGGAACATTTGTCCTTATTTGCTCGCCTATATGGCGTATTGGCGGGAATATTTCCTATATTGCAAGACAAGTCAAACCACACTCGGGACACGAAATGCAGCTTACGCAATCATATGATGGCACAGGACATGTCGACTTTGTCGGCGCGGGTCCGGGCGATCCGGAATTGCTGACGCTCAAGGCACTGAACGCCTTTGAGCGCGCGGATGTTGTTCTGCATGACCGTCTGATCAGTGATGAGGTCCTAGCCTTAGCCGGAAAGACCGCTGTTCTGGTCGATGTTGGCAAGGCCGGTTTCGGCCCGTCTTGGAAACAAGAAGACATTGACTCCCTGCTGGTCGAGCACGCCCTGGAAGGTCAGCGCGTTGTGCGCCTGAAGTCCGGCGATCCGACCGTATTTGGACGTCTGGATGAAGAGATTGAGGCGGTTGGGGCTGCTGGTATCTCGTGGCGGATCGTACCGGGCATCACAGCTGCATCGGCAGCGGTTGCCGGAATTGGTCAAAGCCTGACACGGCGTGGACGCAATTCTTCGGTCCGTTTTCTGACCGGCCACGACATGAAAGGGTTTGCGGATCACGACTGGACTGCCTTGGCACGCGCCGGTTCGGTTGCCGCGATTTACATGGGCAAAAAGTCCGCTCGTTTCATTCAGGGTCGCCTGATCATGCACGGTGCAGATCGGCAGACGCCGGTGACGTTGGTTGAAAACGCTACGCGCCCCGACCAGCGCATTCTGGAAACGACTCTGGACCAGTTGCCCACCGATTTGAACGCCGCCGAAATGGACGGCCCTACCCTGACATTTTATGGCCTCGCCCCACGCCAGGCGGCCGTGGCCCTGACCGAATTTAAGAAGGAGCACGCCTGATGGCCCGCGCTTTTACCCCCAAAGTAGTGACCGCCAACGACCTGTTGGAAGGTGACGTCATCTATTTGACCGAAGACGATCGGTGGTCGCGCGAGCTGACCGAGGCCGAGTTGATCACCGACGAAGCCCACGCGCAGGTGCGTCTTCTGGATGCCTCGCGCCAGGCCAACAAAATCGTCGGGGCATATCTGGCCGACGCCATTGCCGGCGACAATGGCCCTGAGCCCACCCATTTCCGGGAAGACTTCCGCCGCACTGGTCCGTCCAACTATGCCCACGGCAAACAGGAAACTTCCCCGCAGCCCCGGGCCTGACCTCTGGCCCGTCTCTCTCCCCTACTCAAGGCCCCAAGGTTCGGGGCTGCAACTAAGGACAGCTAATCATGTATCGCTACTCCGAGTTCGACACAGCATTTTTGGCAGAACGTAACGCGCAGTTCCGCGCGCAGGTTGAGCGCCGCATTGACGGCTCGCTCACCGAAGACGAGTTCAAACCGCTGCGCCTGATGAACGGCCTGTATCTGCAGTTGCACGCCTATATGCTGCGGGTTGCTATCCCTTACGGCACGCTGTCCAGCGCGCAAATGCGTCAACTGGCCCTGCTGGCCGAGAAGTGGGACAAGGGCTATGGCCACTTCACCACCCGTCAGAACATCCAGTACAACTGGCCGAAACTGAATGATGTGCCGGATATGCTGGACGCGCTGGCCGAGGTTGGCATGCACGCTATTCAGACCTCGGGCAATACCATCCGCAACGTGACCGCCGACCATTTCGCCGGTGCTGCCGCGGACGAAGTCGCCGATCCGCGCCCCTATGCCGAACTGCTGCGCCAGTGGTCGACCGACCACCCGGAATTCCAGTTCATGCCGCGTAAGTTCAAGATCGCAATCACTGGCTCGGAAAATGACCGCGCCGTGATCAAAGCGCATGACATCGGCCTGCAACTGGTTGAACGAGACGGCGTTCTGGGTGCCCGCGTGATCGTGGGTGGCGGTTTGGGTCGTACCCCGATGATCGGTAAAGAGCTGTCTGAATTCGTCGCGTTTGACGACCTGCTGGCGTATCTCGAAGCCACCGTTTCCGTGTGGAACCAGATCGGCCGTCGCGACAACAAGTACAAAGCCCGCATCAAGATCACCGTGCATGAGCATGGCATCGACACAATCCGCGCCAAGGTGAACGAGCGCTTCTTGAAGGTCCGCCCGCAGTTCAAAGGCGCGGACATGAACCTGCTGGAAGAGATCAAGGGTCACTTTGCCCCGCCAACCTTCCGTGAAGCCTCGGTTGCGTCGTTTGAAAGCGCCTACACCAACGATCCGGTCTTCCGGTCGTGGGTCGACACCAACATCGCGCCGCACAAGAACGCGGATCACGCGATCGTCACAATCTCGATCAAGAAGCACGGTCAGACGCCGGGCGATGCGACTGCTGAGCAAATGCGCGTAATGGCCGATCTGGCCGAAGAGTTCGCCTATGACGAGCTACGCATCAGCCATGAGCAGAACGTGATCCTGCCGCATGTCCACAAGTCGGACCTGCCCACGATCCACGCTCGTCTGAAAGAGCATGAGTTGGCCACCGCCAATATCGGCCTGATCAGCGACATCATCGCCTGCCCCGGCATGGATTACTGCGCGCTGGCAACAGCCCGTTCAATCCCGGTTGCACAGGAAATCGCGACCCGTTTCGATGATCTGAAGCTTGAGCATGATATCGGCCACCTGAAGATCAAGATCTCGGGCTGCATCAACGCATGTGGTCACCACCACGTGGGTCACATCGGCATCCTGGGTCTGGATCGCGCAGGCGTCGAGAACTACCAGATCACTCTGGGTGGTGACGCGACCGAAACTGCGGCCGTTGGCGACCGCACCGGACCGGGCTTTGCCTATGATGAGATCGTGCCTGCCGTCGAACGTATCGTCGAAACCTATCTGGAACAGCGCGACGGCGCCGAAGAGACATTCCTTGAAACCTATCGCCGCGTAGGCATGGCACCGTTCAAGGCAGCCCTCTACCCCGAGGCGCGAGCGAATGCCGCTTGACCTGATCCAGACGGAACTGGGGGTTGACCGCGCAGAGCTGACCGAAAAGGTCGAAGCGCTGAACACCCAGTTCCGCCACCACAGTGCCCATGACGTCATGCATGGCGCGTTGGAGGCAATCGAAGAGCTTGCTTTGGTCTCCAGCTTTGGGGCGGAATCGGTGGTGTTGTTGCACATGGCAGCCGTGGTCGACAAAGCCACGCCAGTCCTGTTCGTGGACACACAGATGCTGTTCACCGAAACGCTGGAATACCAGCAGGACGTTTCAGATCGGCTTGGCCTGAAGAACGTTCACATCATCCGCGCAGATGATGAGGATGTTCAGCGCGAAGACCCATACGGCGCCTTGCGCCTGAGCGACACGGATGCCTGCTGCAACCTGCGCAAAACCTTCCCGCTGCAGCGTGCTTTGGCGGGTTATGACGGCTGGATCTCGGGTCGGAAGCGGTTCCAGTCTGGCACACGCGCCGCGCTTGACTTCTTTGAGGTCGAGGACGGCACCGGCCGGATCAAGGTGAACCCACTGGCCCATTGGGCGCCCGAAGACGTGCGCGCCTATATGGATGAAAACAACCTGCCCCGGCATCCGCTGGTGGCCAAAGGTTACCCCTCGATCGGTTGTGCGCCCTGCACCTCGCCGGTCAAAGAAGGCGAAGACCCCCGCGCCGGACGCTGGCGCGATCAGAACAAAGAAGAATGCGGCATCCATTTTGTCGACGGCAAGATGGTGCGCGCTGGAGAGAAAACATGAACGTAATCGTTACGGATGAGGGGTTCGCCCCTGACGACTGGACAGATGGCTTTGTCACGCTTGAGGACGCTGCCAATGATGTGGTTGCGCTGGACGTGGCCTCGGGCACTGATCCTGATGAACTGGTTGACCGCCTGGGCAGCGCCCGCATGGTCCGCGTGGACTTCCCGTCTTCGGCGGATGGCCGCGGCTTTACCATCGCGCGCGTGCTGCGCCTGAAAGGTTTCACAGGCCGCCTGCGGGCCAGAGGCCACGTTCTGGCCGACCAGTACGCCATGGCGCGCCGCAGCGGGTTCGATGAGGTCGAAATCGACGACGCACTGGCCAATCGCCAGCCCGAAGATCAGTGGCTGGCCCGCGCCAACTGGAAAGATCATAGCTATCAGGCCCGCCTGCGCGGCTAACCCCGCCAATCGCCAGCTTGTGACTGTAAAGGGGCATTTAGCCCCTTTTCCTGACTTGGATCAAAGATTAAACGGAGATGTCGGTTTACCCAACCGGCAGTGAAACGATGACAGAGATGAAACCCGTGACCGAAGCAACCGCCGTCAAGGCCCCCGTCCTTCCGGACGCCCAGACCGTAACAGACGTCAAACATTGGACCGACAGCCTGTTTTCCTTCAAGGTCTCGCGTCCCGCCTCACTGCGCTTCCGCTCGGGCGAGTTCGTGATGATCGGCCTGCTGGGCGACAACGGCAAGCCGCTGTTGCGCGCGTATTCCATCGCGTCGCCATCCTGGGACGAAGAGCTGGAGTTCTATTCGATCAAGGTGCAGGACGGCCCACTGACATCGAAACTGCAACACATCAAACCGGGTGATCAGATCATCCTGCGGCCCAAGCCTGTTGGCACGCTGGTGCATGACGCGCTGTTGCCCGGCAAACGCCTGTGGTTCTTTGCCACCGGAACAGGTTTTGCGCCCTTCGCGTCCTTGCTGCGCGAGCCGCAGACCTATGAGGATTACGACGAGGTGATCATCACCCACACCTGCCGCGAAGTGGGTGAATTGGAATATGGCCGTCAGCTGATCGAAAGCATCCGCCAGGATGAGATGCTGGCCGAGCTGATGGGCGAAGGCTTTGCCGACAAGATCCGCTATTATCCGACCACCACACGGGAAGAGAGCCCCAAGATGGGCCGCATCACCGAATTGCTGAAAGACGGCACGGTTTTTGCTGATCTGGGCATCGAAGGCGGCATCAAACCGGAAACCGACCGCGCGATGGTCTGCGGGTCTTTGGCCTTCAACTTGGACATCAAAAAGATTCTGGAGGAGTTCGACCTGCGCGAAGGTGCTAATTCCGAACCCAAGGAATTTGTCATCGAAAAAGCCTTTGTTGGTTAACCTGATGCACCTGATCCGGGGCATTTGGCCCCGGACTGGCGAAAAACTCTGACAAACCCCGACTTTTCGGGCTGGCCTGCACTTATGCCGCTTGAATCGGCGTGCAGGCCAGTCTAAATTCCGGCCTTGAATTTCTGCAATCATCAAAGGAATGAACCCATAGCCCGCAGACCTCACAACGCGCCGCCGCAAAGAGACACCGGCCCCCGCGTCAATGATAAGATCCGTGCCCCCGAAATCCGTCTGATTGGCGCTGAAGGTGAAAATGTCGGGGTGGTTCATCCCGCCAAAGCCATGCAGATGGCAGTTGATGCCGGTCTTGATCTGGTCGAAATTTCGCCCAACGCAAACCCGCCGGTCTGCAAAATTATGGACTTCGGTAAGTTCAAGTACGAGACGCAGAAACGCGAAGCCGAAGCCCGCAAAAAACAGAAGATCATTGAGATCAAAGAGGTCAAATTCCGACCCAACACTGACACTCATGATTACGACGTGAAAATGCGGAACGTGTTCAAGTTTCTTGAAAACGGGGACAAGGTCAAAGTGACCCTGCGTTTCCGCGGCCGTGAAATGGCACACCAAAATTTGGGTCGTGAGCTTTTGGAACGTGTTGCAGCCGACACCAAAGAGATCGGCAAGGTTGAAAACATGCCGAAGATGGAAGGCCGTCAGATGATCATGCTGATCGGTCCGCTGCCACAGAAATAAACCCCTGTGCATATCGAATTTGAAACCCTGTCAGATCAGCTCTGACAGGGTTTTTTGTTGGTTCTATGGTACAGGCCAAGCGGCGCTTCAGCCGGGGATCGAGGTCGAGATCGCCCGACGAAGTTTGCCCACAAGCTCGTCTATCTGCGCGTCTTCTATGATGAACGGCGGAGCCAGCAGGACATGATCCCCAACCCGCCCATCCCGTGTACCGGCCATGGGGTAGCAGATCAGCCCCTCGGCCAAGGCGGCTTTCTTGATTTTGCTCGCAACGCCGTGGGACGGATCAAACGGCGTTTTTGTTTCGCGGTCAGCCACCAACTCCAGC
This sequence comes from Ruegeria sp. CDSA033, assembly GCF_059612305.1. NCBI lineage: Bacteria > Pseudomonadati > Pseudomonadota > Alphaproteobacteria > Rhodobacterales > Roseobacteraceae > Ruegeria > Ruegeria sp. CDSA033. The sequence continues at coordinate 502,223 of NZ_JBXWQI010000001.1, read as the reverse complement.
CCTCGAAACAGCCCCCTGCCGCGGATATCCCCGACATTCGGATGCTGTCCGAATTCGGCCCGCAACGCCTCTTGTAGCTTTTCGCCCATCACGCCGGCGCGCGCGGGCAACGCGCGCGTGGTCAGTTCGGTGACAACAGCCAGGGCCGCTGCCGTAGCAACCGGGTGACCGATATAGGTGTGACCATGCTGAAAGAACCCGGACCCGTCGCGGATTGCATCATAGATTTTCCCGGTGCACATCATCGCACCAATCGGTTGGTATCCAGCACCCAACCCTTTGGCGATGCACAGAATGTCCGGCGAAATTCCATCATGATCGCAGGCAAACAAATGCCCGGTTCGCCCCATGCCACACATGACTTCATCTAGAATCAACAGAACGCCATATTGGTCACATATCTGGCGAATACGCTGAAAATACCCCTCAACGGCAGGAACCGCACCCAGCGTTGCCCCCACAACGGGTTCTGCCATGAACGCCATAACCGATTCAGGACCCAAGCGCAGGATCTCGACCTCCAACTCATTCGCGACGCGCTGGCCGTAGTCAAAACTGCTCTCAGTATCCGGCTTTTCAGCGTATTCGAAGCAGGGCGCGATATGTGTCATCTCGATCAACATCGGTGCAAATTGCGCGCGTCGCCATTCGTTACCTCCAGCCGACAACGCGCCCAAAGTGTTCCCGTGATAGCTCTGCCGCCGCGCGATCACCCGGCGACGCTCGGGCTGGCCTATTTCAAGAAAGTACTGCCGCGCGAGTTTCATCGCCGCCTCGGTCGCCTCGGACCCGCCTGAGACGAAATACACACGGTCCAGACCATCAGGAGCATGTTCCACCAACAGATCGGCCAGTGCTTCGGCAGGTTCGGATGTCATGAAACCGGTATGTGCAAAAGCGATCTGTTCGACCTGCCGCTGTACGGCTTCGATAACCGCCGGGTTCGAATGCCCGAGGCACGACACCGCAGCGTCACCACAATCCAGATAGCGTTGCCCCTGATCGTCGATCAGGTAACACCCGTCGCCCCCAACGGCGACTGGCAAGTTCGATTTGGTATGACGTGGAAAAACGTGACTCATGGCTGAGGTCCTTTCAAAGCCGCGACCAGCGCCGACACCGACGCTGCGTTGTTCGCCCAGATACTTCCGTCCTGGTCGGTCAAACTGTTTTCAAATCCAACCCGCACATCCCCTCCACGGTCCGCAGCCGTCTTAAGGCAAGCATGTTCCTGCTTTCCAAATGCGCAAACCATCCAACTGGAGTGGGTTTGCGGAAAGTGATCAAGGTCTTCTGGTGCGGATTCCTGCCCCGAGGTGTAACGCCCCAGAACCAACAGCCGATCAGTTTGCCCATCGCGGACGATACCGCGGGCTTGCCAGTCAGCCAGCAGAGCTACGTCTTCATCGTTATAGAGTATATGCTGAACACGCGTTCCCTGCTCGGCACACAGGCCGTAAACCTTATCCGCGAGGTCCGGCGCGCGCGCGATTTCCCGGACCGAGATCGAAGCCCATTTTGGCTTTACCTGCTGCAAACAGTGCAATTGGGCCGGGACATCAAAGATACCCGCCGCCTCGGTCGTGATCTGAACATCCATCTCAGGCACGGCACGACGCAACTCGGACATCGTCTCAAGATAACGCCCGGCATCCAGAGAATGCTGCCCCTGATCATCGCGCACATGCAGGTGAATCCCATCTGCACCGGCCCGAAAACAGCTTTGTGCAGTCGATGCGATCTCCTGCACCGACACCGGAAGCTGAACGTGATCCGCATGCCCCCTCCGGGCGCCGTTCGGCGCCACCAGAACATAGGGCGAATGCGATTGCGGCAGTGTTTTGGACATAAGAGCACCCTTTTCAACTTTTAACCCAGTTAAGGACCTTAGGCGCGTTTTCAATTTACATCTTTCATAACATTTGTTTTATTCTCCCGGATGACCAAGTCTTTGAGCCAGCTCACCGAAGCTCTGCGACAGCAGATCGACCAGTTGCCTCCCGGATTGCAGATGGCGGCAAAATACATCCTCGACCATCCCGGAGATTTCGGGCTGGACTCAATTCGAGAAACCGCAGCAAAGATCGGCGTTAGCTCGAACGTTCTGGTCCGGCTAGCGGATCGGATGGGATATGACCGCTTCGACGGCCTGCGCGCTCCGTTCCGCGATGCGTTGGTCACAGATGGCGAGGATCATCTGAGCCAAAGCTGGCTTGCCGACATGCAAGACGGTGACGCATTCAGTGCCGCTCAGGCAAAATTTGCCCAGAATGCACAGAACGTCGTCATGCGATCCCTGAGGTTAATGAACCCTGAACGCGTCAAGCGCGCCGTTGAAATTATGACGTCTGCTGACAGGTGCTTTGTCACCGCTACCCGCGCCAGCTATGCCTTGTCTTACTATTTTTCATACGCCGGACGCATGGCACACCCCGGTCTGCAACTTGTTCCGCGTCACATGGGGTCTGCGGCAGATGATCTGTTGGATGCGAATCCCAACGACTGCCTGATCGCCATCACCGTCCACCCCTATTCCGCTGACACTATCCAATCCATGCGAATGGCGCGACGCATGAACATGCCGCTCATCCTGATTGCCGACAGCGAAGTGATCGCACCCGGGGTCGAGCCGGACGTGGTTTTCCCCGTCAGCACGCGATCTCTGCACCACTTCTCAAACTATGCCGGGGCCATGGTGGTTCTGGAATGCCTTTTGGGTCACCTGTTTCAAGCCGGCGGCGACGCCGCGCGCAATCGCGTGGACAATTACCAAAAGTCCCGAGAAGACACAGGCGCATACTGGCAACCATCCCAGCCGCCCAGAATAAGACGGAAATAAAAAAAGCCCCGGACCTTATGGCCGGGGCTTTTTTGACAGTTTTGGGCTTACATGCAGGCTTCAATGGCCCGCTTGGTCATTACACTGACCAGATGCGCGCGGTACGCCTTGCTGCCGTGCAAGTCGGCAATCATGTTCGCGGGATTGATGCTCAGCCCGGTCAATGCATCCTGCCGAAACTCCTTGTTCAGGGCTTCCTCGGCCTCGGACCAGCGGAACACACCATCCTCACTGGCACCTGTTACCGCAACGCGAACACCGTCGGCGAAACGTGCCAGATAGACACCAACCAGCGCAAAGCGCGATGCGGGTTGCAGGAACTTCTGGTAGCTGGCCGCTTGTGGCACCGGGAAATTGACCGTGGTGATGATCTCACCTTCCTCCAGGGCTGTACTAAACAAACCCTCGAAGAAATCATCTGCTGCGATTTGGCGCGTATTGGTGATAATCGTCGCACCTGATCCCAAAGCACCCGCCGGGTAGCAAGCGGCCGGATCATTGTTGGCCAGTGAGCCACCGATTGTCCCCCGATTGCGCACCGCAGGATCGCCGATCTGCCCAGCCAGTGCGGCCAGCGCCGGATAGCTGCCGGCGGCCTCCGACGCCACCGTCGCGTGGGTCGTCGCGCCACCAATGGCCACCGATCCGTCATCCTCGATACAGACGCCCTGTATGTCGGGAATCCCACCCAGCGACACCAGCGTAGACGGCGCTGCCAATCGCTGTTTCAGCGTTGGGATTAGCGTCTGACCGCCCCCCAACGCCTGTGCATCCTCGCCTCCCAACGCCGAAACGGCGTCAGCAACGGTCGAGGGCTTTTCAAACTCGAAATTGTACATTTCGCTTTCCTTTCCGAAAGGCGCGGATCCGCCCTTCATCTGGCTAAAAATATCCCGAGGGTCTGGGGGCAAAGCCCCCAGACCACCCGACCAATCAGCTGTTCATCGCCGCCCAGACGCGGGACGGGCTCACCGGCATATCGATGTGATCGACCGCCTTGCCGCCCGAGTTCAGCGCATCCAACACCGCATTGACCACCGCCGGCGGCGAGCCAATTGCACCGGCTTCACCGCAGCCCTTCACACCCAATGGGTTATGCGTACAGGGCGTCTGGCTGGAATGATCCACACCATAGAATGGCACGTCATCAGCTCGCGGCATCGCGTAGTCCATGAAGGACGCGCTCAGCAACTGACCGTTCTCGTCATAGGCACAATTCTCAAGCAAAGCCTGACCTATGCCCTGACCAATGCCGCCATGGACCTGACCGTCGACGATCATAGGATTGACGATGTTGCCAAAGTCATCTGCGGCATTGAAAGCCTCGATGGTGACCTGACCGGTCTCGGGGTCAACCTCGACCTCGCACGCATATGCGCCGGCCGGGTAAGTGAAGTTGGCCGGGTCATAAAACGCGGTCTCCTCCAACCCGGGTTCGACTTCCAACGGATAGTTGTGTGGTACATAAGCCGTCAGGGTTACATCACCCCAGGCCACCGACTTGTCGGTACCCGCGACGCTGAACTGACCGTCTTTCAGTTCAATATCCGCCTCGGACGCCTCCAGCAGGTGTGCTGCGATCTTCTTGGCTTTCTCGATCACCTTCTCGGTCGCTTTGACCATGGCCGAGCCACAAACCGCCAGCGAACGCGAGCCATAGGTCCCCATGCCAAACGGGATCTTTGAGGTATCGCCATGCACGATCTCGACCATTGACTCATCAATTCCGATCATGTCGGCCACAACCTGCGGGAAGGCAGTCTCGTGCCCCTGCCCGTGGCTATGTGCCCCCACCATGACACTGATCGAACCGGTGGCGTTCACCCGAACAGTTGCGGCATCATAAAGACCCGCGCGGGCCCCCAACATGCCGACGATGTTCGAAGGCGCGATACCGCAGGCCTCGATATAGCAGTTGATGCCCAGACCGCGCAGCTTGCCGTTGGCTTCGCTTTTCGCACGACGCGCGGCGAAACCCGCCAGATCGGCGGCGGCCTCAAGCTTGTCCATCGTCCCGTTGTAATCCCCGGTGTCATAGGTCAGTGCGACCGGAGTGTCATAGGGGAACTGAGTGATAAAGTTTTGACGGCGCAGGGCAATCGGATCAACACCCAACTCGCGTGCGGCTTTGTCAACGACACGCTCCAGCTGATAGGTCGCCTCGGGGCGTCCAGCACCGCGATAGGCGTCCACCGGTACGGTGTTGGTAAACATCGCCTTCACGTTTACCTGAATGACTGGCGTCTTGTAGTTGCCCGCCATCAGAGTGCCGTGCAGCCAGGTCGGAACCGAGCTGGAGAAAGTCGACAGATACGCACCCAGATTGGCATAGGTGTTCGTGCGCAGACCGATAAAGTTGTTGTCTGCGTCCAGTGCCAATTCGATCTTGCTGACATGGTCGCGACCATGGGCATCCGACATGAACGCCTCGGACCGGCTGGATGTCCACTTGACCGGACGGTTGCAGGCCTTGGCGGCAAAGGTGCAGAACGCTTCTTCCGCATAGTGGAAGATCTTGGTGCCAAAACCGCCGCCCACATCCGGGGCCACCACGCGCACTTTGTGTTCGGGCAGGCCCAGAACAAAGGCGCACATCAGCAGACGGATCACATGCGGGTTCTGCGAAGTGGTAAAGAGCGTGTAGTCGCCCGTGCCAGGCTTGTACTCACCCACCGCCACACGCGGTTCCATCGGGTTGGCGACGAGCCGGTTGTTGACCAGATCTAGCGTCGTGACATGCGCTGCATTGGCAAAGACCTCATCGACCTTGGCGTCGTCAGTCTCACCCAACTGCCAGTCATAGCAGATGTTGTTCTTCAGATCGTCATGGACCAGCGTCGCCCCATCTTGTGCGGCGGTCTTCATGTTCATGACAGCTGGCAGTACTTCGATATCCAGATCGATAGCCTCGGCCGCATCACGGGCCTGTTCCAGACTGTCGGCCACAACGGCTGCAATCGGGTCGCCCACATGGCGCACCTTGCCTTGTGCCAAAATGGGGTGCGGCGGCTCCTGCATGGGCGCGCCGTGCTTGTCGGTCACTTCCCAGCCGCAAGGCATCCCGCCCACGCCCTCGAAATCCTTGCCGGTGAAAACCTTGACCACGCCCGGCATAGCTTCGGCGGCTGAGGTGTCGATACTCTTGATGCGGCCATGCGCAATGTCGGACCGCAGGAAATGCACATAAGCCTGGCCATGTACGTTGATGTCGTCGGTATAATTTCCCGCTCCGGTCAGAAAGCGTACGTCTTCGCGTCGCTTGGAACTGGCTCCGATGCCACTGTCTTTGGGCATTGCTTGTTCTCCTCCCATAAACGGATGCGTGTGCACCCTATGTCATCCCACGGGCGTTTATTTGGACGCCCGCAGCGGCATCATTCGGCAGCGGTGCTGCTGACGTCCTGACCCGATGCGGCCATGATCGCCTTGACGATGTTGTGGTATCCGGTGCAGCGGCACAGGTTGCCTTCCAGATATTTGCGCACTTCGGCCTCAGTCGGGCGCGGGTTCTCTTTCAACAGCGCGGCCGCGCTCATCACCATGCCTGGCGTGCAGAAACCGCATTGCAGGCCATGATGGTCCTGAAACGCCTGCTGGATCACATTCAGCGAACCATCCGCGTTGGCCTGGCCTTCGATGGTGCCGACATCGGCCCCGTCCGCCTCAAGCGCCAGCATGTTACAGGATTTGACCGCCTCGCCGTTCACATGCACCACGCATGCGCCGCACTGTGCGGTATCGCATCCGACATGAGTGCCAGTCAGCGACAGGTGTTCACGCAGAAAACCGGACAACAACGTCCGGCCCTCGACGTCACCGCTCACGGACTTTCCGTTCACGGTCATTGAGACCTGTGTCATAGATTCCTCCCATTTCGTATTATTCTTCGTCCCGAGTTAAACACGGGAAAATTTGTTTGAGAACAAAAATATTTAGCGCCAATATCCGACGTTCGTCGGGGTCGTCTTTTCTTTCATAGCCGCCTAATAAGAAAAACTAATTCCCGCCCCATCACCTTTTGCGCGCAGATCTCGGTTGCGGTCTGGTTGGAATTTCTTTCAGCAGCCCGCCGACGCCCATCGCCGCAATATCTGCGCCGGTTGTCTCGATCCCGCATGCAACGCGCGACAAGACCCAGTCCGCTCCGTTCAACGCCGGCGAACGGGCACATCCGGGAAGTCCAATCACCGGCTTGGAGCCTAGTGTTCCAAGAAACAGCAGATTACCAGGATCAACGGGCATGCCGAACCTGTCCACCTGACCACCCGCAGCGCGCACGGCCTGAGGTGCAACATCAAATGCATCAGAGGTGGCAGAGCCGGTCAAGATCATCACGATGTCGCCCACTGCCGCTGAAATGGCCTGCGACAGCGGTTCGGCCTTGTGTGACACGATCCGTACATCGCTTAGGTCCATGCCAAGGGCCTCGACCCGGCCGCGAATGGCTGCGATACCTTTTTCGTTTGGCGGACCGCCCGGAATATCCGTAACGATCAATCCTGCCGATTTGTGTACAGGGGCCGTCAGACGAATCGAAGCTTTGGCCAGATCGGCGGCTTGCACGACGTCCTCTTTTGAGACCGCATAGGAAATCACCTTGATCGTGGCGACCATCCCGCCCGCACCCATCTGTTGATATTGCGGCACGGTCGCTACCGTTATCATCGGATTGACGCAGTTGAACGCCTGCAATGCCCCGACATCTAGTTCCACGACCCCCGGACCGTCGGCCAACAAGTTAACACGCCCGGTAAACGGCTGCGTCACTCGCAAACCTGCGGCTTGCGGATCAGGTGCAAGCGCCGCGGCCAGCACTTCAGCGGCCTCGTCTTCGTGGCAATCTCCGGGCTCGAGCTGTGCAACCGTGACGTCACCATACCCTGCAGCAGTTAGCTGAGCGCAATGTTCGGCCGTCAACTGCAGTCCCTTGCGCAGTTTGGTGTCCTGAACCTGAACGGAATGCGCAAGGATCGCGCCAGTGGCCTCAGAAACGGGAACCGGGCCGAACTTCACGCCTTGCCCCGCAGCACGGCCGTCATTTGTGCAAGGATGGCTACCGCAATCTCAGACGGATCCGCCGCGCCGATGTCCAATCCAATAGGTCCGTGGATCTGAGCAATCTGGTCGTCCGCAAAACCAGCCTCTTTCATGCGCGCGACCCGCTTGGCGTGCGTTCGCGTCGAGCCTAACGCTCCGATATAAAACACGCCCGCCTTCAATGCAGATTCCAAAGCCGGATCGTCCAGTTTCGGATCGTGGGTCAACAGGACTACAGCCGTTCGCGAATCCATGCCCAGTTTGGCCACGGCCTCGTCCGGCCAATCGGTCAGGATGGTTTCGCCCGGAAAACGGGCACCAGAGGCGAAGGCGTCGCGCGGGTCGATGATAGCGGGGTCATATCCAGCGATCCTAGCCATCGGAACCAACGCCTGTGCAATGTGAACTGCGCCCACAATTATCAGGCGTAGTGGAGGGTTATGGACCGCAACAAATGTGTGCCCATCCTCTTCGAACCCGGACCGGTCCATCCGCATTCGGTCCGGATAGGCATTGCGGCGCAAAGCCCGGTGACCGGTTTCGATGTTTACCTCATATGCAATAGGCTCACGCCGCGCCCGCGCATCGATCAGATCGCGCAACATCTGTTCTGGCATTACCGAACCAATCGGTTCCACCAAAACGCGGATCGTTCCGCCGCAGGCCAAACCCACGGCAAAAGCGTCTTCATCACTGACGCCAAATTCCAACAGACGCGCATCATCTTCGTCCATCGCCTCATGCGCTTCGACGATGACCGCGCCTTCGACACAACCGCCGGAAACCGACCCCTCGATCCGCCCGTCTGCGGCGATCACCAACTGGGCACCGACGCGACGCGGCGCGCTGCCCCAGGTCTCAACCACAGTTGCCAGCGCGGTTGGATGACCCTCTGTATGCCACTTCAGGGCCGTCTCTGGGCTGTTGTCGAATCTGTCCATTGCACCCTCCCGGCGTGTTCTGATCCAACATAGGCAGGTTTGGCGCAATGAAAAGTAAGCCTTAAGGCGAATACCGGATGTTCGGCCTGTCTGTTAAACTCAGAATTGTATCGGCGTATACAAGCCCAGATTACCAAGCAGCCCAGAAATCATTGATTGCACCCGGACCAGATTCTAGCCTACATGCGTAGCTGCTGCATTCCAGTATGCGCATATTAATTTTTGACAATGGAGACAGAGAGTTGAAACGCATTTTTACACTCGGAATGGCACTTGGCCTGTTCACCGCAAGCGTTGCATCCGCAGACACGTTCCTGCGTTATGGCGAGGTCGAAGGTTGGAAAGTATTTATCGACGAGGACAAGAAATCCTGCCTGATCGAAGCTGTTGATGATGCTGAAAACGTCGTTCAGATGGGCCTGACCGAAGATCGTGGCGTGGGCTATGTTGGCGTGTTCACCAAGGCCAAGACCGATATCAAGCGTGGCGAGAAAGAAGCCGTGGCGGTCCTGTTGGGCGACAATATCTATGTCGGCGAAGCGACCGGAATGAAGGGTAACATCACCAAAGGTTATTCGGGTGGTTACGTCTTGTCAGATGACCCTCAATTCGCGGACGACCTGGCCAAGCAGAAAGTCATGGTCGTTTTCCCGGAAAAGGAATTTGCCTTCACTGTTGACCTGACTGGCACCTATAAGGCCATGGAAATGGCGCGCAAATGTAACGAAGAACAGCTGAGCTGATATTCAGTCGGAAAGCGCGGTCATCAACCGCGCTTTCTCACCCACGTCATCGGGTTTTGAGATGACGGCAGCCAGATCTTCCAGCGACGCAATCGAATGGCCGGCACGGAAACTGTCCACATGGGGCAGCATGGCCGCAACACCCTGCGCTTTGGGCGCGAACCCATCCCACCGCAGCAATGGATTCAACCAGATCAGACGGCGCGCGGACAGGTGCAGTCGCTCCATCTCTTTACCCAACGCCTCGGGGTCTCCGCGATCCAGCCCGTCCGAGATCAATAGGACCACAGCACCCTGCCCCATGACCCGCCGCGACCAATCGCGGTTGAACGCGTGCAGACACTCGCCAATCCGCGTTCCCCCTTCCCAATCCTGCGCCTCGGCCCCGGCGGCGGCCAGTGCGGCATCTACGTCGCGCTGCTGAAGATGACGGGTGATATTCGTCAGACGCGTCCCAAAGGTGAATGCGTGAACCTTGGCCCAGCCTGCCCCTTTGGCGTTCGACACCGCATGCAGGAAATGCAGGACGATCCGGCTGTACTGACTCATCGACCCCGAGATATCGCAAAGCACGACAAGATTGGGCCATCGAGGTTTCGGCTTGAGCTTAGCAATATCGCGCAACTCTCCACCCTGACGCATCGCCGCGCGCAATGTCCGCGCCCGGTCGATGCGATGCCCCAGATGGCTAGCCTGACCACGTCTGGATTCTATTGGCTTCACCGGCAGAGCAAGCCGCGACAGCATGCGCTTAGCTTGCGCGATCTCGGCGGTGCTCATCTGCTCAAAGTCCAGACTGCGCAGACGTTCCTCGGAGGACGCCGTTTGCGAGGCGTCGATTTCTAACTCGGTTTCTTCTTCCTGCTCAGCCACTTCGGGCAGATCACGTTCAACCCCGTCCAACAACGCCTCGGCCGCGCGCTTTTCGGCTGCGTCAGCCTTGCGTTCTTCCTGTACGCCGCGAATAGCCGGCAGCATCATGGACATCATGTGCTCAAGATATCGGGGGTCACGCCAATAGAGGCGAAAGACCTGCGCAAATATAGTGCGGTGTTCCGGGCGGTTCACGAAACAGGCGTGCAATGTCCAATAGAAATCCTGTTTTTCCGTGAACCCCGCCGCCTGTACCGCGCGAATGGCATCCACCACTCGCCCCGTCCCAATCGGTAACCCGGCCTTACGCAACGCGCGTGCGAAATGGGTGATGTTTTGCGCCAGTTTGGGGTTGTCCGGAATGTCGATCGGAAGCTGTTCAGCCATCAGGCTGGTTCCAGCGACGCTTTGGCTTGATCCAGTATTCGTTTCGCCTCGGATCCCTGCAATTTCTGGATGTCGTCCTGGTATTTCAAGATCGCACCCAGGGTGTCTCCGATCACTTCGGGGCTGAGGTTGATGACGTCCAGCGCAAGCAGGCATTTGGCCCAATCTATCGTCTCAGCCACACCCGGTTTCTTGAACAGGTCTTCGGTGCGTAGATGCTGAACAAAGGCCACGACCTCACGACTAAGCGCTTCGGCAGCTTCCGGCGCGCGCGCGTGCAGGATTTCGATCTCTCGGTCGAAATCGGGGTAGTCGACCCAATGATAGAGGCAGCGTCTTTTTAGTGCATCATGCACCTCACGTGTGCGGTTCGAGGTGACGATAACGATGGGCGGCTCCGGTGCTTTGACCGTGCCCAGTTCAGGAATCGTGACCTGAAAATCGCTGAGCGCTTCGAGCAGGAACGCCTCGAAAGGTTCGTCTGTGCGATCAAGCTCGTCGATCAACAGGACCGGCGCACCATGTTCATCCGGGCGCATTGCCTGCAGCAGCGGGCGTTCAATCAGGTACTCGTCCGAGAATAGCTCGGTCTGCAATGTGCCCCGATCCGCCCCGCCCGAGGCTTCGGCCGTGCGGATCGCAACCATCTGCGCCGGAAAATTCCATTCGTAAACAGCAGAAGAGGCATCCAGACCTTCGTAGCATTGCAACCTGATCAGGCGCCGGTTCAGACCGGCGGCAAGGGCCTTGGCGATCTCGGTCTTGCCCACCCCGGCCTCACCTTCCAGAAACAGTGGTCGGCCCAGTTTCAGGGACAAGAACACCACCGTCGCCAGCGCACGCCCGCAGACATAGCCTTGCGCACCCAACATGGATTGGACGGCGTCGATGGAATCTGGCTGTGTCATGTTTCGATCTCTCCCTTGGCACAACAGGTCATGACCACCCGCGCGCGTCAAGGCCGTGTTCTTTCCGGGACTTACGACGATCGGACTGATTGACAAGGTCTGGAACCGAATTGAAGGTCTTTCACCGCCGGGTCCGCTGTGCTAGCGGAAGGCCATGACCGATACCCTCACGATCCGCTGCCCCGACGACTGGCATCTGCACCTGCGCGATGGCGCGATGTTGCAGGCCGTCCTGCCCGAAACCGCGCGTCATTTTGCCCGCGCAATCATCATGCCGAACCTTGTGCCGCCCGTCGTGCGCGGCGATCAGGCCGCCGCCTATCGCGACCGCATATTGGCCGCGCTGCCCGACGGTATGACGTTCGAGCCGTTGATGACCCTGTACCTGACCGAGGATACCGACCCCGATGATATGGCAGCAGCCCATGCCAGCGGTCTGGTCAAAGCGGTCAAATTGTACCCGGCGGGCGCGACGACCAACTCTGCCTCCGGCGTGCAGGACTTCGACAAAGTGCGTCCGGTGCTGGAAAAGATGGCCGAGATCGGACTGCCCATGTGTGTGCATGGTGAGGTGACCGACGCCGAGATCGACATCTTCGACCGCGAAGCTGTGTTCATCGACCGAGTTCTTGATCCGATCCGCAAGGCCACACCCGGCCTGCGCGTGGTTATGGAGCACATAACGACCGCGAACGGTGTCGACTATGTCAAATCCAATGACAAGGATCTGGGTGCAACGATCACGGCGCACCACCTGATCATCAACCGCAACCATATCCTCGTTGGTGGAATCAAGCCGCATTACTATTGCCTGCCTGTCGCCAAGCGCGAAGAACATCGACTGGCTCTGCTGGCGGCTGCGACCTCTGGCGATGCGCGGTATTTCCTGGGTACTGACAGCGCACCCCACACCGACGCCAACAAGGAAATGGCCTGCGGGTGTGCGGGATGTTTCACGGCGACCAACACAATGTCACTTGTGGCCGAGATGTTTGACCGCGAGGGCGCTTTGGACAAGCTGGAAGGCTTTGTGTCTCTGAACGGCCCGGCCTTCTATCGCCTGCCGGTGAATGAGGAAACCATCACCCTGACCAAAGGCGAACCGGTGGAATACCCGGACAAGATCGACTGCGACGAAGGTCCGGTCACAGTGTTTGAACCGGGTTTCCCGCTACACTGGCGCGTGACTTAACCCGCCAGCAAAGCAGACAAATCGCGGACGCGGCCTCCGGTGCGAAGCATCGACCAGATCGCGTCCGCGTCCTCTGTTCCGATCAGCTTGTTGGCTTTGCCTCGCACCCGGTCCTCACGGCCCGACAGCGTTATCGGGGCCAACAGGTCATGCGTGGCCTCGCGCCTTGCCCCATCACGGCGCAACAAGGTCAGGTGCGCCTGCGTTTCTGACAAACTGTCATCCGCTTCGACAGAGACTCGGTCCCGCAAGGATACTAGTCGCGGGTCGGCGCATATCTTGTCCGAATAGCTGCTCGGCAAGGCCGTATCATAGCCAAGTGCCTGCATCGCGATCACCGTCCGATATGAGAACTTGGCACCGAGGCCAGTTGCCGGGGAAGTCTGGTTGCAGACACTCATCCACCTTGGATGCGTCTTGATCTTGATCTCGGCGACTTCCGGTTCGGCGATATCCAGGTCGCGCGCGGCCTCAAGCGCGGCGTGCAATCCGTGGCAACAGGCATGAAACTTGTGACTGACGCTTTCAAAAAGCCATTCCGCACCCAGCCCATCCAATGAGGCTGCAATGTCAGACTGTCCTTTATGTGTCGCGCCGAATCCATAGGACCCTTCCAGCGCGTCTGAATTGGGTTCGAATCCCGATGCCACCAACAAAGCTGCCTCAACCCCGGCAGAGGCCGCAAGACCCGCGTTATAAGGTTTTCCCATCGTTCCGAATTGCGCCTTTAGACCGGCAGCCCTAGTCGCCGTCAGGCCCAGAACTTTGCGCATCTGTTCGACGTCGAACCCCAGTATGCGCCCTGCAGCGACAGCCGCACCAAACGCACCGGACGTTGCCGTTTGGTGAAAGCCCGCCTGATAGTGATCACGCCCCAGCCAGAGGCCGATCCGAATGGACGTCTCCATCCCAACCAGCGCGGCTTCAAGGAGATCGACCAGAATACGATCGTCCCATTCGCTTAGCGCCAGCGCCGCCGGAAGGACGGCAACCGATGGATGGCCGATATGGGCGAAATGCGTGTCGTCATAATCCAGGGCATGCGACACGGTTCCGTTTACCAATGCAGCACCGCGCAGGGGTGCCGCACCTCCACCAAAAAGGCGTGCTTGTTCCGCACCCCCTTCGCCAAGCACGAGGTCGCGCACTGTCCGGGAAACAGGCTCATCAACTCCGGCACGCCCGACAGCAATCCAGTCCATAACAGAAAGAGACGTAACGACCCGCGTCTGCAAAGTCGTCGTGATGGGCCCCGCCGCGAAGGCTGCCAGTGAAGTGGTAAAATCGGTCATGGACGCAGTCTAGCGACCGTCAACCCGGGGTAAAGACCTAGCTGTATAAGTCCTTTGCGCGGGTCTCAAAGGCCTGAACGATCCGATGCATGGCCTCGTTGAAGACCACACCGATGATCCCTTGCAGAATGGCGTTCTTGAATTCGAAATCCACGTGGAAAGTGATGTTGCATCCGCCATCATCGGCGTCAGCGAACTGCCAGTCGGATTTCATGTATTTGAATGGGCCGTCCAGATATTCAGTGTCGATTCTTTTCTGATCGGCAAACAATGTCACCCGGCTACCAAACCGTTCGCGGAACACTTTGAACGAGATCACCAGATCCGCTTCCATGACCTGCGCCTCGCCCGCCGCATAGGTCCGACGAATGCGGGCGGCCGCGCACCAAGGCAGAAACTCGGGATACTTTGCCACGTCCGCGACCAGCTCGTACATCTGCTGCGCAGTGTAAGGAAGGTGACGTGTTTCCGAATGAGTAGGCATGGCGTCCGGTTTTTCAGGTGACAATGGCGCGTCATGTCGTATGTTGCGCGCCAAAGATCAAGGGGGCAGCGATGAGCGACCGCGCATATGTGATAGATACGATGATCTCGGCCAAGGCGATTGCAGCCCGAATCGAGGAATTATGCCGCGAAATCACGGCAGAATTCGGAGATACCGACAAGCTGATCGTGGTCGGCCTGCTGCGCGGCAGTTTCGTCTTCATCGCGGATCTGGTGCGCGAGCTGGACCTGCCGATCGAAGTCGATTTCCTCGAAGTATCCTCGTATGGAGACGCGATGGAAAGCAGCCGGGAAGTACGCATTCTCAAAGACTTACGTGGCGCGATTGAAGGGCGCGATGTTTTGGCTGTTGAGGATATCGTCGACACCGGCCACACGCTGAACCACGTCACAAAACTGTTGCGCAGCCGCAAGCCAAGCCGACTTAAGTCCATTGCCTTGCTGGACAAACCCAGCCGGCGCGAGGTCGATTTCCGTTCCGATTGGATCGGCTTTGAAATTCCGGACGAATTTGTTGTGGGTTACGGGATCGACTACGCGCAGCGCAATCGCAACTTGCCGTTTATTGGTAAGGTTCGTTTTGTCGAAGACTGAGAAGGCTAAAAATAGACCCAGATTTCAATAATCAAAGTAGCTGCGTACCTTTGCATTCACTTAATTGAATACCATTGGACAACGCCCTCAACAACAGATTACCCTCCGATCATCTTGGGAGGATTCTGCTTATGAAAGTAATGTCTATTGGGCTTCTGGCGACTTGCGCAGTCGCCGCAACGGTTGGTCTTGCGGACGCAAAAGACAACAAAGGCAAAGGGAAAGGCCCAGACAAGTCGAAAATCGAAAAGTCGATAAAGACCAATAAAGGCGTTGGTGTACCGCCCGGACAGATCAAGCGTTATACGCGAGGCCAGAAACTCCCTAACGATCTGAATTTTGACTATCTTGATGACCTGGACGGCTGGAAGTTGAAGCCCCTACCCGCCGGTCAGCGATATATCCGCGTGGATGACGAAATCCTGTCGATATCGGATGACACTAAGACAGTCATTGATGCCGTTGGAATAGTGAGCGATCTCGTAAACTGAAGTTTCAGCCATTAAGTGATCGAATTGCGGCAACAAATACGTCTACTCCTACCGAGATAAGTGCGTCTGGGAAATCATAGTCAGGGTTATGCAATTGCGGATGATCCTGCCCCGACCCCAGCCAGAACATGGCCGTTTTCGCGCCTTTCCCAAATTGCCCGAAATCTTCTGAGAACTTTTGCGGCGTCTCTGTTGAATGGCACGGTACTCCACGCTCGGCACAGGCCGTCGCGATGATGCTCACCGCGTCGATGTGATTGACGCAGGCTTCGAAGACATCGTCATAGGTGATCTCAACACCCAGACTGTTGGCGGATGCGGTGCGGCGCGCCAGCGCTTCGGCCTCGGTCATCAGCGTTTGCATCCGGGTGTCTGAAACGGTGCGCAAGGTCACCCAGATCTCGGCCTTTCCCGGAGCGACGCCGAAAGTCGGCTCTCCCAAACGGGCATGCGTCACAGTTGTCAGCGCAAAATCGGCATCCAACGCGCCGCCCGCGCCAAAGCCTGCCAGTTGCAACATCAATTCAGACATTGCCCGAGCAGGTGAAACCCCATCCTGAGGCGCAGCCGCATGGGACGTCTTGCCGGTCAGGATGATTTTCATCCCGCGCGAGGCGCAATTGGCCGAACCCTGACACAACTCAACTGCACCAAGTTCCAACCCCGGCAGGTTGTGCAGAGAGAACACGTAGTCCGGCGCGATCTTCGCGAATTGAGGGTCCGCGCGAAAGGCGATGGCGCCCTGCCCGGTTTCTTCAGCCGGTTGAAAGATCAAAACTACCCGACCCTTTTGGGGTCGGCGACGCGCCAGGTCTTCGGCAACACCAAGCACCATCGCCATGTGCCCATCATGGCCACACAGATGTCCTTTGCCCGGAACCTTCGACACATAGGGGTGCGTGCCAAGCTCTTGAATCGGCAGCCCATCCAATTCGCACCGGATACCAACGGTTGGCCCAGCCTGCCCACTGTCAAAAACCGCGACAACGCCATGCCCTCCCAGTCCGGTAAGCACATGGTCCGCCCCGAAGCCCCTCAAAAGCTCTGTCATGCGAGCAGCGGTATCGCGCTCCTGCCCGGAAAGTTCGGGATATTGATGCAGGTCGTGGCGCAGGCGTGTCAGCCGCGCGTGCGCTTCGGGTGTCACCCCTGTTCCAGCTTTTTCTGGCGAGCCTCACGCAACCGGGCAAAGTCATCCCCCGCGTGATAGGACGACCGGGTCAGTGGTGTCGCGGACACCATCAGGAACCCTTTGCCATAAGCTGCCTTTTCATAGGATGCGAATTCTTCCGGCGTCACGAACCGATCCACACCATGGTGTTTGGGCGTGGGCTGCAGATACTGACCGATGGTTAGAAAGTCGATATCGGCCGCGCGCATGTCATCCATTACCTGCCGAACTTCTTGCTCATTTTCACCCAAGCCGACCATGATTCCCGATTTGGTGAAAATAGACGGGTCCAGTTCTTTGACGCGCTGCAACAGCCGCAGCGAGTGGAAATAGCGCGCACCGGGACGCACTTCGAGGTACAGACCGGGCACGGTTTCCAGATTGTGGTTGAACACGTCCGGCTTGGCCTCGACGACAGTCTCAAGAACGGAAGAGTCACATTTCAGGAAATCAGGTGTCAGGATTTCAATGGTCGTCTTCGGAGACCGGTGCCGCACCGCGCGTATCGTCTGCGCGAAATGATCGGCACCGCCGTCCTTCAGATCATCGCGGTCAACAGATGTGATCACGACGTGGTTCAAACCCAGCTTTTCAACCGCATGCGCCACGCGCCCTGGTTCAAACGCATCCAACGAGTCCGGACGTCCCGTTGCAATGTTACAGAAGGTACAGCCGCGCGTACAGATCTCGCCCATGATCATCATGGTGGCGTGGCCCTGGCTCCAGCATTCGCCAACATTTGGGCATCCGGCCTCTTCACAGACAGTGACCAGATTATTCTCGCGCATGATCTTGTGCGTCTCAGCATAGCCCTTACCGCCGGGTGCCTTGACGCGTATCCACTTGGGCTTTTTTGGCTGCGCATTGTCTGGACGATGCGCTTTTTCGGGATGACGTTGTTCTGGGATCTTCAGATCACGCACGGCTGGCTTTCCTGACTTTGGGTCAATTTGCTTTGCCCTAACATAATACGCCCGCGCAGACTATGCCACCCGGGCATACCCGCCATGCATAGCAGGTTTGTAACCGAAGAAGCCGCGCCGCGCTTCAAACATATTAGCAGGATTTATCTTATGTTTACTGTTACTTAAAGTTATATCGCAAATGCAGCATTTCTAGCGTTGAAGGCGGTTTAGAACTGTTTTAAGTCACCATTAATTCTAATGTGAATCACAGGAGCCCGTAGATGAAAACCGGCGCAAAACTGCCTTCCGTTACCTTCCATACCCGCGTCCGCGACGAGGCAATCGAAGGATCCAACCCGTTCCGTTGGGAAGACAAGACAACCGCGGATTACTTCGCAGGCAAGCGCGTCATCCTGTTTTCCCTGCCAGGTGCGTTTACGCCCACATGCTCGACCTACCAACTGCCCGGTTTCGAAAACGGGTATGCCGATTTCACTGCCAAGGGCATCGATGAAATCTACTGCATGTCCGTGAATGACAGCTTTGTCATGAACAAATGGGCACAGGATCAGGGCCTGAAAAACGTCAAAGTCATCCCTGACGGTTCGGGCGAATTTACCCGTAAAATGGGCATGCTGGTCGACAAGGAAAACCTGGGCTTTGGCATGCGTTCTTGGCGCTATGCTGCCATCGTAACCGATGGTGTAGTCGAAGCTTGGTTCGAAGAGCCCGGCCTGATGGACAACTGCCCCGAAGACCCCTATGGCGTTTCGTCCCCGGAAACCCTGATGAACCACCTGGAAGAAGCCAAAGAACCGGCACTGGCATAAGAATTGTCAGGCTGACGTATCAAAGGCTCGCCTCTGGCGGGCCTTTTTTTAGTGACGGGTCGCGGTTACGATATCTTCGCCAACACGCCGGATGACTTCCGCCAGACTGTCGAACCAGTCTTCATGTCCTGTCGAAAAGCGCCGGACCAACCCCACCGTCCGTGCAGGCTGCGGTGCCCCGAACCGCATGAGCTTGAGCCCCGGAACTGCTTCGGTTTCCGATCGCGCCGCGAGTTCAGGCATGAGTGTCAGACCAAACCCTTCGGCAACCAGTCGCGACAGTGTCGCCAGTGAGGATGCCCCCATATTGATCAAACCGCTGCTTCTGTCCTGACCACAGACCTCAAGCGCCTGATCCGTCAGGCAATGCCCGTCATCCAGCAACATCAGCTGCGCGGTCTGCAAATCCACCGGGCGCAAGGCATCCGGGTCCGAGTGTACTGTCCCAAGCCGCCCCGCGCTTCCGGCAAGCAGAAAACGATCCTCAAAAAGCGGCAATTCGAACAATTCGTTTCCGCCGGCCGGCAAGGCCATAACACCGGCATCGATTTCCCCGGCCCGCAGCATGGCCAGCAAGCGTTCGGTCCGAGCCTCGCGGATCTGCACCCGCAAGGAGACGTCGGCTGTGCGCAGTCCGGCTAAAACACCGGGCAAAAGATAAGGAGCAATCGTCGGGATGATTCCAATCGCCAAAGACCGATGCCCAACGGAATGATCCTTTGCGAACTGGTTCAGCCTGTCGGCAGCGCCCAGGACTTGACGGGCGTAGTCCAGCACGTCGCGCCCCAATGGCGTTAGCAGTATATCGCGGGCCTGACGTTCGAACAGCGGCCCGCCCAAGGTCTCTTCCAACGCTTTGATTTGAACCGACAGCGCGGGTTGTGAGACATGGCAGACCTGCGCCGCACGACCAAAATTGCGCTGATCTGCCACCGCATTGAAATACTGAAGCTGTCTGAGGGTAAAATTCATAGGCAATTTCTATCACTACCCCCTGAAACCTCAACTGTGAATTATGGAACTTCTACCCAATCAGGCGAGTTTTCTCTGCCTGATCTTCGTAATGGCGCTTGAGGCGTTGCAGGGCGATGCGCAACACGATCTTCCCGGAACGCGCCGACCAGCCCATGCGTTTTTCGGCCAATTCGAGCCCCTCAAGGTAACAGCAGCACCGCAGTACCACGTCGCTTAACCCCGGTCCCAGATCCGACAGGGCACGTTCAACCCGAGCGCGCGCGTCTGACGATCCCTGGCCTGCATACGTTCCATTTGCGAAACTTCCCCGCCCCCCGGCCGTTAGAAAGTGATCCCAGTTTTGGGCAACCTGCGGACCGATCTGCGACAGCTCAAAGTCTTCGCGCAGCCGTTCGCCAGCGCCGACCAGAGTTTCGTCGAGAAAGGGCTTTCCGTCCTTGTCCCGCCTGCGCGCCAACGCGATCAGCGGACTTTCGGCAGCACTGTACCGAATACGTCTGGCGCCGTGCGACGACCTGTCCTGTCTTTGTTCGCCATGCGCCTGAAACGGCGATTGCGCCTCGGCCATGCCGAACTCGTTTCTGGCGCGCGCTTTGTTCTCGGCCTCGGCGATCAGTTGGCTTAAGGCCGACCGCCCAGAGGAAGAGATGCGATACCGGGAAATACGTCCGGGATTATCGCAGGATATCCAATCATTCAGAGCCAGCGCTTGCGCAATCGTGCAATCGACGACCGCAGTTCTTGCGGTCCCGCTGTCGCCGGTGTCCCGAACGACCACAGCCTTGTCCATCTCTTCCGCCACAGCCAGAACCGCGCCGGTTTCGCAAAGGCGGCGCAGTATTCGAAGAGCTTCGCGGTTAAACTCATCGTCCTTGCTTGTTGCATCGTTGGCCTGAACGCCCAAAGGCTCGTTCAGGGATCCTGCACGCCCCTGTTGATCCGTGAAATGGACCTCTGCCAGCGCCTGCAGCGCAGCATCCACCAATGGATCGTCCCGGCGCATTTCAATACGTCGGATCTGTCTGAGTATGGTTGACGCATGGCACCCCACGGATCGCGCGATGTCGCGGATCGATTGACCGGTTTCGGTATGCGCCAGGTATCTCTGCGCCCCTTCAGGCACCCACGCCGGAATGGTGAAAGCCATGTTTTCTTGCATAGTTACTTGCCCTCGTCGACAAAACAATCGGTTCTCAATCGCCCCCGGTGAATGTGTTAACCAATCCTAACTAGAGCCGCTTTCGTTACTCGTTCGTTAACCGGGAGAGACAACAACCA
Source organism: Ruegeria sp. CDSA033 (assembly GCF_059612305.1). Classification (NCBI taxonomy): domain Bacteria; kingdom Pseudomonadati; phylum Pseudomonadota; class Alphaproteobacteria; order Rhodobacterales; family Roseobacteraceae; genus Ruegeria; species Ruegeria sp. CDSA033. Next base: position 481,263 of record NZ_JBXWQI010000001.1, on the reverse strand, counting down.
GATTTGATTCAAAATCATAAACACTCATGAAGTCAGAGTTCGGAGGGAACCCACACAAGGCAACACTCGCTTAGGTTGTGTGACAAATGGCTATCTTCTGTTCAACCAAGGGATCACCGAAATGCAGGACCTGATGACCATGATTACAACGCTCCGCCGCCCACGCCTGTTGGCACGGGCTGCAAAAATTGGAGCGCAGGAATATGATCGGGATCGGCATCTTCAGCGTGTTCTGGGATACGGGTCGCTTCCCGGCACAGGGTCTGCGCTGGTTCGTCTATTGGAATTGGAACGAGAGGTTAACACCCAAAGGCTGGCCGAAGACGCCGCCTATTCGCTGGTCCGCCATCTGGACCTGCTGATCGCGCTTTTGGGCGAGGCGCAACTGTTCAAAGCCAGTCGCGCCGCGCAATATCAATGATCAGGTGAAGGCATCCGGCATGGATGCTTTCTTTTCCGCCACGTATGCGTTCAATGCTTCGTTGACGGCGGGGTCGAGTTGCGGTTGCTGGTAATTGGCCAGCAGATGCTCGACCCGCGACGTGGCCAATTGGCGTGTGTCGCGCCCGCCTTCGTCTTCCCAGGTCTCAAAGGGTTTGTAATCCAGAACATCGGACTTCCAGAACGCTTCTTTGAAATTCTCCTGCGTATGGGCGCAGCCCAGGTAGTGACCGCCGGGGCCAACCTCGCGGATCGCATCCATCGCCTGCGCATTCTCATCATAGGCCACGCCTTTGGCCAGGCCGTGAAGAACACCCAACTGGTCGGCATCCATGACAAATTTTTCGAAATCCGCCACCAGACCGCCTTCAAGCCAGCCGCAGGAATGCAGCATGAAGTTCACGCCAGCCATCAGCCCCATGTTCAGCGAGTTTGCGGTCTCATAGGCTGCCTGTGCATCAGGCAGTTTCGAGCCGCAGAACGACCCGGCCGAGCGGAACGGCAGGTTCAGACGTCGCGCCAGCTGGCCCGCACCGTAGGTAACCATCGATGCCTCGGGCGTACCAAATGTCGGCGCGCCAGAGTTCATATCGATCGATGACACAAAGGCACCAAAAATCGCAGGTGCGCCCGGGCGGATGATCTGACTGTACGCGACGCCAGCCAGAACTTCGGCCAGAACCTGCGTCAGTGTCCCCGCAATCGAAACCGGCGCCATCGCACCACCCACGATAAAGGGCGAGATGATGCAGGCCTGATTGTTCTTCGCATAAACTTCCAGCGCGCCCATCATCACGTCGTCGAAGGTCATCGGCGAGTTGATGTTGGTCAGCGAGGTCATCACCGTGTTTTCCTGAACGAACTCTTTCCCAAACAGAATCTCGCACATTTCAACCGAATCCTGCGCGCGGCTTGGATCGGTGACCGAGCCCATGAACGGCTTGTCCGACAAGGTCATGTGCGCCATCAGCATGTCCAGGTGACGCTTGTTCACCGGAATATCTGTCGGCTCACACACGGTCCCGCCCGAATGGTGCAGCCACTTGGACATATAGGCCAGTTTCACGAACTTGTTGAAATCTTCCATGTTCGCATAGCGACGACCACCTTGCGCGTCCCGCACAAAGGGCGGGCCGTACACCGGGGCCAGAACCAGATTGCGGCCACCGATGACAACCGATTTCTCGGGGTTACGGGCATGCTGCGTGAATTCGCTGGGCGCGGTTTTGATCAGCTGACGTGCCAAACCACGCGGAATGCGGACGCGTTCACCATCGACATCGGCGCCAACATCTTTCCAGCGCTGCAACGCGGCTGGGTTGTCGACAAAGTTCACGCCGACTTCGGCCAGAATGGTTTCCGCATTGGTTTCGATGATTTCTAACGCTTCTTCGTTGAGAACCTCGAAGTTCGGAATATTCCGTTCGATGTATTTCGCCGTTTCGATGCGAACCGCGGTACGTTCGGCCCGGCGGGCGGCGCCACCGCCACCTCTTGCCCGACGCCGGGTGTTTGCCTCTGCCATGAGAAGATCCCGTCTATTGATTGATTTGATCAGTTTGTTACAGCAAGCATTTGGGGCAAAGCATCTAATTTACGGCGCTATAGGGGGAAAAGCGACATCCGCAGGAACCAAAACCGTCAGGCACTTGCTCTGATCAGGAAAGTTCCTTCTCCATCAGGATAGTCATGCCGCTCACCTCTTTCTCGTGCCACCCCATGTATAGGTACATGGAGACTGTCGCTTGCATTAATTTATGCGTTCGCAACCTGAGCTTAGCGGTGGCCGTTCCCTTGGCTTCTTGTTCCGCTATTTTGATCAACCGCCTCGCCAACCCTGCCCCTTGTGCCTTTGGCGATACGGCGAGGTTAAAGATCATCATCGCAGAATCGACCCTGTCAAAAACAATAAACCCGACGATGTCTTCATCCTTCGTGGCAACCCAGGCCTGATGCGCGGCGATATCGTCGCCAACGCCGTCCGTGACATCGGGCAGATCCGGAATATCGCGCAATGCATCCGAATAGGCCGCCGCAATGCACGTTGTAACGGCTTCGGTATCAGCAGCACTTGCGCGGCGTAGTATGATCTCGGGCATCTCGCGCTCTTTCTGTATTATCCTGAGGCACAATTGCACAAATGACGTCATAGCGCTTGCACATGCAAGGCTTGCGACCTAATAGCCAACCATGACCCAAGACACCCATGACCGCCTTCTGATCATCGACTTCGGCAGCCAGGTTACGCAGCTCATTGCGCGCCGCCTGCGCGAGCTGAATGTCTATTGCGAAATCCACCCTTATCAAAAGGTCACAATGGACTTTGTGCGGGAAATGGCCCCTAAGGCCGTGATATTCTCGGGCGGTCCTGACAGTGTGACACGTGAGGGTTCGCCCCGTGTACCGCAAGAGATCTTTGATTACGGCGTTCCAATCCTTGGCATCTGCTACGGCCAGCAGGTGATGATGCACCAGCTGGGCGGTAAGGTTGAAAGCGGACACGGCACGGCCGAGTTTGGGCGTGCGTTTGTGACCCCCAACCAAAAGCTGGATATTCTGGACGGCTGGTTCACCGATGGCGATGAACAAGTCTGGATGAGCCACGGCGACCATGTCAGCGAAATCGCGCCCGGTTTCACCGTTTACGGCACCTCCCCCAACGCACCTTTCGCGATTACAGCGGACAGCAACCGTCACTTCTATGCGGTTCAGTTCCACCCCGAAGTGCACCACACACCCAAGGGTGCAAAACTGTATGAGAATTTCGTCAAACTTGCCGGGTTCAAGGGCGATTGGACCATGGGTGCCTATCGCGAACAAATGATCGAAAAGATCCGCGAGCAGGTCGGCGACAAAAAGGTCATTTGCGGTCTGTCCGGTGGTGTCGACAGCTCGGTCGCGGCGATCCTGATCCACGAGGCAATCGGCGATCAGCTGACCTGTGTATTCGTGGACCATGGCTTGCTTCGCAAGAACGAGGCCGAAGAAGTCGTCGGCATGTTCCGCGATAATTACAACATCCAGCTGATCCACGCGAACGAAAGCGATCTGTTCCTTGGTGAACTCGAAGGTCAAAGCGACCCCGAGACCAAGCGCAAGATCATAGGCAAGCTGTTCATCGACGTGTTCCAGAAACACGCTGACACCATCGATGGTGCAGAGTTTCTGGCGCAAGGCACGCTGTATCCGGACGTCATTGAATCGGTGTCCTTCTCGGGCGGCCCCTCGGTCACGATCAAATCGCACCACAACGTTGGCGGACTGCCAGAGAAAATGGGCCTGAAACTGGTCGAACCATTGCGCGAGCTGTTCAAGGACGAGGTTCGCGCCCTAGGCCGCGAACTGGGCCTGCCGCAGAGCTTTATTGGTCGTCACCCTTTCCCCGGTCCCGGTCTGGCGATTCGCTGCCCCGGTGAGATCACCCGCGAAAAGCTGGATATCCTGCGCGAAGCGGATGCGGTCTATATCGACCAGATTCGCAAGCACGGTTTGTACGATGACATCTGGCAAGCCTTTGTTGCCATCCTGCCCGTGCGTACTGTTGGCGTTATGGGCGACGGACGCACCTACGACTACGCTTGTGCCCTGCGCGCGGTGACATCGGTGGATGGCATGACCGCAGACTATTACCCTTTCAGCCATGAGTTTTTGGGCGAAACGGCCACACGGATCATCAACGAGGTCAAGGGCATCAACAGATGCACCTATGACATCACATCAAAACCACCCGGAACCATCGAGTGGGAATAATGCGAAAGCCGGGCTCTGTCCCGGCTTTTTTGTTTTTCACGCCGTGAAAAAATCGATAGCAATCAATTTGGTATAACCAAAATCTACAGGCTCCCGGATGGAAACGGCCAGACCACAGATCGGCAAGGCAGCGCTCTGGATGACCGGGGCGATTGCCTCTTTCTCGTCCATGGCAATCGCTGGCCGTGAACTGAGCGTGACCCATGACACGTTCGAGATCATGTTCTACCGCAGCCTCGTGGGCATCTGCGTGGTCGCCCTGATTCTGACCCTGACACGCAAATGGCATCAAGTCTCGACCGAACGGATCGGATTGCATGGGGTTCGCAACGTGCTGCATTTCACCGGGCAGAACCTGTGGTTCTACGCAGTCGGTGTCATTCCTCTGGCACAGGTTTTTGCGCTGGAATTCACGCAACCCATTTGGGTCATCCTGCTGTCTCCGCTTTTGTTGAAAGAACGTCTGACGGCGGTGCGCATGATGTCGGCGTTGATCGGATTTGCGGGAATTCTTCTGGTCGCCCGGCCGGGCTCCGTGCCTCTCAGTGCAGGTGTGATGACCGCTGCTATGTCCGCTATTTTCTTTGCCTTAACAACGATATCAACAAAGTCCCTCACTCGTTTTGCCAGCATCGGATGCATCATGTTCTGGCTGACAGTAATGCAAGCCGTGCTGGGGCTGATCGCATCGGGTATCGACGGACAAATCACCCTGCCCTCGGCAAGCACAGCTCCGTTTTTGTTGCTGGTGGGACTGGCCGGGCTGCTGGCGCATTACTGCATCACAAATGCGCTGGCGATTGCCCCGGCAACCGTTGTGGTGCCGTTTGACTTTGCACGCCTGCCCACAATCGCGGTCATAGGTATGGTTCTGTATCACGAACCGCTGGATCACTGGACCCTATTAGGCGCTGCGGTAATTTTCGTAGGTATTTTCCTGAACGTTCACGCCGAGAATCGTAACAGTTTGGCAACACCTCTACGCGACACTCAACACAAGTAACGCACGGTCACCAGTTGACGATAAGGTAAAGCTCAAGAAAATAACGAGCACCACAATGCAGGTCAGTCCGCACCACATATCAACAGGCGCTGACCTCCAGGAGACCTAGAGGGAGGAACTAATGAAAAAAGCGCTTCTACAGGCGTGTGCGGTATGCGTTGGCGCAACCGGTGCTTACGCAGGCGGTCTTGATCGCAGCGGCCAGGGCGTCAACATTCTGTTTGAGGAAGGTTCTGTTGTTCAGTTCCGTTTGGGTTATGCAAACCCCGACGTGAGCGGTGAGCAGAACGGTGTTGATTCCGGAAACATCGCCAAAAGCTTCTGGACACCACACCTGGCATACAAGCATTCGTTTACCGATCAGTTGGACTTTGCTCTCATCTATGATGAACCGTACGGTGCCGATGTCGAATACCCGTCGAACTATCCTTTGTCGCAGAACCCCTTGGCCGCTTTTGGTGGTCGCACCGACGTTTTGCGCGCTAAAGCGGATGTTGATGCGATTACTGCCCTGGTGCGTTACAAGTTCGATGGCGGCTTCAGCGCAATCGGCGGTATTCGCGCACAGCGAGCCAAGGCAACGGTTGCTGTCCCGGTTGTTGCCGGTTACGAATTTGAATCCGGCTCTGAGGTTGACTTCGGTTACGTCGTTGGCGTCGCATGGGAACGTCCCGAAATCGCGGCACGTGTCGCACTGACCTACAACTCTAAAATCACGCACGATTTCGACTCGACAGAGTCCATCAACCGGAGACCACCGCCCGTCCCCGCACCGCTTGTGACCGCACAGACCGAAACCGAAGTTGTGACGCCTCAGTCAGTGAATCTGGACTTCCAGACCGGTGTAGCACCAAAAACGCTGCTGTTCGGCTCGATCCGCTGGGTTGACTGGCCACAGACAGTTCTGGCACCGCCGGTTTATACTGCCGCTGCACAACAGAACCTGGTTGACTACGCGGACGACACCTTCACCTACACACTGGGTCTTGGCTACAAGTTCACCGAAGAGTTTTCTGGCGCGATCTCTGCGGGCTATGAAACGTCCTCAGGTTCTGCTGTTTCGAACCTCGGCCCCACCGACGGTTTCTGGAGCCTTGGCGTAGGTGGTACATACTCCTTCGAGCAGGCGCAGATCTCTGGCGGCATCCGCTATACCGACATCGGAGACGCGACCACCACTACAGGTGGCGAGTTCTCGGGCAACTCGGCATGGAGCGTCGGTCTGCAGCTCACATACACGCTGAACTGATCCCGCCTACCGAACCAACTACAAAAACCCCGCCACTTTCGGCGGGGTTTTTCTTTGCGCAAGTTTCGGGTCGAACATCGCCTTGGGGAATGCAAGAACGGGCTATGGAACCTCAAAAACACCTTTCTCCAAGGGCTTGGGCCGAACTGTTGCTTCTGGGCGTGATCTGGGGCGCATCCTTTATCGCGATCCGCGTCGCATTGGACACGATCCCGGTCATGACCTCGGTTCTGCACCGCGTTTTCTGGGCGATGCTGGCGCTGTGGATCGTTGTCTGGGTCAAAAAGCTGAGCGTTCCCACCAGTCCGCGTATCTGGGGCGCATTCCTGATGATGGGGTTGTTGAACAATGCCATCCCTTTCTCGCTTATGGCTTGGGGGCAGCTTTACATCGAGACTGGCCTGACCTCGATCCTGAATGCCGCAACCGCTGTTTTCGGCGTTCTGATCGCCGCAATGTTCTTCAAGGACGAGCGATTGACCCTGGCGCGCGGAGTGGGTGTCGGTCTGGGTTTTCTGGGTGTTGCAATTGCAATTGGCCTGAAGAATTTCGCAACTTTCAACCTTCAAAGCGTTGCCCAACTGGCAATCATCGCCGGAACAGTTTCTTACGCGTTGGCCGGAGCGTGGGCCAGAATCAAGTTGTCAGGCTTGTCTCCCATAGTTGCCGCTGCTGGCATGCTGACCGGCTCAACCATTCTGATTTTGCCAGTTTCCCTCGCGGTCGACGGCCTTCCCGTTTTGAACCTGCCGGCGATCACGTGGGCGGCCATTGCCTATTACGCCCTGATCGCAACAGCCGGAGCGTACTTGCTGTACTACCGTGTTCTGGCCATGGCCGGGGCCGGAAACCTGATGTTGGTAACGCTTGTCATACCGCCAGTCGCCATCGTTTTAGGCACATTGGTGCGCGACGAAACCTTACCGCCGCAGGCCTTTTTGGGCTTTGCCGTGCTGGCAATAGGATTATTGATTCTCAACTGGTCCCGCTCACGTGATTGACGCCGCCCCCTGCCCGTTTTAGCTAGGTCAGAAAAAGGGACAGCGGATAATGATCTACAGCTCGGCGAAGGACTGGCGCGAAGCGGCCCGGAAAAAAGTGCTGTTCTTCGGCATGTCTGGGCTGGGCAAGACCTATGTGTCGAACGTGCTGCGCGATTCCGGGGACTGGTTCCACTACTCGATCGATTACCGCATCGGCACCCGGTACATGGGCGAATACATCATCGACAACGCCAAAGCCGAGGCGATGAAAGTTCCATTCCTGCGCGACCTGCTGCTGTCGGATTCGATCTATATCGGCTCGAATATCTCGTTCGAAAACCTGACACCGGTTGCGACCTATCTGGGCAAACCGGGTAACCCGGAACTGGGTGGCTTGGAACTGACGGAGTATCGTCGCCGGCAGGAGCAGTTCCGCCTGGCTGAGATCCACGCCCTGTTGGACACCGAGTATTTCATCGACCGCGCCAAGCGTTTGTATCAATACCCGAACTTCATCTGCGATACCGGCGGGTCAATCTGCGAATGGGTCGATCCCGAAGACCGGGCAGATCACGTCCTGTCCGAGCTGTCCCGCCGAACCCTGATGATCTGGATCAAGGGCGATGAAGATCACACCGCAGAACTGATCCGCCGTTTCGATAAGGCCCCCAAGCCGATGTCCTATCAGGCAGAGTTTCTGACCCGGGTCTGGGACGAATACCTCACCGAACATGGTTACGCACCCGAGGACGTCGACCCGGACGCCTTTATCCGCTGGACCTATGCCCGCGCACTGGCGCACCGCCAACCGCGCTATCAGGCCATGGCGGACAATTGGGGTGTCACAGTCACCGCTGATGACATGCACAAGGTCCGCGATGCGGGTGATTTCGATGAGTTGATCGAACGCACCCTTGAGACCCGGACAAACCGGGCTTAATTACCCCCTCTACACAGTAACTCCAAAGGCTTGCACCTAATGCCGATCAAGATCCCTTCCGACCTGCCCGCTTACGACGTTCTCACCAAAGAGGGCGTCATGGTCATGGCTGCGGATCAGGCAATGCGTCAGGACATCCGCCCCTTGCGGATCGGATTGCTGAATCTGATGCCCAAGAAGATTCAGACCGAAAACCAGTTCGCGCGTCTGATTGGTGCCACGCCTCTGCAGATCGACCTGTCGCTGATCCGCATGACCGAACATCGCACCAGAAACACCGCCGCCGATCACATGGCCGAGTTCTACCAACCGTTCCAAGAGGTAAAGGATCAGAAATTCGACGGCCTGATCATCACGGGCGCGCCGATCGAGCATCTGGAGTTCGATGACGTCACCTATTGGGACGAGATGACCGAAGTATTCGAATGGACTCAGACGAACGTCCATTCCACCTTTGGCGTTTGCTGGGGTGGAATGGCGATGATCAACCATTTCCACGGCATCGACAAACAGGCGCTCGATGCCAAGGCGTTTGGTTGCTATCGGCACCAGAATCTGGCTCCTTCTTCCCCGTTTTTACGCGGTTTTTCTGATGATTGCGTGATCCCTGTCAGCCGCTGGACCACAATGAACCAATCTGAGATCAACAGCGCGCCTGGCCTGACGACATTGTTGGGTAGCGATGAGGTCGGCCCCTGTCTGGTCGAGGACCCCTCGCATCGTGCGATCTATATCTTTAACCATTTCGAATATGACAGTGATACGTTGAAGCAGGAATATGATCGCGATGTCTCGAACGGGACCCCCATCAACGTGCCGATGAACTACTATCCAGACGACGATCCATCACAACCGCCGCAAAACCGATGGCGCAGCCATGCGCATCTGCTGTACGGCAACTGGATCAACGAGATTTACCAGTCCACACCGTTCAACATGGAAGACGTTGGTCATTAAAGTTCTGATATTCCTTGGCCTCGTTCTATCGGGTCTGATCCTGCTGACCGTCTGGCGCGCAGCACAGAACGAAGCTGCGGCTGAGGCTCGTTTCCCTCCTGAGGGTGAAATGGTGATGGTCGACGGTATCGCTGTCCATGCGGTGGTCATGGGCGACGGCCCCGATGTGGTTTTGATCCACGGATCCAGCGGTAACACCCGTGACATGACTTTTGCTCTTGCACCGATCCTAGCCGAGAACTTCCGTGTGATCGTGTTCGACCGACCCGGCCTTGGCTATAGCGACGGCTTCAACTCAAACGGTGAAACCATTGAGGAACAAGCGTTAATCTTGCAAAAGGCCGCTGCCAAGTTGGGCGCGGAAAAGCCCATTGTTGCAGGGCAAAGCTATGGCGGGTCCGTATCGCTGGCTTGGGCGGTCACCCGGCCCGACAACATTTCTGCCCTTGTTTTGATCGCACCGGCTGCGATCCCGTGGGAGACGCCGCTGGACGGTTTCAACAAACTGGCGTCGACTGAAGCGGGCAATACGCTGGCCCTACCCCTGATCACCGCGTTCGTTCCCGAATGGTATGTGGAACAGGCGTTGGACAAGGTCTTTGCCCCGCAGACAGCACCCGAAGGATATTCACAGCATTTCGGCCCCGGCCTGACAATGCGGCGCGCCTCGATGCATGCCAATGCCAAACAACGGGCCAATCTGTTGGACGAGGTCCGCGCCCTGCAACCCCGCTATGGCGAAATTTCTGTACCGACAGAGATCGTTCACGGAACGGCTGACACCACTGTCAAGTTTGCCTGGCATGCAGAACAACTGGTCGACCAAATCCCTGACGCGGAACTGATCGAGCTTCCGGGTATCGGTCACATGCCGCAGGTTGTGGCCGCCCCCGAGGTTGCATCAGCTATCGACCGCGCCGCCGAGCGAGCGGGTTTGCGTTAAACCGCCAGCTAATCCATAGTAGGATATGGATTTTATGGCGAGGTAGCTAATGGCCCGTTCGGAAAAAGGTTCCATTGAAAAGTATTTCCGCAAGGACGCCCCGAAAGAGGTGCGATCAGCTATTGAAAACGCAAAGAAAGACGACATTCTAAACCCGACATATCCTTACGAAGAAAGAATGAAGCGTAAGGATTACGAAAAAGAAATGGATCTGCTGCAGATCGAGCTGGTCAAAATGCAATCCTGGGTCAGGGAAACAGGTAACCGCGTTGCGATCATTTTCGAAGGCCGCGATGCCGCCGGAAAAGGTGGTACGATCAAACGCTTTCGCGAGAACCTAAATCCGCGCGGCGCCCGCAACGTGGCGCTCAGCAAACCCTCTGATACCGAACGCAGCCAATGGTACTTCCAACGATACGTTCAACACCTGCCTGCGGCAGGCGAAATCGTGTTCTTTGACCGCAGCTGGTACAATCGCGGTGTGGTCGAAAACGTCTTTGGTTTTTGCGAACCCGAAGAACGCGAACGTTTTTTCAGGCAAGTTCTGCCGCTTGAAACCGGACTGGTGAATGACGGGATCAAACTGTTCAAATTCTGGCTTAACGTCGGGCGCGCGGAGCAGTTGAACCGCTTTCTGGCACGTGAGACAGATCCGCTAAAGCAATGGAAACTCAGCCCAATCGACATTGCGGGGCTTGGTAAATGGGACGAGTACACGCAATCGATCTCGGAAACTCTGACCCGCAGTCACTCAGACCTTTGCCCTTGGACCATCATTCGCTCAGACGACAAAAAACGCGCCCGCAACGCGGCAATACGAACTGTTTTGCACGCGTTGGACTATGATGAAAAAGACAAGAAGGCTATTGGCAAGATTGATCCACTGATTTGCGGCGGACCCGAGGTGTTGGACGCGTGATGACATTTTCGCGCTCCATTGCTGCCAAGGGTTGGACGAACCGGCAGGCGTGGATTATGTCTTGGTTCCCCAGAACTTAAACAAAAAGGCTCGTGACACAGGCATGGCTAAACGCGGGTATCACCACGGCAATCTCAAGCAAGCCCTGATCGAGGCCGCCCTGTCGCTGATCGAAGAAAAGGGACCGACCGGTTTTACCCTGTCCGAGGCCGCGAAGACCGCAGGCGTAACACCTGCGGCGGTATACAGGCACTTTCAGGGGCGCGAGGACCTGATCGCCGAGGCCGCCCGTCAGGGCTTTGAAATGTTCGCCGACCTGATGCAGTACGCCTATGACACGGGCCAACCCTCGGCCTTGGCAGCGTTTGAGGCAACTGGTCGAGCCTATCTGGCTTTTGCCCGCAAGCACCCAGGGCACTACATCGCCATGTTCGAGAGCGGGATATCCGTAAACCGAACACCTGAATTGGCGCTGGCCGCGAACCGGGCCAAGAGCGTGCTAGAAAAAGCAGCCGCAGATCTTTCGCAACACATCCCGCCAGAAAAACGGCCACCCGCTTCGATGTTCAGTGCTCACATCTGGGCCATGAGCCATGGCGTTGTTGAGCTCTATGCCCGAAACACAGGCGCAAGCTCTCCCTTTCCACCGGAGGACCTGCTGGAAAGCGGCATCGGTATCTATTTGCGGGGTTTGGGCCTGGTGCCGCAGGACGATTGAGAACCGAGCTAGAACCTAGTCCTTGGCGCCGGAACACTAAGGCCCGAAGTGACGTTAATCAGATCCATCTGACCCATGCCCTTGATATCCACCGGTCCAATATCCGAGACCTGGAACTCGTCAATCAACGCGTATTTCATCTCTTCCGGAGCGACAATATTCATTGGGTTTGCAAAGACTTGCAGGCGTGAAGCAATGTTCACGGCCGGACCAAACACATCGTAGACGTATTTCTGAATACCCACGACCGAGCCGACTGCCGGCCCCATTCCCAGACCGATCCGGGCCTGCCATTTATGCGGATGGCTTTCGTTGCGTCGTTCGAGGTATCGCAAGAACCGGACCGCGCAATGAGCGACAGCTGTCGCATGATCCGGTGTCGCGTCCGGCATACCCGAGACCGCCAGATAAGCGTCCCCGATAGTCTTGATCCGTTCGCACCCATATTGTTCGACGATCCTGTCGAAAGCCGTGAAAACGTCGTTCAACTCGCTGAGTGTCACAGTCGGGTCGGTCTTTGCCGCAAAATCCGTAAAGCCCACAAAATCCAGCATCACGACCGAGACCTGATCGTAAAGCTGCGGCGTAACTACACCAAAGGTCTTGAACTCTTCGTACACAGCGCGCGGCATGAGGTTCAACAGCAGCCGTTCGACCCGCTCTTTCTCACGTTCCAATTCGCGCGTGTTACGTTCGACCATGGTCGAATAACTGTCGATCATGCTCTCAAGCTCGCGAATGCGGGTAATGTTCTGAAATTCGACCACCAGCACCTGTTCGGAAAGGCCGTTGGCCAAGGACACCGCGACTGCGAATATCAGCGCCCGGCGCTTGGGTTTGACCTGCAGCTCGGCCGAATAGCGCAGGCCGGATTGCTTGACGTCTTCGAGCTCTTTTGGATCAAGGTCGGGAAAATAATCCAACAGGGTCTGACCTTCAGCCGGTGCCCCAAACCACTCGGTAAATGGACCGTTGTGAAACACGAAACCCAAATCCGAAGCCCGCACAACAGCGACGCCAACACCGATCGCGCGGAGCAGCTGTTCATTTATGGCCAGAATACTCATGCGGCGTCGCGTGCCACGATGATGGCTCGTTTTGACTCGATGGCATCAAGGGCAATTTTTATATGCGCGTCTTCCATTCCATGCATTGACAGGGCCTCGCTGAAAAGCGCAGCCATCTCATCGAAATCGGCGTGTGAGATGTTCAGGTGACGATGAACCGCCTCGATCCTGTCATCGCTAAAGGATGCAGGTCCACCAACCAGAGACGAAACAAACTTGGTCTGATGATCAATCAACCGGGGCATATCTATGTCTTCGAAATGGTCACCGATCTGATCGGACTCCAACGCCATTTCGTAAAAGGTCATCACGATCCGCGAGATCGTTTTGAAACCACCGTATCTTTCGTAAATTGTCTGCCCCACGACACATAACCCAAACGTTATTCACCACTAACGTCACGAGGTTATATCATATTGACAGTTTTGTTAACGCTTATGACGCGGATGCACTGCAGGACGACCATTTAGGTGGCGTTGGTGAGACTTGAATTCACACGCTCAGATCGTCGGCGCAGGGGATGAACCCGACGTATCCCCCCTGTTCCAGCAATCGCGTCTGGCCCCCCACGCGCCAATACAACTTGCGCCGCGCCGCGACCAATTCCCGCCGAAGGCGGAACCAAAGCGGCCCCTTATCCAGCCCGCTGTTGGTTTTCTGGTCTTGGGATCGTTCGCTGACCTTCACTTCTTCGACCGTGTGATCTTGCTGTTTCGACCAGATCATCTGCACCCCAACAGCCGGAAAGCACTGATACATCCGCCAATTCGACCGTGGGATCGAGGCGAAATCGTCCAGGTGATCCGAATACTTTTCGGACCAATTCAGCAGTTTCTGGCAGGCCCGCTGAGAAAGCACATAGGCGGCCGCACTCGGCGCCATCTCCAGCATGGGCCGGACGTCAACTCCCGCAATGCGCATCTCAGGCCCAAAACGAAGGGGCTTGGGGGAATAGTCCAGCTTGACCATGTCAAAGGCATCCGGGACCTCCAGCAAGGCGGCGATTATCGATCCTGCCTGAACAGACATTTCGACGTCATCTTCGAAAACGGCCACCGCATTAAGGTTTTGATCCACCGCAGTCTGCCAAACCGCGCGATGGCTTTCAAAACAGGCGATTTCGCTTTGCGTCAAACCCCAGCGACTGCCCGTTCCAGCAACATAGCCACTAGCGTCCACAACTCCGGGTTTCTGGGCATCCGTCGCGCCAAACCGGGTGGCACCCACCAAGCCTGCATGATTGAACTGCGCTTCCATGAAGTCACGGCGCACTGGGACCCGATCCAGATTGATAAAAAAGGCACCCGTCTCCGGTGGCAGTTCGTGACGTCCCACGGTGTTTCCTTTCAAGCGGTTACGCCAGATACACGCTGGCAAGGCGGACAATCAAGTCTGCGCTTGAGCAATATGTATCCGGTTTCGCCTATCCTGATTTAGAAGTCCCGATTAAGCTGCGCTGGGAAAACAATAAACAGGATTCTTGCAATGACGTCTCATGGATATTCCGGCGGTCGCCTGAACCTGCCGTTTGTGGGTATTTCTACCTTTGGCAAATCGCCATATGTCCCGGATTGGGATCAAATCGATGCTGACGTCGCCGTCATGGGGGCGCCTTTTGATTTCGGAACCCAGTGGCGTTCCGGCGCCCGGTTCGGACCTAGGGCCGTGCGCGAGGCATCGACTCTTTTCAGCTTCGGCCATGCCGGCGCATATGACCATGAGGATGATGCCACTTACTTGGATGGCTCGGTCCGGATGGTCGATATCGGCGACGCGGATATCATCCACACCAAGACCGAAGAAAGCCATGCCAACATCCAGTTCGGTGTGGAAAAGATGCTGAACGCAGGTGCCCTACCCGTCACCATCGGCGGCGATCACTCGGTCAATATTCCCTGCATCAACGCTTTCGAAAACGATTGCGAGAAAAACGGGCCTATCCACGTCGTTCAAATTGATGCGCATCTGGATTTCGTGGACGAACGGCATGGCGTGACCGCCGGACACGGCAACCCCATGCGGCGTGCAATTGAAAAGCCATACGTTTCGGGCATGACGCAACTGGGCATCCGGAACGTGTCGTCAACCGCCAAAGAAGGATATGAGGACGCCCGCGCCCGTGGGTCGGACATTTTGTCTGTTCGGCAAGTGCGCAAGCTCGGTACAGATGGCGTGTTGGCGCGCATCCCGGAAGGCGCCCGGTATTATGTCACGATTGATATCGACGCATTCTGCCCGTCCATCGCCTCTGGCACTGGCACGCCCAGCCACGGCGGGTTCCAGTACTATGATGTCCTGGAGATAATTCAGGGGCTTGCGAAACGCGGAGACGTAGTCGGGATCGACCTAGTCGAAGTGGCTCCGAATTACGACCCGACCGAGAGCACGCAGATTCTGGCAGCGCAGGTTCTGCTGAACTTCATCGGATTCATCTTTCACGAACGTGGCAAGAAGGGCTGATCGCCCTTCCTGCCAGATCAATTATGCACTGATCGTGTTGTGTTCAGGGCCATAGGGGAAGCCGGTAATGTTTTCGGCACCGGTTTCCTCGACCACCAGAATGTCGTGTTCCCGGTATCCGCCTGCACCCTTCTGACCTTCTGGAATCCACAGCATCGGCTCAATTGAAACGACCATGCCCGGTTCCAAAACCGTATCGATATCCTCGCGCAGCTCCAGCCCCGCCTCGCGCCCGTAATAGTGGCTGAGGATCCCGAAAGAGTGGCCGTACCCGAAGGACCGGTACTGCAGCAGGCCTTCGTCAGCGAAAAAGCGGTTGATCTCTTCGCAGATCCCCGAGCAGGTCGCGCCGGGTTTAATCAGGCTCAGACCCAGCTCATGCGCGGCAACGTTGGCTTTCCAGATGCGCAGGCTATCGGCGTCGGGTTCGCCTAGGAACAGAGTGCGCTCCAGCGCTGTGTAATAACCTGAAATCATCGGGAAAGTGTTCAGGGATAGGATATCGCCCTTTTCCAACGCGCGCTTGGTGACCGGGTTATGTGCGCCATCCGTGTTCAGGCCCGACTGGAACCAAACCCATGTGTCGCGGTATTCGGCATCCGGATAGGCGCGGGCAATCTCGGCCTCCATCGCGTCACGTCCGGCCATGGCGATCTCGATCTCGGTCGCGCCTTCACGGATCGCGGCGTGGATCGCCGCGCCACCAACATCCGCAGTACGCGCGCCGCCTTTGATCAATTCGATCTCTTCGGTTGATTTCACCATCCGTGCAGCCATCGTATCAGACGCGATATCGATCAGTTCCGGTGCCCCCAGCATATCGAGCGCAGTGTCGCGCATTGCCAGGGTCATGTGGTCACCCTCGATACCGACCCGGCGCGCGGAACCGATCAGGCTGGCCACAGCACGCCAGTAATTGTTCCGCTTCCAATCGGTGTAGATCACGTTCTCTTCGACCGACCGGCGCCAGGGCTGGCCGGCGTCGATATTGGCCGAAACCGTGGTGCAGGCATCCTGCGTTACAACACAGCCATAGGGGCGACCAAACGAGCAGTACAGGAAGCCCGAGTAGTAAGCGATGTTCTGCATCGACGTCAGCAGAACTGCGGGAATGTCCCGTGCCGCCATCGTCGCGCGCAGGCTGGCAAGGCGACGGTCGTATTCAGCCCGGCTGAATGGCAACGGCGCTTTGTCACCATTATGGCAGGTGAAAAACTCGGGGCGGTTGTTCAGATCTTTCATCTTTGACTCTCCTCAACGCCGGACTGGCATCGCCCGGCCACAAGTCCCGGCGTTCAGGACGAGCGGCCTCGGGATCCGAGAGCCATGCACCCCGCGTTGCGTCACGACGCCATCGTGACCGGGGTACATGGTGAAATCGCTAAATCAGCTTTTGAGTCGCGTCAAGCCGGGGTGAGACCCCGCAGGCGTTCAGACCGCCGCCGCAGCAGTTCGACCGTGGTCAGCAGCGCGATCGAGATCACGACAAGGATGGTCGCAACGGCCAGAATGGTCGGGCTGATCTGCTCACGCAGGCCTGTGAACATCTGCCATGGCAGTGTTTTCTGGCTGGCTGATCCGACAAAGAGAACCACCACAACTTCGTCAAACGAAGTGATGAAGGCAAACAATCCGCCGGAGATTACACCCGGCAAAATCAGCGGCATCTGGATCTTGAAGAACGTCCGCACCGGACCCGCACCCATATTCGCAGCAGCCCGCGTCAGCGATTGGTCGAAACCGACCAGCGTGGCGGTCACCGTGATGATAACAAAGGGAATCCCCAAAACTGCATGTGCCAGCACGACTTTCACATAGCCGACGAAGTTCTTGTTCATGCCCAGCGTGCCTTCCATAAAGCGGCCGATGTCGCTGTAGAAAAAGAACATACCCGTGGCCGAGATGATCAGCGGAACGATCATTGGCGAAATCAGAATGCCCATGATGGCCCGACGCCCCGGAACATGCGACTGGCTGAGACCTATCGCCGCCAGAGTGCCAAGCGATACCGAAATGACGGTCGCAATTGGTGCGATGATCAACGAGTTCTTGAAGCTGCGCTGCCATTCATTGTTGGTGAAGAAGTCGCGGTAATGCTTCAGTGAATACCCTTCAGGGTCCAGACGCAGCATTTCGGGCGTGAAGGTGAAAAAGTCTTGCGCGTTGAAAGACAGCGGCAGAACCACAAGGATTGGTGTGATCAGGAACACGAAAATCGCCCCGCAGATCACCCGGAAAGTAAAGTGCCACAACACCTGACCAGCCGTCATGTAAGGCAGCAATTTTTGCCGATAGCGCCCTTCGTAAAGCCAGAAGATGAAGAAGGCAAAGAACCACCCCGCCAGCAGCCCGACGATCAAGCCTGTAATGCCTGCAAAGAAAAATCCGACTGCGGCCAGGCCCAGTATCGTAATCCAGCGCGCAACGCGTTCGTTGTCCAGCACGTTGATATACAGCCATGCCAGTCCTGCCATCAAAACAGCGCCGATTAGGATACCCAGCAGGACGTTGCCCTGCCCGGCTCCGACGAACATGCCCAGAAATCCTCCGGCGATTGCGACAGCCGGCAGAACCACCGACAACGGTTTGCGGGATATTGGTGTAAGTGCAGCCATATTCTTTATCCCAGCTTGACGTTATCAATGCCAACGATCTTGTCGTAGCACCAGTAGAGTAGAAGAACGACCGCCAGCAAGATCGTCCCCAGCGCCGCAGCCAGTCCCCAGTTGAGAGAGGATGAGATGTGGTAGGCAATCCGGTTCGAGATGAAGACACCCTTGGTGCCGCCCACGATCTCGGGCGTGATGTAGTAGCCGATGGACAGAATGAAAACGAGGATCGAGCCCGCGCCGATACCTGGAATGGATTGCGGGAAGTAAATCCTCCAGAAGGTGGTCCAGTTCGTTGCCCCCATCGATTTGGCCGCGCGTGTATAGGTTATCGGGATCGTCTGCATGACCGAATACATCGGCAGGATCATGAACGGCAGCAGGATATGCGTCATCGCGATAATCGTGCCGAACTGGTTGTTGATGATCACCAACCTGGCATCATCGGCAACAAGCCCCAGCCAGACCAGCGTTTCGTTGATCACCCCTTGTTGCTGCAACATCACTTTCCATGCTGACGTGCGCACCAGCAGCGATGTCCAGAACGGAAGCAGTACCAAAATCATCAGCATGTTTGAAACGCGCATCGGCAGATTGGCCAAGAGGTATGAGACCGGATAGGCCAGTAGAATACAGGACCCGGTGATGATCAGCGACATGAACAATGTTCGGCCGAACAACTTGATGAGGATACGTTTGTCCTCAGGCTGGGCCTGCGCACCTTCTGGCGTGCGTTGCATATCAACGGCGTTCAGGAAATATCCATTGGTAATCGGCACGGCGTGCGTTTTGATCACACGCCATGTATCAACGTCACCCCAGCCTTCGTGAATTTCGATTAGTTTGTCCTTGAACGGACCATCAACCTCCGGATCTATCCGTTTGATCTGGCGACCGGACTTTCGGAACATCGACGACATGCCCGTCTGCTCATAGTTCAGGCGGGTACCCAGTCTTGTGTGTTGCTTGGCGTCAACGGCAACAACCATGTCGCGAATAAATGCTTCATACAAAGCTTCGTCCGGCAATTCCCCGCTCTCGGCGTCCCAATGCTGCAACTCAACGACTGTCAAAGGAAGTGTCTCTGAGACGATCCCGTTTTCGACCGATCGGAATAGCATGGAAATGATAGGGATGACGAAGGAAAGCAGTACAAATAGCAAAAGTGGCGCAACCAGAGCCAACGCCCGCAATTTACGCCGACGCAATGAACGCGCCAGTGATTTCTTCAGCGGCGTACCATCTGCCGCCAACATCGGACCTGATTGAGTTGCGTCGCTCATCTGCGTTCCCTGACTTTTTGACGCCGGGGCCCAACTTGGCCCCGGCTGGTTTTTTTGGTTCAATCAGCGATTACTTCGCCAGCCAAGCCTGGAACTTTGCTTCGATGTCATCGCGATAGTCAGCCCAGAACTCGTAGTTGTACAGGAACGTGTTCTTGGCGTTCTCGGGATCGGTCGGCATGTGAGGTGCCATGTCGATGCCCAGGTCCGCGTGCTGACCCACCAGCGGCGCCGAAGATGCGCGGGCCGGGCCGTACGAGATGTACTTGGCCTGATCCGCCAGGCGCTGCGTATCGGTTGCGAACATGATGTAGTCCAGCGCGCGCTTCTGACGCTCTTCGCTCAGACCAGCAGGAATAATCCAGCCGTCCAGATCAAAGATCTGCGCATCCCACAGCATTGCAACGGGTTGCTTCTGCTCTTCGATCACGCTGAACAGACGACCGTTATAGGTCGAACCCATGATGATCTCGCCGTCCGCCAGCAACTGTGGCGTGTCCGCGCCTGCGGACCACCAGACAACGTTGTCTTTGATGGTGCCTAGCTTGGCCAGGGCCTGATCTTGCCCTTCAGGAGTCGCCAGCACGTCATAGACGTCGTCTTTGGCTACGCCATCACAAATCAGCGCCCATTCCATGTTGTTGATGGCACGCTTTTCAAGCGAACGCTTGCCTGGATAGGCTTCCAGATCGAAGACTGCGCAAACATCCGACGGCGGTGTGTCACCCACCAGATCCGTGCGATACCCGAATGTAGTCGAATAAACGATTTGCGGAATGAAACACTCACTGACAAGCAAGTCACCGAAATCATCGGCAGCCGAGGTTCCGTCAGGTGCCGGTGCCAGCATGGTGTCCGGATCGATTTCCAGCGCCAAACCTTCGTCACACAGACGAATTGCGTCTGCCGCCACAACGTCGACCACGTCCCAGGTAACGTTACCCGCTTCGTTCATCGCACGCAGTTTCGCAACCGCCTCGGCCGAGCTGTCGTCGTTCAGGATCGTGACGCCGGACTTCTCGGAATAGGGCTCGTGATATGCTTTCAGCTGCGACTTGGAGTATGCGCCACCCCAAGAGACAATAGTCATTTCCTCTGCGGATGCAGCGCCGGCAACTGCCGCGATAGCACCTGCCATAAGAGTGGTTTTTGTTACTTTCATCGTTAACTCCCTGTTATTCCCGTTAATTTTGATCTTTTTGGCTGGGCCACGGGGTAACCCACCCATGCCTTTCCCCGCGCACTTTGGTGTCGTGAACGGGTTGTTCCCTGATCAGGCGTCCAACGCCCGACAGTCACGCGCAAGCCAGCCGATCTCGACTTCTTGGCCCGGTGACAGTTTGATAGCGTCCGGGGCGTTTCGCGTCTTGATGATGAAGTCGTCGTTCCCGGCAACTGAAAGCCGGAACCGGAATACATCACCCATGTAGATGAACTCTTTCACCGTTGCTTTCAGGGTATGCGCATCGGCGTGCAGGCGATCCTTGTTGAATTCCACACGCTCAGGCCGGATCGACACTTTCGTTCGATCACCTGCCGCATGGACATTGACCGGCTTGGCGTCAATTTCAGATCCGTCATCCAGCGCTACAACACATTCGTCGCCGTTAATTGACTTAATAACGCCTTCCAACGTGTTGTTTTCACCGATAAATTGAGCAACAAAGCTGTTCTCTGGCTCTTCATACAGAAGATCCGGCGGCGCAAGCTGTTGAATGCGCCCATCGTCGAATACGGCAACGCGATCCGACATTGTCAGCGCCTCGGTCTGGTCGTGGGTCACGTAGACGGTCGTAATCCCAAGTTCATGGGCCAGACGCGTGATTTCAAACTGCATATGCTCGCGCAGCTGTTTGTCGAGCGCGCCCAGTGGTTCATCCATCAGAACCAGCTCGGGTTCAAACACCAGCGCGCGCGCGAGGGCGATCCGCTGTTGCTGACCACCAGACAATTGCGCCGGTCGACGGCTGCCAAAGGCCCCCATCTGCACCATATCAAGCGCCCGACGGACTTTCTCTTCTCTTGCGTCCTTGCCGATATTCCGCACTTCCAGAGGGAAAGACAGATTTTCTGCCACCGTCATGTGCGGAAAAAGAGCGTAATTCTGGAAAACCATGCCGATACCGCGCTTGTGCGGTGGGATGTTGTTGATCGGCCGTCCGTCCAACATAATCTCGCCATGTGTGGCTGTTTCAAACCCTGCCAGCATCATCAGGCAAGTTGTCTTGCCAGACCCCGAGGGCCCAAGCATTGTAAGGAACTCACCCTTCGGCATGGAAAGGTTAAGGTCTTTTACAACAAGGATCTCGCCATCATAAGATTTTTGGACATGCTGAAACTCGACGAACGCTGCGTCATTAGACATTTACCGATTAGTCTCCCCTGTGCAGTCCTTGCCTGCCCGGTTCATCCGGATCTCAAAGACCTGTCGAGGCCATTTAAGGACATGCAGGGTGCGACACGCAACCAAAATATGACACGTGAATAACTATTAGAAAGGAAGCAGCCGAGTTTTCAGGCGGAATTCAACTTTCGCATGTGCCATGCGAGGCTTTGATTGCTAGACAATACTGGTTTTTTAAGGCGTGCCTGCACAATCGGGATAACGTCTAAAGTTCTTAAATTCGTGCAGCTTAGAAAAACAGCTTCAACCGAATCGTCCCGCCCGAGATTCACTGCGGCGTCGATCAGAGAGTCTTGGGAAATCCGGGCAACCTTGGCTTCCTCGGCTTCCCCGAAGGTGCCAAAAACATCCATCGAGATGCCATTTTGCGCAAAAGCACTGCGTAAGGGATCGTTCACTTCTTCGATATATGGCGACAAAAGTGCGAACTTTGCTACACCAAGTTCGTGGGCGCAGGCCGAGGCCGCGCGCAACGGGTTTGTAACAATCGCCGCCTCGCAAGTTTTTTGAACCATTTGTTCGACCTGTTCCGAGCCGATCACCGAGCTGGCAGAGGTGCACCCGTATCCGACCACTCGATATGGTCGCGTCTTGGGCAACAAATCAGCAGCGGCAGGCAGTGCCGTTTTCATTTCCGCCAGAGTATCAGTCGTCACCTCTTTGCCGCTGGGAATTCTAGAGACGTAAATGGGACAGCTGCGATCAGAAAAATATGCGTTGAACTCCGGCTCAAGGGTCTCGTCTGTCTGCAAGACGATCAGGCCCATTGGGGACGTGGCGGGATCATCTGCATCAACGGTATAAGGTAAACGCGTCATATCTCGGGCAACTCCATACCAGCGCGCGGGCTAAGAAAGCGGGGATCTCCTTCGGTTATGACGATGTTTTCTTCGTGGACAAGGATTTTTCCACCCACGGCAATGCCCGGTTCAAGCGTCAAGACCATGCCTGGTTCCAAAACTGTGTGGTCGGTTGGTATGAGGGACGGCCATTCTGTCAAAGACATCCCCAATCCATGCCCCAAGCGCCCGGCCCCAGTGTCAGCATCGTGGCGCGACAGCACAGAGTTCATCGCCTGAAACAAGTCAGCCGCCGTGGCACCCGGGCGCGCAATCTCAAATGCCGCATCCGATGCTTCAATCAAAGCACAGTAGGCTGACTTAACCTGCGCGTTCGCGGACCCTATCGACCAGTTGCGGTCGTAATCACTGAAATACCCGTCCCAAACCAGGCCGGTGTCCAGCATCAATACATCACCATGCTGCAGCAGCGTATCAGATGCTGGGGAAATCACGTCAGTGTAACCGCCCTGTTCCGCACTGCCCGCGAGGTATGGAACCCAATCGGCCCCCTCGTCCAGGCACAGCATTTGAAACCCGCGGAACACAGCATCCAGCGCCACGCCTTCTTTGGCGATTTCGGGCACCCGCTGAAAGGCACGCCCAGCGATGGCGCATGCCGTTTCAATCTTTGCAATCTCCGCTGATGATTTCACCATCCGCAGCGCGCGTACGATCCCTTCATCGCCGCATAGGTCTCGCTGACCGACTGTCTGTTGCAGACGTCGAAGGTCTGCCAACGGCATCCTGACATGCGTTTCATGCCCGTCTGGTAGTCCGATCTTTGCGTCGTCGGGCGTCACCTCGCGAAGTGTATCAGCCAAAAGGCTAATGCCATCGTCGGCCAGATCCGGCGCAGCCCAGGTTCGGATATCGTCGAGCCATGTCTCGGCCATAAGCGCGGCCCCGATCGAAGGGATCACCGCAATCGGCTTGCCACTGGCAGGTACAATCAGAAACCAGGGCCGTGTTGGGCTTTCCCAAAACCGCGTCAGGTAGCCGGTAAAATATCGGACCTCAGGTTCCGTCGTCAGCAACAGGGCCGACAGACCAGAGGCTTGCATCTTGTTTTGCGCGCGTTCCGTTCGTGCTGCGAACTCAGATGTGTCAAACCCCCTCATTCCGTGACCTCAAAGAAAAAGCGGATAACCTGCGCGTCTGCGTCAATTCTCAAGCAAGTGCCATTGATCAGCTTTTGGCCGCCGCGATGGGGGGTAGGTGAGATTCTCAATTTGGTGTCTTTCCCGTGATGCCCATTGACGTGATCGCATTCGTCAAGTTCTGTCAACAAAACTCGCCCAAGGCAGGAGCCTAAAATGCCCCATTCAGATCCGGCCTTCAGCCGCGCCGAGTACGACCGCAGATTGGCAAAGACCCGCGCCGCCATGGCAGCCGCCGGGTTGGATGCTTTGTTTGTCGAAGATCCTTCAAACATGGCATGGCTGACGGGCTATGAGGGCTGGTCGTTCTATGTGCATCAAGGGGTACTTGTGCTTCAGGATGCCGACCCGATCTGGTGGGGCCGAAATCAGGATGCCAACGGCGCGCGTAAAACTGTTTGGATGTCCAATGACCGGATCCACGGCTATGCGGACGAATACGTACAATCCACCGTGCGTCACCCCATGCAGGATCTGGCAGCGCTGATTGCGGATACTGGTATCGCGAAGGGGCGGATCGGTGTCGAGTTGGACAATTATTATTATTCAGCCAAAGCACACCTGACTTTGCTGGCGGAGTTGCCCGACGCAGAGCTGGTCGACGCAAACACATTGGTGAACTGGCAGCGTGCCGTGAAATCCGATGAGGAAATTGCGCTAATGCGAAAAGCTGCCCGGATATCCGAGCATGTGACCGACGGCGTATTGGAGTGCATCGAACCGGGTATGCGCAAGAACGACCTCGTCGCGCAAATCTACCATGACGCAGTCACCGGAGTTGGCGAGGATTGGGGCGATTACGCGGCCATTGTGCCCCTGCTCCCGTCCGGCCCGGATGCCGCCGCACCACACCTGACTTGGGATGGTGAGCTGTTCAAATCCGGAGAGTGTACATTTTTCGAACTGTCGGGCTGCTATCGCCGCTACCACGCGCCCTTCTGCCGCTCGGTCTTTTTGGGTAAGCCACCCGACTATTTGCTTCGTGCTGAAGCCGCGCTGGTAGAAGGTCTTGAAGCGGGACTAGAGGCCGCGCGGGCCGGCAATCAGGCGCGTGATATCGCGTTGGCTCTGGCTGCCCCGCTGGAACGGGCGGGTATCGAGCGCGGCGCGCGATGCGGGTATCCGATTGGCCTCAGCTATCCACCCGATTGGGGCGAACGCACGATCTCTCTCCGCCCCGAGGATGACACCGTATTGGAACCCGGCATGACCTTTCACTTCATGCCCGGCCTCTGGATGGATGATTGGGGGTTGGAGATCACTGAGCCGATCCTCATCACGGACTCCGGACCTGCCGAGTGTTTCTGCAACCGCCCCAGAAAGCTGTTTGTGAAGCCATGACTTTACCCAAAACCATGGAAATACTAGCCGACCTGATCGCTTTTGAGACAGTGTCTGCGGACTCGAATCTGGAAATGATCAGCTATCTGACCGAACGGCTCGAGGCGTTGGGTGCGCGGTGTATCGTTACGCGGGACAAGACCGGGGCAAAGGCCAATGTGTTTGCCACTATGGGGCCTGATCAACCCGGCGGAATCCTTCTGTCCGGCCATACGGATGTGGTGCCGGTGGCCGATCAGGAATGGACAACCGATCCGTTCCAGATGGCCGAGACAGACGGCAAGCTCTACGGTCGCGGCACATGCGACATGAAGGGCTTCATCGCAGCGGCGGTGGCTTTCGGCGAAACGCTGGATATCGGAAAGCTGACCCAGCCGCTGCACTTTGCCTTTACTTACGACGAGGAAGTCGGCTGCCTTGGTGCGCAAACCCTGGTCGACGACCTGTCTGAACGCGGCATCATCCCCGACATTGCCATCATCGGCGAGCCGACGGAGATGCGCGTGGTTGAGGGTCATAAGGGCTGCTTTGAATATACCACCCGCTTCTCGGGTCTAGAGGGACACAGCTCTGCCCCCGATGACGGGGTGAATGCTGCGGAATATGCCGCGCGCTATATCGGCAAACTGCTGGAGTTGCGCCATATCCTCAAGTCCCTCGCACCCGCCGACAGCCGGTTCGAGCCGCCTTGGACGACGGTCAATATCGGCCAAATCTCTGGGGGCGTTGCCCATAACGTCATAGCTAGCAAGGCTGAGGTTTTGTGGGAGATGCGACCCGTGCAGGCAAGTGATGCCGACCTCGTCAAAAAGACCCTTGCAGACTACGTGGAGAATTCCTTGTTACCGGAGATGCAAGCGGTCCACAGCGACTCGAACATCACGCAAGAGGCCGTAGCCGAGGTCGAAGGCCTTGAGCCCATGGAAGAAAACGCGGCCCGTGATCTGGTGGCCGAACTGACCGGCGCGAATGGCAGTGGCGTTGTCGCCTTTGCGACCGAGGCCGGGCTGTTCCAGAAACTGGGCGTTCACGCAATTGTCTGCGGGCCGGGTTCAATCGCACAGGCCCACAAGGCAGACGAGTTCCTTGAAATCGAACAGCTGGACCTGTGCTGCAGAATGCTGACCCGACTGGGTCAGCGCCTGACCCGTTAACCGGTTCCGTGCGTGCGGTCGTATTTTGATCGATCCGGTTGGATATGCGCCGTACGTGCTTCCTTACCGGGATCGTAGACTTCCATCAACAGCGGATGGCAGGCTGCCGCGTCCGACGAATGCTCTGACGAACAATCCCCGCCGGGGCAAGCAGACAGGCCGACGATCAGGTCAATCTCGGCATAGAACTCGAGATAATCGCCGGGTCGCACCGGGCTGGCCTTCATAAAATACTGGCCGGTATCGCGGGTAAACCCGGTGCACATGAACACGTTCAGCACGTCATGCACCAGCATTTCGGCCTCATGCAGCGGCAGGTCGCAATGGCCGGCCAGCGCGCGGGTCAGGTTCGAATGACAGCAATAGTGATAGTCATCACCCGAAAGCAAACGCCCGGTATACGGATCACACCGCGTGCCGATCACATCATGGACCGAGCCGCCATAGGTATCGAACCCGTACCAATCCAGCGTGTCGGCAACGATGGTTGCCATCGGACGCATGTTGGGAAAGCTCGACCACATCCGGTCGCCGGTAGACAGGTGCGTGCCGTGCAGCGCGCGGGTTTTGCCGGAATAGAACCGCTCGGTTATGTCATGCTTGTTCCACATGTTCAGGTCACCGACCTGAGGGCCATCGACCGAAACCACCCTGACGAAAGCGCCAGCCGGAACATCGATGCATGCCGCGTCACGTGGCGCCGCGGTGGCCTCGGCCACCTTTACTGCACCCTTACGCAATTTGCCCAAACCAATCAGATCAGGCTGCTGCAACGCGTCTGGCGGATAGCAAATTACTGGGGCAATGGCCTTGCGGTCGGCGGCATCGGCCGGTGATGGGAAGTTTGGTTTTGTCAGTTTCATGCGCCCCTCACTTCCCTGCAGAAATCCCTGCCTTTCCGAATCCTTAGCGCATAATGAAGGGGTTCGCCATCGGCTCTTGCGCGGTACTGATCCAGGTTGTCTTGGTTCTGGTGTAATCCAGTATCGCCTCAACGCCGGCCTCGCGGCCATAGCCCGATTGATTGAACCCGCCGAACGGCGCAATGGGTGAGATCGCGCGATAGGTGTTCACCCAGCAGATACCCGCCCTGATCCGCTTCGACACACGGTGCGCGCGCGCTAGGTTCTGCGTGAACACGCCCGACCCCAACCCGTAAGGGGTGCTGTTTGCCAACGCGATAGCCTCTTCTTCGGTATCGAATGGCAGCAAGGACATCACCGGCCCGAACAATTCGATTTTCAACGTTTCGGTTTCGGGGGACGCGCATTCTACCAAGGTGGGGTTCATGTAATTTCCGGGACGGTCGGCAGCTTTTCCCCCGAAGTGAATCGTCGCGCCCTGCCCTTGTGCCTTGCCCAGTGTGTCTTCAATTTTTTGCACCTGCGCCGCGGTACACAACGGACCAACATGCGTTTCCGGCTGCAAAGGATCACCCAACCGGATGGCGCTGGCCTTTTCAGCGATCCGCTCGACCAAGGGCCCAAGGATTGACCGATGCACCAGTCCGCGCGTTCCCGCCACGCAACTCTGACCGGATGCGCCGAAATTGCCTGCGATCAGGCCGTTTGCTGCACCGTCCAAATCGGCGTCCTCAAACACGAGGATCGGGGATTTGCCACCCAACTCCAATGACGTAACCGCAAAGTTCTCAGCCGAGTTTCGTACCACATGGCGGGCAGTTTCAGGCCCACCCGTAAAGGCAATTCGGTCGACATCCGGGTGGCGGGTCAGTGGGATCGCGCAGTTTTCGGCGTCACCGGTGATGACCGACACAACACCGGGCGGGAACCCGGCCTGTTCAATCAGCTTGGCGAATTCCAGCATGGGTGCGGGCGCGATTTCCGATGCTTTCAGCACCACGGAACACCCGGCAGCCAACGCCGGGCCCAGCTTGGTCGCGGTCAGGAACATCTGCGCATTCCACGGCACGATCGCGGCCACGACGCCAATCGGTTCTCGTGAGGTAAAGACATGCATGTCCGGCTTGTCGATGGGCAGGACCGTGCCTTCGACCTTGTCTGCCAGACCCGCATAGTAACGATAGTAGTCGGCCACATATCCGGTTTGCGCCGAGGTTTCCGCCAACAGCTTTCCGCTGTCGGTCGTCTCCAACTCACCCAGAAGCGTGGCGTTTTTCGCCACCAGATCGGCAAGGCGATACAGCAGCTTACCCCGCTGGGTCTGTGTCATATCCCGCCATTCCGGGTCATCCAAAACCCGTTTGGCAGCGGCGATGGCGCGCTCAACATCATGGGGCGAAGCGCACGCGAATGTGGCCCACCCCTGACCAGTGGCCGGGTTCTGTGACGTCATCACCTGCGAGGCTGATCCTTCGGTCCAGGCGCCGTCAATGAACAACTGAAAATGCGGTAAGTTTCCCATGGTGGTCCTCACTGAAATGCCGGCATCACGTCGTCGATGAATCGCGCCAAAGAGGCGCGCTTGCGTTCGTTGGTCATGCCGCTGTCGACCCAGAACGAAAACTCGTCATAACCCAGATCTTCATAGCGCTTGATCCTGTCGATCACCTGTTGCGCGGTCCCAACTGTCAGATCACGGCCCAATTTTTCTTTGGTATACATCGGGTTCGCATCCATCTCGGCCTCGGTAATCGGCTTGATCAAGCCCTGTTCAACCGGCCGTTTGTTCATGAACCATGCACCAAAGTAATTGTAGTAACGGCGCAGATTTTGCACGCCCTGCGCAACATCCTCGTCATCTTTGCCGACATAGGTGTGGTGCAACAGCATGATCTTGGGGCGCGGCCCCGCGTAGCTGTCACAGGCAACGTTGAACCGCCCCATCAGGGTCTCGATCTCTTCCATGCCCTGCCACAGCGGGGTGACCTGAATGTTGAATCCGTTGTGAACGCCGAATTCGTGGCTGTTAGGATCCCGCGCTGCGATCCAGATTGGCGGGCCGTCCTCCTGATATGGCTTCGGTGCCGAAGTTGCCGCCGGAAACTCATAGAACTCGCCTTCATGGGCACAATCGCCCTTCCAGATCTGAGGCAACAGCGGGGTGGACTCGCGCATGCGCTGCCCCGCCTCCCAAGCGTCCATTCCCGGCATCAGACGTTCGTATTCATAGGAATACGCACCGCGCGCGATCCCCAACTCGATACGCCCTTTCGTCATCTGATCCGCTGCGGCGGCCTCACCTGCCAGTTTGATCGGATGCCAGAACGGCGCAATTACCGTTCCGGTGCCCAACCGCACATTGCGCGTGTGATGCGCCAGATCGACCAGCGACAGAAACGGGTTGGGGGCAATGGTGAACTCCATCCCATGATGTTCACCTGTCCAAACTGCCCGCATGCCCCCGTCATCAGCCATCTTCACCAGGCTCACGAATTCATCATACAGAACATCGTGAGGCTGATCCGGGGTCAGACGTTCCACGTGGGCAAACAGTGAAAACTCCATCAAATGGCTCCTTTACCGAAACTGTGAATTTCGCCGCGTTCGGCGTCACCGAGATACAGCCCGAAAACGCCTTCGCGGGCTTCAAGGGCGTAGCGGGTCATCATGTGGTGCAAGCTATTGCTGGCGTAAGTCAGATCAGCCAGATCGCCGATATCTACCCATTCGGCATTTTCCACCGGGATGTTCTGAACGCAAGACGCCAGAAAGAACGTGTAGTGCAGGTTCGTTTCGGCATCGTTGAACGAAGAATAGACCTGTTCGATCTGCGCCTGAATGCCCCGATCGGAAAGGCCCTGTGCCAGCCTGTTGCGTTGCCCCCCGGGTTCCGCACCGGCGATTTGAACCGGGCGAAATGCGCCTTCGTAGCGTTCCAGAATAACTTTGCCATTTGCCGCAACAATCGCACCGCAGATTGTCGGAACCTGCGCGTCCATCTCACGCTCAAGTCCAAGACTGAAATACGACCCGTTCACATAACCCAGACCGTTTCCACCGATATGGTTGAACTCTGTGACACGACCAATCAGAACCGTGTGGTCGCCTGCGGGCAGCGCCTGATGCGTTTCACAACTGAACTGCGCCAGCGCTCCGTCGATCAGCGGCAAGCCATTGGCTCCGTCGCGATGCGCCACCCGACCAAATCGGTCGCCCTTGAAACTTGCGAAGGTATTCGAGACGCCCTGCTGCCCATCTGCCAGAACATTCACCGCAAAATGCGAGCATCCGGCAAAGGTATCGTGGCTGGACAGAAACTTGCCGGGGCAGACCAACAGCAAAGGCGGATCAAGCGACACGGACGTGAAGGAATTCGCCGTGAACCCGACCGGGTTTCCAGAGGTGTCGCGGGTCGTCACAACCGTTACACCGGTCATGAAGTTGCCAAATGCATCACGCAGGGCGCGGGTGTCAATCTCGGTCATGGCAGGCACCTCCGAACGAACTCAAGCAATTTGGCGTTAACGTCAACCGGGTGCGTCATGGGCATCATGTGGGCAGCATTTGGGATTATCTTTACCCGGCCATTTGTCACTTGCTGCGCCATGCCCTGCGACATGCCGGGTGTGGAATTTGGCTCATCCCCGCCCGTCATAAACAGTGCCGGGCAATTGATTTGCCCCAGTTGTGCGTCAGTCGGGCCATCGCTTTCGGCGAAGATGGTATAGGCCGCTTTGTATGCGCCCGGGTGGACATCTTTCAGCCAACGCGAACAGGCTTCGCCTTCTTCTGAAACCTGATCGCCGAACCAACGCTGCAAGGTCACGGTAGGATCGTTCATAGCCGCAGCATCCAGTGCCGCCGCGCGGGCCGTGACAGCCGCACACGCTTCGGGGGTTCGGCGGTAAATTGCGTTCAACGCGGCAATGCCTCTCACCTGATCATGCCCCGATGCCGCAATGTCCAAAGCAATCAACGCCCCCATGGAATGCCCAATCAGAACGGCAGGCTCGGTCAATCGGGCCGCGATCGGGTTGGCGTATCCATCCAGCCCAATAGCACCTTGGAACGGGGTTTCTCCGTGCCCAGGCATATCCGGACACAGAACACGATACCCGGCGGCAGACAACGCATCGATTTGCGCGCCCCAGGCTTCGGCCCGCAAGCCAACGCCATGGAGCAGAACCACAAGCGGGCCTTCACCTTCGTCTATCGCGGCGAGCCCGCCGACGTCAGACCGAGGCCGGGTTGTCCACGTCATGGCCCAGATCCTTCAAGTCCTGATAACGGTCGCCGATACGATGATGCGGACGGCCCGAGGTTGCTCCGCCCAAAACCACGACGATCTCATCTGCGCGCGGCGCGTCGGGGATGGCGAATTGCAGCGTCAGATAGTGTGACCGACGGCCGGCATCATTCTTGTCCATTAGCGGCACCATGATCGGTGTGTTCGCCGGACCCCGGGTGTTGGTAAATGAAAGATAGGATTTGGCGTCAACCGCCTGCCGGAAGATGTTCCCGAAATGTAACGTGTGGATCAGGCCCGAGGCATGCTCGACCTCTCCGTCCAGCCCCACAACCGCGGCCTTGCCATAAGCCTCAATCGCCTCACCGCTTCCGGCCAGCGCGATCATCCTGTCGGTCAGTTCTTGACCCAGGATTGGGCCATAGGCCAAAATTTCCGGCCGTAGATCTTCGACGAAACGTCCAGCCCAAGGGTTGGTAACAACCGCTGCCACGGCGAACATGCGCCACGGCCGTTCGGCTTTGCGATATCCTTCGATCAGAACTACTTCGTCGAAGGTCACTATTTTACGAATTTCCGGCTGCACGTTATCCCCCAATCTTGAGTACGAGAAATATCTTTGATTGGCCGGCACTTTGACAAACGAAAGAAGTTGGGTCTTAGGTATTAACAAAGCTACTAGGTCGGTTGCACATGCCCAAAACACTACCACCCCTTACATGGTTCAGGTCGTTCGAGGCTGCGGCCCGAAGGCTGAGCTCAACCGCTGCGGCGGATGAAATCGGATTGACCCAATCCGCCGTAAGCCAGCAAATCAGGTCGCTGGAATCCCGGCTTGGCGTCGTCCTGTTTCATCGGCATCCGCGTGGTCTTTCATTGACGGATGAAGGGCGAAAGCTGCTGCCGCAAGTCGAAGCCGCACTGCAATTGCTGCAATCCGCCGCCTCTCCGTATTTGGCAGAGGAACGGGCCAAGCACGTCACTATTGCGGCGTCGATCAGTATCATCGAATGGTTAATCTCTCCGGCTCTTCCGCGGTTCCGTGAGCAAAACCCAGATACGTCCATCCGCTTTGTCAGCACGATCTGGCCCGATGAATACTCGGCCCTGCGCGCCGATGTCGAAATCCGGTTCGGGTCGGAAAAACAGGTCGGACGGGATGCAAAACCGTTACAGCCGAATGACCTGATCGCGATAAAAGCACCCGGCTTGGTTGGCGCTTTTCAGGACTTGCCGTTGATCGAGGCCGTGGGAACGTCGGACAACTGGTCTACTTGGGCGGAAGTCACCGGTCATAAAATCCATACCCCGGCTTATTATGTCGATTCATACGGGCTCGCCTTGCAATTGGCGGCTTCCGGGAACGGCGTGGCCTTGGTGAATGCACTTATCGCCGATCACGCTCTGCAGATCGGACAGGTCGCGCGTGCCTTCGATGAGACCGCCCCGGCGGCCGAAGGGTACTTTCTGGCCGTGCAGCGCGCATCACCCGAGGTTGACGCCTTTGTATCATGGTTTTCACAATTGGTTCCCGGCTCGGCACACCAAAGGGTCTGATTCAGACACACCAATGTCGCATCTGAGGATATCACTGAGCAGGAAAATAGTGAATTCTGGCAAAAAAGGTCCGATTCATGCGATATTCAGGCTTTCGAGTCATCAAAGAGGCGCTTACCGGCCACAAAGGGTGGAAACCGGTCTGGCGTGACCCCGAACCCAAAGCTCATTACGACATTATCGTCATAGGCGGTGGTGGTCATGGGCTGGCAACTGCCCATTATCTGTCCAAGGTCTACGGTCATCGAAATGTCGCGGTTGTAGAAAAGGGCTGGATCGGCGGAGGCAATGTCGGGCGGAACACGACGATCGTTCGCTCGAACTACATGCTGGACGGGAATGAGCCGTTCTATGAATTCTCGATGAAACTGTGGGAAGGGCTTGAACAAGACCTGAACTACAACGCCATGATGAGCCAGCGCGGAATACTCAACTTGTTCCACACGGATGGTCAGCGCGACGCTTATACGCGGCGCGGCAATGCGATGATCCTGCACGGTGCAGATGCAGAATTGCTGGATGCCGATCAGGTACGCAAAGAACACCCCTATCTGAATTTCGACGACGCGCGTTTCCCGATCAAAGGCGGTCTGGCCCAGCGGCGGGGCGGCACCGCGCGCCATGATGCGGTGGCCTGGGGCTTTGCCCGGTCCGCGGACAGCCACGGTGTCGACATCATCCAGAATTGCGAAGTCACTGGTCTGCGTATCGAGAACGGCAAATGCCTGGGCGTCGAGACCTCAAAGGGCTTTATCGGGGCTAACAAAGTCGGGTGCGCTGTTGCCGGTAACTCGGGCCGGGTGATGAGCATGGCAGGCATGCGCCTACCGATCGAAAGCCACGTGTTGCAGGCCTTTGTGTCCGAGGGTCTAAAGCCGGTTCTGCCCGGCGTCATCACCTATGGGGCCGGACATTTCTATGTCAGCCAGTCCGACAAAGGCGGGCTGGTCTTTGGCGGCGACATCGACGGTTACAACACCTATGCGCAACGCGGGAATCTGCCGGTGGTCGAGGATGTCTGCGAAGGCGGCGTCTCGTTGATGCCGATGATCGGACGCGCCCGTCTGCTGCGTATGTGGGGCGGTGTTATGGACATGTCGATGGATGGCTCGCCCTTCATCGACCGCACACCGGTTGAGGGGCTCTATTTCAACGGCGGATGGTGTTACGGCGGGTTCAAGGCGACCCCGGCGTCCGGTTACTGTTTTGCGCATCTGTTGGCGAAGGACGAACCGCACTCTACCGCTACGGCCTATCGCTTCGACCGGTTCCGCACGGGCCGGATGATCGACGAAAAGGGCGTGGGCAACCAGCCCAACCTGCACTGAGGGGAGCACGAGAATGATTATCAACCATCCCCTTCTGGGCCCGCGCGACGCATCTGAATTCACCTATCTGGGCGACGCGTCACTGATTAACCGCCCGGACTGGCAGG
Source organism: Ruegeria sp. CDSA033 (assembly GCF_059612305.1). Lineage (NCBI taxonomy): Bacteria > Pseudomonadati > Pseudomonadota > Alphaproteobacteria > Rhodobacterales > Roseobacteraceae > Ruegeria > Ruegeria sp. CDSA033. The sequence goes on along the minus strand of NZ_JBXWQI010000001.1, from coordinate 446,942 downwards.
CCGAAAACGCGGCGGACGCGTTCTATGAATACGGCTATCTGCGCGACAATCCCGCAGGCGAGCATCAAGAACTGTGGTATCATGAGGCTGGCGACCGGTCTTGGCTGGTCGTTACCCGCGACACCACCACTCATGAGATTTCCAAGGTAGAACTGGCCCGCGATGTGGCCCGCGCGCGGGGGCGATCCAAATGACGCAATCCAACAGACTGAGCGGTGGCCAAATCGACCGCAACACCACAGTGAACTTCCGGTTCGACAACCGCAACTATACCGCCCATCCCGGCGATACGCTGGCCTCGGCTTTGCTGGCCAATGACGTGCGGTTGATCGGACGCTCGTTCAAGTATCACCGCCCGCGCGGCCTGCTGACTGCCGGATCCGAGGAACCGAATGGCATTGTCGAGCTGCGCTCCGGCAACCGGCAGGAACCCAACACACGGGCCACAACGACCGAGATGTTTGACGGGCTTGAGGCGCAATCGCAGAACCGGTGGCCCAGCCTGAAATTCGATGCGCTTGGCGTAAACGACCTGTTCTCGAATTTCCTGTCCGCCGGGTTTTACTACAAGACCTTCATGTGGCCGGCTGCTTTTTGGGAAAAAGTTTATGAGCCGATCATCCGTCGCGCTGCCGGCCTTGGCTCATTGTCGATGGAGGCTGACCCCGACGAATATGACAAAGGGTTCCGCCACTGTGACCTGCTGATCATTGGCGCAGGCCCATCGGGCTTGATGGCAGCCCTGACCGCAGGACGCGCGGGTGCGGACGTTATTCTGGCTGATGAGGATTTTCGGTTCGGCGGACGTCTGAACAGCGAGACATTCTCGGTTGGCGATCAAAGCGCTAGCGACTGGGCCGCGCAGGCTGTCGCCGAACTGTCAAGTATGCCCAACGTCCGGCTGATGGCCAGAACCACTGTCATCGGCGCCTTCGACCACGGCATCTACGGCGCTGTTGAACGCACCGGAGATCACGTGGCCACCCTGCCCGCCGGTAAGCCACGCCAGATCCTCTGGCGCATTTTTACCAAAAAGGCATTGCTGTGTGCGGGGTCGACTGAACGCCCCATCGCGTTCGAAAACAACGACCGCCCCGGCATCATGATGGCCAGTGCCTTACGAACCTATGCCAATCGGTTCGCGGCCACAGCGTCTCAGCGCGTGGCGATCTTTACCAACAACGACGACGGCCACCGCACCGCCGCCGATCTGTATGCCAAGGGCGTTCACATTTGCGCCGTTGTCGACGTGCGTGAGGATGCTCCGGTCAACTACGATTACGAAGTCCTGAGCGGCGCGCAGGTTGTGAATACCAAGGGACGCCTTGGTCTGACCTTTGTCGAAGTTGCCCTGCCCGACGGCTCGACCCGCACGCTGGAATGCGGCGCGCTGGGCGTTTCGGGGGGGTGGAACCCGAATGTGCACCTGACCTGCCATCAGCGCGGGCGTCCAGTCTGGAACAACGACCTGGCCGCCTTTGTGCCCGGCTCAAATCTGCCTGTCGGGCTATCGGTGGCGGGTGCGGCGAACGGGGTGATGTCCACCCATGGCGCATTGCAATCCGGTGCCGAAGCTGCTGCTGCAGCGCTGGAGTTGAGCGATGCTCGGCCCGACCTGCCAGAGGCCGAGGATACACCAATCGCGCAGAAACCGTTCTGGTATGTCGAAGGCTGCAAACGCGCATGGCTGGACCAGCAAAATGACGTGACCGTCAAGGACGTCAAACTCAGCTATCAGGAAGGGTTCCGGTCAGTTGAACACCTGAAACGCTATACCACCCTTGGCATGGCGACTGATCAGGGCAAGACCTCGAACATCAGCGCATTGGCGATCATGGCCGAGGTGGCCGGAAAGACGATCCCCGAAACAGGAACAACCATTTTCCGCCCGCCCTACACGCCTGTTCCGATCAGCACTTTCGCCGGTCGGATGAAGGGACAAGAATTCCACCCCACGCGCCTGACGCCCTCGCATTATTGGGCCAAGGAACGGGGCGCTGTGTTTGTCGAGGTCGGCAACTGGCTGCGCGCGCAATGGTTCCCCCTTCCGGGTGAGACTCATTGGCGTGAATCAGTGGACCGTGAAGTGCGCCAGACCCGCGCGTCCGTCGGGGTGTGCGACTGTACGACACTTGGAAAAATCGACGTGCAGGGCGCGGACGCGGCTGATTTCCTGAACCGCGTCTACGCGAACGGTTTCGCCAAGCTTCCCGTGGGAAAAACCCGCTATGGCCTGATGCTTCGCGAAGACGGCATGGTGATGGATGATGGCACAGCCGCGCGTCTGGCCGAGGATCATTTTGTCGTCACAACGACCACGGCCAACGCGGTAAATGTCTATCGTCACATGGAATTTGTGCGCCAATGCCTGTTCCCGGATATGGATGTGCAGCTGATCTCGACCACCGAATCCTGGGCGCAATATGCTGTCGCTGGTCCCAATTCGCGCAAGCTGCTGCAAAAGATCGTCGACCCTGAATTCGACATTTCAAACGAGGCATTTCCGTTCATGGGCTGTGGCAACATTACGGTCTGCGGCGGGTTGCGCGCGCGGCTGTTCCGGATATCATTCTCGGGAGAGTTGGCGTTCGAAATCGCGGTACCCTCACGCTATGGCGATGCGCTGATGCGGCGTCTGATGACCGAGGGTGAAGAATTTGAGGTTGTCCCTTACGGCACCGAAGCGCTGGGCGTCATGCGGATCGAAAAGGGCCACGCGGCCGGCAACGAGCTGAACGGCACCACAACGGCATTGAATCTTGGATTGGGTAAGATGGTGTCGAAAAAGAAAGACAGCATCGGATCGACCCTGTCCGAACGAGAGGCCTTGGTAGAACCGGATGTCCTGCGGCTGGTCGGGATCAAACCGGTATCGCCCGAAGAGAAAGTCACCGCTGGTGGCCATTTGATGAACACGACCGGCCCGGTGGATGCCGCGCACGATCAGGGCTATGTCACTTCGGCTGCGTATTCGCCTATTCTGAACAGCAATATCGGGCTGGGTCTTTTGAAGGATGGCGCAAACCGGATGGGCGAGAAAATGCGCCTCGTGTCCCCATTGACCGATCTGACCGTCGAGGTCGAAATCGTATCGGCCCATTTCGTTGACCCCGAAGGAGAGCGTCTGCGTGCATGATCTAGTTGCAATAACCGCATTGGGCGGGTCCGAACCGCAGGTCGACACTGTTGGCGGGGTTACGTGCCGGGAAGTTCCGGGCGCCGCGCTGGCATCCGTCGCCGCGCGGATGGGACAGGAATCCAAAGCCAGCAAAGCCCTGGCAAAACTGATCGGTGCCCCTGCACCTGGCATCGGCCAACATGCCGGTGACACTGTCACTGCCTTTTGGGCCGGTCCGGATCAGTGGATGATCGAGGCGCCTTTTGACACGCACGAAGAGCTTACTGATCAAGTGAAGTCCGCTTTGGGCGATACCGCGTCGGTGACAGAACAGACCGACGGTTGGACACGGTTCGACCTGAATGGGGGTCAAATACCAGCAGTGCTGGAGCTGTTGTGCATGCTGGATCTCCGTAAAATGGACGCGGGCAGCGTCGCCCGTTGCTCAATTCACCACGTTGGCTGCTTTGTTCTCTGTCGGTCAGATGAAGCGTTCAGCATTTATGGCCCCCGCTCATCCGCCGGGTCGTTGCATCATGCCATCGTCACTGCAATGCGGTCGGCGTTGTAAGGCCACGTCAGACTGACGGCAGCGGCGCGTTACCTTCGACACGGAAGCGGTTGATTCTGCGACGGTCTTCGCTGGGGCTTAGCCCAAAGGCCGACCGATAATGCGTCACAAGCGGCGCCACTGATCCATACCCGATTGCAGCCGCGATATCTGCGATCGGGTCCTTGGTATAGACCACCATCTGCCGCGCCGCCTTCATGCGCATGGCGCGATAATAGTGGCTGGGGCTTTGGCCTGTCGCCTGCTTAAAGGCGCGTTCCACCTGGCGTGGCGTGACCCCGATTTGCTGTGCGGCCTCTGCGATGGAAATCGGATCGCTCATATGACCGGCGAACAGGTCGACGCAGCGCGACACCAACGGCGGAAGGCTGTCGCCAGTTTCCGGCGCAGTCGTGGTGGGAACCTGTTGCCGCACACCTGCCCCGCGCATCATGGGATGTTGAAACCAGCAGGCGACCTCATGCGCGACGTCGCCGCCCAGCCGATCCTCGATCAGATGCAGGGCCAGATCGAACCCGGCAGCAGCACCGGCTGCGGTGTAGCGCGTGGCCGTTTTCACGATCACCTCGCTACGCGAGTCGACTTCGGGAAACTCAGCCAGAAATGCGGCCTCATAGCACCAATGGACGGAAACAGGTTGCCCCCCCATCACCCCGGACCGGACCAATGGGAAAACCCCACCGCTAATCCCGCCCAAAACGGTGCCATGCCGTCCGAGACTGCGCAGAGCACCGTTGCCAACGGTTGTGTTGTCAAAGCCGGACGTTGGGCTGCTGAGAAGGAACAAAATGTCGATATCCTTGCAGTCGGCCAAAGACCTCTCGGCCTCGAACCGGACACCTGCGCTGGATTGTACTTTCTGTTGACGCTCGGACAGCAGGGACCAGCAGAACGCCTCTTGCCCGGCGATTTCATTGGCCGCCCGCAACGGCTCGATCACCGAGGTCAGGCAAGCCATGGGAAAGCCGTCGAACAGCAAAAAGCCGATTTTGATTCTGTCTTCATTGCGCATAAGGCTGTTCTAACAAGATTTCCGCAACTGCCCTATGCGAAGTTCATGCCCACCGGATCAAGCCGATGATCGCCGAGGCCGCATAGAACCCCTGCAACAACAGGAACGTCCAGCGGCGATCAATCACGGCCCAGGCCGCAAACAGGCCCGAGGACAGTAACAACAGGGCAAATCCGAACAGCTCGGCCCCCGTATTTGAAGCGATCAACAAGGCATAGGCCATGGCCAGAACCGATCCGATGATTTCGAATACGGTCGTCAGACCGCGCCGGTCACCGGTTTTGACTTGATCCGTCATAGCTCAACCCTTTCTCGGCAGGAGATTGATCAGCGGCGCGGGTGTCTGTTTGGGCTGATCTTTAATCGGGAAATGACCGCAGTTTTTCGGCAACTTGTGAACGACGGGAACCTGATCGGTGACCGACCTGTCATGCACCGGATTCCAAGGTCGTTCAGACTGACCAAGACCCGCCAAATCGAACAAGTGTACCCTGTTGCCCGCCGCTGCCCGTACAGGCGGCACGTCGCGCTGGATGTAAGATATTGGGCTGTGGATCAAAACCACCGGATCGCCTTCCCCATGGGTTCCGGAGACCATCCGCAGGGTTTTGATCACCGTGTGGTCCGGGATGAGATGCGGCATGCGAATGCTCCTGAGCTTTGGATTTCCTTACCAGTAGTTCAACACTGGTGCGTGACACAAATGAATGATATTCATGGCTCAATTAAAAACTGTCATGGTTTCACAAATGACCGACCGATTGGAAATTGACGCCCTGCGCGCCCTTCTGGCCATCGCATCCCATGGCGGCGTAACGCGCGCGGCCGAGCATCTAGCACTGTCGCAATCGGCAGTCAGCCACAAAATCCGACGGTTAGAGCAAGCCCTGGACTGCGATCTGCTGGCGCGCCGACCCGGTGGCCCTCTGTTCACGGATACTGGTCTGCGCCTGTGCGACTATGCCCGCCGAATATGTGCCCTACACGATGAGGCTCTGGCCAGTTTGGGCAAGAAACCCTTGGCCGGCGCACTCCGGCTGGGCATGACCGAGGACACAGCAACCAGCGACATTGCCCGCATATTGGGTCGTTTCACACGGCTTTATCCGGACGTACAGGTTCGAACACGCACCAGTCAAAGTCTCAACGTGCAAGAATGGTTGAAGGCCGGAGAGTTGGATGTCGCCGTCATGCAAATCTTTCGGCACGATGCGCGGCCAGATGACCTGATCCTGTTCGAGGACACTCTGCACTGGGTAAAATCACCGGATTTCCAACTGGATACGACAGCACCTGTTCCCTTTCTGTCCTTCGACAGCCAATGTTTCTATCGCAAATGGGGCTTCGGAGATGGGCAGCTGCAAGGGCATCGCTTCGACAACGTATTAGAATGCCCAAGCGCCACTGGCATTCAGTCGGCCGTGCGGTCCGGTTTGGGCGTCGCCCTGTTGAATGGAATGCATGTCACACCGGACATCGAGGTGATCAACGGCGTGTTCCCCGATCCCCCGACCATCGTTTTTGTCGCGCGTATGCATGTCAAACGCCGAAACCCTGCCGCGATGGCGCTGGTACAAGAGATCAACCGCGAGGTTGAAAGCGCCAACCCTTTGAAAGTGGTCAGCTGAGTATTTGTACCGGAAGAACATAAACAACGACCTCCACGATGGACAGGATTTCCGTCGACCTCTGCGGATTGGAGGGCGGGTTTGGCGAAGGAACCTAAGACCAAGAGGTAGGACGATCAGCTCCTCAGGTCAGGTCTGATCAATTGCGCGGTCCCGTTTCTGCAACGCGCGGATACGCATCCGCTGGGCCGCATGAACATGGGCGCGCATCGCCAGCTCGGCTGCGTCGCCGTCGCGAGCCTGCAAGGCTTCCATCACACGGCGATGCTCACCCACGGCATCGTCTGCGCGCTGACCATCCAGCATTTGGGATGGACCCAATATCAACAGCGCCTTTTGCAGCGATAACATCGACTTTGTGAGAAAGCGGTTTTTGGCGGCATCCAATAGCGTGGCGTGGAAAACACGGTTCAACTGGGCGGCCACCGGACCGGTGCCAGCCTCGGCAAGGCGATTGTTCAGAACGTTCAGTTCGTCCAGTTCCACATCCGAAGCCGCGCGTGCCGCCAACCGTGCCGCCGTGCCTTCAAGTACGGCGCGCATTTCATACAGTTCCATAACTTCCGAATAGCTCAGGCTGCGAACCGTTGCGCCCAACCTAGGGACATGCGTCACCAACCCATCCGTTTCGAGTTGCCGTATCGCTTCACGCACAGGTGTTCGGCTGACACCCAATCTTTCGGACAGCTCGATCTCTCTGAGCCGGTCACCAGGCAACAAAACGCCCTCGCGAATTTCATCTAGCAAACGCTGATAAGCGGAATTCCCCTGCGGGCCGGCCTGATTAGGATCTTCTTGAGTTTTCATCGTTCTCAATCTTGCATATCGGGTTTCTTTGTATACATTTGGATACATGTCTTAGTCAACGAAATCGGACACAATCCTTGACCGCCCCAAGCCTTCATTTGTCGCCGCTGATGCAACGGTCAGTCACGTTGATATTGGCTATGTTGGGAACTGCAGTTTTTTGGGCGTTGAACCTGCCGCTGCCCTTTCTGTTCGGGCCGATGTCTGCGTGTTTGATTGCAGCTTTGGCACACGCACCCATGCGGGATTTCGGGCAAATCTCAGTCGCGTCCAGAACCATTCTTGGCGTCGCCGTCGGGGCGTCGATCACACCCAGTCTGTTCGCAGATCTTCCAAAGATGGCGGCGTCCCTTTTGCTGATACCAGTTTTTATCCTGCTGATTGCAATGGTTGGCGTGCCGTTCTTTCGCAAATTCTGGGGCTTTGACGACAAAACTGCGTTTTTTGCCGCCATGCCGGGCGGGTTTCAGGACATGGTTATCTTTGGGGCTGAAGCCGGTGCCAATCCGCGAACCCTGTCTCTGATCCACGGGACGCGCGTGTTGATTATCGTCACCCTTGCCCCTTTATTTCTGACCTTGTTTTACGATGCCGAACTGACCAACCCAGTGGGCGAACCTGCCTCGGCCCTACCCTTGCATGAACTGATACTCATGGCGGTCGCAGCTTTTGTCGGCTGGAAAGGTGGAGAGAAGATCGGGCTTTTCGGTGCTTCGATTCTTGGGCCATTAATCCTGACAGCGGCCTTGTCGCTTGGGGATTTCATCCATACCCGCCCCCCGCGCGAGGCGATCCTGTTCGCCCAGTTCTTCATCGGCTGTGGGATCGGCGTCAAGTTCGTCGGTGTCACCTGGTCTGAGCTTAAACGCGTCGTGGCGGCTGGCTTCACCTATGTGATCTTGCTGGCCGTTCTGGCCGCTGCTTTCACGGCAGTGGTCACGGCGCTTGGGCTTGGCCAGCCGGTCGAAGCCTTTCTGGCCTTTGCACCCGGAGGTCAGGCAGAGATGACGGTGCTGGCCATCGTTTCGGGGGCGGATTTGGGATATGTGGTCACGCACCACCTGGCGCGCATTGTCGTCGTTATCATCGGCGCGCCAATCGCGGCCAACCTACTTCTGCGGTGGTCGAAATCCAGGGATTGACGGATTCACGTCCAAGCGCGGCTGGATGAATGTTGATTGGGGATTGTGGCGGAGAGACAGGGATTCGAACCCTGGAGACGGTCTCCCGCCTACACACTTTCCAGGCGTGCGCCTTCGACCACTCGGCCACCTCTCCGTGCCGGCGTTATTTGAACTATCGCCGGGGGATTTGCAAGGCCCCATTGAGGTGAAATTTCACCTGAAATCGAAAGCCTTCAAAGGCAATTAAATCTCGTCCCCGTCACCATCAGCCAAATCGGCCTCAGTCATCGCGACTGGTTTTGTGGATGGCTTTGTGGTCGGTGTTTCCTGGGGTTTCTTGCTGGGTTGGGCTTCGCCGCCCTGCAACGCCTCGGGATTGCGCAACCAGAGATCGCGCTGTGCAAACGGGATTTCGATCCCCTCGTCGACAAAGCGCTGGTTGATCTCGTGGTTCATGTCGGATTTGACTGACAGCACCCAGTTCACATCGCGCAGGATGGCCCGGATTTCAAAGTCCAGCGAATCTGCGCCAAACCCCTGGAACACCACACTTGGGGCTGGATTCGCCAGAACCATCGGGTGTGAATTCGCGATTTCGCCCAGAATCTTCTCCACCATTCGGGTATCAGTCCCATAGGCGACACCGACCGGTACAATCACCCGCCCGATCGTATTGCCGCGTGTATAGTTCGTGACAACGCCGCTGATCAGATCCGAGTTCGGAACGATCACATCCGTGCGGTCAAACGTCTCGATCCGCGTGGACCGGACGGAAATATCACGGACGTACCCCATCATCCCATTCACGTCGATCCAATCCCCTTTCGAGATTGGGCGTTCGACCAAAAGGATAATGCCCGACACAAAATTCGACACGATGGTCTGCAGACCAAAGCCGATCCCCACCGACAACGCACCGGCAACAATTGCCAGCGATGACAGGTTGAAACCGGCAATCGTTATCGCAACCAGCGCGGCCAGGAAAATACCGACATACCCGGTGCCTGAAACAATCGCGTTTTGCCCGCCTGGATCAATACTGGTCTTTGGCAGCAGCGAATTGCGCAGCCCACTTTGCAGCATCCGGGTAAGGCCATAGCCGACGGCAAATATGACAAGGAAGGTAAAGAAGTTGCTGGGCGCGATCGTTACGCCGCCGATATCGAACCCCTGCAGCAGGCGCGACCAGACCTCTAGCAGGTCGGTTTTACGGGCGCCCCAATAAAGCGCGAGGACCGGCATAGCCAGAATGGCCATTGCAAAGCCGATGAGAACCGAAAACAGCGAGTCCTTGGCCTTATCGCCCTGCCCGCCGAGCCATCCGTAAACAGACGTCAGGAACCGTTGGACGATGACCAGCGCGGCAATAAGAACCAACGACCGCACGGCCGGGAAAACGATTGCCTCAGCCGCATTCGTATACCCCAGCATTGCCAATATCGGGCTGGCGATACCCAGGAAGAACAAAGCGCGTCGAATGAACTCCACCAGCTGGCTGAACCCGGCAGCGCGGGCCGTTGCAGACGGCTCATCTGCATCGACCGGGACATCAACACTGCGGACGCGACGGACGCGCAAAAGAATCAAAGCTGTTGCGACGATGACCGGAAAGACGACGACGGCGCGCGTCGCATCCGAAATATTTTCGATCTGATCGAACAGGTTCACCAGTTCGTGCAGGATCAGGAGCCCGGCAAGAAAATCGAGGTAGACGCGTAACTCGGTGACTTTTTGCCGGGACAGTTTTTTGAAACCTTGCGCCGCTTGCAGCACATAAACCTGTCGGCCAATCCAGTCATAATACAGGATGATCGCGGCCCAATAGGGCACGTTCTGCATCAACAGCGTGCCGCGCAGCCCCAGAACGCCTGTCATCACAACCGCCTGAACCAGAAGCCAGACGCCGAACCAAGGAAGGATAATGCGCAGCAACGAGGTCAGGAACGTCCATACGCCACTTCCCTGTCCTCCCAAAGCTCGCATACGTTCGCCGGCGGCTTCGGACCAGCGCTTGCCGTAAAGCAGCAGAACACCTGCGACGAGCACCAAGGCCAGAATGCCCAGCCCACGGGACCGCAAACGTTCATGCACCACGTCGGTTTTCAGGTTCCGCCGCGCTTCGTTGAACAACGCTTGCGCAGCTTCGTTCACATCAACCCAGGCCGGCCGCCAGTGGGTGGGGTTCATTGGCGACGGGCCACGCTCCAAAAGCTCTTTCTTCTGACGGTCCCGCAATAACTTGTCTATCTCGGATATCAGACCATTTGATCGGCTGAATGCCTCTTCTGAGATGATCTGTGGTACGCGCAAACTGTTCAGCTGCTCGTTTAGGTGCTCTCGTAGTGTGGCAATGTCTTCCGGTTCGGTGGCGTCGCCTTCGGGCGCAGCACCAAGAGCCTTGATCTGATTTTCAAGCGTCTGGATGCGTTCGGTATTTGCACCGCGTGCCCGATTGAAATCGTCCCGGTATTCGTTGATCTCGGCGCGCAGGTTTTCGAGCGAAGCGTTCGACGCGCGATCGGCCTCGATCACCGTCTCGGCGCGGTCCGCCGTTTTGACCCAGCCCTGATAATACTCGCTTTGACGATCTGTAAGCTGCGCGGCAGCGGGGCCGCAAAGTATCGCAAAACATACCGCAACAAGGGTCAGGAACAGGCGAGCACGCCGCAGCATCACACGTCCTCAAAAACGCCGGGGATACTGCGTGGAGCTTCGGTCATCCAGTCCGGGACAGGCAATTCCTTTTCGCGCAGGAAGTCCGGGTTGAACAGCTTGGACTGATAGCGAGTTCCATAGTCACACAGGATGGTCACAATGGTGTGGCCCGGCCCCAGATCTTTGGCCAGACGCACCGCACCAGCCATGTTAATGGCGGTTGAGCCGCCCATGACCAGGCCTTCATCGCGCAGCAGATCAAAGATGTAAGGCAGCGCCTCGTTGTCCGTCATCTGATACGCAAAGTCAGGTTTGAACCCCTCAAGGTTCTTGGTGATACGCACCTGACCGATGCCCTCGGCGATCGAGCCGCCCTCCATCGCGATTTCGCCGGTGGTGTAATACGAATACAGCCCAGCCCCCATCGGATCGACCAGACCGATCTTGACGCCTTTGGGCTGCAACGCATCGGCCACGCCCGCCAGCGTTCCACCCGAACCTACGGCACAGACGAAACCGTCGACCTTGCCGTCGGTCTGTTCCCAGATTTCAGGACCCGTAGTTTCCACGTGCGCCTGACGGTTTGCAACGTTGTCAAACTGGTTGGCCCAGATCGCGCCGTTGGGCTCAGTCTGCGCCAGTTCTTCGGCCAGACGACGGGAATAGTGGACGAAATTGTTGGGGTTGCGGTACGGTGCCGCTGGAACCTGAACCAGCTGAGCACCTGCTAGTCGCAGCATGTCCTTTTTCTCTTCGGACTGCGTTTCCGGGATGACGATGACGGTCTTGAACCCCATCGACGCACCAACAAGGGCCAGACCGATCCCGGTGTTACCCGCCGTACCTTCGACAATGGTGCCGCCCGGTTTCAGGTCGCCACGCGCAATTGCATCGCGGATGATGTAGAGCGCCGCACGATCCTTGACCGACTGGCCGGGGTTCATGAATTCGGCCTTGCCGAGAATCTCGCACCCGGTCTCTTCGCTGATGCGACGCAGGCGGATCAGCGGGGTTTTTCCGACTGCGTCGGCAAGGTCTCGTGCAATGCGCATGGCGCCCTCATTTCATTTCGGATCAACGCAGATTTACCTGTGGTGCGCGATGACCACAAGCGGCGAAAATCATCCGCGCAAGCGCTCACGGTGACGTGCAAGCCAATGGGCCACCGCCAAAAGCGGCAAATCCTTGAACCCATGACTGTCGACTCTGCCCATGAAATCACTGAAAGGCAGGATCTGGGTTCGGATATCCTCACCTTCCGTGGCCAACCCGCCATCTTTGATGGTCTTGGTCAGATCAGCCAGCCCGACATAAAGGTATAGATATTCAGTCGATGAACCGCTGGAGGAATACGCGCCGCCTGCATATTCCAGCCGGTTCAGCGCAATCTGGGCTTCTTCTTCAGCCTCGCGCAGGGCCGCCTGTTCCGGCGTTTCGCCTGGGTCGATCATCCCGGCGACCGGCTCCCACATCCAGGGTTCAGGATCTTCAGCCAGAAAGATCGGTGCCCTGAATTGTTCGACCAACAGCACCGTGTCGCGCACAGGATCATATGGCAGGACGATCACGGCGCTGCCCTGCATCAGGCTGCTGCGGTTCAGAACTTTGCCCATCGAGCCATCGTACTGGCGATGCTGCAACGCGACTTCTTCCATCCCGAAATAATTGACATAGGCCGGTTTGCGGTCGTGCACGATGACGTCATTGGCAGTGTCTCGTGCATCACCTGTCGTACGTTGACGCGCAGCCAGCTTTGCCCATGCACGCGTCCGGATCGACGGAAAGCTGCGCGCAATCTGTCCCGCATCGACCTTGCCGTAAAACCCCATAACCTCTTGCGCGGCGAGCATTGTCATCGCGCCCCACTCATCCAACCAACCCTGCAGGGACCAAAGGCCGCCGCGATTCCAAAGCCCCGGCTCTGGATAGAACACAAGGGCTTGCGCATTCGACCCGTCGGCCAGATCAACTGTCTGCGCCCGCAGGTCGTAATCAAAGCCACCCTCGTAGAAGACCAAACGGTTCTGATCTTCCTCACTCAATCCCCGGAGCAATAACCCTTTGGCCAGACTGCCTTCCTCATGAACAATCATGGGAAAGGCCTGATCCTGCACGCTATGGACTGCATGATCTTTCAGAGTGGCTTGGGCAAATTCAAGTTTGGACGCTGGACGTCCCAAGACAAGCTCCAGCAAAGGCAAGTGCCGCAGCGTGCCATAAAAGAACAGATCTGACACTGTTGGGTTCTTTCGTACTTTAAGTTGTTAGCTCACCGCCACCGGCGGGCTGCTTCCTCGGTGACCAGCCCAGTGATCAGAGCCCCAATGACCAAAGTCCACAAGATTTCGGGCACCACAAGTTGCTGACCATATTCAACACCGATTTTAAAGATAGAGATCAGCGCCTCGAACGGGCCGTCATACCGATGGCGCATTGCCAAGCGGAGCATTTCGTTTACACCCTGAACAAACAGGCCCCAGAACACCAGCGCCGCCATTCCGGTCAAGCCGTTGTTGATTGCGGCAGTCCAGCCACGGCCAGCACGCTTGCCCATGATCCACCAACCGCAAATCACGCCCAACGCCATGTTTACGTAGGTAAACATACCGTAGTTCTTACCTTCATCACCGTTTTCGATGATCATACTCGAAACCAAGAACGCCACGATCAAAAGGCATAAGCCAGAAACAAGCTTGGGGGCAGTGGGCATTTCTGAAGTCCGTTCCTTAACTCGGTTTCGCTATAGTGATCTGTGTCACATCGCAATTACCGGTGTCAAAGGCTGCTCCGCAGGCGGTCAAATAATAATTCCACATGCGGCGAAAACGCTCGTCAAAGCCCATTTCCGAGATTTCGTCCCACTTGCCGTTGAACGTGTCATACCAGCGGCGCAGGGTCAGATCATAGCTTTTACCGAATTCTTTCGAATTGACGACTTTCAAACCCGCCTGAGCAACTTGTTCCTTCAAAATGGAAGGCGCCGGAAGCATGCCGCCCGGGAAAATATATTTCTGAATGAAATCAATACCGTTACGATATACATCCCATCTATGATCCGCGACGGTGATAATTTGCAACGTCGCTTGCGCCCCGGGTTTTAATCGCTCACGCACAGTGTCGAAATACACAGGCCAGTACTTTTGACCTACCGCTTCGAACATCTCGATCGATGCGATTCCGTCATACTGACCACGCTCATCCCGGTAATCCTGCAATTTGAATTCAACCAAATTCGAAAGCCCAGCACTTTCAATACGCTGCCTCGCAAACTTCAACTGCTCTTGACTGATCGTCAGACCTGTGACCCGCAGGCCACGCTCTTTCGCAGCGTATTCAGCAAAGCCGCCCCAGCCACAGCCAATCTCAAGAATATGATCTCCGGGTTTTGCCCCCATTTCATCGACCATGCTGGCATATTTTGCGGTTTGCGCCTTTTCCAGACTTTCCTGCCCTGTTTCGAACAGTGCGCTGGAATAGGTCATCGTGTCATCAAGCCACAAACGATAGAAATCATTGCCCAGATCATAATGGTACGAGATGTTCTTTTTGGCCTGTGTCCGGTTATTGCGGTGCAACCAGAACCGTAACCGCTCATACATCTGCACAAGGACTTTGCCGGTGAAATCGTCGTAGACCGTTTCATTACCCATATGCACCAGATCCATAAAGGATCGCAGGTCCGGCGTGCTCCAGTCACCTTCCAAATATGCGTCGGAAAAACCAAGTTCACCTTCGCGGACCAGGCGGGCAAAAACGTCTGGATTGTGGATATCCACACGCGCAACCGGCCCGGGTTTGGTGCCCTCGGTTCGGAAGACACGACCATCCGGCAGTCCGATGTCCAATCGGCCAGACTGCATCCGGCTAACCATTTTGAATACTTGCGCAAAGTATCTGGGCAGGTCTTTCTGCCCCTCGGTGGTCATCAAAGTCATCCGCTCTCCTCTGTGCGGCCGCGCAAACAGGCTAGGCCGAGTTTGTGTTTGTGGCAAGTTTTCAATTCGTTACTGGTTTTTTCGGCCCTCATAGGCCGCCAATGCACGCGCCCGACCGGTTGCCAAAGTGACAACGGGTTGCGGGTATGGGTCCAATGGGCTGAGGTTCCATGACTTCGGAACCGCATCAAAATACGCCAGTGCTGTTGTTGGTGGATTGCTCTGCCCCTCAGCAACCCATTGCCGAACGAAGTCCGATTGCGGATCGAACTTTTCCTGCTGTGTTTGCGGATTGAAGATGCGAAAGAATGGCGAGGCATCCGGCCCCGACCCTGCAACCCATTGCCAGCCCATCGCGTTTGCCGCCGGATCCCAGTCGACCAGGCAATCCGCAAACCAATCCATGCCAATCTTCCAATGGGTCATCAGATGCTTGGTCAGATAACTCGCCACGATCATCCGGGCCCGATTGTGCATCCGCCCTGTCACATACATCTGCCGTAACCCCGCATCGACGCCCGGAACGCCGGTTTTCGCCTGCTTCCAGGCGAGAACTTCGGGCTGGCCCGCATCAGTGTTCCAGGGAAATCTATCCCACTCCGGCTTCCAATTACCGCTGAGCAAGGATGGAGTGTGATACATCAGGTGATAAGCAAACTCGCGCCAGACCAATTGGCGCAAATAGGGTTCGCCCCCCTGAACTCCCGTCATCCCGGCCCGCTGAACTGCGTGCCAGACACTGCGCGGGCCTATTTCACCTAAAGACAGATATTCGGACAGGTTGGATGTTCCGTCCAAGTCCATACGATCCCGGTGATCTGAATAGTCGGGGATGCGGTCCAGAAATTGATGCAACGCCTCAAAAGCTGCGGTTTCGCCCGGTCGGACATGGGGTGTGACCACGGATGCTCCGCGGCGCATCTGCGCGCCCAGATGCCAATCCTCAAGGTTTTCAGAAACGGGCCACATCGCGGGCGGTATGAGATGAGACACAGCGTTGTTTGGGGCCGGAACATCCCGGCTGCGCACTGAACGCCACATTGGAGTGAACACACGGAACGGCTGCCCTGTTTTCGTCGCCACTGTCCAAGGTTCGAACAAAAGATGGCCGGCGAAGGATTTAACCGTGATACTCTGGTCGGTCAGAGCCGTCTTGATTTTCGTATCTCTGGCAATGGCGTCAGGGTCATATGCGCGAGTCCAAAACACATCGCTTGCACCAGTTTCGACGACAAGCTGCTGCAATACGATCAGCGCATCCCCATGCCGCAGGATCAGGCGGCTGCCAGCCTGTTCTAGCGCCTGGGCAAAAGCCTTTAGGCCCAATCCAAGACGCCATTTCGGCGCTGCGCCCAAAGCCTGGACCGTGTGGTCCAGAATGAAAACTGGTATGATCGGTCGCCCACTCTCAACCGCGGCGCTCAGTGCAGGGTGATCCGACAGGCGCAAATCCCGTCGGAACCACATTATGATCGGTGACCGCTGCTGTTCCATGTCCGCCCTGCTCTTTTCTTCTTTCTTCGGTTACGAAGCAGCAGGGGAATTGGATCACAAAACGTCGTCTAGTGCATTCAAAAGCTGATCAATTTCCTGTTGAGACGTATAGTGCGTGAAACTGACCCGCAGCACGCCCTGATCCGGATCAACCCCCATCGCGGTCAACGGGCGCACGGCATAGAAATTACCTCCGCCGGCCATAACACCATATCCAGTCAGATCGGCGGCAACCTCTTCGGCATTGCGGTTCAACGCCAGGGCCACAGTCGGCGCGCGGCGGCTGGCATCGGATGTTCCGATCAGGCGAACGGCGTTGCGGTCTTTGACCGCATCCAGAACCGGTTGCAGCAATGCGATCTCGTGCGAGCGCATCAGATCATGGGCGAATGAACCACGCTCGGCCGCTTCGCCGGTTGGCCCGCTATGATGGTCGCACAGCAGATCAATATAGTCCGCCATGCCCGCGCTGGCCGCAATCTGGGCATGGTCCGGCCCCGCCGGAGTAAACCGTTGGTACAGCACGTCGCCGTTGAAGTAGTGCCCCTGGTTCGGCAACATTTCCCCTAGCGTACGCCGGATGACCATACAACCCTGATGCGGCCCATATGTTTTGTAGGCCGAAAACAGATAGATATCCGGCCCCAGATCACCCACATTCGGAAACCCGTGTGGTGCGTAGGATACGCCGTCAACGCATACAAATGCCCCCGCCGCATGGGCAATCGCGGTAATCTCGGTAACCGGGTTGATCTCTCCGATCACGTTCGAGCAATGGGGAAAACACACCAGACGCACGTTTTCATCCAATAGGTTTTCCAGATCCATCGGATTCAACGACCCGGTTTCGGGATCAATCTGCCATTCGCGGATTTCGATCCCCTCGTCCGCTAGCCGCCGCCACGGGCCTGAATTTGCCTCATGATCCTGATTGGTGACAATGATGGCCTCACCCGGTTGCATCCATTGGCGGAAAGCTTGCGCCAGGACATAGGTGTTCTGCGTAGTCGAAGGGCCAAAGCTCAGCTCATCCGTCTCGACGCCCAATATGGCTGCCATGCGTGCCCGGGCTTCGTCCATTTCCTCGCCGGCAAGACGGCTGGCCTCATAGGGTGCATAGGGTTGCACTTTGCGCTGGGTATAATACCGCGTCAGGCGGTCGAGAACCGGCTTGCAAGTGTATGACCCACCAGCGGTTTCGAAGAATACCTGCCCTTGCAGGCTGGGCTCGGAAAAGGCCGGAAACTGTGACCGGACAAAATTGATATCCAGAGTGCTCATGGCACGTCTCTCCTTGATCATGCGCGTTCATTCAAGAGGTGTCCGAGCATGATTTCGAAACCCTCAGAAATCATGGCAGGTCTTCCAGCCCAGTCCGCGCGATAGGCGCAGACAGCCCCCGCTACCGGTCCGGCGCGGGAACGGGGTCAAATTGCAAGGACTGAGATGGTTCGTCAAGCGTTCAGGTTTGCTAAACGCGCACAAAAAAGCCGGGCATCCAAACCCGGCTTTTAAGCAAACTGTAAAGCGGTTTAGCCCTGAACTTTGGTGTAGGTCCCCTCACCGGCCAAAATGCCCCGGAACCCGCCCGGTTCGTCCAGCCCGAAGACAATCAACGGCAGATTGTTGTCGCGCGCCAGTGCAATGGCCGACGCGTCCATGACCCGCAGGCGTTTGGCCAGAACATCATCATAGCTGACGGTGTCGTACCGCACGGCATCCGCGTGTTCCTTGGGGTCCTTGTCATAAACACCATCGACGCCATTCTTACCCATGAAGATCGCCTGACACGCCATTTCGTTGGCGCGCAGGGTCGCGGCGGTGTCGGTGGTGAAATACGGGTTTCCGGTTCCGGCGGCAAAGATACAGACCCGTTTTTTCTCAAGGTGGCGCACGGCGCGACGGCGAATGTAAGGCTCGCAAACCTCATCCATGCGGATGGCCGAGATGACCCGCGTGAAAACGCCGATCTCTTCCAGCGCGGACTGCATTCCCAGCGCGTTCATGACCGTTGCCAACATGCCCATGTAATCAGCCGTGGTCCGTTCCATCCCCTGTGCCGATCCGCTGAGACCGCGGAAGATATTACCGCCGCCAATCACCATGCAGATTTCGACGCCCAGATCGTGCACCGATTTGATCTCTTGCGCGATGCGCTGAACTGTGGGCGGATGCAGGCCGAACCCCTGATCGCCCATAAGCGCCTCGCCCGAGATTTTCAGCATTACGCGATCATACCTTGCCTTTGTGGTTTCGGCGGTGTCGGTGGTCGGGGAAATGGTCATGTTGCGCTCCGGGCTGGCACGGGTTTATTTTCAGGCGCAAAATGAAGCAAAACCGCCGCAGGTTCAATGCGATTGGTAAGGAATGAGGCAGTCCGAGATGACCGAACCCGCAAGATCGCAGATATTGGACCGCCTGCCCCCCATTCCTAATGGGAAACCTGTGCTGATTGCAGGCCCTACCGCCTCTGGAAAGTCCGCCCTTGCCTTGTTGATCGCCGAGCAGTTCGGCGGCGTCATCGTGAATGCCGATGCCAGCCAGGTCTACGATTGCTGGCGCGTGATTTCCGCCCGCCCGTCTGCTGAAGAGGAAGCCCGCGCGCCGCATCTTCTGTATGGACATATCTCATATGACCAAGACTACTCCACCGGCCATTGGCTGCGCGAAGTGAAACCACTGCTGACCGGCGGCGCACGCCCCATCATTGTTGGGGGCACCGGCCTGTATTTTTCTGCGCTGACCGAAGGTATGGCCGATATTCCACCTACACCGTCCGAAATCCGGGCCGAGGCGGACAGCCTGACCTTGCAGACTCTGATCGCGGGTGTGGATGCGCAAACACTGGCCCGGATCGACACACAAAACCGCGCCCGTGTTCAGCGGGCATGGGAAGTGTACAACGCCACTGGTCGAAACCTCAGTGACTGGCAAGACGCAACACCGCCCCCTGTTCTGGACGTGAAGAACACAGTGCCCATCGTTTTTGACGTAGATAAACAATGGCTTTTGGATCGCATCACGCGCCGCTTTGACCTGATGTTGGACACTGGTGCATTGACCGAGGTTGAGAGGATGCGGGACCGCTATGATCCGTCGCTTCCGGCATTCAAGGCCATCGGAGTACCCGAGTTGATGGCCTATATCGACGGCACCATGACGTTGGATGAAGCCCGCGAACGGGCCACGATTTCGACCCGCCAATTTGCCAAACGACAGCGCACCTGGTTTCGCGCCCGCATGAAAAGCTGGAATCGGATCGATTTATCAAAGTGATACCTTCCGCGATTGAAGTCGCTGCCATCGCTACTACCGGTGCAATTAACTCGCGGCGAATCCGCAGTCTCGAAACTAAGTTTGCTGGAGGATTCTCTTGGGGCTGACAAAGCTGACAACGGTAAACTCAGCCCGCCGATGTCGTTTTTGTATCATTAATGACGATTTCGAACATTGACCTCACCCAAATTCTGGTGCCGAATGTCGGCCATGGGGATGTCCAGAATCCGAGATCAGAATATCCAAGAACCTGCCGTCCGGAGCATTCCGGCCTGAGCGGTTCGACACTTCATCCAAAAAAATACTGACTCACAGGGAGTAACGTTAATGAATAATCAGACAATGACCGGAGCACCGACGCACTGGGCGGCAGAAATGCACGCACAGGAATATCGGGACGGCAAACTGAACCGGCGCGAGTTTTTGACCCGCACCACTGGTCTTGGGGTCACCGCCGCCGCAGCCTATGGCATGATCGGACTGGCCGCCCCGGCGCGCGCGGCCGGTGAAGACGCCAAGAAAGAAGGTGGCACCCTGCGCGTTCAGCAGGAAGTGCGCGCCCTGAAGGACCCACGCACCTATGACTGGTCGCAGATCGCGAACGTGACCCGTGGCACGCTCGAGTATCTGGTCGAGTACAACTCGGACGGTACGTTCCGTGGCATGTTGCTGGAGGGCTGGGAAGTCAACGATGACGCAACCGTTTACACACTGAAAGTCCGCCCTGGCGTCAAATGGAACAACGGTGACGACTTCACCGCGGAAGACGTGGCCCGCAACATCGGGCGCTGGTGTGACAAGAGTTCGGAAACCAACTCGATGGCAGGTCGCTTTGCGACACTGATCGATCCTGAATCTGGTCAGGCCATTGACGGCGCAATCGAAGTTGTCGATGCCAACACCGTCAAACTGAACCTGCCAGCCTCTGACATCTCGCTGATTGCGGGCATGGCAGATTATCCGGCAGCTATCGTACACAGTTCGTTCAGTGAAACCGATCTGCTCAACAATGTGGGTACCGGCGCATATCTGGTGCAGGAATTGGAAGTCGGCGTGAAAGCCACCCTCGTTCGCAACGAGAACCACACTTGGTGGGGCGAAGAAATCTTTGGTCGCCCGGCGCTAGACAGCATCGTCTACATTGACTACGGCACCGACCCGTCCGCATGGCTGGCCGCACTGGAATCCGACGAAGTCGACATGCTGTATGAATCGGTCGGTGAATTCATCGACGTGATGGATAGCCTCGGCTATGTGAAGTCCGAAGTTGTGACTATGAACACCATCGTCGTCCGCCCGAACCAGTTGGCCGAGATTGACGGCAAGAAGCCTTACGAAGACAAGCGTGTACGTCAGGCTCTGCAAATGGCCGTTGATAACTCGATCTGTCTGGAACTGGGTTACGGCGGTCGCGGTTCGCCTGCGGAAAACCACCATGTTGGTCCGATCCACCCGGATTACTATGAACTGCCGGCGCAGAAGGTCGACCCGGAAGGCGCACGTGCGCTGATGGAAGAAGCCGGAATGATCGATTTTGAGCACGAGCTGATCTCGATCGACGATGACTGGCGCCGGAACACCACCGACGCGGTTGCCGCGCAGCTGCGTGACGCGGGTATCAAGGTCAAGCGGACCGTTCTACCGGGCAACACGTTCTGGAACGACTGGGCGAAATACCCCTACAGCTCGACCAACTGGAACCACCGTCCACTGGGCGTGCAAATCTGGGCTCTGGCCTATCGTACCGGTGAAGCCTGGAACGAATTCGGCTGGGCAAATGCCGAGTTTGACGCGCTTCTGACCGAAGCGCTGGCCATCGCGGATGCCGACAAGCGCCGCGAAGTGGTCGCCAAGGGCGAGGCGATGATCCAGGAAGAAGGCGTTACCATTCAGCCATACTGGCGTTCGCTGTATCGCCACATGAAGGACGGCCTTGTGGGCACCGACATGCATGTCTCCTTCGAGCACCACCACTACAAGTGGGGCTGGGCGGCCTAAAACCTGCCAGACGTTAATGGGGGCGCCTGAACAGGGCGCCCCTTTCCAGCCGCAGACAGGCCGACACGGGGTCGGATGTCCGAGGCCAGATAATGGTCCAATGATCTGCGGAACACCCGAACAACAGGGGCCATCATGGGACTATTCATCCTCCGACGGTTCGGCGTCATGCTTCTTACTGCATTGTGCCTGACTTTCGTGGTCTTCTTTCTGACCAACCTCTACCCGAACCTGGAAAAGCTTGCGAAAACACAGGGCAACCAGCGGATGTCCGACGAACAGGTTGAGACCTGGTTGGACAATCGCGGTTATCTGCAACCGACGCTGGTCAAATACGGTCAATGGCTGGGGGTTCTGCCAGGCTATACCAAGACACTTGATGACGGTACGTTCCTTGGAACGTGTACCCGACCGGGGTCAACCGAGGAAACGACCTCCAGATATTGCGGTGTTTTGCAGGGCGACTGGGGCTATTCCAGCGTGTTCAAAGACGAGGTCGGCACCATTGTTGGCAAACGCCTGGGCAACACCGGCTATCTGATGTTTTGGGTTTTGGTCCTAATGGTGCCATCTGCGCTACTGGTCGGAGTATTGGCCGGGATGCGCGAAGGATCAGCGCTTGACCGGTCCCTCTCTACCTTCTCGATCATCACGACGGCGACGCCAGAATACGTATCAGGCGTGATCTTTATCGCGATCTTCACCTCGTCCACAGTGGGCCTGAAATGGTTCAAGGGCACTGCGACGCAAGCGATGGACAATCCGACCTTTGAGAACTTCTTTCTGCCGGTGCTGACCATTGCGCTTTACGGGATGGGCTATATCGCCCGGATGACCCGCGCTTCGATGACAGAGGTGATGACCGCACAATATATCCGTACCGCGCGTCTCAAGGGTGTTTCCTTTGGCAACATCGTTATGAAGCACGCGCTGCGCAACGCTCTGATCGCCCCCTTTACCGTCATCATGCTGCAGTTCCCATGGCTGCTGAATGGCGTGGTGATTGTTGAGACCCTGTTTAACTACAAGGGTTTCGGCTGGGCACTGGTGCAGGCGGCAGGCAACAACGACATTCAGCTCTTGCTGGCGATTTCGGTCGTGTCGGTCTTTGTGGTGCTGGTGACGCAGCTGATATCCGATATCGGCTATGTCTACCTCAACCCGCGCATCCGAATTTCGTAAGGGAGATAGATCATGGAACCTCTTAGCTGGACCGGCTCTATCGCCATTCTAAACCCTATCCTGATGATCGCGCTGGCTGCGTTGGTCGTATCTATCGTCGTCTGGATCATCGGCAGCATCGTTCTACCTGAAGCCCCGTTGAGCTTGAATGCGGACGGCACGCTCAGCTCGGGCACAGGACTGCGTGGGCTGACCCAATCAGCCTTGAGATACAGCTTTTTCGCCTGTGTCGTCCTTGCGCTGGCGTATATCGTGCTTGGCATCCTCATGGGTACAAGTGCCGGGATCGTCGGCGCGATCTCACAGCAATTTCTGCCTGTGTGGTTGTCGCTGATCATCCTGTTCGCAATGTCGATCGCCTTCAAACGACGCCTCGGGTTATACGGCAAACTGTTCGACAGCCCCATCGGCATGATCGGCTTCGGTCTTGTGATGTTCTGGGTCTTCACCGGTATCTTCGGTGCGCTGGATCTGATCATCACACATGACCCGCTGAGTCAGGTCTCTGGCATGAAGAACAAAGTGCCCGGAACGCCCCTGCAAAATCCTGAAGACGGCGAGTATGCCTGGTACCTTCTGGGCGGCGACAACCTCGCCCGCGACGTCTTTAGTCGCATGGTCAAAGGCGCATGGATCGTGGTGCAGATCGCTCCGCTGGCGACCATGTTCGCGTTTATGGTCGGGATTACTCTGGGCCTACCGGCAGGGTATTACGGCGGACGTCTGGACACGTTCTTGTCCTTCCTTGCCAACCTGATCCTGGCTTTTCCCGTCATCCTGCTGTTCTACCTGCTGGTTACGCCGGAAATCGTGGCGACAGGCGTCCCCAACTATATGGCAGCCGTTCTGTTCGTGTTCCCGATCCTGTTCATCGGCGTTCTGCTGAACTCGCGGTATTACACCCGCCCGAATTTCCGCACTCCGCTGTTGATCGGGGTTCTGGGTATCGCGCTGTGGCTGTATCTGTCGCTTATTTCGACCGATGGCTATATCATCAACACCGATGATTACAGCATTTGGGGCTTGCCGACCTATCTGGACCTGTTCGATATCCCAGGCGGTATCCTCGTGGTGTTTGTTTCGGTGGTCTTCGTGAACTCGCCTACGGTTTTCCGCATCGTGCGCGGTCTCGCGCTGGACATCAAAACGCGGGACTACGTGGCGGCGGCGCAAACACGGGGCGAAGGCCCGTGGTACATCATGCTGTGGGAGATCCTGCCCAATGCACGTGGCCCGCTGATCGTCGATTTCTGTCTGCGCATCGGCTATACCACGATCCTGTTGGGAACCTTGGGTTTCTTCGGATTGGGACTGCCGCCGGAAAGCCCGGATTGGGGCTCTACGATCAACGAAGGGCGCAAGCTACTTTCCATCTATCTGCACCCTGCCCTTCCGCCTGCCTTTGCCTTGCTGTCACTGGTTCTTGGTCTGAACCTGCTGGCAGATGGCCTGCGCGAAGAAAGCCTGAAGGACTGATGTGAGAGCGACCGGGGGCTTTGCCCCCGGACCCCCAGGATATTTTTAGCCAGATGAAGGGGATCCCCGGACTCTCGCGAGGAGATACAAGATGAACAAATTGGCGGAATATGACGGCCCAATTCTTGAGATCGACAAACTTTCGATTTCTTTCTTCACCCGCCTTCGGGAAATTCCCGCCGTGATGGATTTTTCGGTCAGCGTGCAGCCCGGCGAGGCTGTTGGTTTGGTAGGGGAATCCGGTTGTGGCAAGTCCACTGTGGCACTTGGGGTCATGCAGGACCTTGGCAAGAACGGGCGGGTTGTCGGGGGTACGATCAAGTTCAAAGGACGCGATCTGGCCGAGTTGAGTGCGGATGAATTGCGCGACATCCGCGGCAATGAGATCGCGATGATCTATCAGGAGCCGATGGCCTCGCTGAACCCGGCGATGAAGATCGGGAAGCAATTGATGGAAGTGCCGATGATCCACGAGGGAGTCGGCGCGGAAGAGGCCCATGCGCGGGCTCTGGAAGTGGTGACAGACGTACGCCTGCCCGACCCCGAGCGGATGCTGAATTCGTTCCCCCACCAGCTATCAGGTGGTCAGCAGCAGCGTATCGTGATCGCAATGGCGCTGATGTCGAAGCCGGCGCTGTTGATTCTGGATGAGCCGACCACCGCACTGGATGTGACGGTTGAGGCCGCCGTAGTCGAGCTGGTCAGGGATTTGGGCAAGAAATACGGCACCTCGATGCTGTTCATCTCGCACAACCTTGGCCTGGTTCTGGAAACCTGTGACCGGCTTTGCGTGATGTATTCGGGTGAGGCAGTCGAGCGCGGCTCGATCCACGATGTGTTCGACGAGATGCAGCACCCCTATACGCAGGCGCTGTTCCGTTCGATCCCGCTGCCGGGGGCAGACAAGAACGCCCGCCCGCTGGTGGCCATTCCCGGGAACTTTCCCCTGCCCCACGAACGCCCGTCAGGGTGTAACTTTGGCCCGCGCTGCGACTATTTCGAGGAAGGCCGCTGCGACGCGCAAAGCATTCTGATGGAGCCGGTGCCCGGCAATGACCGCCACCACACACGCTGTTTGAAGTTCAACGAGATTGACTGGAACGCCCCGATCACTTTGGCGGACAAGAAGGAAAAAGGCGAAATCGGCCGCGTTGTCCTGAAAATGGACAACCTCAAGAAATACTATGAGGTGGCTGCCAATGCGTTGTTCGGGGGCGGTGAAAAGAAGGTAGTCAAAGCCAACGAAACGCTGAGCTTTGAGGCACATGAGTCTGAGACGCTGGCGATTGTGGGCGAATCCGGGTGCGGTAAATCCACCTTTGCCAAGGTTTTAATGGGGCTTGAAACAGCCACGGATGGGCAAATCCTTCTGGACAATCGCAATATCGAGGACGTGCCGATCGAAGAGCGGGATGCCAAGACCGTGGGCGAAGTTCAAATGGTGTTCCAGAACCCGTTTGACACTCTGAATCCCTCGATGACCGTTGGGCGACAGATCATCCGCGCGCTGGAAATCTTTGGCATCGGCAATTCCGAGGCCGAGCGAAAACAGCGCATGCTGGAATTGTTGGACCTGGTGAAGCTACCGCGCGCCTTTGCCGAGCGGATGCCGCGCCAGTTGTCCGGCGGACAGAAACAGCGCGTCGGTATCGCGCGCGCCTTTGCCGGCGATGCGAGGATCGTCGTCGCGGACGAACCTGTGTCGGCTTTGGATGTGTCTGTACAGGCGGCGGTGACCGACCTGCTCATGGAGATTCAGCGCGAACACAAGACCACCTTGCTGTTCATCAGCCATGATCTCTCGATTGTGCGCTATCTCAGCGACCGGGTGATGGTGATGTATCTGGGCCATGTGGTCGAGTTGGGGACGACCGATCAGGTGTTCTCGCCGCCCTATCACCCCTATACCGAGGCTCTGCTGAGTGCTGTTCCCATCGCGGATACGTCGGTTGAAAAAGCGCATATCGTTCTGGACGGTGATATCCCCTCGGCCATGAATCCGCCCCCGGGATGCCCATTCCAGACGCGCTGTCGCTGGAAATCCGAAGTGCCGGGTGGGCTGTGCGAGAAAGATGTGCCGCCGGTGAAAACCCTGGCGGACGGACATCAGGTCAAATGCCATCTGTCCGAAGAAGTTCTGGCCCGCATGGAGCCGGTCATCAAAATCGCGGCCGAGTAACAGCCCAAACGCAAAGAACCGGCTACAGCGCCGGTTCTTTTCTGACTTGGGTTGGCTGGTGATCAGCCGCCCCAGATCACTTTCACATAGTTCTGGGTTTCTTTGTAGGGCGGCACGCCACCGTGCTTTTCCACGGCTTTCGGACCGGCGTTATAAGCCGCCAGCGCCAGACGCCAGGATTTGAACTTGCGGTACTGCCACGACAAATAACGGGCTCCGCCTTCCAGATTCTGTTTCGGATCATGCGGGTTCACACCCAAAAGACGCGCGGTTCCGGGCATCAGCTGTGCCAGACCCAGTGCCCCTTTGTGGGAAACCGCGTGCGGGTTCCATCCGCTTTCCTGCTGAACCAGTCGCAGGAATAGTTCTTCCGGGACACTGTGTTTCCGAGCTGCTTGCCGCGCCAGCGCCAGGTATTGGCCGCGATACTTACCATTATACCGTTTGACGACCTGATTTGTTTGCGCGGTCTTTGGCTTAAGCCGTTCAGAATCGCGGTATTGGGTGGCTGCTCGCGAGTCCAGAATCTTGGATTGTTTGAGGAAAATATCCTTACGGCTCTTGGTAGACAGGGTGTCTGCCGCAGCCGGACCCGAAACCAGCGCAAGGCACAGAACAGAAAAACAACCAACTTGAAAACGCATTTATGCCAATCCCGCTCGCTCTCGAACCCGAATGAGTATAGGTATTTCAGGCAAGAATAAAAGCTTGGTAAACAGAACCTGCGTAGTTTCTTGCCAACCGTTGCACACATCAACTGTGTTTTAACCATGACGCAGGCCGTATAGGGTCGCGTAGAAACTTCGCGTCAGATTCGGGCGCGCTCGACACAGACAAGAACGGGGAAATATATGGCAGGTTCAGTCAACAAGGTCATTCTGGTCGGAAATCTTGGCCGCGATCCTGAAGTTAGGAATTTCCAAAACGGGGGCAAAGTATGCAACCTGCGCATCGCCACATCCGAAAACTGGAAAGACCGCAATACTGGCGAGCGTCGTGAGCGCACCGAGTGGCACTCGGTCGCGATCTTCAATGAAGGGCTAGTCCGCGTGGCGGAGCAATATCTGCGCAAAGGCTCGAAGGTCTATCTCGAAGGCCAATTGCAGACCCGCAAATGGCAGGACCAATCTGGGCAGGACCGTTATTCGACTGAGGTTGTTCTTCAGGGGTTCGGCTCGACCCTTGTGATGCTTGATGCACGCGGCGAAGGCGGCGGCGGAGGCGGTTATGGCGGCGGTCAGTCAGGCAGCTATGGCGGCGGTCAGGCCGGCGGCGACTATGGCGACCCCTATGGCGGACAGTCCAGCGCCCCTGCCCCGGCCCCTGCATCCGGCGGAATCGACGACGACGAGATTCCGTTCTAAGGCAAACGGAGACGAAACATGACATGGTCCTTCACTCTCGGCCGGGTACTGGGGTCGGAACTGAGGGTCCATGTCACCTTTTTTCTGCTACTGGGCTGGGTCGCCTTTGCGGCTTATTCCAAAGGCGGGGTGCCCGCCGCGATCGACAACCTGATCTTTGTTCTGGCCCTGTTTGCCTGCGTTGTCGCGCATGAGTTCGGCCACGCGCTGATGGCGCGGCGCTACGGCATCAAAACCCCTGACATCACCTTGCTGCCTATCGGCGGGCTTGCCCGGCTCGAAAGGATGCCCGAGAAGCCTATGGAAGAAGTCTGGGTCGCTCTGGCCGGGCCGGCGGTAAATATTGTGATCTGGATCGTTATGATGGCCATGGGGGCAGGAATGACGCTGGACTCCATAGCCCGGATCGATTCAACCAGTGACGGGCTGTTGAGTCGGCTGGCTTATGTGAACTTACTGCTGGCCGTATTCAACATGATCCCGGCCTTCCCTATGGACGGCGGCCGGGTATTCCGCGCGCTTTTATGTCTGAAGATGGACCGGGTAAAAGCCACACGTATCGCCGCTCTGGCGGGTCAGGTCGTGGCGGTGGCGTTTGGTTTTCTCGGTCTGAGCACAGGTAACCCTCTGCTGGTTTTGATTGCCGTCTTCGTGTTCGTCGCGGCCAATGCGGAAAGCCACGATGTGGCCATGCGCTCAGTCGCGCGGCGGGTGCTGGCCCGCGACGCGATGATTACCGAGTTTCACGCCCTATCGCCCACCGACACGCTTGCAACCGCCGCACAGGCCGTCATTCACACCACGCAACACGAATTCCCCGTGTTGGGTCCGAATGGAGACCTGCTGGGCTTTATAGCACGCGGCACGCTGTTCACTGCCATGGCGCAAGAGGCACCTCGGTCAGATCTGGCAACTTCGATCATGGAAACCGAGATCCCGCGCGTTGAATTGACCACCGGCCTGGAAACCGTGCTGGGGAAACTACACAAGGGTGCTCCCGCCGTCGCAGTTTGCACGCAGGCCGGGACAATGGTTGGCTACATCACCCGCGAAAACATCGGTGAATTGATGGTGATCCGCGGACGCTGATCAGACCGTTGCCAAGGCGTCTTCCAGCACGGATAACACAGCGTCCCTTGGGACGTCCGAAGTAACGAACGCCTGCCCGATCCCGCGCGCCAGAATAAACCGCAGCTGGCCGTCGATGACCTTTTTGTCCTGCGCCATGAGGTCAACCAGTGCCTCGGCACCCGGCAGGTCTCCGGAAATGTCGGCCAGATCGGTTTTCATTCCCATTGCAATTAGGTGCGCCCGAACACGGCTCGGTTCCTCCTGTGAGCACAGCCCAAGACGAGAGGACAGCTCAAACGCCAGTGCACAACCGATAGCGACACCCTCGCCGTGCAACAGGCGATCAGAATACCCGGTGGCCGCTTCCAGCGCATGACAGAAAGTGTGCCCAAGGTTCAGCAGCGCTCGGTCGCCCTGCTCAGTCTCGTCGCGGGCTACGATATCGGCCTTCATCTGAACCGAGCGTGTCACCGCCCGCACGCGCGCAGCCATATCGCCACCCGAAACGTCGGGACCGTTTGCTTCGAGCCATTCAAAGAACTCTGCATCGCCCAGCAGGCCGTACTTGACCACCTCGCCATAGCCCGACAGGAAATCCCGCTGAGTCATGGTGCCTAGAACCGAGGTGTCCGCCAGAACCAGAGACGGCTGATGGAATGCCCCAATCAGGTTTTTGCCCTGTGGAGCGTTGATGCCGGTTTTTCCGCCAACAGAACTGTCCACCTGTGCCAGCAACGAGGTCGGTATCTGGACAAAACGGACACCGCGCCGCAAAACGGCCGCAGCAAATCCCGCAAGATCACCGATGACCCCGCCACCCAAGGCAATCACCACATCGCGGCGTTCTACCTTTTCCGACAAAAGCCATTCAACCGCGCGCTCGAAATGCGGCCAGCTTTTGGTGGATTCTCCTGCGGGCAAGGCCAGCGAGGTCATCTCGATTCCAGCTGTTGCCAGGCCATCCCGCAACGCATTCAGATGTAACCCGGCCACGTTCTCATCCGTCAGAACGGCGACCTTGGGCCGGTGCAACAAGGGTGCAATCATCGTGCCGGATTGTGCCAGCAGGTCGGGCCCGATTTCCACGTCATACGAACGTTCGCCCAGCTCTACATGTACGGTTTGGTGCATTTACTTCCGTTCCAATACGTCGGGGCGCGTCAACATCGCATTCACCACCCGGTCCACCATATTTTCAATCGAGGTTTCGCCATCGGACTCAACCGTCAGACCCGCCTGCGCATAAACCGGGACGCGGGCCTCATACAAGGCGCGCAAGGTCGCATAAGGATCAGCCGTGCGCAGCAATGGCCGTGTGTCCTTGTGTTTGACCCTGTTCCATAACACCTTCAAATCAGCCCGCAGCCAGACCGAGATCCCGCGTTCGGTGATCATCTGGCGGTTCTGATCGGAAAGAAAAGCGCCGCCACCAGTTGACAGGATGCCTTTTTCCTCGTCCAGCAGACGTCCGATGACCTGACTTTCCTTGGAACGAAAGAACGGCTCACCGTCACGCTCAAATATCTCGGGGATGGTCATATTAGCAGCCGATTCGATCTCTGCGTCGCTGTCGAGGAAAGGAACGCCCAGCCTTGCGGCCAAAGCACGGCCCACAGCCGTCTTTCCGGCCCCCATCATGCCAACAAGAACGACGGTTTTGTGCAGTTCAAAGACCGCATCAGTCTCTTCTGTGTGGGTGTTATGCTTAATTTCGCTCATTTCAACGTGAATGACGTGATCTTACGAAAAATGCCAGCTATAACTATGGCAAAAGACAAAATTGGGGCAGCGTTGAGCAATGGGCCGTCTGATCAAGTTCTTGATATATATTGTTTGCCTGTGTTTTGTCGGGCTGGTGGGATATGCGTATTTGGGTCCGATATTCGGGGTGGATTTCTCGGCCCCACAGGACGAGATACGAGAGCCGGTAATCCTGAATGTTGAATAAAGCCGCACTGGCTGCCTTATTGCTGGCTGGATCAGCGCAGGCGCAGCAGGCTCCTCTTTCTGTCATCGATTGGCTGACGGACCCTCCGGAAAACCTGCCAGGGACTGTCCTGTTGGAACCACCGGTCACGGAGACGGGCATTCAGCCGGATATCCAAGTCTCTCCGCTTGAGGCGCTGTCACAGCCGTTGGGGCTTGTGTCGTCGTCGGTGACCGGCCTGCCGGTGCACCTTTGGCAGAATAGTGATGCCGACCGGCTGGCTGAGCTGATCACCGATGTGCCGGTTCGCTATAACCCCGCGATGCAGCGATTACTGTTTACTCTGATCCTGTCAGAGGCTCGCGCACCAGCTGGTTCGGGTGCTGAAGAAACCCTGCTGCTCGCCCGCATCGACCGGTTGATGCAACTTGGTGCAGCCGACCCGGCGCAATCGCTGGTCCAATTGGCCGGTCCGACCGACACACGCGAAAGGTTCCAGCGCTGGTTTGACGCCACCCTGCTCACCGGGGACGAGGATCGCAGCTGTACGTCGCTGATCGCGAAGCCACACCTGTCGCAGGACTACGCCGCGCAAATATTCTGCAAGGCGCGGCGCGGAGACTGGCCATCAGCCGCCCTCACGCTGGAAGCTGCACATGCATTGCAAATACTGCCACCAGAAGAGCTGGATGTGCTGGATCGCTTTCTGAGCCCCGAATTGTTTGAAGAAGCCGAATACCTTCCGCAACCAGATGATCCCAGCCCACTGACCTTTCGCCTGTTTGAGGCGATCGGAGAACGCCTGCCATCGGCCCCTCTGCCCCGTGCCTTTGCGAATGCCGACCTGCGGGACGTAGCCGGGTGGAAAGCGCAGATCGAAGCGGCTGAGCGGCTGACCCGCATTGGCGCGCTGACCCCCAACCAGTTGCTGGGTCTGTATACCGAGCGCTCTCCGGCCGCGTCCGGCGCAGTTTGGGACAGGGTCTCGTCCGTGCAACGGTTCGAGTCTGCACTGGATTCGCGCAATCCCGACAAAATCGCCCGAGCTTTAAATACTGTGTGGACGCAAATGCGCCTGATCGGATTAGAGGTACCCTTTGCAGAATTGTTCGCAGAACGCCTGTCACAGATCGAACTGACCGACCCGTTGGCGGAACAGCTGCGCTGGCGTATCCTGCTGTTGTCCGAACTGTATGAAACAGCGGCCCTTTCTGTGCCCGGTCAATCCGACGAAAATCACTTTCTGGCGGCGTTAGCGCAAGGCGATCCGGGGCGCGCGCGCTCTCCTTCGCCTTTGGCGGATGCGGTTGCGCAAGGGTTTGCATGGGCCGCCCCGGTTCCATCGAATATCGAAACGATGCTAAACAATGATCAGCTAGGTGAAGCGATCTTGGAGACCATGCAGCGGTTTGCACACGGGGCACGCGGCAACCTTGTCGACCTGACAGCGGCTATCGCGACTCTGCGCCGTGTGGGTCTTGAGGACACCGCCCGCCGCGCCGCACTGAACTTGCTGATCCTGCAGGACCGCTGATCGTGGCGGTCCCGGCGACTCAGGACTTGTGGATTTCCACCTTTTTGCAAGCTCAGGCCGCCGAATTGGGGGCCGCGACCAATACGCTGCTAGCCTATGGCCGCGATCTGAAAGAATTTTCGGCCTGGCTGGAACGTCGAAAGACGGGTTTTCCCGACACACAAAGAGAACAAATCGAACAATTCCTGATAGACTGCGACGCACAGGGCCTGTCTCGTTCCACGCGCGCACGTCGGTTGTCGGCGATCAAGCAACTGTTTCGGTTCGCCTTTGAAGAAGGTTGGCTTGAAGCTAACCCCGCCATTCAGATCAAAGGCCCCGGTCGACAAAAGCGCCTGCCCAAAACGCTGGATGTCGCCGAAGTCGATCGTTTGCTTGAGGCCGCGCGCCGTACCGGCCGCAAAGATGCAGACCGGGTGCGCAACACCTGCCTGATGGAGGTTCTGTACGCCACCGGAATGCGGGTGACCGAATTGGTTTCGCTGCCGGTTTCCTCGGCCAGAGGTGACCCCCGGATGCTGCTTGTGCTGGGCAAAGGCGGTAAGGAACGGATGGTACCGCTGTCCCCTCCGGCGCGCGATGCGTTGGCTGCGTGGCTGCTTATCAGGGACGAGGCCGAGGACAAGCAGGTTGCAGACGGCGCTCAGCGTTCCAAGTTCCTGTTTCCGTCTCGCGGTAAATCCGGCTATCTGACCCGGCACGGGTTTTTTCTGCTGGTCAAGGAACTGGCCGTAGAAGGTGGCGTTTCGCCGGAAAAAGTGACGCCACACACCCTGCGCCATGCCTTTGCCACGCATCTTCTGGCCAATGGCGCTGATCTGAGGTCGATCCAGACCCTGCTGGGCCATGCCGACGTGGCGACAACGGAAATCTACACCCATGTCTTGGACGAACGCCTGTCAGAGCTTGTGTTGCAGCATCACCCGCTGGCGAAAGACGGCGATGACGACGGCTAACCCCTTGATCCACAGCATGCGCACCCCCATAACGGATGCAGTATCACGAACAACCAAGGAACGATGGAACCCTCTTCTGCTTCTCTGATCGACGGCGCATTCTGGTTTACCACAGGCGCCATCCTGCTTTTGCTTGTCCTGTCGGGCTTTTTCTCGGGTTCTGAAACGGCATTGACCGCATCATCGCGCGGAAAACTGCGTGTACAGGCCGACAAGGGTTCACGCGGCGCGCAAAAGGCGTTGGAAATCACGGACGACAACGAGCGGCTGATCGGCTCGGTCCTGTTGGGCAACAACCTTGTGAACATCCTTGCTGCGTCGTTGGCGACCGCGTTGTTCACTCGGCTTTTCGGTGAAAGCGGCGTTGCGCTGGCAACGCTTGTAATGACCCTGCTGGTCCTGATCTTTGCCGAGGTTCTTCCCAAGACCTACGCGATCACCAATTCGGAAAAGGCCGCCGCAGCCGTGGCACCGATCATCGGCGTCGTCGTGACGGTGTTTTCGCCTATCGTTGCAGCCGTGCGCCTGCTGGTACGCGGTGTTTTGCGCCTTTTTGGCGTCCAGATCGACCCGGACAGCAACATTCTGGCCGTGCGCGAGGAAATCGCCGGAGCGTTGCAGCTTGGACATTCCGAAGGCGTAGTCGAAAAGGAAGACCGCGACCGTATCCTTGGCGCGCTGGATCTGGGCGATCGCACGGTCGAAGAGATCATGCTGCACCGCTCGAATATCGAAATGATCGATGCAGACGCCTCGCCAGAAGCCATCCTTCAGCAATGTCTGAAAAGCAGCCACACCCGCCTGCCCGTGTTTCGGGATGAGCAAGAAAACATTGTGGGTGTCGTCCACGCCAAGGACTTGTTCCGCGCGATGTACGCCCATGCCGGAGGTAGTGAGAACGCCGATAACCGCCTGAAAGAATTCGACATCCTCAAGGTCGCGAACGATCCCTATTTTGTTCCGGAAACCACCACTCTGGACGATCAGATGCGCGAATTCCTTCGGATGCACAGCCACTTTGCGTTGGTAGTGGATGAATACGGCTCGCTGCGCGGGCTGATTACGCTTGAGGATATCCTTGAGGAAATCGTGGGCGAGATCGCGGATGAGTTCGATATAGACGAAGACGTTTCTGTAACCCGAACCGAAGATGGGCAGTTTCTGGTCGAAGGGGCCACCACGATCCGCGACGCCAACCGCGCGATGGATTGGTCCCTGCCCGACGTTGAGGCAAACACCATTGCCGGTCTGGTCATTCACGAAGCGCAGATGATCCCAACCGTCGGTCAGGTATTTTCCTTTCACGGCTTCCGCTTTGAGGTGACAAAACGTCAAGGCAACCGGATCACCGAACTGAAAGTTCGCCCTCTCTGAGGGCAACCACAAAAACTGCAAAAATACACCGGCGTTCTGATCCGAGCGCCGGTTTTCTTTCGGGTAACCACCATATCCTTCCGGTTTGGGTTCGCCAGCAGGCGCTGAACCCGGATCGCCTTCCGCGACACTTTCTGTCGCTGAAGCTATTGCAAAGGCAGCTTTCCTATTGAGACTGACGGCATAGGCATCAGGAGACGTGCATGAAACTCACAACCCAAGTTGCAGTCATCGGCGGCGGAGTCGTTGGATGTTCCGTACTCTATCACCTGACCAAGCTGGGGTGGACGGACGTGATGCTGTTGGAACGCTCCGAGCTGACCAGCGGGTCGACCTGGCACGCGGCGGGTGGGTTTCACACCCTGAACGGCGACACCAACATGGCGGCGCTGCAGGGGTATACGATCCGGCTGTATAAAGAGCTGGAAGAGATTACCGGCATGTCCTGCGGTCTGCATCATGTGGGCGGAGTGACGCTGGCAGATAATCAGGATCGGTTCGACATGTTGCTGGCAGAACGCGCCAAGCATCGGTTCATGGGGTTGGAGACGGAAATCGTTGGTCCGGATGAGATCAAAAAGATCGCTCCTATCACCAACACCGACGGGATCATCGGCGCGCTTTATGATCCGCTGGACGGTCATCTTGATCCGTCGGGGACCACCCATGCCTACGCCAAAGCGGCCCGGATGGGAGGCGCTACGATCGAAACGCACTGCATGGTGCGCGAAACCATCCAACGCACCGATGGAACATGGGATGTGGTCACCGACAAGGGTACGATCCATGCCGAACACATCGTCAATGCCGGTGGCCTTTGGGCGCGCGAGGTTGGCGCGATGGCGGGCGTCTATTTCCCCCTACACCCGATGGAACACCAGTATCTGGTGACAGACTCGATCCCTCAGATCGAGGCGATCATCGACGCTGGCGGCGAGCATCCGCATGTAATGGACCCTGCTGGCGAAAGCTATCTGCGGCAGGAAGGGCGCGGGTTGTGTATTGGGTTCTATGAACAGCCCTGCAAACCCTGGGCTGTCGATGGCACACCGTGGCAGTTCGGCCACGAACTGCTGCCCGACGATTATGACAAGATCACCGACAGTATCGAATTCGCCTACAAACGCTTCCCCGTTCTGGCCGAGGCTGGCGTCAAATCGGTGATCCATGGACCGTTTACCTTTGCGCCCGATGGCAACCCGCTCGTTGGGCCGGTGCCGGGCATGCGCAACTATTGGTCCGCCTGTGGCGTGATGGCCGGGTTCAGCCAGGGCGGTGGTGTTGGACTGACGCTGGCGCAATGGATGATCGAAGGTGAGCCCGAACGCGATGTGTTCGCCATGGATGTCGCCCGCTTCGGCGACTGGATCGGGCCTGGCTATACGCGCCCGAAGGTGATCGAGAACTATCAGAAACGCTTTAGTGTCGCCTACCCCAACGAAGAACTGCCGGCCGCGCGTCCAAACCGGACCACCTCGATGTACGACATATTCAGCGATCTGGGCGCGGTTTGGGGTCAGCAATACGGGCTGGAGGTTGCGAACTATTTTGCGCAGGGTGATGAGCCAAGCTATGAAACGCCATCATTCCGCCGCTCGGATGCATTCGAGGCGACCGGGCGCGAGGTGCGCGCTGTGCGCAATGGTGTCGGCATCAACGAGGTCCACAATTTCGGCAAGTATCGCATCACTGGCCCGGGTGCGCGCGATTGGCTGGACAGGGTCATGGCCGGGCGCATCCCAAAGCCGGGGCGGCTTTCGCTGACACCGATGCTGTCGCACAAGGGCAAGCTGATCGGGGATTTCACCGTTTCCTGTCTGGCCGAAACCGAATTCCAACTAACGGCGTCATATGGCAGCCAGGCCTTCCATATGCGGTGGTTCCTGCAGCATCAGGATGACGGCGTTACAATTAAAAACATTAGCGATCGTCTGAACGGTTTTCAGATCGCAGGTCCCAAGGCGACTGAGGTTCTGGCAGCCTGTACCCGCGAGG
This sequence comes from Ruegeria sp. CDSA033, assembly GCF_059612305.1. Lineage (NCBI taxonomy): Bacteria > Pseudomonadati > Pseudomonadota > Alphaproteobacteria > Rhodobacterales > Roseobacteraceae > Ruegeria > Ruegeria sp. CDSA033. The sequence goes on along the minus strand of NZ_JBXWQI010000001.1, from coordinate 410,266 downwards.
ACATTTCTGACCTCAGGTTCCTTGATGTTCGCCGCATGACCATCGGTATGACCGACTGCACCGTTCAAAGGGTCAGCTACACGGGCGATCTGGGGTACGAAATCTACTGTGATCCGATGGCCCAACGGCAATTGTGGTGGACCCTTTGGCAAGCCGGTCAGCCCCACGGCATGGTGCCCTTTGGCATGCGCGCGATGATGAGCCTGCGGTTGGACAAGTTCTTTGGCTCGTGGATGGGCGAGTTCTCACCCGACTACTCTGCCGCGGAAACCGGGCTGGATCGCTTTATTGCCTTCATGAAGAACACCGACTTTATCGGTCGCGCCGCGGCCGAGCTTGAACGCTCCGAGGGGACCGCGCGCAAGCTGGTCTCATTCGAAGTGGATGCAGACGACGCTGACGTGAATGCCTATGAGCCGATCTGGCTGGATGGTGCGGTCGTCGGATTCTGCACCTCGGGCGGGTATTCACACTATGCCGGGAAATCCATCGCCATGGGCTTCCTGCCCTCGGACCGTATACGCGACGAATTAGAGGTCGAGATTGAGATACTGGGCCAGATGCGCAAGGCGCGCGTGATCTCAATACCACTGTTCGACGCGGACGGTGCACGCATGCGGGGATGGCAAAAGACGGCCATGGCGGCTATGTGATTGCATGAGAGATATTCCCATCATCCTTCTGGCCGCCGGGCAATCCCGCCGCATGGCTGGCACGGACAAGCTGATGCAAAGCGTCGATGGCATGCCCCTGATACGGCGATCCGCACAAACAGCGTTGCAGGTAGGCCCGGTGATCGTTGCGTTACCGCCTGCCCCGCATCCTCGCCAGGACGCCTTGAAAGGTATGGATGTTGTTGCAGTTGAAATACCCGACGCTGATGATGGCATGAACGCCAGTTTGCGCGGTGCTCTTGCGCATGTGCCCGCCGATGCCAGGGCTGTCATGGTTTTACTGGCAGATTTGCCGGAAATCACAGTTGGTGACCTGAAGCAGGTCGCAGAGTCTATCCAAGAATACCCAAATTGTTTGATTTGGCGTGGGGCGACAGTCACAGGAAAGCCAGGCCATCCGGTTGTGTTTGCCCGTCCGCTATTCAGAGAGCTCAGGCAACTTACAGGCGATGAGGGCGCGCAGTCCGTTGTGCAGGCGCATAAGAATGCAGTGCATATTCAACCATTGCCCGGTCAAAACGCCCTATTGGATCTGGACACTCCCGAGGATTGGGCACGCTGGCGGGCCGGGAAGGCCACATAACCGGCCTGCCAAAATAGAAACGGCCCGGTCGATACCGACCAGGCCGCTTGCCCAAAACAGGACTACCACTTTTCACCAATCCTGAAAACGCTGCCAAAAATGCCTATGGCACCTTGGCTATTCCGCCGCTGAACCTAAACAAGACCCCCTCGTTAACATGCCGCTCAGCGTTTCCAGTGACTGTGACAAGCCGTTGGCACCCCCTAGTGCCTTCGGCTCCCCCTTCGCTTGGGCAAGTTCATCGTCACCCAAACGGTGCGCCCAAACAATGTAAAATTGGAAAGAACGGTTAACTTTTGGCGTCTCGGAATGGTTTTTGCGCAACATCCCGCCGAAGCGAGATCTACCTATAGACGATCAATCAACTGCACGTCTTAGGTCACATCGGACGTTATGTATATTCTTTATTGAGCATATATACACCTTATCGGGACCATACGCTTTTGATCTGTTCAGGTCGTAGAAACGCGCCACAACCAAGAGATGAGCGATTTTCCGCCAAGGCCTTCCGGTGACCCTTTGTTACCAAAACTGAATCAATTCAGGATTATTCAGGATTTGACTTTCAAATTGGCAACAATGGCTGATTCGCGACTAGCGATTCGCTACGCTTCCCTGCGGACCGTCGATATACAACGACCTGTTTGTGGCTAAATTAAGATATCTTAATCCTGAGCACAGGAAACTCACAGACTGATGCCTCATCTCCTCGGTTAACGCGCGCCTGCAATCGCGCGATATAAACAGGAGACTAAAATGAGCATCCGTAAATCCTCACTGCTTTTGCCACGCGCTACTGGCTTGGTTGGCGCATCCGCCCTTGGTGCAGCGCTGTTGGCCACGACAGCCCTGCCCTCACTGGCCGACGAAGCCCTGGCCGATCTGGTCGAAGGCGTGTCGCCGTCGGTGGTGACCATCATCGCGGAACAAGACATCGTACCCGTACAAGCGCCGGGACAAGGACAGAATTTTGATTTAGAAGACCACCCCTTTGGTGAGTTCTTCAAGCGCTTCGGTGCGCCTGAGGGCTTTCAGGCGCCGCAGCGCGGACCATCGCAAGGTCTGGGATCGGGTTTTGTACTGGACAAAGCCGGGTACATCATCACCAACCACCACGTTGTCGACAATGCCTCGACCGTCACCGTCCGTCTGAGCGACGACCGTAGTTTCGAGGCCGAGATCGTGGGCACCGACCCGCTGACCGATATCGCCGTTCTGAAGATCGACGCTGGCGAAGCGTTGCAGGCCGTCGAGATCGGTGACAGCGACGTTATCCGCGTGGGTGAAGATGTCGTGGCGATCGGCAATCCGTTTGGCCTGCATTCGACCGTGACCACGGGCATCGTTTCGGCCAAGGGCCGCAACATCTCGGCCGGACCTTACGCTGAATTCATTCAAACCGATGCAGCCATCAACAAAGGCAATTCGGGCGGTCCGCTGTTTAACATGGAAGGCGAAGTGATAGGCGTTAACTCGGCCATTTACTCTCCTACCGGCGGTTCGGTTGGTCTTGGCTTTGCCGTGACCTCGAACATCGTTGAACATATCGCCGCCGATCTGCGCGATGACGGCCAGGTCAGCCGCGGCTGGCTGGGTGTTTCGATCCAGAATGTCAGCCCTGAGATCGCAGCAGCGATGGGGATCGACGCCTCGTCCGGCGCACTTGTGTCAGATGTCGTCGCGGGCAGCCCGGCAGAGGGCGTGTTGGAGCAAGGTGACGTTATCCTGACCTTCAACGACGAAGCCGTCGACTCCAGCAGCGACCTGCCGATCCTTGTGGGCACAACCAAAGTCGGTACCGACAGTGTCATGACCGTTCTGCGCGATGGCAAGGAACAGCAGATTGAACTGACAATCGGTCAGCATCAAAGCGCCTCGGCTGAGATCGACAAATCCGTGGACGAAGGTATCTCGGGCACTGCATTGGGCGTGACCGTCGCACCGCTGACCGACAGCAACCGTGCTCAGATGGGCGTTGCTGAGAATGTCGACGGTGTGGTCGTCACTGATCTGAAGCCAGACAGCCCTGCTGCCAAGGCCGGCCTGCAACGCGGCGACGTGATCGTAAAGCTGGGCGGTCAGGAAACCGCCTCCCCCGACGCGCTGAAGGCCGCACTGGACAGCGAAAAGACTGATCCTGCGCTGGTGCTGATCAACCGTGGCGGAAACCAAATCTTCATGGCGGTAGAAATCGCCTGATCCGAAGTCCGCGTGCGCCATTTGATGGGGATTTCTGGCGTGCGCCTCCTCGGCGGATTGAATTGTCCGCACTCCGCCGGGACTGCCGGGTGCGCTGCAACGCACCCGGCACGTAATTTAAGCAAATCATGTGCTTTGCCGGATTTTTGTGTTTAAATCCCGCTAGAAAGGAACGCAAAATATGAGCCGTCGCCTGCTGATCGTCGAAGATGACGAGGACACTCGAGAGTTCATCGCCAAGGGCTTTGGCGAAGAAGGGTATGTGGTCGAGCAAGCCGCAGACGGGCGCGAGGGTCTGTACCACGCCACGGATGGCGGGTTTGACGCCATTGTGCTGGACCGGATGCTTCCAGGTCTTGATGGACTGTCGCTGATCCGATCTTTGCGGGCGGCCGGGGTCAAGACCCCTACCCTGATGCTGACCGCGATGAGCGCGGTTGACGAACGGGTAAAGGGCCTGCGCTCGGGTGCGGATGATTATCTGGTCAAACCGTTTTCGTTCCAGGAACTGCATGCCCGGATCGAAGCCCTGTTGCGACGCCCTCAGGAATCTGAAGAAACCGCGACGCTGACCTGCCGCGATCTTGAGATGGACTTGCTGACTCGCAAGGTCACCCGCGACGGGCAAGAGATTTCCCTGACACCGCGTGAGTTCCAGATCCTTGAATTCTTTCTGCGCCGCAAGAACCGCGTAGTATCGCGCACAATGCTGCTGGAAGGTGTCTGGGATTATCATTTCGACCCGAATACCAACGTGGTCGACGTCCATATATCAAAGCTGCGCCGCCAGCTGGATGAAGGCGACAGGCCGCCATTGATTGAAACGGTTCGAGGTGCGGGTTACATGATATCCGATGGATAACTTGCGACTTTCGTTCAATAATTCCCGTACCCGCCTCGTCCTTGCCAGCATGGTCCTCAGCACATTGCTGACGGCAATTGTGCTGGGACTGGTATACTTCACCGCCAATCGCAGTATCGAGGGTGAGACCCGTTCAGTGGTATCCGCCGAACTGACAGGCCTGGCAGATGAATACGAACGACGCGGTCTGTTCGGGCTGTTGCAAGCCATTGAACGCAGGATTCCAACCGCGTCCGAGCGGGATGCGCTGTATCTTTTGACCGACCGGTTCGGTGTGAAGCTGGCCGGGAACCTCAAGCACTGGCCTGCGGATGTCACGGCAGGCAGCGGTTGGGTCGATCTGGATCTTCGCCGCGCCGATAACGACCAGTTGGTGCCGATCTCGGCCGCCTCAGTTCGCCTGCCCGGTGGCGAACGCCTGTTGGTAGGTCGGGATGCCCTTGCACGGCAGCAATTCGACCGTGCACTGTTGCGCGCGGTTGGCTTGGCCCTAGCCATTGCACTGGCGCTAAGCCTTTTGACCGGTTGGCTTTTCACCCGGCTGGTGTTCACTCGCCTGTCGGAATTTGCGGGCACGGCAGAAAACATCGTGTCAGGTGATCTGTCCCGCCGCATGCCCTTGCGCGGAACCGGGGATGAGCTGGATCAAGTGGCCGGAACCTTGAACAGCATGTTGGACCGGATTGAGGAACTGATCAGCAATCTGCGCACAACCTCGAATTCAATCGCGCATGACTTGCGATCCCCCCTGTCCCGTCTGCGCCAAAGGGTCGAGTCGCTGTCTGACCCGTCCAAAAGTGATCTGGACCGCGAGGTCGACGTGGCCCGCGCTACGGCCGAGATCGACCACGTGCTGCGTGTTCTGGGGCAATTGACTGAAATCTCACGCGCCGAAGCCGGTGTCGGGCGTGAACAATTCGAACCCGTGGATCTGCAGCAACTGATTGGCGACGTCGTCGAGCTGTACGAACCAGTTGCCGCCGATCAGGGCATCTCGCTGGAGGTCGTCGGCACCGCCCACACTGTTCAGGGGCACCGCCCGCTTCTGTCTCAAGCGCTGTCAAATCTTCTGGAAAATGCCATGCGTTATGCCCCGGAAAAGACGGCAATCACGATCACCCTGTCAGAAAGCGGCCCCTACACCTGCCTGAGCGTGCGTGACCGGGGCCCTGGTGTCCCAGAAGAGGATTTACCACGCCTGCAGGTGCCCTTTGTGACGCTCGATCCCGCAAGGACCGAGCGCAACTCAGGCCTGGGCCTGGCGCTGGTGGCAGCGATTTCTCACATGCATCAGGGCGCATTCGAGGCGCGCAATTGCGACCCGGGTCTTGAGGCAACAATCAAACTGGCGCGTAAGCCCTAGATTGGCACACCCTTGATCGCCATCATTTTGTTTTTATAACGTTTATCTGCCGTCACATCTGTTCCGAACCAGTCGGGAGGCGTGTATTCCTGCGCCTCGGCCTCTGTGTCGAACTCCACCTCGACCAGCCGCAGCGGCGCGAGGTTTCCCAGAAAGATGTCCAGCTCAAACACCCGACCGTCTGGCATTTTTCCGGTATAGCGTTCTTTCTCAACCCGACGTCCTTCGGTTTCCGGCCAGAAGGTTTCGAATTGCTCGGCCGTGATCTCGGCCTCGCGTTCCACCCGCACCAAGGAGCCCGCTCCTTTGAGCGTCAAAAAGTACCCGTCATTCTTCTGCCGCAGACGCAGTTCCGTGGAATCGTCCGGTGCAGTCAGATAGCCTTGACGTACGACGGCCCTATCCGCGCCGCTCAGGTCGGGCAGTTCCCCCACCAGAAACTTGCGTTCAATTTCGGTGCTCATCGCTTTGAAACCACTCCGTTTTCCATCTCATTATACAGCTTTTGATATGCCAAGCTGGCGGCGCTGCGCGGGGCGAATTCACTGACTGGCGCACGGTTCTGCCCCATCCGTTCGATATCCGCCGCAAACGGGATTGAGCTGTGCAGGAACCGTTTGCGATAGAGCTTTCGCATCGCATCCATAGTCTCAAGGTGCAGGGTCTTGCGCTGTTGCACCATGGAGAAGAATGCCGTCAGCTTTTTCTTCGACAACTTGTTGGCATCAAAAAACCCGACCAACTGATCGAAAGACCGTTCAGACAGGGTCGTCGGGATGACCGGAACCACAATCTGATCGGCCGCTTTGAAGATGTTTTCCGACAGGGTCGAAAAGTTGGGCGGGCAATCCAGAATGATCACCTCATAATCGCTGCCCGCCGAGATCAGCGCTTTTTTCAGCCGCGACCGCGTGTTCCGCATCCGTGACAGGAAGACATCAAAATCCCGGAAGGTCATATTTGCTGGCAGCACGTCCAGCCCTTCGAAATCGCTGGCTCGAATGGACTTGGTAAAGCGCGCGACATCGTCAAAAAACCGCGCATCTGTCAGCTTTTTGGACGGCTTGACGCGCAGATAAAACCCGGATGCCCCTTGCGGATCCAGGTCGCACAGCAGAACCTTGTGCCCTGCTGCTGCGTAGGCATGCGCCAGATTGACCGAGGTGGCGGTTTTACCCACACCGCCCTTGTTGCTGTAACAGGCAATGATCTTCACTCCTCAGCCCTCCTTTTGATGAAACAAACTGCGGAACAGGTGCCGGATGTCCGGGCTGTCGAAATGCTTGAAATTTGCGATGACTCGGTCGCGTTCTGCCTTTTGGAGTTGATCCAGAACAGAAATCAGCCCACCCACGGACAAGGCCAACTGCGCATCAGCGCGGCCTTGCATATTGGTGTGCTGTTTCACAAAGCTCAGAAGCGCCTCTTGTTGGACCGAGAAATCATTGAATAGACCCAAATTATCCTGCAACTTTTTCAATGGCTTGATGATCGTTTTAAATGCCTTTGCGTCGAACAAAGGAGCAAAGAACTCCATAAGATAACGCAGTTTTTTGCAGTCGATCCGCAGATTATGCACAGCTTCGTCAGGCGTGTTTGGCGTAATGCCGCGCGCCAGTTTGCAGGTTTTGCGATATCGCTTCCAGATCAGGGCGCGCGCGTATTCATAGGCAGGCCGATCTGCATTTGGGCCAGGCTGCAGGTTTGTCGGATCAGCGAAAAGCTCGGTCAACTTTTTCATCTGATTGTCATAGTTCTGCGTCCGAAAGAGCCGGGACAGACGTCCAAGTGCCTGGCTGCGTTCCTTTTCGAATTGCGCAAACATGACCACGGCACCTTCATGAAGGTTCGGCGGTATCAGATTGAAGTAACTGTCTTTTTCCAACAGATAGACGTCCAAATCTCGCGCTCGTCCAGTGGATTCCATCAGGCCGGAAAACTCGCGCTTTAATGCAGCGGTTTGTTCAGGCGAGAGCACCCCCTTGAACAGGCTGATCACAGATCGCACGCGGCGCAAGGAAACGCGGTAGTCATGCAGAAATTCAGTATCAATATCATCGATCACGCCCGCCTCATTCTGGCGCGCGACCGCCAGATAGGTGCGAATGATGTCGGTGGCGACCTCGATTGATGGCTCTTGTTTACTAACGCGGATTTCGGGCTTGGCCTTGTATATGGTCGCGTCGGGAAACAACCAGTCGAACAATGGCTTAGCCTTGCTTTTACCACCCTCCAATTTCGTCAGCTTTTCACAAACAGTCTTATATGCCCGGTCATATCCGCGCATGTGTTGAACAGTAACAACAGTTACCTGCCCCTGATCCGAGGACATCAACATCATCGTGCCACGCACTTGTGTCTTTTGCAGGTCACCCAGAATGGCAAACGATCGGTGCTTGGCCCTGCCCGCCCCGACGCTCATCAACGCGCGCAACTTGGGAAAGCCCGCTAGACCCGCCTTGACGGGTCCGTCAGGCAATTCCTGCACGAACTTGCCCTTACCCTTGCACCGCTGGGTTTCGGCTGTTCCGCCGCGCAACAAAAACAATGACCCATCGGTTTGGATCAATACCTTGCTAGATGCCCTGAGGGATTGGTCATGACAATCCAGAATATCAAAATTTCCAGCAGGTTCAGCGGCCTCGAACCGCAATGCCAATTCTTTCAAAGATTTAGTAAAACCCGCCTCATCGAATGTGCCCGGGATAACAAAACAGTTTTTGACCCGAGCCATTAAGAGCGTCCCTTTCACCGAGGATCCAGTACGTGATCATGAATTCATATTCCTGCGATCCGATCAACGACTAACTCCGTTGATCAACAGCAATGACCAGAACATCTGATTTTGCTCGAACAACCGAATGACTCTGTCCGGGCATTTGGCTAAGACGGGGGTATGTCTGATCCTGTTTCATCGATCCGCAATCTCGGCCCGGCTTTTGAGCAATCCTGCGCACGCGCAGGTATTCATTCTGCGCAGGAATTGCGCGATTTGGGGCCGGATGAAGCCTATGCCCGGCTATTGCAGGCGGGCACCCGGCCGCATTTCATCGGATACTACGTATTGGTGATGGGATTGCAGGGGCGCCCCTGGAACGACTGCAAGGGCGAGGAAAAGAAGGCACTGCGCGTAAAGTTCGACGCGATAAAATCCAGCGTCAGCACCGCCCCGGAAACCCGCATGATTTCTGATCTGGATGCGATAGGCATACGGGTCGCGCCGAAAGATCTTAAACAGGTCTGAAACGAAAAAGGCCGCACCCCCAATGGGATACGGCCCAGAACTTCGTCTGATGACGGATTAGCCGACCAGTTCGATGCCCGAGAAGAAGTATGCGATTTCAACCGCAGCAGTTTCAGGCGCGTCCGAACCGTGGACCGAGTTTTCGCCAACCGATTCTGCGAACTCGGCCCGGATGGTGCCGGGTGCTGCGTCTGCGGGGTTGGTTGCGCCCATGACTTCGCGGTTCTTTGCAATGGCGCCTTCGCCTTCCAGAACCTGAACGATAACCGGCTCGGAGGACATGAATTCGCACAGTTCGTCATAGAACGGACGCTCGGCGTGTACGTCGTAGAACTTGCCAGCCTGAGCTTTGGTCATGTGAATGCGCTTTTGCGCAACGATGCGCAGGCCAGCGTCTTCGAACTTGGCGTTGATCTTGCCAGTCAGGTTGCGACGGGTTGCATCAGGTTTGATGATCGAGAATGTGCGTTCCAGTGCCATATCGGCCTCTCCTTACTATATGGCGCGAGGTACGCGCCGAAATCCATCGCGCGCCGCCTAACACGGTATGTGCCTCATGAAAAGTGGAATGATTGCGCCAGTGGGTCTTGGCCATCAGATTGTGTCCGGCAAGGGCTCTGACGCGTCGATCCGGCGAACGTAAAGCACCGCAAGCAATCCGACAAAGCTGCTGGCGAACATCATGCCCAACACCAGAAAGGGCCCATTTTCAGGGCTAACAAACGCGCCGGTCATCAAGGTCAGAATTGCACCCAACGCCACGATCAACGCACCAGATAGCCCCGCAGCGCTGCCCGCCAGATTGGGTCTCACGGACATTACCCCGGCCGAGGCGTTCGCATTCGTCAGCCCGTTACCGAAGCCCACGCAAATGGCCGAGCCGAAGAATACCCAGACCGAGCCGAGACCCGCTGTAAACAGCATCAACCCGCAGAAAGGGCCAATAGAGGCAACAACCCGACCGATCAGGATCATCGTCGTCAGCTTCGTGTGTGCTGCGATACGCCCGGTGATGAAATTGCCCACCATGAAGCCGCCGGTAATAATTCCGATCCCCAGACCCAGCATGGCAGGGCTCAGGTCGAACCAGACCGCGGCGACCAGTGGCGCACCGGTGATAAAGCTGAAGAACCCGCCGATCGAGAATGCCGCACACAGCGCGTAACCCCAGAACCGACGCGCGCGAAACAGGTGCGGGTATTCCTTTAGCTGAGCCGAGAATGTTGCGGAACGGTTCGTATTCGTCTCACCCATATCCGCCCACAACAGCACTAGCATCCCCGCCCCCAGGACCGAGTACAAAATGAATCCTGCCCGCCAGCCGAACAGCATATCCAGTGCACCGCCCAGCATCGGGCCAAGCATCGGTGCCAAAGCCATTGCCATCGCAACATAGCCCAGTTTGCTGGCGGCCTCGTTCGGGGCATAGAGATCCCGGATCGAGGCGCTGGACAGCACGGGTCCGGCCACCACCGCTGCTTGAAGCAGACGGAAACCGAGGAATATCCAGATCGACTCGGCCAATACGCAGCCAACGGAGGCCACTGTGAAAACTGCCATGCAAATCAAAAGGATCGGTCTGCGACCATATCGGTCGGACAACGGCCCCATGATCAATTGCAACACGGCGGACACCGCCAGATACCCGGCGACTGACAAGTTAATCAGTCCGTAGTCGACCTGAAACCCCTCGGCCATCCTCGCAAGCGACGGCAGGAACATGTTCAACGACAGCACCGACAACGCCGTAGCGAAGATCAAAGTGACCAAAGAAGGAGGCGTCTGAGCCGCGCGCATGATGAAAACCGTCGAGTAATGTCAACCGGATCAGCGCTAACACATTGCCTGGATATTGAACATATCAAGCTGCTGGCGGCGGCAACAAGGCTCTGCTAAGAGCGCGTCATGCTACGGATTCAAGACATAACCTACGCGGTTGAAGGCCGCCCCCTATTCGATGGGGCCAGTGCAACCATTCCCGATGGGCACAAGGTTGGCCTTGTGGGACGGAACGGCACGGGGAAGACAACCCTGTTCCGACTGATCCGGGGCGAATTGGCGCTGGAGTCAGGCAATATCAATGTCCCGAAGCGCGCCCGGATTGGCGGAGTGGCGCAAGAGGTGCCCTCCTCGGATGTGTCGCTGATCAACACGGTTCTGGCCGCCGATACTGAGCGCAGCGCGCTGATGAACGAGGCCGACACCGCGACCGATCCCACACGCATCGCCGAAATTCAGACCCGCCTTGTAGATATCGACGCGTGGTCTGCCGAGGCGCGCGCGGCCTCGATCCTTAAAGGTCTTGGGTTTGATGATGACGACCAGTTGCGCCCCTGCTCCGACTTCTCGGGCGGTTGGCGGATGCGCGTGGCGTTGGCGGCGGTGCTGTTTTCACAGCCCGATCTGCTGCTGCTGGACGAACCGACAAACTATCTGGACCTCGAAGGTGCGCTGTGGCTGGAGAGCTATTTGGCCAAATATCCGCACACCGTCATCATCATCAGCCACGACCGCGGGTTGCTGAACCGCGCGGTGGGGTCGATCCTGCATTTGGAAGACCGCAAGCTGACCTACTACGCGGTTCCTTATGACAAATTCGCCGAACGCCGCGCTGAACGACTGGCACAGGCGGAATCCGAGAACGTAAAAGCCAAGGCCCGGATCGCCCATCTGCAGAGTTTCGTGGATCGCTTCCGTTACAAGGCATCCAAAGCAGTTCAGGCCCAGTCACGCTTGAAAATGATCGAGCGCATTCAGCTGGTTTCAACCCCTCAAGAGGCCGCTCTGCGCGCATTCTCCTTCCCAGAGCCAGAAGAGCTGTCCCCGCCGATCATTCAGATTGAAGGCGGCGTGACGGGCTATGGTGACACCGAGGTGCTGCGCCGCTTGAACCTGCGTATTGACCAGGATGACCGGATCGCGCTGCTGGGCAAGAACGGTCAGGGCAAGTCGACCCTATCCAAGCTGCTGTCCGACCGACTGCCGCTCATGGCGGGCAAGATGACCCGCAGCAACAAGCTGCGGATTGGTTATTTTGCGCAGCATCAGGTGGATGAGCTTTATGTGGACGAAACGCCGCTGGACCATCTGCGCCGCCTGCGCCCGAACGAGGCGCCGGGCAAGTGGCGGTCGCGTCTGGCGGGGTTCGGGCTGAACGCGGATCAGGCTGAAACCAAGGTTGGTCGTCTATCGGGCGGCCAGAAGGCACGCCTGTCTCTGCTGATCGCCACCATCGACGCGCCGCATATGTTGATCCTGGACGAGCCGACCAACCACCTGGATATCGAAAGCCGTGAGGCGCTGGTCGAAGCGTTGACCGCCTATTCCGGTGCGGTGGTTCTGGTCAGCCACGATATGCACTTATTGTCGCTGGTCGCGGACCATCTGTGGCTGGTCTCGGACGGAACGGTCAAACCCTTCGAGGGAGATCTCGAGACCTATCGCACCATGCTGCTGGGACGCGACAAACCGGCCAAAGAGAAACCGCAAGTGATCAAGCCCAAGCGCCCTTCGCGCGAGGCAGTGCTGAACCTGCGGGCGGACCTTCGCAAATGCGAGGACCGGATCGAGAAGCTAACGGATATGCATGATAAACTGTCGGCCAAACTGGCAGATCCTGCGCTTTACGAGGACGACAGGAAAAACGATCTTGCAACGTGGAACCGGAAATTTGCCGAAGTGGTCGAAGCCATGCAAAAAGCCGAGGCTCTTTGGGTCGCCGCCGCCGAACGCCTGGAAAAGGCCGAAACAACATGACGAAACCGGTAATCGAAACGACTGCCATGATCGCAGGCATGCGCCCTGAACTTCAGGACGGGGAATTTGCCTTTGTCGTTTGGCCGCATGACAAAGCCTGGCCCGAAGGAACGCGGGCCAGTTGCATGGAGGCCGAAGGTCTGTCCCTCATCGTGCCGATCGACGCGGCACCCGCTGGCGCCATCAGTATGAAGTGCATCACCCTGCGGGTTCATTCCTCACTGGAAGGCGTTGGCTTGACTGCCGCTGTGTCCGATGCTCTTGCCCAAAGTGACATTCCGGCAAACATGGTCGCGGGGTATCACCACGACCACGTCTATGTTCCAAGCAATCTGGCGGAAAAAGCTGTGGCCGTTCTGTTAGACCTCCAACAAGGTGCCGGCAAATGATCGACCTCGCCTTTTTCATCACTGCCTTCACCACTCTGTTCGTGGTGATTGACCCCTTTGGCACCGCGCCGATTTTTGTGGCTTTAACTCAGGACATGGACGCCCGCGCCCGTCGCCGGACGGCCTATCGCACCTGTGCCGTGGCCTCTGGCATACTCATTGCCTTTGCCGCCTTTGGCGAAGCGGTGCTGGGTTTTGTCGGTATCTCGATGGAGGCCTTCAAGGTCGCCGGGGGCGCGTTGTTGTTCCTTACAGCACTGGACATGCTGTTCGAACGACGCACCAAACGCCGTGAAGACCGGGTCGAGGAAGAAGAGGAACACCACGACCCGTCCGTGTTCCCGCTGGCCATTCCGCTGGTCGCCGGTCCCGGATCAATTGCGACGATTATCCTGCTGGCCGGACAGCACCCGGGCATTCTTGGCATTGTCGAGGCCTGTATCGTCATGCTGGCCGTCATGGCTGTGGTTTTGACCTTCTTCCTGTCCGGCGGCTTGATTGCGCGTTTGCTGGGCAAAACCGGCCTGAACGTATTGACGCGGCTGTTGGGGATGCTGCTGGCGGCGTTGTCGGTTCAATTCATCCTGGACGGCCTCAAGGCCTTTGGTTTTGCGTCGTAAAACCCCATATATCTTTCAGAGAATATGGTGAGGAGCGCTATGGACGGCGACAACATTGGACGTTTGGTATATCTGGCCGTGCTTGGTACGGCCGTTGTAGCGTGGTTTGTCGCACAAAACCGCCAGTCTCTGAACAAAACGCTGCAGCAGGCTTTGGCGTGGGTCTTTATCTTTATCGGTGTCATTGCCGTTGTCGGCCTGTGGGAAGACATCCGCACCACTGTTGGCCCTGCCCCGCAAATGACTGTCACCGGCCAGACCATAGAGGTTCCGCGCGCCTCCGACGGGCACTATTATCTGCCCATTGATGTGAACGGAGAACCGATCACCTTTCTGGTGGACACCGGCGCAAGCCAGATTGTCTTAAGCTCGCGGGACGCCGAACGTGTTGGCATTGATCCCGATCAGTTGAATTATTTCGGCCGGGCAAACACGGCCAATGGCGTTGTGCGGACCGCGCCTGTGCGCCTGGACACGCTGGCATTGGGGCCAATCACGGACCAGAATATCTCGGCCTGGGTAAACGAAGGGGAATTGGACAAATCCTTGCTGGGTATGGATTACCTGCATCGGTTCTCGAATATCCAGTTCGCCAATGGCCGCCTGCTTTTGTCGCGTTAAGGCATCCGTTGCCGCAATTCCACAATTGAGAACAAAGTGAGAACATGCTAGCCTGACAGCATGTCTACACATCTTCTTGGCCGCAAACCCGCACGTGAGGTGCCGGGGATAGATCTTCATCCGCAGATCAGACTGCAACTGGCCCGCGTGCACGAGGCCTGCGGCCCCGCCCGGCGCAGCTTTGCCATGTGGCTGGCGGGGCAGATGCAGGGGCCGGTGCTGTGGATCGCGCCCGCATGGGAGCCCGGCCAGCTTAACCCCGATGGCATGATGGCCTTTGCCGATCCCGCCCGGTTCATCTTTGTGCGCCCGACCCGGTCCGAAGATCTGCTGTGGTGCGTAGAAGAGGCCCTGCGCAGCGCGGCTATGCCTCTGGTTGTCGGTGATCTGCCCGGCGCGCCAGGGCTGACCCCGGTGCGGCGCATGCATCTGGCTGCGGAACAGGGTGGTGCGATGGGGCGTGCCCCGCTGGGGATGCTGCTGACCCCCGGCGACGGCGGCGCACAGGGGGTAGAGACGCGCTGGCACATGGCCGCAAACCATCAGGCAGAGGCCCGGCGCTGGACCCTGACCCGCCGCCGTGCCCGCGCCCTGCCCCCGGTCAGCTGGCATGCCACGCAGACCAAACCGCGCGCCGGTTTGCACCTGCAACAGATCGCTACAGAAGACACACCCGTGTGATCACGCGCCCCTCACGGGGTTTGTGACTGGCCAAAGCACAGGCCGAGCCCTAGCGTTTCAGGATGAGCCACGCGATCCACGATAGCCGATACTCCTGGCTGCGACTTGCGATCACTTTGATCATCGCAACCGTGGCCAATGTGGGAATGTGGGCCGTCATCGTTGTGATGCCCGCCATCGAAACCCAATTCAACGCCGGACGCGCCGAGGCCGCGATGCCTTACACATTGGCCATGATCGGGTTCGCCCTTGGCAATTTTTGGATGGGGCAATTGGTGGATCGGCTGGGCGTGACCAAAGCCCTGATCGGGGCCGCAATCCTCAGCGCGACCAGCTATCTTCTGGCGACACTGGCGCCAAACATTGTGATGTTGTCCGTCGCACATCTTCTGTTGGGCCTCGGGGCATCCATCGGCTTTGGACCATTGATCGCCGACATCTCGCACTGGTTCATGAAACGGCGCGGGATCGCTGTGGGTCTGGTGGCAAGCGGAAACTACCTGTCTGGGGCTATCTGGCCGACATTGCTGTCCGGCATACTCGCGCGCGACGGTTGGCAGCAGGTCTACCTGACGCTGGCTGTCATAACGCTGCTTGTCGTCATTCCCCTATCCCTACTGTTGCGTCGACAGGTCCCGGCCGAGGCGCACAGCACCGCAGCGTCTGCCGCACAAATCAAGGCGCGCAGCGTCGGCATTTCCCCTCGGGCACTTCAATACATCCTCGGTCTGGCCGGTATATCGTGCTGTGTCGCGATGTCGATGCCTCAGGTGCATATCGTGTCCTATTGCGTCGGGCTGGGTTACGGACCCACAGTCGGCGCCGAGATGTTGTCCCTGATGCTGTTCGGAGGTGTGATCAGCCGAGTAATATCAGGCATGGTCGCCGATCAACTTGGCGGCGTCCTGACGGTTCTGATCGGCTCGGTCCTGCAATGCCTCGCGTTGTTTCTGTTCCTTCCCTATGACGGGATGGTCTCACTCTACCTGATCAGCCTGCTTTTTGGCCTGTCACAAGGCGGCATCGTTCCCGGTTATGCCCTTATTGTGCGCGAATATATGCCCCCGCGAGAGGCCGGCGCGCGCGTGGGGTTTGTCATGATGATGACGATCATGGGCATGGCGCTGGGGGGATGGATGTCCGGCTGGATTTACGACGTGACCGGCAATTACCAACTGGCTTTCGTAAACGGCATTCTATGGAACGGCCTGAACATCGGAATTCTGCTGTTTCTGCTCAGCCGCTCGCGCGCCCACAGACAAGAGGTTTTGGCATGAGATCATTGACGCGGCGCTTTCTGATTGCGGGTCTGGCGAGCATTCCGCTGGCACGGCCAACTCATGCTGCGTTGGTCCAATATGAATTGTCTCGAGCCGGGACGTCCGTCGGGTTTTCCTTCATGCTCTCGGGGGTTGCGCAGTCAGGCACGATGCCGATCCAATCGGCAGATATTCGGGTCGACACGGAACAGTTACAAAACAGCCGTGTCACCGTCGTGCTGAATGTAGCCGCGGCGCGCACCCGGTTGCCCTTTGCCCGCGGCCCGATGCTAAGCAAAAACGTGCTAAACGCGCAGGAATTTCCGAGCATTACGTTCAAATCTACCCGAATACAGCTTGGCCCCACTGGCCGCATTTCCGAAGGCGCAACCATCACCGGAGACCTGACGGTGCGCGGGGTCACACGCCCTGTGACCCTGCAAGCCAATCTGTACCGCGAACCCGGAACCGAGGCTGATGACCTGAACGCTTTGTCAATTCGACTGTCGGGCGCATTGAACCGCCATAACTTCGGCGCCTCTGGCTATCCCGATCTGGTCGCCGATACCGTGTCTTTGAACATCCGGGCCGAGTTGACCCGCAAGGCCTGACACCCAAAGGACAAAAAACGACGCGCAGAGGTCGAATTATCACGCGCAACGCTCGCTGATGCGGTAATGCTGGGCGCACTATGCGCACGATCATTTCTTTTGCCGCCCTGTTTCTTTCTGTCATTCTTCTGCAGCTCTCAACGGGCGGCGTTGGTCCTTTGGATGCGATCTCGGGCATCACGCTTGGGTTCACGACCGGACAAATCGGTATGTTGGGTTCGGCGCACTTTCTTGGCTTCTTCATTGGCTGCTGGTGGGCTCCGCGCCTGATGGGCAGCGTTGGTCATTCGCGAGCCTTCGCAGTCTGCACCGCCTTGGGCGCAATGGGTCTTATTGGGCATACGTTGACCGAAAACCCGTACATCTGGGCAGCCCTTCGGGTCGCGTCTGGAACCTGTGTCGCCGGGGCCTATACGGTGATCGAGGCGTGGCTGAACGCCAAAGTCACAAACGAAACGCGCGGCCGCGCCATGGGGACCTATCGCATTGCGGATATGGGCGCGTCTCTGTGCGCACAGTTGATCATCGCGGTTTTGCCGCCAGCGTCATACGTGTCCTACAACTTGCTGGCGATCCTGTGCTGCGCGTCCCTGTTGCCGTTGACGTTGACACGGGCCAGCCAGCCGAAAACACCCGACGCCCCTCGGTTGAGACCCAAACTGGCCTGGCGCAGCTCACCCTTGGCCGTTGCAGGTGTGATCGTTGCGGCGCTCAGCTCTGCGTCGTTTCGTATGGTTGGTCCGGTCTACGGTCAGGAAGTTGGGCTGGACGTGGACCAGATCGCATTCTTCCTGGCATCCTTTGTTTTGGGTGGTGCACTGGCGCAGTACCCGGTTGGCTGGCTGGCCGACAAATATGACAGGCGCTGGGTGCTGATCTGGCTGTCCGTTGCTGCGGTTGTCAGCAGCGGTGTCACAATGGCGGCCAGCGGAACAGGAACGGCAGGCGTCATGCTGGCCGCTGTTTTCTTTGGCCTGACAACCTTCCCGATCTTCTCGGTCTCTTCCGCTCATGCAAACGACTTTGCAACGGCAGAAGAACGGGTTGAGCTATCCGCGGCACTGATGTTCTGGTTCGCTTTGGGTGCGATAGCCTCACCCTATATCTCATCGACGTTGATTCAGCAGTTTGGGCCCGGAGCCCTGTTTGCATTTGTGGCGGTCGGCCATGTTTTCCTGATCATCTTTGGCCTGGCCCGAATGCGCTCACGCCCGACGCCCGAAGAGCGGACCAACTATGTCTACGCACCACGCACGTCGTTCACCATCGGTCGTCTGCTGAAACGGTCGCGTGAAAAGCAATAAAAAAGGGCCGGGAAAACCCCGGCCCCTTTCGATTAGTGCTCTGTCCGCGATCCTTCTTCGATCACGCCGCCTTCTTCGGCAGGTTCAACCGTCGATTCAAGCGCACCGTTGACGACACCCCCGACACCGTTTTCCATCGACAGGCCCAGTTCTTCGCCCAGCTTCTTGAGCGCCGGCATCTGCACCGCCATTCCCATGATCGAGTCCAGCGCCTGGTTGACGACCGGCTTGTCGCCGTTCGATGCGCCGCCGCCATTGGTGCCACCGATACCGCCAACCTGATGGATCTTGATCGAGTCGATCTTCTCAGCTGGTTTAACCATCTCCGCGATGATCGACGGCATGGTTTCGATCCGCGCCAGATCAACCTTCATGCGGATCTGATCCACTGACAGCACGTTGTCTGCTTCGACGATCGCACGCTTACCTTCGGCTTCGGCCAGCATGTCGTTCTTCTTGGCCTCGGCCCGAATGTTCAGCGCGTCCGCTTCGGCCTGCGCCTCTTCACGGCGGGCTTCGGCGCGGTCAGCAGCGGATTCTTTCTCAGCTTGCGCAGCCAGTCTGATAGCGGTCGCCTGACGCTCGGCTTCGCGGGTGGCTTCGATCAGCGCGATCTGCTTGATACGCTCGGCCTCGGCAACCTTCTGCGCGGTCGCCACGGCTTCGGTCGCTTTGGTCGCCTCGGCACGGGCCAAATCAGCGGATGCACGCGCGCGGCTTTCCTCTTCGGATTTCTGCGCGATGATGATCTGACGCTCTTGCTCGGCCACTTCCAGTTCACGCTCTTTCGAGATCTCGGCTTCGCGGATTTTACGCTCACGCTCGATGTCTGCGGCGCGAATGGCTTCTTCACGAGCGATCCGTGCCCGTTCCGTTTCGCGTACCGAGTCTTCAGTCCGGGCTGCAACCTCGGCCTCTTGCGCCACACGTAGCGTTTCGATCTGCTGCGTCTGCTCGATGCGCGCCTGCTCTTCGTCCTTTTCGATCAACAGCTTCTGACGCTGAGCTTCCATCGCTGCACGGCGCACCTCGACCTCGGCATCCGCATCAATCTGCGCACGCTCTTTCTTTGAGGTCGCAATGACCTCGGCCAGCTTGCGCATACCCACAGCGTTAAAGGCGTTGTTTTCGTCAAGCGCCTCAAACGGCGTCTGGTCCAATGCGGTCAGCGAAACAGATTCCAGGGAAAGACCGTTCTTTAGAAGGTCTTCGGACACCGCATTCTGCACTTCTTGCACAAAGTCAGCGCGGTTTTCGTGCAGACCGTCCATAGTCATCTGGGCCGCAACAGCGCGCAGACCGTCGATCAATTTGCCTTCGATCATTTCCCGCAGCTGTTCGACGTCGAACGTCCGATCGCCAAGGGTTTGCGCAGCACGAGCGATACCTTCTTCAGTCGCCATGACCGAGACGTAGAACTCGACGCCCACGTCCACGCGCATCCGGTCCTTGGTGATCAGAGCGGCCTCTCCGCTGCGCTGAACCTCAAGGCGCAGGGTTTTCATGTTGACGGGGCTGACTTCGTGCAGCAACGGCACGACGATGACGCCACCATCCATGATGACTTTCTTACCGCCAGCACCGGTTTTCACCAAGCTGATCTCTCGGGTCGCGCGGCGGTAAAGACGACCAAGCACAAGGCCGATAAACAAAACTACTGCCAGAATGGTCACAACTGTGACGGCTAGGAATGTAAGTTCCATGCAAAATCCTCCGTGATGGGGTTAGAAATTTTGGTTATTCAGACATGCCGACCAGAACGAACCGGTCGCGCCGTCGGTCGCGCAGCACAAGCACATCGGTGCCCTGCTCAAGCGTGTCTTTGTCCTGCAACGGCTCGGCGCGCAGGTAGTGGGTATTGCCAAACCGATCCATGACGCGCACCTCGGCGGGGCGTCCGCGCGAAGCGGTGCCTTGGGTGATCACGCCACGGCGACGGGCAAGCAGGCGTTCCGACATCGCCTCGGTCTCGGTCTTGGGCAGCAGACGAGCAAAGATGCCGCCAAAGCCACGTGCAAACCACAGCCCAAAGGCACCAGCGGGAATCGCTGCCATCCAAGGCGGAAGGTCAAAGCCCAGCAGGTCGCGCAGCGTCAGTTGCAGGCCCATACCGGACAAGCCGAAGCCTGCCAGCAGAACCACCAGCCAGATCATGAACGGCACTTTGCCGATCCCCAGCCACGCCAAAGGTCCCGCAGAGACCGCGCCTGGCGCGTCTGCCTCGATCTCGGCCAATTCGAAATCGCCCAGATCCATGTCGGCATCAATATCCAGACCGAAATCACCGACATCCAGATCGGGGGCATCGACAACATCCAGATCGACATCGCCCTCGCCCGCCATAAGGCTTCCACCCAGGACCAATGCGATCAGTTCCAGCACAAGCAAGCCGAACAGAAGCGCAAGCGCCAAAGTGAAGGGCGCAAATGCACCCTCAAGCAGAAAGTCGAACATCAGTTGTTTGCCCTCGTTATTGTATACTGTGGTATACATGATAGATGGGAAGTCATTGCGGAAATTCAAGAGTTTGTGATTCTAATTTACAACTCTGAGGTATTGCATGCGGTGAAGGCGGCGCAATCCTAGGCGGTAAGCCAGGCCGATTTTCCCGGCCACCCGTGCCTAAAATGACGTCCGAACCAAAGCCGGGGTTTTGCTGGCCGGTTACATAATGTAGACGGGCGCGCAGACAGTTACGCGGAAACGGAACATGGCTCGGATTCTCATCACCTCAGCGATCCCTTACATCAACGGGATCAAGCACCTCGGTAACCTGATCGGCTCGCAATTGCCGGCTGATCTGTACGCACGCTACCTGCGTGGCCGGGGGAACGAGGTTATGTTCCTTTGCGCCACCGACGAACACGGCACACCTGCCGAGCTGGCCGCAGCGAAAGCGGGCAAGCCGGTGGCTGAATACTGCGCAGATATGTACGAGGTCCAGGCGGACATCGCCAAGCGTTTTGGTATGAGTTTCGATCATTTTGGCCGTTCGTCCAGTGAGCAGAACAAGACGCTGACCCAGCATTTTGCCGGGAAGCTGGACGATGCAGGGCTGATCCGCGAAGTCAGCGAAAAACAGGTCTATTCCAACGCCGATGGCCGCTTTCTTCCTGACCGCTACATTGAAGGTACCTGCCCCAATTGCGGTTATGAACGTGCGCGGGGCGACCAGTGTGAAAACTGCACCAAACAGCTGGACCCGACCGATTTGATCGAGCCGCGCTCGGCCATTTCCGGATCGACCGATCTGGAGGTGCGCGAGACCAAGCACCTGTACCTGCGGCAATCGGCGATGAAGGACCAATTGGACGCGTGGATCGACAGCAAGAACGATTGGCCAATCCTGACCACCTCGATCGCCAAAAAATGGCTTCATGACGGCGACGGCCTTCAGGATCGCGGCATCACCCGCGATCTGGACTGGGGTGTACCGGTCAAGAAGGGCGATCAGGACTGGCCCGGCATGGAAGGCAAAGTCTTCTACGTCTGGTTCGACGCGCCGATCGAATACATCGCCTGCGCAAAGGAATGGGCGGATGCCAACGGCAGGACCGACGCCGACTGGGAGCGCTGGTGGCGCACCGACAAAGGTGCGGACGATGTCCGTTATGTCCAGTTCATGGGCAAGGACAACGTGCCCTTCCACACCCTTTCCTTCCCGGCAACGATTTTGGGCACCAACACCTACAACGAAGAATCTGGGTCATCCGAACGTTGGAAGCTTGTCGACTACATCAAGTCGTTCAACTACCTGAACTACGATGGTGGTCAGTTCTCGACCAGCCAGGGCCGTGGTGTGTTCATGGATCAGGCGCTGGAAATCCTGCCTGCCGATTATTGGCGCTGGTGGTTGCTGAGCCATGCGCCCGAAAGCAGCGACAGCGAATTCACATGGGAGAACTTCCAGCAGTCGGTGAACAAGGACCTGGCAGATGTTCTGGGTAACTTTGTCAGCCGCATTACAAAGTTTTGCCGATCCAAGTTTGGTGAGGCAGTTCCTGAAGGCGGCGCTTATGGCGACCGCGAGCAAGCGCTGATTGATGAGCTGACCAAACGCGTCCGAGCCTATGAAGCGCATATGGAGGCGATGGATGTCCGCAAATCCGCGCAGGAACTGCGTGCGATCTGGGTTGCGGGCAACGAATACCTGCAAGCCGCTGCCCCTTGGTCGACATTCAAGGAAGACCCTGAACAGGCCGCCGCTCAGGTGCGTCTGGGCCTGAATCTGATCCGCCTCTACGCCGTTCTTAGCGCACCGTTCATCCCTGAAGCCTCGGCCAAGATGCTAAGCGCAATGAACTCTTTGGACACCAGTTGGCCCGACGATGTTGCGGCCGCGCTGGACGCCCTGCCCCCCGGTCACGCGTTCACGGTGCCGGACGTTCTGTTCGCCAAGATCACGGACGAACAACGCGAAGACTGGCAATCCAGGTTCGCGGGGCAGCGCGACTGAGATTTTGGATCACAACACCATAGTTACGGAGGCCATTTGGCCTCCGTTTTCTTTTCGAAATGCGACAAAAACCGGGTTTGGCCGTCAAAACTCCATAGGATCTTGGCGTAAGTCCGCCTGAAACCGAAATAATTTCCGGGCACATCACCCGGCCGACGCATTCAAGAAGCTTGAGATAAAGTTCCAAAACGGCCATCCTGCCAAGAAATCAGCACGACTCGTCGAGGCAACAGAGCTGCCTCGACGCAATATCCATAGGTCTAACGAGGCGCCCGCCATGTCCCTTGCATTAAAGAATTCCTTTTTCCGACACAGAGGTCCGGTCTTGGCCATCGCGGCACTGACCAGTTTGGGCGTCTCGTTCACGGCGCTGGCGCAGGATCAAAGCGACGCGCCGCCGCCGAAAGTGTCTATTGCAGCGGCCTATACCGAAGAAATTACCGATGAGGCCGTGTTCATCGGGCGTGCCGAGGCCATTAACAAGGTGGATATTGTCGCCCGCGTGAACGGCTTTCTTGAAACTCAGGACGTGGAAGACGGTGCGCTTATCAAAAAAGACGACCTGTTGTTCACCATCGAACCCGATCTTTATGAGGCGACCCTGGAGGCCCGTAAAGCCGATCTGGACCGGGCGGAGGCCAATCTGGAGCTTGCCAAGGTCGATCTGGCCCGAAAGGAAGAGCTGTACAAACGCGATGCCACCCCGGAGTCCGAGCGTGACATCGCCCGCGCCAATGAACTGGTCGCCGAGGCCGAGGTCAAGGCCGCTCACGCTGCCATCCAACAAGCAGAGTTGGACCTGAGCTATACCGAGATCCACGCGCCTTTTGACGGGCGGATCGGACGTGTGGAAACAAGCGTAGGCGACGTTGTGGGGCCGACAAATCCTCCGCTCGTCAATCTGGTAAGTGAAGCCCCTATCTATGTAAATTTCTCGCTGAACGAAAAGCAGTTCACTTCGGTTCTCGAACAGGTTGGAGAGAGTGCGGCCTCGCTGGCTGAAAGCAACAAAAGCCCGAATGTGCACCTCACCTTGCCCAACGGAACCAAGCTGGACGAAACAGGCGAGATCGTTTTTGTAGACAACCGCATCGACCCTCTGACCGGCGCAATTACAATGCGTGCCGAGTTCCCCAACGCGGACAGGTTCATCATCGACGGACAATTTCTGAGCGTTCAGATCGAAGCACTGGAGCCCACCCTTCAGGTGCTGGTCCCTCAGGCTGCCTTACAGCGCGACCAGCGTGGTGAGTTTGTGTTGGTGGTGAATGACAAACAAATGGTCGAACAGCGCTACATCACAACCGGCGACGTGGTTGGGACGGCGATTATTGTGACGGATGGTCTGCGCGAAGGTGAAAGCGTGATCGTTGAGGGCCTGCAGCGGGTTCGCCCGGGCGTTTCGGTGGATGCCGTCGTCGCCTCTGAACAGCCGGGAGAATAACGGATGTTCTCAGCCCTGTTCATTAGCCGGCCCAAGCTGGCCCTGGTTATTTCGCTTGTCCTGACGATCATGGGCGGCATCGGTTATTTGGTTCTGCCGGTCGCTCAGTTCCCGGACATTACGCCACCGGTGGTCAGCGTGACGACTACCTACACTGGCGCCAACGCCGAAACCGTGGAAAACACCGTCGCCGCCCCGATCGAGGCGCAGGTCAACGGTGTGGACGACATGATCTACATGACGTCGACCTCGGCAGATAACGGATCCTATTCGCTCAACGTCACATTCGAAGTGGGCACCGACCCAGACATCGCCTCAGTCAACGTGCAGAACCGCGTTGCTCAGGCCATGTCGTCCCTGCCTGCCGAAGTGACCTCATCTGGCGTGGTTACTCAAAAAGCATCCACCAACATGCTGTTGCTGGTGACGCTGACCTCGCCAAATGAGACTTATGACAGTGTCTTTCTATCAAACTATGCTTCGATCAACCTGAAAGACGCGCTGGCACGTGTTCAGGGAGTGGGTAAAGCCGACGTTCTGACCAATCTTGAATACGCCATGCGGATCTGGATGGACCCGGATCAGATGGCTGCTTTGTCCATCACTCCGGGTGATGTGATCAATGCAATTCGGGAACAAAACGTCGAAGTTTCAGCCGGTTCCATCGGCGCTCCTCCTGTCCCGGAAGGGCAGACCTTTCAATACACTATCAAAACCAAGGGCCGCCTGACCTCGGCCGCAGAGTTCGGCGACATTGTCATCCGAACCGGGGATGCCGGTTCAATCGTGCGGGTCAAGGACATCGCGCGGGTCGAGTTGGGCGCAGAATATTATGCGGCTTCGGGCTATTTTGACAGTGTCCCGGCCACGGTAATCGGCATCTATCAGGCCCCTGGCGCGAACGCGCTGGCCGTGTCGGACCGAGTCGAGGCCGAGCTTGAGCGGTTGTCCCGCACCTTCCCGACGGATGTGGAATACGCCGTACCCTTCAACACGACGGACTTTGTCAATCAGTCGCTGAATGACGTGGTCACGACCCTGATCCTGACCTTCATTCTGGTGATCTCGGTGGTGTTTGTTTTCCTTGGAAGCTGGCGCGCGACAATCATTCCGGCGGTTGCGATCCCCGTGTCGTTGATTGGGACATTCGCGTTCCTGCTGCTATTTGGCATGTCGCTGAACACGATCTCTTTGTTCGCGCTGGTGCTGGCCATCGGGATCGTTGTGGATGACGCAATCGTTGTGGTCGAAAACGTCGAACGGATCATCGCCGACGAAGGGCTTCCACCGGCTGAGGCGACGCGCAAGGCCATGGGGCAGATCACCGGTCCGGTTATTGCAACCACGCTGGTTCTGTTGGCGGTGTTCGTGCCCGTCACCTTTATGCCCGGCATCTCGGGACGGCTTTATTCGCAGTTCGCTGTGACGATCTCGACCGCTGTTGTGATCTCGTCGATCAACGCGTTGACGCTGTCGCCTGCGTTGTGCGGCCTGGTGTTGAAGGCACGCTCCGGTCCGCCCAAGGGGTTGTTGGCGGTGTTCGAAAACTTCATCGGCGGCGTTCGCAGTGGCTATGTCGCCATCGTACGCAAATTGCTGATCCTTCCGATCATCGGCCTGGGGATCATCGTTGCGCTGGCCATGGGCACAGGCACGATCATGTCCAACACTTCGAGTGGTTTCCTTCCGCTGGAAGACAACGGGTATCTGTTCGTGGACGTGCAACTGCCAGACGCTGCGACGTTGGAACGGACCGAAGCGGTCACTGCACGTGTTGACACACAGATCCAACAGATCCCCGGCGTCGCCAGCACAGTTCTGATCAACGGGTTCTCGATCCTGAACGGTACGACAACAAACGGTGCCGCGATCTTTGTGAACCTCGACAACTGGGATGAACGGAAAGAGGATGACCTGAGCGCTGATGCAATCCTGCAGAAAGTGCTGGCGATTGCCTATGGTGAAACCGCCGCATCGATAATCGCGTTCAACCCACCACCCATTCAAGGCCTCGGCAACTCGGCAGGTGTGGAGATGGAGGTGCAGCAGACCGGAGGCGGCACGCCTCAGGATCTGGCGTCTGCAGTTGGGTCGTTCGTCTATTCGGCCAACCAACGACCGGAAATCGGTCAGGCCTACACCACATTCCGGGCCAACGTTCCTCAGTTGTTCGTGGATCTGGATCGCGAAAAGGCCAAGACGCTGCAAGTGTCCGTGGCCGAGGTGTTCCAGACGATGCAGGCGCAGTTGGGGTCCTACTATGTGAACGACTTCAACCTGTTCGGGCGCGTGTATCGCGTGATGATTCAGGCCGACGGTTCTTATCGCGATAATGTCGACGATATCTCGAACCTGTATGTGCGCTCGACCAAGGGTGAGATGGTGCCTCTGGGTACGCTCATTGATGTCGAAAACGTACTGGGTCCGGTCCTGCTGAAACGTCACAACCTGTTCCGTTCGGCGACAGTAACGGCGGTTCCGGCGCCTGGGTTATCCACTGGTGACGCGATCAATGTCATGACCGAGGAATCCACGACTGCCCTGCCCCCGGGATATGCCTTTGAATGGACCGGGACCGCGCAGCAACAATTGGCGACCGGTGGACTGGTGGTGATCATCCTCGGTCTAGCGATCCTGTTCGGATACCTCTTCCTTGTGGGGCAATACGAGAGTTGGACCTTGCCTGTGTCGATCCTGCTATCGGTGATCGTCGCCTTGTTCGGGGCGGTGGCGGCTGTGGCTATCGTGGGCAGCGACATCAACCTCTATACGCAGATCGGGATGATCATGCTTGTGGGGTTGGCCTCGAAGAACGGTATTCTGATCGTTGAGTTCGCGATGGAACAACGCGCCAAAGGGTTGTCGGTCAAAGACGCTGCAGCCGAGGCCGCCTTTCAACGTTTCCGTGCGGTGATGATGACGGCCCTGTCCTTCCTGCTGGGTGTTGTGCCGCTTCTGGCAGCTAGCGGCGCGGGTGCCGCCAGCCAGAAAGCCATCGGTGTCGCCGTGTTCGGCGGGATGCTGGCAGCTACTCTGGTCGGCGTGATCCTGGTGCCGGTCCTTTACGCCCTGCTGCAGGGGATGCGGGAATGGATCAAGGGAACCAAAGACGATCCGGGCCCATCAGAAGAGGCCGCGTGATCCAAAACAACAGCCCCGCCAAACTGGCGGGGCTTTTTACGTCTTTGGTCAGGCGTTCACTGCGACGGGTTCGGTTTTGCGATCCATCCAACCTTGAATGCCAGCGATCTGCTCGGCACTTAACCGCAGGCCCATCTTGTTTCTGCGCCAGACAACATCTTCGGCCGTGCGCGCGTATTCCTTGTCCATCAGCCACGCCAGTTCCCGCGCGGTAAGCGTTGCGCCGAAGTCCTCGCCCAGATCTGATATGGACTTGACGTCGCCCAAAATTGTCTTGGCCTCAGTGCCATAGGCGCGAACCAGACGTTGCGCCCAGACACGGTCCAGAAACGGGTAGTCGGCCAACATTGCCTCGACCAAATCCGGTACGCCACCAACTGGAAAATCGCCGCCCGGAAGCGAAATGCCTGCAGTCCAGGGGCCGGGAAGATCGGGGAAATGCTCGGACACTTTGTCCATCGCACTCTCGGCGAGGCGTCGATAGGTGGTGATCTTGCCACCAAAGACATTCAGAACAGGCGCCCCACCCTGCGCGTCAACTTTCAGGGTGTAATCCCGCGTCGCCGCAGTGGCGCTGCTGGCCCCGTCGTCATACAACGGACGCACACCAGAATAAGTCCACACGATGTCATCGCGCGTAACCGGTTTCTGGAAATATTTCGATGCAAATGCGCACAGATAATCCTGCTCGGTCTCCGTACAGATCGGGGGCTCTGCCGGGTCTGGGTGATCCTGGTCCGTTGTGCCGATCAGCGTAAAATCGCGCTCATACGGAATGGCGAAAATGATGCGCCCGTCTTCACCTTGGAAGAAATAGCACTTGTCGTGATCATAGAGCTTTGGCGTCACGATATGGCTGCCGCGCACCAGCCGCACACCTTCGCGAGAGTTGATGTGGATCTTGGTCTGGATGATGTCCCCAACCCAGGGGCCACCCGCGTTGATCAGCATTTTGGCCTGCACCACCCGCGTTTCGCCGCTCTGCTTATCGCGCATAGTGATCTCCCACAGATCATCGACACGTTTGGCCGCCAGAACTTCGGTCCGTACCAGAATATTCGCCCCACGTGCCTCAGCATCGCGGGCATTCAGCACCACCAGCCGTGAATCCTCGATCCAGCAATCGGAATACTCGTAGGCTGTGTGAAACTTGTTCTGCAACGGCCCGCCTTCCGGCGCGCTTTGCAAATCCAGTGAGCTTGTCCCCGGCAGGATTTTGCGCCCACCCAGATTGTCATACATGAACAGGCCCAGACGGATCAGCCACGCCGGGCGCCGTCCCTTCATCCAAGGCATTACTGTGCTGAGAAGTCGCGAGGTCGGCGTTTCAGAATCGAACCGCATATCCTTGTGATACGGCAATACAAACCGCATCGGCCAGCTGATATGCGGCATCGCCCGCAGTAGTGTTTCACGCTCGATCAACGCCTCGCGCACCAGACGGAACTCGAAATACTCCAGATACCGCAAACCGCCATGAAACAGCTTGGTCGAGGCCGATGACGTCGCCGAAGCAAGATCGTTCATCTCGGCCAATGTCACGGACAATCCGCGCCCGGCTGCATCGCGCGCTATTCCGCACCCGTTAATCCCACCACCAATGATGAAAAGGTCCGTGACCTTGTCCGTGTGCCGTTCCATGTCCGGATGATTCTCTTTGTTTGAAAAACCGGGCTCATTAACCCGATGAACGCGCGTTTCGTCAACGTTTACTTTCGTTTATTTTCGCTTTAACGCCACATACCGAACTGATTTGAACGGACGACTGAATAGAGCTCTTGGAAAACCTTCAAAATTGGAACAAAAACGAACTCTTACCGTTTCGGAGAAGAATATGTCCCTTTCCTTCCGTCAGTCAGACATCCTGAACATCGCCAGACAGGATGGCCGTGTGATGGTGGATGACCTGGCCGCTCAGTTCGGGGTCACGGTTCAGACCATACGCCGCGACCTGTCTGAGCTTGCGGATCTGGGGAAACTGGACCGGGTGCATGGCGGGGCCGTCATTCGCTCGGGCGTTTCCAATATTGGCTATGAGGATCGCCGCGCCCTGAACGATGAGGCCAAAGCGCGCATTGCGTCGGCCTGTGCCCTAGACATCCCGGACGGCGCGTCTGTTTTCATGAACATCGGCACCTCGACCGAGGCGGTTGCGCGCCAATTGGTGAACCACAAGGACTTGATGGTCGTCACCAACAACATGAATGTCGCCAATATTCTGGCCGAGAACGCGGATTGCGAAATCGTCGTCGCGGGCGGTGTCCTGCGCAGGTCGGATGGCGGGTTGGTGGGTAATCTGACAGTCGCGACCATCCGGCACTTCAAGTTCGATTATGCGGTCATCGGCTGCTCGGCACTTGATGCCGATGGCGACCTATTGGATTTTGATTTTCAAGAGGTCCAGGTCAGCCAAACGATTCTGGCCCAGACACGGCGCACCTTTCTTGTGGCCGATCACTCAAAGTTTCAGCGTGCAGCCCCCGCGCGCATTACCTCGTTGGCTGAGATCGACACGTTCTACACCGACCGGCCTCTGACGGACCGTCTAAGCAAGAGGTGTCAGGAATGGAAGACTGACCTGCGCGTGTGCCAATAACCCCCTAAGTAGTTCTCCTAAAAGGTGAACTTGGTAAGAGATTTCTTGCCAGACCTCCCCGCGCCTGACAGTATCCCGGTATTGCGGTCGTTGCACGGAAGGGGAGAACCGGGCCATGATAGCGCTTTTATTTGCGTTACTTACAGCCACCATGGGGCTGAATTATTATCGACAAACAACAGCAGCCAATGCGCTGTTTTTCTTCACGCTGGCGTTGAGTGTGTACTGGCTGAAATTCCACGCTACCAGCCAACTGACAATCCAGTTGTAGGGGGCGATGATGACACCAGAATTATCCCGAACCCTGAACGCCATCGGCATGCTGGCCGTCAGCCTTGTACTGCTGTTGGCCTTTGTTTACCAACTGGCGCTTTACGAGCTGCCCTGTCCACTTTGCCTGCTGCAACGCGTTGGCTTTGTCGCCGTGGGCGTTGGGCTGGGCTTGAACCTGCTATACGGCGCGCGGCCGCAACACTATGCGTTGATGTTAATCGCAGCGCTTTATGGCGGCAGCGTATCGGTGCGCCAGATCCTTCTGCATATCGTTCCGGGCACGGGTCATTACGGCTCGCCCGTGTTGGGGTTGCACTACTACACTTGGGCCGCCATTTGCTTTTTCCTGATCCTGTTGGGCACCGCGGTTATGCTGCTGTTTGATCGCCAATATGCTGACGATACTTCGGACCAGCCGCGCTTTGGTGGAAGCACCTTGGCCAAGGTGGCCTTCTTCATCATGCTTGGTCTGGCTGTTCTGAATGCCGGTTCTACGCTGCTTGAATGTGGCCCCGGCATTTGCGCCGACCCGCCAACCAGCTACAAAGTGATTGACGAACTGGGCTCCAACAACTGAGGATGGGATAACCTTCCCGAACAGAGGCACAAACATGGGGTTACTTGGGCAGCCACTGGGCTATTACGACTACCTGACATTTGTTGCGTTGATTTTGCTGCTGGCCGCCGTCATGGCGCTGTTTCTATTCGTGATGGGACTACCGGGCCGCATCGCGATCAAACGCAATCACCCTCATGCCGAAGCGATTAAGATCATGGGATGGATGGGATTTCTCGCCATCGTACCCTGGGTCCATGCTTTCATCTGGGCGTTCCACGATGGAACCGTGGTAGATATCCGCCGTATGCCCGATGATGAGCGTGAGGCGGTTCGCAAAGAAATCAAGCGCTTGGGTGGTGAGTTGACGGAAGAATACCGCGACCCGCTGGATCCGGAAGAAACACAAAAGAGCTAACGCCAAAGGAAACTACAAAATATGTTTGTCGCCCTCGGCATTACGCTTTTCTATATCATTTTTGTCTGGCTTATTTTCTTCAAGTTTCAGTGGCTGAAGTTCAGCATCACGTGGGGCATCGTATCCTTCTGGGTCGGTGCACACCTGCTGTTGATCTTTCTGGTCGCCCTGCGGTTTTTCCAGCCGTTCTCCATCGACAGCCACGTGGTCCGTTCCACGATCCAGATCGTGCCCCGTTTGACGGAGCCAACGATCCTGACCGAGGTGCTGGTTGAACCCAATACCGAGGTCAAGAAGGGCGATCCGCTGTACCGGTTTGATGACACCGTGTTCGCGCTGGAGGTTGAAGGAGCCACAGCGCAGCTGGTTGCGGCCGAGCAAAACGCCAAGATCCTTGAACAGGACGTCATTGCCGCAGGGGAAGCCATTGAGCGTGCCAACGCGCAACTTGCCTACGCACAGACGCAGCAAGCCCGATACGAAAACCTCGTACCCGCAGGTGGTGCGCGGCAGGACGAGCTAGATCGCTGGAACGAACAGGTGACCGAAGATCAGGCGCAGGTCAAAGAGGCCACGGCAAATCTGGAAAAGGCTCAGCTTGCGCTCGATTCCCAGATTGACGGCGTAAACACCGGCATCCTTCAGGCACAGGTGCAATTAGACAAGGCCCAGTATTTTCTGGATAACACCACGATTTACGCCCCCGAAGACGGCATGATCGTGTCCCAACAGGCCCGTCCGGGTCTGGTCGTCGGCGATATCCGCCTGGGCGCCATTGCCAGCTTTGTCACCAAGGATAACCCTTACATTCTTGCAACCTACCGTCAGCAGAACCTGAAATTTGTCGAAGTCGGCCAACCCGTTGAAGTCGCCCTTGATCTGTATCCGGGCGAAATTTTGACTGGTAAAGTCGAAGCGATCTGGTGGGCAACCCGTCAAGGGCAATACTTGCCGTCAGGCCGCCTGCCCGGCTTTGAGCTACCGAAATTACCCGGTCGCATCGCGGTCCAGATCTCAGTCGATATCCCGGACGGGCACACCTTCCCTGCCGGTGGTCACGCGGCCGTGGCGATTTATACCGGTCAGGGCAAGAGCTTTGAGTTTCTGCGCCGGATCAACATTCGTCTCTATTCCTTCGCCAACTTCATTCGACCATTGGATATCTAAGGACGCATATGATGACCCGGGCCAGATTATACCGCCAACTGATGGGCACGGCCCTTTGCGCCGCGCTGCTGGTCGGCTGCGCACCAGTTGGCCCGGATTTCGTGCGCCCGAACTCACCGGTCGTCAAACAATGGATCGAGGTCAACACCCCAAGCACTGGTCAAAGCGGCCTGACCTCGCGCAGTGCGCCTGTGGTGAGATGGTGGGAGACGTTCAACGACCCCACCCTCAATAAACTGATCGCCGAAGCCTATGCACAGAACCTGGACCTGCAGGTTGCCGGTGCTCGCGTTCTGCAGGCACGCGCGCAGTTGGGCATTGCGTTTGGCGAGCTGTATCCGCAATCACAGGCCATCGGTGCATCCATTGAACGCCGTCAGGTCAGCGACAACCTCGGGCCGATATCCGATATCCGCCGGATCATTCCGTTGGACACCGAGTTTTCGACCTCGCAGGTCGGCTTTGATGCCCAATGGGAGCTGGACGTGTGGGGCCAGCAACGTCGTGGCGTTCAGGCCGCGCGATCCAATCTGGCGCTGCAAGTGGCCAACTATGACGACGCGCTTGTCACCCTGACCGGCGATGTTGCAGCGCTTTATGTCAACATTCGTGCCTTGCAGGAGTCGCTGGCAGTGGCGCGCGACAACATCCAGTTGCAACAGGAATCTGCTGATCTGACCCAACTGCGGTTTGACAATGGCGTAACAACCGAGCTGGACGTGCAGGAATCCACGGCCCTGTTGAACAATACCAAGGCCTTGGTGCCAGAGATTGAAAGTGATCTTCAACAGGCCAAAAATGCTTTGGCCGTGCTGTTGGGAACCACGCCGTCCCGCATGACCAGCCTACTAGGCAATTCCGGGCGGATCCCCTCTGCGCGTACGAATGTGTCCGTCGGTGTCCCCGCCGAGCTTCTGCGCCGCCGCCCAGACGTTCGCGCAGCCGAGCTGGCAGCGGCCACGCAATCAGCGCAGGTCGGGATCGCTTTGGCCGACCTTTATCCGCAATTTATCCTGTCAGGTGCTATTGGCCTGCAGGCCTCGGGCGGGCAAGATCTGTTTTCAGCAGGCAGCAACACCGGGCTCGCGAATGCCGGTGTGGTCTGGAATGTGCTGAACTATGGCCGGATCAAAAACAACGTCCGCGCGCAGGATGCGGCCTATCAGGCGTTGATCGCCAATTACCAGAACACTGTCCTGATCGCCTATTCCGAGGTTGAAAGCGCCATGGTGGCCTATGCCCAATCTCGCAAGCAAGTTGGCTTCTATGAAAAAAGCGTCGCGGCGTCGCGCAAAGCGGCTGATATCGCCATCGACCAGTACCGGGACGGTATCGCAAGCTATTCGCGTATCCTGAACACCCAAACAGCCCTGCTGCGGTCTCAGGCTAATTTGATTCAGGCCCGCCAGCAGGTTTCCAGCAATCTGGTTGCGGTTTACAAGGGATTGGGTGGTGGCTGGCAGATCCGGCAGAACCAGGAATTCCTACCAGAAACCGTTCTGGCGGAAATGGCATATCGCACTGATTGGGGCGATCTGCTGGAGAAAACCCCGACCCGCGCCAGTCTGAACTGAGTGTTACTTCGTCAGCCCGCGCAAACCGCCTGAAATCAGGATGTTCACCTCGTACAGAATACGTGGTGCTGCCAGACCACCGGGGCTGGCGAGGTAATTCGGGCTCCACTCCGGATCGAACTTCTGCTTGAAAGATCGCAGCCCTTCGAAGTGATAGAACTGCTCGCCGTGCTCATATACGAACCCTCCCACGCGGTTCCAGAAAGACGCCAGTTGCCGGTTCTCAATTCCCGAAAACGGTGCCGCTCCTAGCGAGAACCAATGGAACCCCTGCTCTGCCCCCCAGGTCATCATCTCGGCAAACAAGGCGTCCATGATAAAGTTCGACCCGTCCGGCTCATACCGCATCAGGTCCAACGACAATTCGGACTTGTTCCCGCCTTGGAAGAGGTTGGCGAAGGCGACGATCTTTCCCGTATCTGCCTTCTTCAGCAACGCGAAATCGAAATAGGACAGGTATTCATCGTCAAACCCGCCCAAGGCGAACCCCTTCTCCTCACCAGCCTTATGCTCCAGCCAATCGTCTGAAATCTTGCGTAATTCGGGCAACACAGGACCCACTTTGTCCTTCGGTATGATCTCGAATACATACCCTTCGCGTTCGGCCCGGTTTTTGGCCTGACGGAACCGCTTGCGAGATTTACCGTCCAGCGAGAAATCTTTCAACGGCACGCGCGCGACCTCTCCGATCTTCAGAATAGACAGGCCCAGATCCAGAAACGTCGGCAGGTACTTAGTTGATACGCTGTAGAAAGCGCACAACTTGCCCTCACGGTCCGCCATTTCGCGCAATTGCCAGATCAGTTGCTTTCCGGCGGTTTCATCCCCAACCGGCTCCCCCTTGGTGATCAGTGCATTGCCTGTGTCGGCATAGGCCAGAAATGCGTCATCGTCCGGTGAAATCAGGAATTGCTTGTCGCCGGTCAGTGAAATCTGCGACTCGGTGTCTTCGCTTTCCATGACCAGACGTTCAACAACCTCGGGGATCTCCGTTCGGACCGGTTCCGGAACCTCGCGCCCGAACAAAGAATTCACGGCCACCACGCCAAGAATAACCGCCACCACAAGACTGGATCGCAAAAAGCGTGAGGCGTCACCGTTCCACGCGAACTCCCACCACAAAGCGTTCTGATATTCGACATGCGAATAGGAAAACAGCCCGACCCAAAAGACGACCAAAAGCAAGGCGACCACGCTGACCAGCCACGGGATGTTCAGGCGGAATATCGATGCCCCGCTGACGCGGTAGAACGCCCCGCGAAACGTGGCCAGCAAGGCGATTGTGCCCAACATGCTGATCGCTTCGTGCGTATCGAGACCCTTGGTCAGCGATGCGACGAACCCGGCAACCATCAGCAGCATGGCCACTATCCATGCGCGGTACAGCTTGCGGAACAGGCCGCGTGAAACAAGGATCAGTAGAACTCCGACAGCGCTTCCGGCAAGATGCGAAGCTTCAACGAAGGACAAAGGCAGAAAGTCCCGCAATGCGCTAAGGTTCTCGCTGCCTGCAGGCAACGCCCCGGACACCAGCAGAATGACACCCGCCACAGCGGCAACTCCGGCCGCAACCATCGGCACAATTGGACGGATCACGCGATAAACCCACGTGGCGGCTCCGCTGATGTGATGTCGGTGCGTCAGGGCCGAGGCCACCGCGATGGACAGGGTCGCAATGGCGAACGGCAGGAAGGTATAGATCAACCGGTAAAGCAACAGGGCCGCGATCACGTCAGACCGACCCGAGGCCCCTAGCCCGGCGATCAGCGTAGCCTCAAACGCGCCAATTCCGCCCGGGGCGTGGCTTAGAATTCCAACGGCGATGGCGCCAATGTAAATGGTGAAGAAGAACGGAAACCCGACCCCGAGGTCATCCGGCATCAACACGTACAGTGTCATTGACGCCCCAAACAGGTCGCCCACAGCCGCCAGCGTCAGCAATCCCGGCAACTTGCCGCCCGGCAAATTGAAGCCTAAACCGCCGGTAGCCAGCCTGCGTCCGCCCTTGGAGAGCCAAATGAACAAGGCTGCAAAACCAACAAGCAGGCACAGCCCTATCACGGTTTCGACCGTGTCACTTATGGGCAGAACCTTGGACACTCCGTCCGGATGAAAGGTTAGCAACCCGCCCAGAAGCAGAATGAAACCTGACCAGAATGCGATCCAGGATGTTGCGATCACCCCCGCAACCCGACCAAGATCAAGACCCAGAGACGCATAGATCCGATACCGGATCGCCGTGCCGGTGATGTAGGAAAACCCAAGGCAATTCGACACGGCGTAGCCACAGGCCCCAGCCATGCCTGCGACAGGCAAAGGGACCTCGCCATCTGCCACACTTTGCACGGCAAACACATCGTAAAGTGAGAGAGATAAAAAGCTGACAGCCGTCCAACACAGGGCGAAAAACATCAATTTCCACGAAGTATTCGCGACGTCGGTTTTTACATCAGCCCATTTGACGTGCGAAGACAGCTCGTGCAGGACGGTCAGGGCAATAAGCGTGACCAGAATCGGTATCGCGATCCGGACAAGGGGCTTTTCAAGAAACCCCGAAACCCGTTCGGCCAGGCGTACAGCCCAGAGTTCTTCGACATTTTCATGAGTTGCCATGCTTTGTCCCTGCTCTCAGGCTCGATCACACTGTGCACGATCGGAACGCGCAACCCGACTTTTGCACATTTTCGTTCAGGCTCAAAGCACTACGGGGGTCACAACCGACCTTTGCGGGTGGACAGCAGCAGGTTGGTCTCGGACTTAGTGATCCCCTCCATACGGCGAATCTGGAACAGCACCTCGTCCAGCTCGGCCAGTGTTTCAGTCCAGATTTCGGCGATCAGGTCCCAGCTGCCGTTTGTAGAGTGAACAGCACGCACCTGACGCATGGCGGCAATTCGGGCCATCGTACGCTCGGTCCCGCGGCCTTCGATTTCCAGCATCATCAAGCCGCGCACCGGGCTTTGCGCCACGTCCTGACGGGTGAGGACGGTGAACCCAACAATTTCACCGGACTGTTTGAGGCGCTGTAGGCGGCTGCGAACCGTAGTGCGCGTCACACCCAGCGTTTCGGCGAGTTCGGATAGCGATGCCCGTGCGTCGCGGTGCAATGCACTCAGCAGCCTACTATCCAAATCGTCCATGACTACTTCTCATTTCGTTTATCCGAATGCCATTTTGAACATTTTGCTGTCTTTTCGCAAGCCATCACGAGGGTCTAGATAGTCATATGGATACGCAAAATGTAATATTGGTTGGCGCACCGATGGACGCAGGTAAGCGTCGTCAGGGGTGCCGCATGGGCCCGGACGCCTACCGGGTGGCCGGTCTGGAACAAGCTCTGACTGACCTCGGGCACCAAGTGTCGGATATCGGCAATGTCAGCGCCGATCCGTCAGATGTACCGGAGCATCCACACCTTGTGGCCCTGCCCGAGTGCATCGGCTGGACCAGCGCCCTGAGCCGCGCCGCACAGGAAACCGCGCCGAACGGACTGCCGATTTTTATGGGCGGCGATCACGCTTTGTCCATGGGCACAGTTGCCGGGATGGCAGCACATGCCGACGGGATCGGGCGACCATTATTTGTACTTTGGCTTGACGCCCATAGTGACTTTCATACACCTGACAGCACCGGCAGCGGCAACCTGCACGGCACGCCGGTTGCCTATTTCACCGGGCAACCCGGGTTTGACGCCTTCCCTCCGCTAACTGCCCCGGTTCCAACGGACCGCGTGGGCATGATCGGCCTGCGTTCCGTGGACCCGGCTGAACGCGCACGATTGGAACAGGATCAGGCCATGCTGGCAGACATGCGCAGCATTGATGAGCACGGCATCAAGGCACCTTTGATCGCGTTCCTCGACCGAGTGCGCGCAGCAAACGGTATCCTACACGTCTCACTGGACGTCGACTTTCTGGACCCTTCAATTGCGCCCGCTGTTGGCACCACTGTTCCCGGTGGCGCGACCGAACGCGAAGCCCATCTGGCGATGGAACTGCTGCACGAAAGCGGCCTCGTCTGCTCGCTGGATCTGGTCGAACTGAACCCGTTCCTGGATGAACGTGGACGAACCGCAAAACTGATGGTCGATCTGGCCGCGTCCCTGTTGGGCCGCCGCATCTTCGACCGCCCGACCCGGAGTTTCTGATGTCCCAACCTTCTGACAAGGCGCTTGTGCCGTTTGTTTCCGTCGACAACATGATGCGATTGGTGCACCACATCGGGGTCGAGCGGATGATCACCCAGATCGCCGCCCAGATCGAATCCGACTTCAAACGATGGGAGAGTTTTGACAAGACCCCTCGCATTCCGGCGCATTCTCCCCATGGCGTAATCGAACTGATGCCTACCTCGGATGGTGAGGCCTATGGGTTTAAATACGTCAACGGGCACCCCAAGAACACGTCCGAGGGCCTGCAGACCGTGACAGCCTTTGGCCTTCTGGCCGACGTCTATACCGGCTACCCTACGCTTTTGACCGAGATGACGATGCTAACCGCCCTCCGCACGGCGGCAACCTCGGCCCTTGTCGGCAGTTATCTGGCACCCAAGTCATCTCGTGTTATGGCGATGATTGGGAACGGGGCTCAGTCCGAGTTTCAATGCCTGGCGTTCAAGGCCATGTGCGGGATCGACACTGTGCGCCTTTTCGATACTGATCATGCGGCCACTGAAAAGTGCGCGGCAAACCTCAAGAATTCCGGGCTGACGGTCGTGCTTTGCAAAACACCTGAAGACGCTATTGAAGGCGCGCAGATCATTACGACCTGCACCGCAGATAAGAAAAACGCAACGATCCTAACCGACAACATGGTCGGACCGGGCGTCCACATCAATGCCATTGGCGGTGATTGCCCCGGCAAGACCGAACTACACCGCGATATTTTGCTGCGTTCGGACATCTTCGTCGAATACCCGGAACAAACACGCATCGAGGGCGAAATTCAAGCCTTGGCCGAGGATCACCCAGTGACCGAATTGTGGCAGGTCATGACCGGTCAGGCCAAGGGCCGACGCGACGACCGACAGATCACTCTGTTTGATAGCGTTGGCTTCGCGATCGAAGATTTCTCAGCCTTGTGCTACGTTCAATCCGCCATCAAAGGCACTGATTTCTTTGAACCTTTGGACATGTTGGCCGATCCGGATGATCCACGGGATCTGTATGGGATGCTGATGCGGGCAAGCTGAAGAACCCGCACTTCACGTCGACTAGCCCCCGGTTCACCACCGGGGGCTTTTTCTATCCGGCCAATGACGGCAGGTAGAGTACGATACCGGGAAACGCCACGAGCAGCGCGATCGTTACGCCGTCGGCGATGAAGAAAGGCGTAACGCCCTTGAACACGTCCTGAACGCTCAGATCCGGGCGCACCCCGGCAACGACGAAACAATTCAGGCCAATAGGAGGCGTGATCAGGCAAAACTCAGCCATTTTCACCACCAGAATACCGAACCAGATCGCACACATCGGACCTGACATGCCAAAGGCGCTTTCGGCGGCACTGACCGTCTCCCCCCCGTTCAGGGCCATGACCGCCGGATAGACGACCGGTAATGTCAGCAACAGCATCCCGATGGCATCCATAAACATGCCCAACACCGCGTAGGCCAGAAGGATGCAGATCAGGATCAGCATCGGCGACATTTCCAACGAAGTGATCCAGTCCGAAAACGCGCCCGGAAGATCGGCAAACCCCAGAAACCGCACGTAGATCAGCACCCCCCAGATGATCGTGAAGATCATCGCGGTTAGTTTGGCAGTTTCCAGCAGCGCCGACTTCAGTTCGGGCCACCGCATTCCGTGGAAAAGGGCGAAACAGAAGACGATGAAGGCACCGATTGCTCCGCCTTCGGTTGGAGTGCCCCAAGCCTTTTCTCCAAACGGGTTATAGACAAAGCAAATGATGATCAGGATTACAGCGACAATCGGAAACGCGCCCGGCAGCGACGCAAAACGCTGCTTCCAGGTGAAACCTGTTACCGGTGGACCAACGTTTTTGAACACAACCGCGATGCCGACGATCAGTAGGCCGTACACAACGGCCGAAAATGCACCGGGGATAAACCCGGCAAGCAGCAGTTTGCCCACATCCTGCTCCACGATGATCGCATAGATCACAAGGATCGCGGATGGCGGGATAAGGGATGCAAGTGTACCGCCCGCTGCGACCACTCCGGCTGCGAACTGCTTGTTGTAGCCGACCTTCAACATCTCGGGGATAGCGATCCGGGCAAACACGGCAGACGTTGCCACCGACGCGCCGGAAACGGCCGCGAACCCGGCTGTGGCGAACACAGTCGAAACCGCGAGCCCGCCGGGCACCCACGCAACCCAACGTTTAGCGGCCTCGAACAACGCGCGCGTCAGGCCCGCATAATAGGCCAGATAACCGATCAGGATAAAGGTGGGGATCAGGCTGAGGGTATGGGCGGCAACCTTGGAATGGGGCACCTGCCCCGCCGTCTTTACCGCGACGGTTAATGCTTTGCCGAAGCGATCCGGATCGTATCCGAACTTGGCCCAGAAAATCCAAACCAGCCCAACCAGCCCCGCAAGACCTGCCGCAAAGGCCACGCGCATTCCGGTAAAAACCAGAACCAGCAGGCCACCTGTGACCCACAAGCCAATTTCAATCGAGTCCATGTGCTAGTCCTGCCCTTCGAATTGCTCGGCCTCGGCGGCGGCTTGTGCGGCGGCGTCCTGGATCAGTGGAACGGCTACTGGGCTTTCGGCCCCTACGATCAGCGCGCGACCATATCCCCAAACCTGAAGTAACAGCCGTAGGCAAAGCACCGAGAACGCCACAGGTGCCAGCAGTTTGGCG
The DNA here is from genome assembly GCF_059612305.1 of Ruegeria sp. CDSA033. NCBI lineage: Bacteria > Pseudomonadati > Pseudomonadota > Alphaproteobacteria > Rhodobacterales > Roseobacteraceae > Ruegeria > Ruegeria sp. CDSA033. Next base: position 369,648 of record NZ_JBXWQI010000001.1, on the reverse strand, counting down.
GGCCACAGCGGGATACCGATATCGATTGAACTGTCCCGGCTCCACATCGGCGCGCCAAAATCGAACGAGCGGTCAAAATGGGACCAGCTGCCCCAGACCAAGGCCAGCATCAGCACCAGGATCAGAAGAACCGAAATAAGCTCGAACAGCCACAGCGCCCGGCCGTGCAGGCGTGAGATGACAATGTCCATCCGTATGTGACCGCCATCGCGCTGAACATATGAAATGCCCAGAAATGCAATCAGCGGCATCGCCTGTTCGATCCAGTCGACATATCCCGGCAAAGGTGCGTTAATCGCATTGCGTCCGCTGACCGAGACAACCGCCAGAACCATAAGACTGAACACGGCAAGGCCGCTGATCAGAGCCAGAAACCGCTCTAACCTCAACAACTTACGGTCCAAAGAACTCAGGAGGCTGTTGTCTTCAAGCACCGTGGCCTGTCCTGCCATTGCGGTGTTCCCCTGTATTTTTATTGGTGTCCGGATGCCCCGATGGGCACCCGGATTTTGCGTTTAGTTACCGCTGCGCTGCTGTTCCAGCGTGGACTGGACCAGATCATACAGGTCCTGCGCAGGAATACCCTGAGCGGACATATCCTCAATCCACTGTGCCCGGATGGGATCGGCAGCTTTGGTGCGGAACTCTGCGATTACCGCATCATCGATCTGTACCTTTGCGACGCCCTTTTCGTCCAAAACACTGTCCCACTGTTCCAGCAGCGATCCATAATTGGCCAGATAGTGATCAATCGCTTCGTCGATCGAACTGTCCAGCGCTTCGCGATGCTCAGCCGGCAGTGCCTCATAGGCATCGATATTGACCACAACCGGGCAATTCACAGTGCCGGGGTTCAGGTTAGCCGTCCACCAATCCGCTTCGTTGATCGTGCCAAAAGACAGATGCGCGTGCTGAGCAAAGGCAACCGTGTCAACGACACCGGACTCCATTGCGTTAAAGGCTTCGGTTGCAGGAACCGAAGTCGGCACGCCACCTACCGCCTCGAATGCCTTGCCCAGACCACCTGTGGCGCGGACACGCATGCCTTCGAACTCGGCAAGTTCGTCACGCGGGTCGCCGGTTCCGACGATGTTGTACTGCGGCATGGGCGAGGTCATGATGATACGCGCATTCCACTGCGCCATCTCATCCTTAACGGCAGGGTGATCGTAAACCGCGTGGCTGACGGCAACTTCCTCATCCAGGTTGTTCACGCCTAGGAACGGTAGTTCCAGAACGGTGATCGCGCGGTTTTTGTCGCGATGATATCCGGCACAGAACTGCGCCATCTCAAACGCACCAATTTCGATTCCATCCAGATTTTCGCGCGGCTTGGACAGGCCACCATAGCTGACATTGATGGTGAAATCGCCGTTTGTCTTTTCGCTGACCAACTCAGACAGTTTCTCAACATGCTCGGTAAACGCACGACGTTTGCCCCAGACCGAAGCATTCCATTCAGTTGCGGCTGCCTCGGACACGAACGCAACACACAAGGCGGCCACAGCAGAGCCGCTCAAGATCTTTTTCATACTGATTTCTCCCTTTGCTGCACCCCCTTACCGAGGCGCTTGCGGTCAAAGCTAGCGCCAACATCGGAATGTGCCAACCCCCGGTCAGCATTCATGGCCAGTAAGGAATGGCACCGTTGAGCGCTAACAACCGAAAGGTGAGTCTCAGATGCAATTTAGTTGTAATCGGGCGGCTTATTTCTGCACAAATTTTCATTACAGCCAAAGCTATGTAAAGGCACCACTATTCCCAATGATGATCTCTTTCTTTACAAAACCACTTCGAGCCAAAAAAATAATTTACAAACTAATCGTGATAAATCGGTAATTTATTTCCTTGTTTTCAGCTCTCCGTATTATTGCGCATAAGGAGGAAACAGATCGACATCGCCAGTTCAGCAGGCAAAATCGGTCTGATTCAATATGATCCAGAGGGAGGAGCCTCAGAATGACAACCGCTGCCCAGGCAGAAGCCAATACCTTTCCGCCGTCCGCCGAAACCGTGGCCCGCACGCATGTTAACGCTGAAAAATACACTGAGATGTATGCGGCTTCGATCAACGATCCCGTCGCGTTCTGGGACGAACAAGGCAAGCGGATCGACTGGATCAAGCCCTACACACAAGTCAAAGATGTAAACTATGATTTCGGCTCGGTCGGAATCAACTGGTACGCAGACGGCACGCTGAACGTTTCGGCCAACTGCCTGGACCGCCATCTGAAAACCCGCGGCGATCAAACTGCGATCATCTGGGAACCGGATGATCCAAAAGACGAAGCGCAGCACATCACCTATGCTGAGTTGCACCGCCGGACCTGCCGCATGGCAAACATTCTGGAATCGCTGGGCGTGCGTAAGGGCGACCGCGTCGTGATCTATATGCCGATGATCCCCGAGGCCGCCTATGCCATGCTGGCCTGCGCGCGCATTGGCGCGATCCATTCGATCGTCTTTGCGGGTTTTTCACCAGACGCTCTGGCGGCGCGCGTCAATGGCTGCGACGCAAAGGTTGTCATCACTGCCGACGAGGCCCCGCGAGGCGGCCGCAAGACTGCGCTGAAATCCAATGCGGACGCCGCCCTGTTGCACTGCAAAGACACGGTGAAATGCCTGGTGGTCAAACGCACTGGTGGTCAGACCACATGGATCGACGGCCGCGACTATGATTACAACGAATTGGCGCTTGAGGCCGATGACTACTGCGCGCCTGCTGAGATGAGCGCCGAAGACCCGCTTTTCATCCTCTACACCTCCGGCTCGACCGGACAACCCAAGGGTGTGGTACATACCACTGGCGGCTATCTGGTTTTCGCATCGCTGACCCATGAGATCACTTTCGATTACCACGAGGGCGATGTGTATTGGTGCACTGCTGACGTGGGCTGGGTCACAGGCCACAGCTATATCGTCTATGGCCCGCTGGCCAACGGCGCGACTACTCTGATGTTCGAAGGTGTCCCTACCTACCCCGACGCGGGCCGGTTCTGGGAGGTATGCGCCAAGCACAAGGTCAACCAGTTCTATACCGCACCAACCGCGATCCGCGCGTTGATGGGGCAAGGCAACGAGTGGGTCGAGAAGCATGATCTGAGCGACCTGAAACTACTGGGCACCGTGGGCGAACCGATCAACCCCGAAGCCTGGAACTGGTACAATGAGGTAGTCGGCAAAGGCAATTGCCCCATCGTGGATACATGGTGGCAGACCGAGACCGGTGGTCATCTGATGACCCCCCTGCCCGGCGCTCACGCGATGAAGCCGGGCGCTGCGATGAAACCATTCTTCGGCATTCAGCCGGTCGTGCTGGACCCGCAATCAGGCATCGAGATCAACGGCAACGGCGTCGAAGGTGTTCTGTGTATCAAGGACAGCTGGCCCGGCCAAATGCGCACCGTCTGGGGTGATCATGAACGGTTCGAAAAGACCTATTTCTCGGACTACAAAGGTTACTACTTCACCGGTGACGGCTGCCGTCGTGACGAGGATGGTGATTACTGGATCACCGGTCGCGTTGACGATGTGATCAACGTCTCGGGCCACCGCATGGGGACCGCCGAAGTTGAAAGCGCGCTTGTAGCGCATGCCGCCGTGGCCGAGGCCGCCGTGGTCGGATACCCCCATGAGATCAAAGGGCAAGGCATCTATTGCTATGTCACTCTGATGAATGACCGCGAGCCGTCGGATGAGCTGCTGAAAGAGCTGCGCACCTGGGTCCGGACCGAGATCGGCCCGATTGCGTCGCCCGACGTGATCCAGTGGGCACCCGGTCTGCCCAAGACCCGTTCCGGCAAGATCATGCGCCGTATCCTGCGCAAAATTGCCGAGAACGACTTTGGCGCATTGGGCGATACTTCGACACTTGCCGATCCAGCGGTGGTCGAAGACCTGATCGAAAATCGTGCAAACAAGTGAGGATGTGATGGACGCCGCCACGATCACCACACCCGCTGTTCTGATCCTTCTCGGCCCTCCGGGTGCCGGGAAGGGAACACAGGCCCGTATGCTTGAAGACAAGTTCGGGCTGGTTCAACTCAGCACTGGCGACCTGCTGCGTGCGGCAGTTGCGGCCGAAACCGATGCTGGCAAAGCCGCAAAGGCCGTGATGGAGGCTGGTGATCTGGTCAGCGACGACATCGTCATTGCGATCCTTCGTGATCGCCTAGCTGAACCGGACTGCGCCAAGGGCGTCATTCTGGACGGATTTCCTCGCACCACGGTTCAGGCCGAGGCGTTGGATGGGCTACTTTCGGAAACCGGGCAGAAGATCAACGCCGCCATCAGCCTTGAAGTCGAAGATGGTGAAATGGTGATCCGTATCTCGGGCCGTTACACCTGCGCCGGATGTGGCGAAGGGTTCCATGACACGTTCAAGGTCCCTGTTGTTAAAAGCAAGTGTGACAAGTGCGGCAGCACCGAGTTCAAGCGCCGTGCCGATGACAACGCCGAAACCGTTGCCTCGCGCCTCGCGGCCTATCACGCGCAAACCGCGCCGCTGATTACCTATTACCAAGACCACGGTGTTCTGGAAGGTCTGAACGCCATGGGCAATATCGATGACATCGCGGGCAATCTGGAAAGGATTGTCAGCGACGCCATGAACTAAGGGAAGACGGCCTGCCCTGAACAAGGGCCCAATTCCTAAAGGAAAACTTCAAAGTACCCGCCTTGGCGGATCGGAGAAGTCGTGCCTTATGCCACCCTGGCATTCGGCATTTCGAAAAGCGGCCCCGCGCGTTGGAGGTTTAGGACAACGGGTCGCCCATGGAAGAAGCGAAGGAGGAACCCGCAATGGCGGATCAATCAACACACTCCGCGCAGACTGCCGAAGCCGACAAGGGCTATTGGCAGGCGAACCTGCGTCTCATCTACATCAGCCTCGTGATCTGGGCGCTGGTGTCTTTTGGATTCGGCATTCTGCTGCGTCCATTGCTGTCCGGCATCGCCGTTGGCGGCACCGATCTGGGCTTTTGGTTCGCTCAGCAAGGATCAATCCTGGTCTTTCTGGTGCTGATCTTCAACTACGCCTGGCGCATGAACAAGTTGGACGCCGAATTTGGCGTGGATGAGGAGTAAGCGGAATGGACCAGTTTACCATTAACCTGCTCTTTGTGGGCGCGAGTTTTGCGCTGTACATCGGCATTGCGATTTGGGCCCGCGCGGGTTCCACATCGGAATTCTACGCCGCCGGTCGCGGCATTCACCCGGTCACCAACGGTATGGCGACAGCGGCAGACTGGATGTCTGCGGCCTCGTTCATCTCGATGGCGGGCCTGATCGCCTTCACCGGCTATGACAATTCGACCTTCCTGATGGGTTGGACTGGCGGTTACGTGCTGCTGGCACTGTTACTTGCACCCTATCTGCGTAAGTTTGGCAAATACACCGTCTCGGAATTTATCGGCGACCGTTTCTACAGCCAGACCGCACGTATCGTTGCCGTGATCTGTCTGATCGTTGCATCGGTGACTTACGTGATTGGTCAGATGACCGGTGTGGGCGTGGCCTTTGGCCGCTTCCTCGAGGTGTCCAACACCTCTGGTCTGCTGATCGGTGCCTGTGTCGTGTTTGCATACGCGGTGTTCGGTGGGATGAAAGGCGTGACCTACACACAGGTCGCTCAGTACTGCGTACTGATCACCGCCTACACAATCCCGGCGATCTTCATCTCGCTGCAGCTGACCGGTACGCCGGTTCCGGCGCTGGGTCTGTTCAGCGACACCGCCAGCGGTGAACCTCTGCTGACCAAGCTGGACGCGATTGTGACCGAGCTGGGCTTTAACGAATACACTGCCCACCATTCGAACACGCTGAACATGGTGCTGTTCACGCTGTCGCTGATGATCGGTACTGCCGGTCTGCCACACGTGATCATGCGCTTCTTCACCGTACCGAAAGTGTCTGACGCCCGCTGGTCCGCTGGCTGGACGCTGGTCTTCATCGCTCTGCTGTATCTGACCGCCCCTGCGGTTGGCGCAATGGCGCGTCTGAACATCACCGACATGATGTGGCCCAATGGTGGCATCGAAGGTGGCGCTGTCTCGGTCGAAGATATCGACAATGATCCGCGCTATGACTGGATGCAGACGTGGCAGAAAACCGGTCTGTTGGACTGGGAAGACAAGAACGGCGACGGCAAGATCCAGTACTACAACGACAAGAATGCCGACATGCAGGCTCTAGCGGAAGAAAAAGGCTGGGTCGGTAACGAGCTGACCAAGTTCAACCGCGATATCCTGGTTCTGGCCAACCCCGAGATTGCCAACCTGCCGGGTTGGGTGATCGGTCTGGTCGCTGCCGGTGGTCTTGCGGCTGCTCTGTCGACCGCTGCGGGTCTGTTGCTGGCGATCTCGTCGGCGGTATCCCACGACCTTGTCAAAGGTGCGATCAACCCGCAAATCTCTGAAAAAGGAGAACTGCTGGCTGCTCGTATCGCCATGGCCGTGGCCATCGTTGTCGCAACCTATCTGGGTCTGAACCCACCGGGCTTTGCGGCGCAAACCGTGGCCCTGGCGTTTGGTCTGGCGGCTGCCTCGATCTTCCCGGCGCTGATGATGGGGATCTTCTCGACCCGTATCAACAACACCGGTGCTGTCGCAGGTATGCTGGCTGGTCTGACCGTAACCCTGGTCTACATCTTCCTGCACAAGGGCTGGCTGTTCATTCCGGGCACCAACTCGTTCACTGATGCTGATCCGCTTCTGGGTCCGATCAAGTCGACCTCGTTCGGCGCCATCGGTGCAATGATCAACTTCGGCGTTGCTTACGTCGTCGCCGGAATGACCAAAGAGACTCCGCCGGAGATCGTTGAATTGGTCGAAAGCGTGCGTATTCCCCGTGGCGCAGGCGCAGCTCAGAATAAATGAGTATGATACGGTGCATGGATCCTTTTCACGTGCCGCATCTTTCGACCGACTACTCCCGCCCGGCACTATGCCGGGCGGGATTTTTCAAAACCGGAAAGCCAGGATTTGACGATGCCCCTGTCTCATGACGAAATCACCCGGTTCCTGAAGTCCGTCCACCCCTATGATGCCCTGCCCCCAGAAACACTGGATCAGATCGCCAATCAGATCGAGGTTTGGGAGGTCGAGGAAAACTTTCCCGTGTACGAGCTTGGGCACACCCTGCCCGGTGTTTTCGTGATCTATGAGGGGCACGTCGAAATCACTGATGAAAACGACGCCGTGGTATCTCATCTTGGTCTGCGCAATTCGTTTGGTGAGCGTGGGCTACTGAAAGACGGCAAGGCCGCGACCAAGGCGCGTGCGCATACGCCGTCCGTCTTGCTGGTCCTGCCCCCTGGTCTGGTGCGTGAGCTTATTGACGGGCACGACGTCGTTTCGAAATTCTTCAACCGGACCCGTTCGAACCGGTCCGGCCCGCAAAGCCTGGCCACCAGCGCGATTGACGTTCTTATGGCACATAACCCTGCAACCTGCCCACCGGACACATCGGTTCAGGAAGCCGCCCGGATCATGCGTGACAAGCACATTTCATCCTTGTGCGTCACCGAAGCGGATAACCTGCTGGGCATCGCCACCTTGCGCGATATCTCGGGCAAGTACGTAGCCAATGGCATGCCCGCAGACACGCCGGTATCAGCGATCATGACAGCGAACCCAATCACCCTGTCGCCATCTGACATTGGATCTGACGTTCTGCACGTGATGATGGAACGCGGGATCGGTCATATCCCGATCAGCGAAGGTGGACGTTTGGTCGGCATCGTAACGCAAACGGACTTAACCCATTATCAGGCGGTGAATTCGGCAGAGCTTGTCCGCCGTATTGCTCAAGCGGAATCAGCGGATCAAATGGCGGTGGTGACGGCTGAAATCCCGCAGCTTCTGGTGCAACTGGTGGCTGCCGGAAACCGGCACGAGATCGTGACGCGGCTGATAACGGATATTGCAGACACAGCAACCCGCCGACTGTTGGCCTTGGCCGAGGACAAGCTGGGCCCAGCACCCGTTCCCTACTTGTGGTTGGCTTGTGGGTCGCAAGGGCGGCAGGAACAGACAGGCGTGTCCGATCAAGACAACTGTCTGATGCTGGATGACAGTGTGACCGATGCCGATATGAAGTACTTCGCCGAGCTTGCCAAATACGTCTCGGATGGCCTGGACACCTGCGGATATTTCTATTGCCCGGGCGACATGATGGCGACCAACCCACGATGGTGTCAGCCCGTCCGAGTTTGGCGCGACTACTTCAACGGGTGGATCGCCAAACCGAACCCCGAGGCGCAGATGCTGGCCTCAGTCATGTTCGACCTGCGCCCTATCGGCGGGGCCTTTCACCTGTTTGATGATTTGCGAGCCAAGACTTTGGCAGCGGCCAACGCAAACTCGATCTTTGTGGCACACATGATCTCAAATTCGCTAAAACATACGCCTCCGTTGGGTCTGTTGCGCGGGTTTGCGACCATCCGGTCTGGTGAACATCGCAATACGCTGGACCTCAAACACAATGGCGTGGTCCCCGTCGTCGATCTTGCGCGAATCTACGGCCTTCAGGGTCAATTGACCGAAGCCAATACTCGGGCGCGTCTGAAAGCAGCCGCATCTGGCGGCATCCTCAGCCCCTCGGGCGCGCGGGATTTGCTGGATGCGTATGATCTGATCGCAGAAACCCGCCTTGAGCATCAGGTCAGGCTTGTGAAGGGTGATCAAAAGCCGGACAATTTCCTGCCGCCCTCGGACCTGTCGGATTTTGAGCGAAGTCATCTTCGGGATGCGTTCGTTGTGGTAAAAACCATGCAATCGGCAGTAGGTCACGGCAAGGGAATGCTGGGCTAAAGCGGCAATAACTATTGGCGACTACGCCAGACATACGGAGAGTCACATGTTTCTGGAACTGATCGGCACAATATTTGCAGGCTTTGCTTTCGCGGGCATCGTAATGGTTCTGAACAAAGTGACGGGTGGCCGCCTGCCCCGCTGGATGACGCCCGTTGCCGCAGGTCTCGGCATGATCGGCATGACGATTACCAGTGAATATTCCTGGTACGACCGCACACGCGATACCCTTCCCGAAGGTATGACCGTCATTCAAGAGGTTGAAAGCCGCGCCTTCTATCGCCCCTGGACCTATGCTGTGCCCTTCGTAGACCGCTTTGCCGCCATTGATGCCGGTTCCGTTCGCACAAATGAACAGGTTCCCGAACAACGGTTGGTGGAACTGTATTTCTTTGGTCGCTGGGCCCCGGTCTCAAAACTGCCGGTCGTGGTCAACTGCAAAGAGTTCAGCCGCGCCAATCTTGCGGATGGGGCAGAATTCGCGGATGACGGGCGGCTGCTGAACGCCGACTGGATCGACGTCACCGCCAGTGACCCAATCGTCGAGGCAACCTGCGGAGTGTGACATGCTGAACCGGTTAAGCCTGCGTCTGCGCATTTTCCTGTTCTTCTGCCTGTTGGCCTTTGGCGCTCTGACCGTCAGCTCTGTGGCACTGTGGATCAGCTATCGACGCGTTGCTGATCCTGATCTGCTTGATTCATTCATCTTTGCCGAAATCCTGATGGGTTTTGGCTTTCTGGCTTTGACTGCGGCGGTTTGGTTATTATTCGACGACAATGTCGCCAAGCCAATCGAACGGATATCCGCCCAGCTCAGGGCCCGCGCGCATGCCGGAGTTAGCACCGAATTGGACACACAGGCCGCGCGATATCTGGGTGATCTGGCACCAGCCGCGGCCGGACTGGCCGACCAATTGTCCGGTAAAACCATGGACGTAGCACAGGCCGTGGCCGAAGAGACGGCACATCTGGCGGCAGAAAAACACCGTCTGACGGCCTTACTGACCGAAATTCCAGTTGCGATGCTGTTGGCGAGCCCAACACACAAGATCGTTTTGTACGATGGTCAGGCGGCCGAGGTTCTGGCACAGGTTGCGCATCCCCGGCTGAATGCCTCGTTGTTTGAATACCTACAATCTGACCTGCTGGAGGAGGCCCATTCCAAACTGGTGAAAACCGGGCTGGAGGTCGCCTGCACGCTAACCAGCGTCGATGGTACGCAGAGTTACCGCGCGCGCATGAAGCCCCTTGGCGGCGCACCCGGATACATGCTGATCTTCGAGGACAGTGCCGCGAACATCGCACCCGAAGCCGCGCGGCCTTTGGTGTATGACTTCGACTTGCTGAACACCTCGACGGATGAGACCTTCGAAAACCTTGCTCTGCAGGATTTGTGTTTCGTCGTGTTTGACACCGAAACCACCGGACTGCTGCCACACAAGGACGAAATCGTTCAGATCGGAGCTGTACGGGTTGTCAACGGCCGCATCGTGGACGGAGAGCAGCTGGACACATTGGTTGATCCCGGCATCCCGATCCCTCCGGCCTCGACCAAGGTGCACAAGATCAGCGATCGCATGGTTCAGGGTGCGCCGGGCATCGCCGATGCCGGGCGCGCGCTGCATCAGTTTGCCCGCGATGCAGTGATCGTGGCCCATAACGCGCCATTCGACATGGCCTTTTTGCGGCGACATGCAAACCGCATGGATGTCGATTGGGATCACCCCATTCTGGATACGGTTCTGTTGTCTGCCGTGCTGTTCGGGGCAAGTGACAAACACACGCTGGATGCTCTGTGCGAACGGTTGGAAATCACCATCCCCGAACAACTGCGCCATACCGCCCTGGGTGATGCGGTTGCTACCGCCGAAGCGCTGGTCAGAATGCTACCGATGCTGCAGGCGCGCGGCATGACAACCTTTGGCCTGGTCGTTAAGGCAACGCGCCAACATGGTCGTCTGTTGGAAGACCTGAACTAGTTCGGAAAACACGCAAACGGGGCGCAGCTTTTCATGGACAAACCCCGCGCGTCGTGGCACCTGAGGCACGGCCACGGGATGAGCGCGCAATGACGGAAAAACAATTCACTCCAACCCCGGATCAAAGCACCGCTTTTCGCGAAGCATTGGGGTGTTTCGGAACCGGTGTGACGGTGATCACCACGAACACCGATCAGGGCCCTCGAGCCATTACGGTCAACTCGTTCGCGTCGGTATCGCTGGACCCGCCACTTGTTTTGTGGTGCTTGGCCAAAGACTCCAACCGGTTCGACGATTTCAACACCAGCCGACATTATTCGATCCACGTGATGGGACAGGATCAACAGGAACAGGCCCTGCGCTTTGCTCGCGACGGCAAGGATTTTTCGCACGCGGAATGGGCCCACGACCCGGCGCGCCGGCCCCAATTATCCGGTTGTCTGGCGCGGTTCGATTGTCAGGTGCACGCCCAACACGATGCGGGGGATCACCTGATCATTGTTGGTGAGGTTCAAAAGGTCATGTACCGCACCGGCAAAGGTTTGATCTTTAAGCGCGGTCAATTTGGCGGCTTTGCGGATCTGATCTGACGGTTATTCGTCCAATGACCCATGTACGGCCAGAGCCTCTAGCTGAGTCTCTTGCGGCGTGATCACACGGAAAGCCTCACGCACTCCGGCGTCTGACAGCTCACGCGAGACGGTCAGCAGCGTGTTTGGGTTATGCTCATCACACAGCTCGGACATGTGGGCGATCTCGGCCCGTGCGACGTCCATGGCGGCCTCGACCGACGGTGCCCCGTAAAGCTGCACAAAGTGTTCAGCAAGGCTCTGCGCGATCTGATCCAGCTCGCCCTGTTCCACCTGCGTGACCGCGACGAATGTCACCCGCCCAAAGGTTTCCACGCCTAACCAGCCATTCGCAAAAGCCTGACGCGCTTTGCCTTCAAGATCGCCTTCGCCCCAATTTGAGAACTCGAATCCGCCCGAAATGCACCATTCCCCGGTTCGCGCCGGGGAGTGGAACACATTCATGTCGCTTTCGTCGAAATGGATTGCGCGCGCTAGTTTCATCATCCGTTCTCCAACAATTCCGTCAGCGGGCGAAGCTGTGTATCTGAACCATGCCGGATCAGCATGCCGAACCGTTCATCCGTCCCCAGAAACACGCCCGTTTCACCGAAGGGCTCTCCTACTCCGCGCAGCAGGCCTATCCATTCTCCGTGCACAGGCGCGTTGCCGTCCTCTTGCCAGCGGTTCAGCCATGTCATCATGTGCCGCGACCAGCTTTCGACAAGCTGCGTTGCCGAGACATCCGCGCAGCCCTCGTCGTAAAGTGCGGTGACATCCGGGTTTTCGCCCGGTGCCTGACTGGTTTGCAGCAGCGCCAAATCCCAACCGACGATCAGCCAATCCGGTTCTGCTTCTGGATCTGCATCCGAAGCTGCCACACGGAACATTCCGCATTTGGCCCCATTCACACATATCAGCCCGTCCCACCCCAGATGAACCGCGACCTCAGGCGGAGCTAGCGCGCCCAGCGCGTTCTGGAACCCAACAGCGCAAAGCGGCACCATTGCCATCGCATCGCGCAAGACAACCTCGGGGGCAAAAACGATGGCCACACGCAGACGATCGGCCTGAATGTTATAAACCACGGTACCGCCATCACAGCCCAGCGCAGCCATGGCCTGCGCGCGCTCGAACGGGTCTTCCCCACCCTGCACCGGGTAGCCCGTCAGCAAAGGGGGAAAAACCGGCTCGTTCATGCGTTGCCCTTGGCAATCATGCCGCGCGCAATTTGGCGAAACGCTTCGGCTTGCGGACTGTCGGGCTTGCTGACCACGATCGGTGCACCGCCATCAGCGGCAACTCGGATATCCAGATGCAGCGGGATTTCACCCAGCAAAGGAACGCCCAGCGCCTCGGCCTCGGACTTTACGCCGCCATGGCCGAACACATGTTCTTCATGCCCGCAGTTCGAGCAGATATGCGTCGACATATTCTCAATCATCCCAAGGATGGGCGTCTTGAGCTGGTTGAACATGTCGATCCCCTTGCGGGCATCGATCAGAGCCACGTCCTGAGGAGTCGAGACAACAATGGCGCCGTCCACGTTGAACTTCTGGCTAAGCGTCAGCTGCACGTCACCTGTGCCGGGCGGCAGGTCGACGATTAGAACATCCAGCGCGCCCCATTGCACCTGACCCATCATCTGTTGCAGCGCGCCCATCAGCATCGGGCCACGCCAGACAACGGCCTGACCTTCATTGGTCATCAGACCCATCGACATCATGGTGACGCCGTGGTTGCGCAATGGCAGGATCGTTTTGCCGTCAGGACTGGCCGGACGGCCCGAAACACCCAGCATCCGCGGTTGCGACGGTCCATAGACATCTGCGTCCAACAGCCCCACGCGTCGCCCTTCGGCCGCCAAGGCACAAGCCAGGTTGGCAGAAACCGTGGACTTGCCAACGCCGCCCTTGCCCGAAGCCACAGCGATAATTCTGTCCACACCCGGCACGGCTTGCGGACCAGTCTGCGAGGGTTTCGGTTTCGGCTTCAGATCTGGCGGTGCCTTTTCGGAATGTGCGGTCAGCATGGCCGAGACCGTGGAAACACCGTCGACCAACTTTGCGGCCTGTTCGGCTGCGGCACGGACGGGTTCCATCTGCTCGGCCTGCTTGGGGTCGATCTCAAGCACAAAGCGCACAGTGTCCCCTTCGACGTTCAGCGCGCGAACAACTCCGGCGCTGACGATGTCCTGTCCAGAGACGGGGTCGGTGATCTTTCTCAGGTTTGCAAGAACTGCGTCACGAACACTCATGCGTCATTCTCCTTTTGGAACCCGGTGGCCAGGGCTCTGCGTATCGACAAGCTGTGGTTGCCGTTCATTGCACGTGTCTCCGTCTCATTCAGTTCATTTGACGCATTTGGTGCCGTGCCGTTAGGCTGTGGCATGCGCTTTGTCCTCTTGTGCCTGAGCCTGACGCTCTCTGCCACCCCCTCTTGGTCGCAAGAGGCGATTGGTCTTGCCGCGCCGGACGAGGTTGCTAGCTCTGGTCTGCTGCAACATATCCTTCCTCGCTTTTCTCTCAAGACCGGGATCCGGGTTATTGCAGATGATGCCGGCGTTTTGGTGCTGGAAACCGCCCCTCCGGGTGATCCTGTGTTCGCGCGCGACGGTGTGATCTATCACCTTCGGATCGAAGAGGACGCCAAACATGAGCGATTCCGCGACTGGCTGCTGTCCGATATCGGAAAACGGACGGTAGAAAGCTATGCGCCAGAGCAAGGCCCGCCTTTCTCGGCCAGCTTCGATATCGCGGCCGTGAAAACCGAAACAGTGATCGACGGCGATACGCTGCGCGGCGAGGAATTGTCGATGACCCATTGCGGCCGGTGCCATGTGATCGGGCCCAAGAACCGGATGAATGGTCTGGGTTCGACCCCCTCTTTCGCGGTGCTGCGCGCCATGCCGGACTGGTCAGAACGGTTCGAGGCGTTCTTCGCCCTCAACCCGCACCCCTCGTTCACACAAATCGACGGGCTGACACCTCCGTTTGATCCACAGCGTCCATCGCCCATCTATCCCGTCGAGATGACGCTGGATGACCTGGAAGCCATCCTTGCCTTTGTCTCGGTCATAACTGCAGCGGACTTGGGTGCGCCCTTACAGCTTCAGTGATCCTTTCGTTTTGAGAAATAATCCTCGGTCGTAACGACACGAGGCTTCGGGTTAGACTGGAACGGGTTGTCCTCTTGCTGGAACTGTGCGTTTACGCGGCAATTGTCACACATCTGGATCATCCGCGCCTTGTCTGAGGAGGCAAACATCGGATGTGTACCCGCAAGCTTTTCCATGATCCGTTCCACGGTGGACTTAACTCCAAACAGTGCCCCGCATTCTACACAAGCGAACGGCTCCTCTTCATTCAACACCTGCTGAGACAGGGCTGCATCGCTCAGGTCAAGCTGCGGGACAAGAGCAATCGCATCCTCCGGGCAGATGCCTTTGCACAACCCGCATTGCAAACAGGCGTCTTGCTGGAAGTTCAATTGCGGCTTGTCTGGGTTATCGATCAAAGCACCCGACGGGCACAGCGACACACAGCTGAGGCACAAGGTACAGGCATCCGTGTTGACAGCGATCGCCCCATAGGGCGCGTTTTCCGGCAAGGCCAGCGGCTCTTCGGCTTTAGGGTTCAGCGCCTGCGCAGCCAAACGGGCGATCTGGCGGCGGTTGCCCAATGGCAGCACCGGGTCGGCCAATGGCTGAGGGACATCTTGGGCATAAAGGACATCAGACAGCGCATCAGGGTCGGCCTCATCCAACAACCCCAGGGCATTCGCCCCCGCTATTGCCTGCGCCAAGGCCAGTTCACGGTCCAACGCATCGCG
Source organism: Ruegeria sp. CDSA033 (assembly GCF_059612305.1). NCBI lineage: Bacteria > Pseudomonadati > Pseudomonadota > Alphaproteobacteria > Rhodobacterales > Roseobacteraceae > Ruegeria > Ruegeria sp. CDSA033. Next base: position 354,459 of record NZ_JBXWQI010000001.1, on the reverse strand, counting down.
CTCGGTCGTTGGGGATAGCAAGACGTCCACTCGCGCGAAACCATGCGCCAAAGCAGCCAGCATCTCGGCATGGCCAAAGCCTGAAATCACACTTAGCTCCAGTGGGATCACATCGGCAGGCAAGCCACGTCCAAAACGGGCGGCCAGTCGGATCATCTCGGCCCCGTGGGCATTATGCACCAGCAAGCGTGGCGCGGCTCCGCCGGCCCGCCGATAGGTGCGCGCCAGGATGTGCATCCGTGACAGCAACGCCGAAACCGGCGGATCTTCGTAGATGATCGCCGTTGACGGACAAACCGCCGCGCATTCACCGCACCCGGCGCAGATCATAGGATCGATTTCCACATGCTCACCCGCGGGTGTGATCGCCCCTGTCGGACAGATATCCAGACAGTTCGTGCAAGCGACCTGTTCTGCCCGAGAATGGGCACACAGCGTTTCTTCCATCCGCACGTAAAGCGGCTTTTCGAAGGTGCCGACCAATTGGGCTGCCTCAAAGGCCAGCCGTTCGACGGACAATGGATCTTTGGGATCAGCCCGCAGATAGCCTTCGCGCTTGGTCGGAGCCTGAACCAAAGGTGTGTCGCCGGTCAGGTCCAGAACGATGTCACAGCCCGATTGCGCCCTGTCACGGGCCTCGGTCCAGACAAAGGCTCCACGTCCGCCGGGTTCAAGCTGCTGAAACGCGTCAAGCTGCAGGGTAAACCCACCCAATGCACCGTTCAGCGATTTGATGCGCCCGCGCACGACGTCGAACGCGCGCGAAAACGGCGCGGCCTCATCCGTGACAAGCACCGTAACCGCAAGCGTAACGGCCAGTTTTTCAGCTAGTGCAAATGCAACGTCGCCGGGACCGATGATCAGGCATGTGCCTTCGCTATAGACGTCTACGCTGGGCGTCACCGGCTGCGGCAACAAGGCTTCGGCGGCCAGGGCAGCCATCTTGGGGGCCGCATCCGCGCCCTCATCAGACCACCCGGCCCGGTCACGAAGATCAACAAAGCCCGGGGCGTCCACATTCAGTTCTTCGGCCAGGGCCTGAAACACTTCCTGCTCTTGTCCGCAGGCAATGATGGTGTCCCCCTGTTGTATCTCCGCGGCCGCCGCTTCCAACTCTCGCGTGCAAAGCGCTGTGAAAACCTTGGAACATTCCATCTCGCAGGCCGAACCGATCTTGTCGGAATTCAGAGGTTGAGACCCGGCGCAGTCGCATAACAGTAGTTTGGTGCCCATGATCCTCCCCCGGATACTTCTCCACCTCTTCGCATCGCAGGCTGTATCCCCGTTACTGGAATGTAAACCCTTTGGGACAGCGGGCCATTTGGCCACGGAAACCCCTTTCTTTACAATAAACAAAGGCGTCCGTTTGCGGGGATCACTATTTTGCTACCAGCCATTACGACTAAGGTCGTACGACGCGGGCTTGGCACCTGAGCGCTTTGTGTACCATAGTGGACCTATGGGAAGGCATGGGAGAGCCTTCCGGGGAGGAGCCAGTGGCCAAGGCCGCAAGCCAGATTGAAATGCCAATCGGCGTCATCGTGCGCAAAACACCCGGTGTAACCCGCTGGGCGAAATGGAATTGGCGCGCCATTGCTGTGTTGCCCGGTGCCGGACCTGCGGACTGGCACGAAATGCGACGTGAAGGCGAGGCCATTGAGTACCACGCAGCGACCCTGCCCCTGACGCTTTGGGCGGACGAAACCGAAGCCTATATGGTGAACCTGTCGGACGGCCAGCCGTCGATCTATCTTGTCCTTCGTGATGCACTGGATGGCGAAAGGCCGATGGATGCGGTGCTGGTAACGGCGTCGCCCTTCGAAGGTCAGGACTATGCCGATACCGGTGAAGAGATCGTTGAAAAAATCCCGATGACCGATGGGTTGATCGCCTGGGTGCGCGACTTCGCTTTGGAGCATCATAACGACGAAGTCTTTGTGAAACGCCGCCGGGACAAAAAGCGTATCGATTTGGTCGAAGACGGCAAGGGCGACGCACGCATACGGCAAGAGTCAGACGTGTACCGCGCCCCGCGGAGGATCGTGCAGTGACCCAAGCCCGCGATTTCTGGTCCCGCCGCAAAGCGGCAGTACAGGCGGAAGCCCAGGCCGAGGTCATCGCGATTGAAGAACAGGCCATTGCCGCCCAACACGCCGAACTGCAGGAAAAATCCGATGCCGAAATACTGGCCGAGTTTAATCTGCCCGACCCTGACGAATTGCAGGCGGGCGATGATGTCTCGGGCTTTATGGCCAAGGCAGTTCCCGACCGTCTGCGCCGTCGAGCCTTGCGACGGCTGTGGCGGCTGAACCCGGTTTTGGCCAATGTCGATGGCCTTGTGGACTACGGCGAGGATTATACTGACGCTGCCTGCGTGATCGAAAACATTCAGACCGCATATCAGGTTGGCAAAGGTATGCTTGCACATGTCGAGGCGCTGGCGGCTGAGGCCGAAGACAGCGAAGCGGACGAAACAATTGAACCGGATGAACCGCAGGACGAACCTGCGTCACCCGAAACCGCGACACCAGAGCCCGTTCTGGTGGCTGAGGTGGACATAGCGCCGGACCTGTCTGAAGAGGCAGAAGTGACCCCTGCCCCACGCCGCATGAAATTTGAATTCGAAGGATAACCTGATGACCGCAAGTGAAGCGCAACAGATGAATGTCTCGGCAGAGGATCGTATGCGCGCGGATTTCTACAACTTTCTGGGGCTGCTTCTGTCTGCGCCGCCCGATCAGATGCTGCTGGATCAAGTATCCAGCCTGACCGGCGATGAGACCGATCTTGGACAGGCTATTCAGTCCATGGCCCGCGTCGCCAAAGTGACCAAGCCCGCCGCAGCGGAACGCGAATTCAACGCGCTGTTCATCGGGTTGGGGCGCGGCGAGTTGCTGCCCTACGCCAGCTTCTACCTCACTGGATTCCTGAATGAGAAGCCGCTGGCGCAGCTTCGCAACGACATGGCAATGCGTGGCATTACCCGAGCCCGGAATGTCTTTGAACCGGAAGACAACATCGCCTCATTGATGGAGATGATGGCGGGCATGATCGTTGGTCGCTTCGGCGCAGCTGCATCTTTGGAAGACCAAAGGGCATTCTGGAATAAACATATCGGCCCTTGGGCCATGCATTTTTATTCGGATTTGGAAGGCGCCGAGAACTCGGTTCTCTATGCCTCGATCGGCACAGCCGGTCGGGTCTTCATGGAGATCGAGCGCGAAGCCTTCCGAATGACGGCAGCGTGAACCGCTGTCACTCACCAGCGCCCCAAGGGGTGCTAACTCGCAAATGGGAGAGGAGAAACCCATGAGCAAGACCAAGGAAGAAGGCGCAACGCGCCGCGACTTCCTCAAACTGGCTGGAACCGCAGCGCCCGCTGCAGTTGCCGCCGCCAGCCTGAGCGGAAAAGCCGAGGCAGCCGAGCTGCCTACGGATGAGAACCGCATTCAGGATACCGCGCACACGCGCGCATACTTGAAAAGCGCACGCTTCTAGCGCGACGACAGCGCCCGGTTCAAACCCGGACGAGGTCACACCCGACTGACGGTTGCGATTGGCCCTGACGTCGGCACCAGCAGTACCAAGCCAGCCGTGGCTCACACGGCGCGCAAGGGAGGAAAGAAATGCTTAGGAAAAAGACCAACGGGGTTGCGAGACGCCCCCAGCGGACAAGTATCCTGTCCCAGGTCGGCGAGAAAACCGTCGATCGCCGCGCATTCCTGCGTGGCTCGGGCCTGACGATCGGCGGCCTTGCCGCGATCAGCGCCACGGGTGGAACCGTGACGCCAGCCAGTGCCCAGACAGCGGCCAATCAGGCCGTGGAAAACATAAAGTCCATATGCACCCACTGCTCGGTCGGCTGTACCGTCGTTGCCGAAGTGCAGAATGGCGTCTGGATCGGGCAGGAACCCGGTTGGGACAGCCCGTTCAATCTGGGTGGACATTGCGCCAAGGGGGCGGCAGTTCGCGAGCACGCCCATGGCGAACGCCGCCTCAAGTATCCGATGAAAAAGGAAGGCGGAGAGTGGAAGCGCATCAGCTGGGAAGAGGCGATCAACGAGATCGGCGACGGCATGATGAGCATCCGCGAAGAATCCGGGCCGGACAGCGTCTATTGGCTGGGTTCTGCGAAGCACAATAACGAACAGGCCTACCTGTTCCGCAAGTTCGCCGCCTATTGGGGCACGAACAACGTGGACCATCAGGCGCGTATTTGCCACTCAACCACTGTTGCGGGTGTTGCGAATACATGGGGCTACGGCGCCATGACCAATTCGTATAACGACATCCATAACTCTCGGGCCATTTTCATCATCGGCGGCAACCCGGCCGAGGCGCACCCTGTCTCGCTGTTGCATGTTCTGCGCGCGAAAGAGCAGAACAACGCACCGCTGATCGTCTGCGACCCGCGCTTTACGCGCACTGCGGCCCATGCGGATGAATATGTCCGCTTCCGTCCTGGTACAGACGTCGCCTTGGTTTGGGGTATTCTGTGGCACATCTTCGACAACGGCTGGGAGGACAAAGAGTTCATCCGCACCCGTGTCTGGGGCATGGATCAGATCCGTGAAGAGGTCGCCAAGTGGAACCCGGAAGAGGTGGAACGCGTCACCGGCACCCCCGGCTCGCAGCTGCGCCGCGTTGCGCGCACCATGGCCAACAACCGTCCTGGTACGGTGATCTGGTGCATGGGTGGCACGCAGCATACCAACGGCAACAACAACACCCGCGCCTACTGCGTGCTCCAGCTTGCGCTTGGCAACATGGGTACTTCGGGTGGTGGCACCAACATCTTCCGCGGCCATGACAACGTTCAGGGCGCAACGGACCTTGGTGTTCTGTCCCATACCCTGCCCGGCTACTACGGCCTGTCAAAAGGTGCTTGGGGTCATTGGGCCCGTGTCTGGGGTGAAGAACCGGAATGGCTCGCTGGCCAGTTTGCGACGATCAAAGACAAGGAAGGCAAGGACAAGCCGCTGCAGAACGAGCGCGGCATCCCGGTCTCCCGCTGGATCGATGGTGTTCTGGAAGACCCTGCAAACATGGATCAGGACAACAACGTCCGTGCCATGGTGCTGTGGGGCCACGCGCCTAACTCGCAGACCCGGATGACGGAAATGAAGACGGCGATGGAGAAGCTGGACATGCTGGTCGTGATCGACCCGTATCCTACAGTTTCCGCCGTTTTGCATGACCGTACCGATGGTGTCTACCTGTTGCCCGCCTGTACGCAGTTCGAAACCCGTGGGTCTGTCACGGCATCGAACCGGTCGCTGCAGTGGCGTGACAAGGTTGTGGAACCGCTGTTCGAAAGTCTGCCGGACGAGGTCATCATGGCCAAGTTCGCCAACAAGTTTGGATGGGCAGATCGGCTATTCCGCAATATCGAGATGGACGACCCGGAAACACCGAATGTTGAAAGCATCACGCGTGAGTTCAACTCGGGCCTCTGGACCATCGGATACACCGGTCAGTCACCGGAACGTCTAAAAAGCCACATGGCCAACCAGCATACGTTCGACAGAACCACGCTGCAGGCAATCGGTGGCCCGAACGACGGCGAGTACTATGGTCTGCCCTGGCCCTGCTGGGGAACGGCTGAGATGGGTCATACGGGGACGCCAAACCTCTATGACATGTCCAAACCGGTGGCCGAAGGCGGCCTGACCTTCCGCGCCCGTTTCGGTGTGGAACGCGACGGTGACAACCTGCTGGCCGAAGGGGTCTATAGTGTCGGGTCGGAAATTCAGGATGGATACCCTGAGTTCACGATGCAGATGCTGATGGACCTTGGCTGGGATGGCGATCTAACGGCTGAGGAACGCGCGGCCATCGACGCCGTTGCGGGACCAGAGACCAACTGGAAGACCGACCTTTCCGGCGGCATCCAGCGGGTCGCGATCGAGCATGGCTGTGCGCCCTTCGGGAACGCCAAAGCCCGCGCGGTTGTCTGGACCTTCCCGGATCCGATCCCAATCCATCGCGAGCCGCTTTATACGCCGCGTCGCGATCTGGTAGAGGACTATCCGACCTACGAGGACCGTCAGGCCTATCGCCTACCCACGCTCTACGCATCGATCCAAAAGAACGACTTTTCAAAGGATTATCCGATAATCCTGACGTCTGGTCGTCTGGTTGAGTATGAGGGCGGCGGTGATGAGTCACGGTCAAACCCGTGGCTGGCCGAGCTGCAACAGGACATGTTCGTCGAGATCAATCCGCGCGATGCCAACAATCTGGGCATTCGTGACGGGGCACAGGTCTGGGTCGAAGGTCCCGAGGGCGGCAAGGTCAAAGTGATGGCGATGCTGACCAACAGGGTCGGTGCCGGCGTGGCCTTCATGCCGTTCCACTTTGGCGGCCATTTTCAGGGCGAAGACCAGCGGAATAAATACCCTGCTGGTGCCGACCCCTATGTCTTAGGTGAAAGTTCCAACACCGCCCAAACTTATGGCTATGATTCAGTGACCCAGATGCAGGAGACCAAGTGTACTCTCTGCAAGATCTCGGCAGCGTAAGGAGAACGATAATGGCTAGAGCAAAGTTTCTCTGCGACGCTGAACGCTGCATCGAATGCAACGCCTGCGTAACCGCGTGCAAGAACGAGCACGAGGTGCCCTGGGGCATCAACCGCCGCAGGGTGGTGACGATCAATGACGGCAACCCGGGCGAACGCTCGATCTCGGTGGCCTGTATGCACTGCTCGGATGCGCCTTGCATGGCGGTGTGCCCGGTCGACTGCTTCTATCAGAACGAAGAAGGCGTCGTCCTGCACTCCAAGGACCTGTGCATTGGCTGCGGTTATTGCTTCTATGCGTGCCCGTTCGGCGCGCCGCAATACCCGCAGGCGGGCAACTTCGGATCACGTGGCAAGATGGACAAATGTACCTTCTGCGCCGGTGGTCCCGAAGAAAACAACTCGACCGCAGAGTTCGCAAAGTATGGTCGCAACCGGATCGCCGAGGGCAAGCTGCCCATCTGCGCCGAGATGTGTTCCACCAAGGCCCTGCTCGCCGGTGACGGTGATGTTGTGTCTGCCATCTACCGTGAGCGCGTCGTGGCGCGCGGGTTTGGCTCGGGCGCATGGGGTTGGGGCACAGCCTACGACCAGAAAGACGGATAAACCCGTCTGACAAGAAAAGACGGTCCCGTGTTCATCCACGGGACCGTCCCAGCGCGACCATAAGGATTTGGTCGAGCTTAGGTTGCATGTCCAATCTGCGCGGAGCATTTCATGACCGAAGATATTTACTGGCTGCTGAAACTTGAGTTGCAGGCCGATCAGGATGCAGCATTTGATGCGCTGATGGCGGAAATGGTGGATGCGACACTGACAGAAAGTGGTGCGAAGTCTTATGAGTGGCATCGTACAGGGTCGACCGTTCACATCTATGAACGCTACGCCAGTTCAGATGACGCAATGATCCATATGCAGAACTTCGGAGCGAATTTCGCCGACCGTTTTCTGGCAATTCTCACCCCCACCACGTTAGAGGTTTACGGACCAGCAAAAGATGACCTGCGCGATACCCTGACACCCGTAGGAGCAGTCTTTCACGAACAAGTCGGCGGCTTTGACCGATAACCCCGTACGACACAGGAGATTCGATAGATGCGCCTGATCCAAATGCTGCTGATACCACTTTTCCTTGCCAGTTTTGCCTGGGCACAGGAAAACACGGAAGCTCCTGCAGGAGCTGACCGCAGCGCCACAGGCGGTGCAACCACTCTGCAAGATATCATGGCCCGTCAGCGTGGAGAAAAGGTCGACAACAGCTATCGGTCCGAAAACACCGGCCAAAGCAATGCCGAAGGCTTGCTTGGTCAGCTTGGAACGCGCGGTGTGACCTCGGACAGCGATGTCTATCGCGCACTTCGCTACGGCTCGGCGGATGTAACCGTGTCATCTCATGGACCGGCCGCAACGGTACTGATCCAGGACGGCGGCATGTGGTGGCTAAATTTTCGCACCGGTCCTTTGCGTGAATACGGATCTTACATCATCGGCGGTATGCTTGTTCTGTTGCTGCTGTTTTTCCTGATCCGCGGAAAGATCAGGATTGATGGTGAAAAGACCGGGCGGAAGATTCTGCGTTTCAACGGGATCGAGCGGTTCGGGCACTGGTTATTTGCCGGGTCCTTCTTGATACTAGGCGTCACCGGCCTGTTGACTTTGTACGGTCGTGATTTCCTGATCCCCGTTTTCGGCAAAGAGGGGTTCGCGACGATCGCTCAGGGCTGCAAATGGCTGCACAACAACCTGGCTTGGGCCTTTATGCTTGGGCTGATCATCGTGACCGTGAACTGGATTTCTCACAACATCCCGAACCGCACCGACCTGAAATGGCTCGCTGCCGGTGGGGGGTTATTCACCAAAGGCAGCCACCCGCCCGCCAAAAAATTTAACGCCGGGCAAAAGATCATATTCTGGCTTTGCATTCTGCTGGGCGTCTCGATCAGCCTGTCCGGTCTGTCGTTGCTGTTCCCATTTGAAATGCCACTGTTTGCCAAGACCTTTTCGATCGCGAATTCGACCGGTATTCCGCAGATGCTTGGGCTGAACCTGCCCGTGCAGATGTCCCCGCAGGAAGAGATGCAATACGCCCAGATCTGGCATGTCATGGTCGCCTATGCGTTCATCGCGATCATTCTGGCCCACATCTATCTGGGCTCGGTCGGCATGGAAGGTGCGTTTGACGCTATGGGAACCGGAGAGGTGGAAGAGCAATGGGCACGCGAGCATCACTCGCTGTGGCTGGAAGAGGTGCAGGCAAAAGAGGCCAGCGAAGGGGCGGCCTCGCCAGCCGAATAAATGCGCACGTTGGTTCTGGCTCTGGCACTGATGCCCCTGCCCGCAATGGCCGAGTTCTATACGCTTAAGGGTCACGGCGGACCGATCATGGGGATCGCCACCGCACCTGATGGCCGGATCGCCACGGCCAGCTTTGACAACTCGGTCGGTGTTTGGACGGATCAATCCCCAAACTGGTTGGAAGGCCACGAAGCCGCCGTCAATTCGGTCGTTTTTAACGGCACGGCCATCTATTCGGCAGGAGATGACTTCACCCTGCGCCGGTGGCCCGGAGGTCAGGTTGTTGGTCAGCACAAAGGCAAGATCGTGGGCGTGGCCGCATCCAAAACCCACGTGGCAACGGCCAGTTGGGACGGCACCATCGGGCTGTGGCCAGTCGATGGATCGGCGCCGTCGATGCTCGGGCCGACTGGAAGCGGTGTGAATGCCGTCGAATTCTCTGCAGACGGTACGGAACTGTATTCCGCAGGTATCGATGGTTCACTGCGCATATGGGACGTTGCCAGCGGACAGGAAACGAACCGGTTCGTGGAACATGGCTTTGGTATCAACGAACTAGTACTGAACGAGCAGGACAACTGGATTGCTTATGGTGCAGTCGACGGTGTCACCCGCATCCTTGACCTGACAACCGGTGATGAGCGTGATTTCACCTTGGAACGTCGACCGATCCTTGCATTGGCGCTTAGCCCGGATCGCAGCATGCTGGCCGTCGGAGATGGCGAAGGCTATATTATGGTGATCGACACGGTCGAATGGCGTATCGCGCAGGATTTCAGGGCCACATTACGCGGCCCGGTCTGGGCGCTGGCCTTTTCGCCTGATGGGCAGAACCTACACGCGGGCGGGATTGACGAAGCCATGTACAGCTGGCCAGTCGCCTCGCTTGGCGACCAGGAACAGATGGCCGCGACAGAACCCAGCTTTCTCAAAAACCCTGAGGAAATGGAGAACGGAGAACGCCAGTTTACCCGCAAATGCTCGATCTGCCACAGCCTTACACCGGATGATCAACGCCGCGCGGGTCCGTCGCTGCATGGTGTGTTCGGGCGCAAGGCGGGTACGCTTACCGGATATTTTTATTCGGACACGCTGCAAGACTCTGATATCATTTGGAATGAAGAAACGATAAACGCTCTGTTTGACGAAGGGCCGGACCATTATATCCCGGGGTCGAAGATGCCGATGCAGCGGATCACCGAACCCAGGGACAGGGACGACCTTATCGCCTTTCTACGCCGCGCCACGGCGCCAGAAAACTGAGCCGGAGGAGACCTATGAAAGCCTTTCTTGCTGCTGTTGCCGCCATGGTGGTGATCACCGTCGCCGCGCCCTTTACGCTGCAACAGATCGGTTTCAGTGCTGCGGATGCCGGCACCAGCTCGGCTGTGCGTCTCGACTGAATGTCCGAATATCTGACCACCAAGGAACTGGCCGATCTGCTGCGCATTGGCGAGCGTAAGGCCTATGATCTTGCCTCATCGGGTGAGGTGCCTTGCGTGCGCGCCATGGGCAAACTGCTGTTCCCGCGGGCCGAGGTGATCGCCTGGCTGAACGCCTCGCGATCCGGCCCGGAAGTGGCCGAACCGCCCCTGCCCCCGATTGTTGCGGGCAGCCATGATCCGCTGCTGGACTGGGCGCTGCGCGAAAGCGGCTCAGGGCTGGCGACTTATTATGATGGCTCATTCGATGGGCTGACTCGTCTGAAAGACCGCAACGCGCAGGCGGCAGCGCTGCACATTCACGAGGATGGCGGGTTCAACACCCAGACCCTGAAAGACGCTTTGGGTGAGGCCCCGGTCGTTCTGTTTGAAGTCGCGCAGCGGGAGCGTGGGTTGCTGCTGGCACCGGGCGCGTCGGATATTCAGGGTTTTGCGCAGCTAAAAGGCCGACGTGTCATCCTGCGTCAGGACAGCGCGGCCAGCCAAAGGCTGTTCGACGCACAGCTTGAGGCCCACGGAATGACACGCGACGATCTGGAAACCCTGCCCACCTGCGCCCGCACAGAAGAGGAGTTGGCCATTGCCCTGCATGACAACAAGGCCGAGGTCGGGTTCGGACTAGGCGCATTGGCTGGGCTGTACGATCTGGGGTTTGTTCCCACGCATACCGAACGCCTGGACCTGGCGATTTGGCGTCGAGCCTATTTCGATGACCCGATGCTGAAATTGCTCAGCTTTGTGCAGTCCGACCGGTTCCTAACCCGCGCCGATGAGTTTGGTGGGTATGACCTGTCCGGTCTGGGAACGATCCACCACAATGGTGCCAGCGGGTGATCCCTTATTTCGCGTTCGGAAAAAACAGCTGCTGACCATTCAACTCAAAGGCCTCGATGGCTGCCTGCCCGTCCGAGCCGATCAGCCAGTCGATGAACCGTTGGCCCGCCGCCGCCCGTACACCTGCATGTTTTTCGGGGTTCACCAGAATGACGCCGTATTGGTTGAACAAACGCGGGTCACCTTCGACCAACACTTCAAGGTTTCCACGGTTGCCGAAGGACTCCCACGTCGCACGATCCGTCAGGGTATAAGCATCCATGCCACTTGCCACGTTCAACGTCGCGCCCATGCCCGAACCGGTTTCCCTGTACCACGTTCCCGATGCCGCAGCCGGATCTACTCCGGCGTCGTTCCAGTGGCGCATTTCGGCCTTATGCGTTCCGCTGTCGTCCCCGCGTGATGCGAAGGGCACTTCGGCCTCGGATATCGCGGTCAAAGCGGCCACGATATCCGATCCATCCTTCACCTTGGCCGGGTCTGATTTAGGACCGACAAGCACGAAGTCGTTATACATCACGTCAAACCGTTCGACGCCCCAACCGTCTTCGACAAACTGCTCTTCGTCTGCCTTTGCATGGACCAGAAGGACGTCTCCATCCCCATTGATTGCATTGCGGATCGCCTGCCCAGTACCGACGGCAACAACGCGCACGTCGATTCCGGTTTCCGCCTCGAACCATGGAAGGATGTAATCCAACAGTCCCGAATTTTGGGTCGAGGTCGTTGATTGGACCACAATAAATGGTTCTTCGGCCAAGGCCGGACCTGAAAACAAGCCAAGTGAAACCAATGCTGCCCGAATGAAATTCCGGATCATTCTAAACTCCAGATTTTTTTTTATGTCACCAATCCGCCTGCAAGATACCTGCGCGAGGCATCACTTTTGGGATCGTCCATTACCTGACGCGCATCGCCATGTTCAACCACATGACCGCCCTGCATCATGACGACATCCGATGCCAGCCGGCGCGCCTGACCGATGTCATGGGTCACCATGACAATGCGCACCCCCCCTTCTGATGCGCGCAGGATCATCCGCTCAATCACCTGAGTGGCGCCGGGGTCCAGCGCGCTGGTCGGTTCGTCCAGAAACAAGGTATCCGGGTCCAGCGCCAGCGCGCGCAGGATGGCCAGCCGCTGCGCCTCACCTCCCGACAGCGATCTGGCCGCTTGCCGTGCTTTGCCTTCAAGCCCGCCTTGGGCCAGCAAATCAGCAATACGCGTCTTGCGAGCAACGCGCTGCAGGCCTTGCCGTTTCAGGACAAAATCCAGATTGGCTGCAACGGACCGGCGCAGCAAGACGGGTTGCTGAAACACCATCGCCTGCCTGGCCTTGTGATCAGCATTCAAAGGAACTCCGTCTTGTTCCACGTGGCCCTTGTCCGGGGCAATCAGCCCATGCAGACACCGCAGCAACAGGCTTTTGCCCGCGCCGTTCGGTCCAAGGATCAAGGTCGGCCCCGGCCCGCTCAATGTCAGGTGCGGAACGTCCAGCAATGCGGTGCCATTACGCGCAATCTGCAATCCGTTAACGGTGATGCGCCGCGCCATTTCCGAGACCAGATCACGCATGGCGCAACCCCTCTCTCTCAGCCCGCAGGCTGAGCGTGCTGACCATGGCGTTCACCGCTATGGCAATACCGATCAGAATCGCGCCGAGCGCCAGAGCAAGCGCCAGATTTCCCTTGGACGTTTCCAGTGCGATTGTCGTCGTCATTACCCGCGTCACGTGATTGATGTTTCCGCCAACGATTATGACCGCCCCAACCTCGGCAATGGCGCGGCCAAATCCGGCCAGCAAGGCCGTGACCAGCGCCAACCGCGCATCCCACAGCAGTACCGGTACAGAGGCCAGCCGCGACACGCCCAAGGATCGGAGCTGTTCTGAGTATTCCTCGGCCAGCATCTCGACCACCTGCCGCGTCAACGCAGCGACGATGGGCGTCACCAAAACAACCTGCGCGATGATCATCGCGGTCGGTGTGTACAGCAGTTCAAGGACGCCCAAAGGCCCGGATCGCGACAACATCAGATAAACCAGCAGGCCTACGACCACCGGCGGGAACCCCATCAGCGCGTTCATAAGAATGATCATAACCCGCCGCCCCGGAAAGCGTGCAACAGCCAGCGCAGCGCCAACAGGCATGCCAATCAGTGCAGAAATCAAGACGGCAAAAATGGAAACTTTCAGGGAAAGCAGCACAATCGCCCAAAGCTCTGGATCCCCATTCAGGATCAGAGTGAACGCCGTATTGAATTCTGCTGCAAATCCCTGCATTTTATTCGGACTATCACCAGTTTCGTATGAAATGCGTTGTTATTCATAGAATTCTACGCCATTTCGATCTCAAGTACAGACACAATTCCGACATAAGATACAGGAAACGCGGCCCCGTTTGGGACCGCGCCTTTTCAACCGATGCTAGGCGGATCAGTTCAGCGCCGCATCCGTGATCTGGTGCGTCCAAGCGCCGTCTGGCTGCTTGGTGATCACAGGATCGGAACCGCCCGCCAGCAGGGTGGCAACGGTGCGCTCAAAATCGGCAGGGTCCAGCGAACCGTTCGAACCTGAGGTCAGCTTGGCGATCTCGCCCATCATGCGTTTCTGATGCTCTTCGGTCTGGGCGCCGGTCTCATCGTTTTCCAGCACGATATCGGCCGCCTCATCCGGGTGTTCCTCGGCGTATTTCCAACCCTTCATCGAGGCGCGAACGAAGCGTTCCATCTTGTCGACAAACGCTGCGTCCCCAAGGTTCTCTTCCAGAACATACAGGCCGTCCTCCAATGTCGCGACACCCTGATCTTCGTACTTGAAGGTCACCAGCTCATCCGGGTTGACGCCGGAATCGATGACCTGCCAGTATTCGTTATAGGTCATGGTGCTGATGCAATCGGCCTGACGCTGCAGCAGCGGGTCGACGTTGAAGCCTTGCTTCAGAACTTCCACACCGCTTTCGCTTTTGCCACCCGTGTCGATGCCCAGCTGGCTCATCCAGCTCATGAACGGGAATTCGTTACCAAAGAACCAGACACCCAGCGTGCGGTTCTTAAGGTCTTCGGGTGCCGCGATCCCGGCATCTTTCCAGCAGGTCAGCATCATGCCCGAGCTTTTGAACGGCTGCGCGATGTTAACCAGAGGCAAACCCTTTTCGCGTGCAGCCAGCGCCGCGGGCATCCATTCGACGGTCACGTCAGCGCCGCCACCTGCGATCACCTGCGTCGGTGCAATGTCTGGTCCGCCGGGCAGAATAGTGACGTCCAGCCCTTCTTCCTCGTAGAATCCCTTGTCCTTGGCAACATAGTAGCCCGCGAACTGAGCCTGCGTGACCCACTTCAGTTGCAATGTCACCTCATCCGCAGCGAAAGCCGAACTGGCGGCCAGACTAAAGGCGGCTATCGCCCCGCTGAGTAGCTTATTCATCTTCATATCTCCTAGTTGCTGTTGGTGCCCCTTTTGGGGTCTGTTGAATTATTGTTTTATCCACGTTGCGACGGGTGCCAGAAGGTCACCGCTTTTTCGATCATTGCGACAAGACCATAAAATGCGGTTCCGGCCAAAGCGGCCACCACAATCTCGGCCCAGACCATGTCCAGCGATAATTGCCCCACGCTGGTGGATATCCGAAAGCCCATGCCTAGCGTGGGCGAGCCAAAGAACTCTGCCACGATAGCGCCGATCAACGCCAGGGTGGTAGAAATCTTTAAGCCGTTGAAGATAAAGGGCATCGCAGCGGGCAATCTCAACTTCAGGAAGCTCTGCCAATAAGTGGCCGCATAGGTCTCCATCAGGTCGCGCTGCATGGCCGTGGCCTCACGCAGACCAGCCACGGTGTTGACCAGCATTGGGAAGAACACCATCACTACGACAACGGCGGCTTTGGAGTGCCAGTCAAACCCGAACCACATCACCAGGATGGGTGCGGTCCCGACAATTGGCAGCGCTGCGACAAAGTTCCCAACGGGCAGCAACCCTAGTCGGAGGAAATCCCAGCGATCCACGGCAATTGCCATCAGGAATGCGGCGAAGCACCCAATGATGTATCCGCTGAACGCGCCTTTGATGATGGTCTGAACGAAATCCTCCCACAGGATCGGCAGGCTATTGGCAAAGCGCACCGCAATTACGGATGGCGCCGGCAGTATGACCAGAGACACGTCTAGGCCTCTGACCAGTAGCTCCCAAATGACAATGATCGTTACGCCAAATATGAACGGAGCCAGAAATCGCACCATGCGCGTGTCCGCATAAGGCCCGCTGGCCAGACGGCTATTCAGCCACCAACCCAGGACCCAAACGACGATTGCAAACAGCACTAGTATCATTGCGCCATCCCCATTCTTTTCAGGACCTTCCGTTCTACAAGCCCCAGCAACCCGACCAGGCAAGCCGCCAGAATGGCCGCTGCAAACAAGGCAGACCAGATCTGCACGGTTTGTCCATAGTAGCTGCCTGCCAGTAGACGCGCGCCCAAACCGGCCACCGCCCCTGTGGGCAATTCACCAACGATGGCACCGACCAGCGAAGCCGCAATGCCGATCTTCAGCGACGTAAACAGATATGGCATCGATGCAGGCAAGCGCAGCTTCCAAAACCCCTGAGACCGGCTGGCGCTGTAAGTGCGCAGCAGGTCCAGTTGCATTGCATCCGGGCTGCGAAGCCCTTTGACCATACCGACAACCACAGGGAAGAAACTCAAATAGGCCGAGATTACCGCCTTGGGGATGATCCCCTGAATGCCCACCGAGTACAGCACCACGATAATCATTGGCGCCAAAGCGATGATGGGAATCGTCTGGCTGACGATGGCCCATGGCATCACCGACAGGTCCATGACGCGACTGTGCACGATCCCGACGGCCAACAGAATACCCAATCCAGTACCAATCACAAAGCCCAGCATCGTTGCGCTTAGCGTGACCCAGCCATGATAGATAAGTGACCGCTTCGAAGTGATTTTTTTCTGTACAGTGGTCTCCCACATCTCGACGGCGACCTGATGCGGCGCCGGCAGGCGGGGCCGGTCCTGCTCCCACGTGGCAGGGATGGCAAAGCTGTTATTCAACACCAGTCCGAATTCGGACATATCTCGACGATCCTTGGCCGAGGGTGGCTGAACTTCGGCCCCGGCACGTTCCTGTTCCGTCAAAACACCTTTGATGTTCATTGGAATGCAGGCCGCATACCAAAAGACGACGATCACCGCGAGAACGGTCAGAACGGCCCAGAAAGCTTTGAACCCATCATTCATCGTCCGCATGCCCCGCCCGTAGACCCTCGCGCACACGATGCGCCACTTCGATGAACTCAGGCGTGTCGCGGATGTCCAATGGACGTTCTTTCGGCAGCGGGCTATCGATCACATCCGTAATTCGCCCCGGTCGCGGGCTCATCACCACGATCTTCGTGCTCAAATACACCGCCTCGGGGATCGAGTGCGTGACGAAACCGATGGTCTTTTCCGTGCGCGCCCACAGCGCCAAAAGCTGTTCGTTCAGGTGATCGCGCACGATCTCGTCCAGCGCCCCAAAGGGTTCGTCCATCAACAAGATATCGGCGTCAAATGCCAATGCCCGCGCAATACTGGCGCGCTGCTGCATACCCCCGGATAACTGCCACGGGAATTTCCCACCAAACCCTTCAAGATCAACAAGTTCCAGAACGCTTCTCACACGTTCATCCTGCTCGGCGGTCGAATATCCCATGATCTCAAGCGGCAGCTTGATGTTCTTGGCGATGGTGCGCCAGGGATAAAGCCCCGCCGCCTGAAACACATAGCCATAGGCCCGGTTCCGCCGCGCCTCATCCGGGGTCATGCCATTGACCGTCAGGGTTCCTCCGGTCGGTGTTTCGAGCGCAGCAATACATCGCAAAAAGGTGGTTTTCCCGCAGCCTGAGGGACCGATGAAACTGACAAATTCACCCTTGTCGACCGTCAGGTTCACGTCTTTCAGCGCGTGGATTGGTCCGTCATTGGTTTGGAAGGTCAGATCCAGCTGCCTTGCCTCGATAACGGGCTGGGTAGTGCTTTCAGTATTCATTCCATAGCCTTGAAAAGATTTGATTTTGGGCCGCATGAATTGCGGCCCGCACGCATCATACGCCCGTCGCCGGGATGCCCGTCCGTTCAACCGGCCGAGGCGCGGTCAGCTCTTTCCAGGTGCTTAGCGCTTTGTTCACAGTGGTATTGGCCTCACGTGCAACGAAATCGCCGTGGCCTTCCTGCGTGCGGATTTCCCCATCATGCACAGCCACGTGCCCACGAGTAAGGGTAAAGCGCGGCAGGCCTTTAACCTCTTTGCCCTCGAATACATTGTAGTCGATCGACGATTGTTGCGCATCGGCACTGATCGTCTTGGACTTTTCGGGATCCCAAACCACCAGATCCGCATCAGCGCCAACCAGAACGGCGCCTTTTTTCGGATAACAATTCAATATCTTGGCGATATTCGTTGATGTCACGGCTACAAATTCGTTCGGTGTCAAACGCCCGGTGTTTACCCCATGGGTCCACAGCATCGGCATCCGATCTTCAAGCCCGCCGGTGCCATTGGGGATCTTGGTAAAGTCGCCCACACCATAGCGCTTTTGTTCGGTGGTAAAGGCACAATGGTCCGTGGCCACAACGCTCAACGATCCCGATTGCAGGCCATTCCACAAACTGTCCTGATGCTGCTTGTTCCGGAACGGAGGGCTCATGACCCGACGTGCCGCATGGTCCCAATCCTGGTTGAAGTACTCGCTCTCATCCAACGTCAGGTGTTGGATAAGGGGTTCGCCCCAGACCCGCTTGCCCTGCAATTTGGCTCGCCGGATCGCCTCATGCGCATCCTCGCAGGACGTATGCACCACATAAAGCGGCACGCCCGCCATATCAGCAATCATAATGGCGCGGTTGGTCGCCTCGCCTTCAACCTGCGGCGGGCGGGAATAGGCGTGCGCCTCGGGGCCGTTGTTCCCCTCGGCCAGCAGTTTGGCACTGAGTTCCGCCACAACATCGCCGTTCTCGGCGTGAACCATCGCGATGCCGCCCAGTTCGGACAGACGCTTGAACGAGGCGAACAGTTCGTCATCATTCACCATCAACGCGCCCTTGTAGGCCATGAAATGCTTGAACGTGTTGATCCCTCGCGTTTCAATCACCGTTTTGATGTCATCGAACACCTGCTCGCCCCACCATGTCACAGCCATGTGGAAGGAGTAGTCACAGTTGGCACGGGTGGATTTGTTGTCCCAACGCTTCAACGCGTCCAACAGGCTTTCGCCCGGGTTCGGCAGCGCGAAATCAACGACCATCGTGGTTCCACCCGCCAGCGCAGCCCGCGTACCGCTTTCGAAATCATCGCTGGAATAGGTGCCCATAAACGGCATCTCCAGATGGGTATGCGGATCAATCCCACCCGGCATGACGTAACATCCCGTGGCGTCCAATTCCTTGTCACCCTTCAGATCCATCCCGATCTCGGTGATGACGCCATCTTCAATCATGACATCCGCCTTGTAGGACAAGTCGGCGGTCACAACGGTTCCGTTCTTGATAACAGTGCTCATTTTCATCTCCCTGACGCGGTCTGCGCCGCTTGCTTCATCTGGCCAAAAATACCTCGGGGGAGTCGCCCGTTGGGCGACGGGGGCAGCGCCCCCTATTCCACAATCTCGGCCGTTTCGACGACCGCATGAAACAGAACATCCGCCCCGGCTGCGGCCCAGTCCTTGCTGATCTCTTCCGCCTCGTTGTGGCTCAACCCGTCAACGCAGGGGCACATGACCATGGCCGTCGGGGCCACCCGGTTGATCCAACAGGCATCGTGCCCTGCGCCCGAAATGATGTCGGTATGCGAATATCCCAGCCGCTCTGCTGCGTCCCGTACAGCCGCGACACAGCTGTCATCGAACTTCACTGGATCAAACCCACCAACTTTCTCGAACTCAATCTGCAGGCCCATCTCTTCCACGATATCTTCGGCCGCAACGCGCAAACGGTTTTCCATATCTGTGATGACCGCCAAATCCGGCGAGCGGAAATCGACCGTGAACACCGCCTTGCCGGGGATCACGTTGCGAGAATTCGGCAACACATCAATATGCCCTACAGCACCGACGGCATGGGGCGCATGGGACCACGCGATCTCATCCACTTTCTCAAGGATACGCCCCATCGCCAGACCCGCGTTTTTGCGCATCGGCATCGGGGTCGAGCCGGTATGCGCATCTTTGCCTGTCACGGTAATCTGCGTCCAGCTCAGGCCCTGCCCGTGCGTCACAACGCCGATATCCTTGCCTTCGGCCTCAAGGATCGGCCCCTGTTCGATATGCAGTTCAAAGAAGGCGTGCATCTTGCGGGCACCAACCTCTTCCTCGCCGCGCCAACCAATGCGCTTTAGCTCATCGCCGAATGTCTTGCCCTCGGCATCTTCGCGGTCATAGGCCCAGTCTTGCGTGTGCATCCCGGCGAAGACGCCCGAAGACAACATTGCCGGTGCATAACGTGTGCCCTCTTCGTTGGTCCAATTGGTCGCAACGATCGGGTGTTTGGTCTTGATGCCCAAATCGTTGAGCGTGCGGATAATCTCCAGCCCACCCAATACGCCCAACACGCCGTCATACTTGCCGCCGGTTGGCTGCGTATCCAGATGCGAGCCGACATAGACCGGCAACGCATCCGGATCAGTCCCTTCGCGGCGGGCAAACATATTGCCCATCTGATCCAGCCCCATGGTACAGCCCGCATCCTCGCACCACTTTTGAAACAAGGCGCGCCCTTCTGCGTCTTCATCCGTCAGGGTTTGGCGGTTGTTGCCGCCCGCAACACCGGGGCCGATCTTGGCCATCTCCATCAGGCTGTCCCAAAGTCTGTCGCCATTGATCCTGAGGTTCTGCGCCGGAGCTGCCATCTTGTTCTTCCCTGTTGCTTGCGATTTGGCTCGCTTTTGATGTCTTGATTTGACCATCTGGTCAAACTCACGCTATCACGGGTTCAACATCAGTCAAGAAATTGCATGGTGCCGCCGGAAAATTCGGCATATTTGGTGCCCGCTTGGCGGAAAAAGAGACAGTCAGGAAACATGCCCAAAGACCGCGCCCCGACCCGAATTCAGAAAAAGAACCGCGCCGCGATTCTCGAAGCCGCACTGAACGTGTTTTCGGCGCATGGTTTCCGTGGGGCGACCGTAGATCAAATCGCCACCGAGGCCGGGCTGAGCAAACCGAACCTGTTGTATTATTTCCCGTCGAAAGAGGCGATCCACACCGCATTGCTGTCCGGTCTGTTAGAGATCTGGCTGGCCCCTCTGCATGATCTGGACGCGGATGGCGACCCGATGGAAGAAATCCTCGCCTATATCCGCCGCAAGCTGGAAATGAGCCGAGACCTGCCGCGCGAAAGCCGTTTGTTTGCGAACGAGCTGGTTCAGGGCGCTCCGCGTATCCACGAATCTCTGTCGCGTGACCTCAAATCTCTGGTGGATGAGAAAACGGCAATACTGACGCAGTGGATGGATCAGGGAAAAATCGCGCGCCTGCACCCCTATCACCTGATATTTTCAATCTGGGCGCTGACACAGCACTACGCCGACTTCGACGTTCAGGTCCGCGCAATTCTGGGCAACGAAGACCCATTTGAAGGGGCCGAGCCGTTTATCGACACGCTCTACCGGAAACTTCTGACGCCGTAATCGGCGCGACTTTATCTGACGCGCCTTTGCTCAGGTGATGTCGGCGGAATGCCATACGTTTTTTACGATCATGTAGTTGTCCAGCCCCTCGGTGCCGCCTTCGCGACCATATCCGCTGGATTTCACGCCGCCAAAGGGCGTTTCAGGCATGGATGCCTCAAGCGTGTTGATAGACAGGTTGCCGACCTCGACCTCGTCAATCAATCGATCAATATAGTCTGCGCGATTTGTAAATGCATAACCGGCCAGCCCATAGGGCACCGAGTTTGCCTTGCCGATTGCGTCATCCAGTGAGGACACTGGATTGATCACAGCCACCGGACCAAAAGGTTCCTCCTGCATGATCCGGGCGTTGTCGGGCACGTTCAGCAGGACGGTGGGCTGAAAGAAGTACCCTTTGTCGCCATGTTTGGCGCCACCCGTGGCAACCGTCGCGCCCTTTTCACGGGCGTCTTCCACCAATTCGGTCAGTGCAGGCACCCGCCGGTCATTTGCCAAAGGCCCCATTTCCACATTTTCGTCCATGCCGTTTCCGACAACAGTTGCTGCAGCGCGTTCAACGAAAGTTGTGGCGTAATCGTCAAAGATGCTCTCATGCGCAAAGAACCTTGTGGGCGATGTGCACACCTGCCCGGCATTGCGCATTTTTCGAACTGCGCTTGAGATCCCGGCCGCTTTCACATCTGTGTCTTCGCAGACAATTACTGGCGCGTGGCCACCAAGTTCCATCAGCACCGAAGTCATATGTTCTGAGGCCAAGGTAGTCAGATGCCGCCCCACAGCGGTTGAGCCGGTGAAAGCCACTAGCCTGACCGGATCCTGCGGGATGAGGTGGCCTGAGATTTCTGCCGGCTCTCCGAACACCAGGTTCAGGACGCCTGCAGGAAGACCGGCATCTTCAAAGGCTTTTGCAATATGTATTGCCCCCGCTGGCGTTTCCTCGGCCGCTTTCAGGATGATCGAGCAGCCCGAGGCCAGCGCGCCAGCGATTTTGCGTGCTGGTTGGCTCATCGGGAAGTTCCAGGGTGAAAAGGCCGCGACGACACCGATAGGCTGGTGATGAACGGAGAACTTGTGACCCGGAGCTGCAGGGATGATCCGCCCATAGGTCCGCATTGCCTCACCCGCGTCCCATTCAAAGAACTCTGCCCCTCGGATAACCTCAAGCCTGGCCTGCTTCAGCGGCTTGCCGTGTTCCATGGTGATGGCATGGGCAATCTCTTCCTGACGTTCCCGCATCAGCGCAGCAGCGCGCATGATTGTGTCGGAACGTTCGCGCGGTGAGGTGCGACTCCATACGCGAATCCCTCGGACTGCGGCCTCCAGAGCGTCATCCAGATCCTGCTTCGACGCGCAGGGAAGACGCCCGATTTCGCCCTCGGTCGCTGGATTTACGACCGGTATGTCCCGGTTGGCTGTGCGCCACTTGCCCGCGATGAACAGCTTAAGCTCAGGATACATGAAACCGGTGCCTCCGACTTTGACTATTTCAAATCACGCAATGGCTGGCATTACTTCAAGTGAATTGGGTGAATACTGATATCAATTTGACGAATACCTGACCTCATTTCTGTTTCACCGCCTGATGCAGCGCCGATTTAAAGGCACGACCAGCGGGGGAAAGATCATCATCCGCCCGGAATGAGACACCAATCGGCCCCTGCCCAAATGGGACATCCCAATCCAATGGCGACAGGTAGCCGTGGGCGATGTCCTGCGACACGACCTCGGCCGGCATAAGCCCGATCAGATCGCGCGACTGCAGCAAAGCACGATTGGTCAGGTAGGATACGGATTCGATCGTCACGGGCGGAACGTATTGCTGCTGGCCAACAAAGAAATGATCCAGCTGACGCCGCAATGTGGTTTCCAGCGGCGGGACGATCCAGCCAAAGGGTTTGGTCTGAGCGAAGGAAACATCCGGGCGACCCGCAAGAGGATGCTGATTGCCGACAATCGCCAGAATGCGGTCTTCAAACAGCTTTTCCTGCCTGATCTTGTCACGGTGCCTATGAGAGGGAAGCCGCCCGACTACCATGTCGATTTCGCCCGAAAGCAACCTCGGCATCAGGACTTCGTTCGTGCCCTCGTTGATCTTGATCGCCACATTCGGGCGGTCAGCCAAAAGGATTTCAATGGCCGCCGGCAGCAGGCTGGTTGAAGCCGCCAACAAAGTACCTACCACCACGCGGCCTGCATTGCCTTCGTTCAGGTCATCCAGTTCCTGCGCAGCGTTCGAGACCTGTGCAAAGATTAGCTTGCCGTGACGTATCAAAGTTTCTCCGAACACGGTCGGAATCACACCCCGATTGGTCCGGCTGAACAGCTTGACCTCAAAATCCAGTTCCAGATCCTGAATCATCTTGGTTGCGGCCGGTTGCGAGATGCCCAGCTCGCGTGCGGCGTTCTGGATGTTACCGTGGGCTCCCACCGCTACCAGCAAACGCAGTTGGCGTAGCTTCAGCCGGGTCAGTGCACGGTCGACGATACGTGAATGACGCCCCACCATGGTCACAGCACAATCGGTTCTGAAAGCTGTTCGAGCTTGGCCACCACGCTCATCGCGGCCAAGGCCGAGCTGCGTGGATTGTCCGGCAGGGAATTGCCGCTTATCCGGAAATGGAACTGCCCGAATTCCCCTTCGGCCTCGACCTCATGAACGTTTTGCGCAATCGACGGATCAGCGATGAGTTTAACCTGCGTCTCATCAAATCCAATCCCAGCCAAGGCTACGGCTGCCGCAACGTTTGCGTTTTTGGGATAGGCCAACGCCGCCTCTCGGGCGGTCCCAGTGAAGTGCGTTTCAACCTGTGTCAGCCCCTCAAGATCCAGCCTGTCCTCTGCGGCAGAGCCTTTCCAACCTAGCGGCGGCTTGCGCCCGACATAGATAACCTTGTCTAATTTGCCGGTCGCCGCAGCGCTCAGGCAATCAAGGGCACCGATTGCGCCGCTGGCCAGGTGCAATTTCGCCCGCCCCACGCTGGCCGCGCTTTCCATCTCGTCTGCAATCGTTTGATCCGCCAATGCACCGACGGACACCGTGATCATGCCCGTACCCTGCCCCAGAACCTGAGGACCATAGGCCGCCAGTGCCTGATGGCCGGCGCATTCGATCACTAGATCCGCCTCTGCGATGAGCTCTGGCACCGAACCCACAAACAGGTTCGGGTTTTGTGAAATGCTGCCTGGTCGCACCAGAACCGCATGTACCATATGGCCTCGCGCCTGAACCGCGCCCATGACATGTTGCGCAATCGCGCCTTTACCGATTAATCCTATTTTCATGTGGCAAACCTAAACCAGCGCCAAAGAATTCTAAATTGGTATTCTTCGGGTATTCTAATTTCAGATACCCAGTTCCCGGCTTTCGCATTGGATCACGTGGTGTGATCAGGCTTTGATGGCGACGCCAGAATTGCCCGTTAATCGGAAGGCCCGTTAAAATGAACTACTCCAAGCGCGACGCCAAAGCCTATGCGCGCGAGAACATGACCGGAATCTGGGCCGCAGCCCTGAACCCCTTCAACGATGATTTGTCACTGGATGAGGCCGGGCTGCGGTCAAACATTCGCCACTGGATTGACGATCTGGATATCCAGGGACTGTTCGTGGCAGGCAAACAGGGCGAGTTCTTTTCGATGACCCTTGATGAGCGCAAGCGCAACTTTGAAATTGCGGTTGACGAATGCGCGGGCAAAGCCGGTGTGATCGTCTCGGTCTCGGATCAGAACCTCGACACAGCGCTGGATCTGGCCCGCCATGCGCAGAATTGTGGGGCCGATTACATCGTCTTGCATGCCCCTGTTCTAAGCTTTGTCCAGGATCGTGGGGAGGTTTTGTACCAGTACTACAGACGGTTCTGCGATGAGCTGGATATCGGGATCGCGATGTGGAGCCACCCGGACAGCGGATACCTGATGCAGCCCGAAGAATGCGCACGGATTGCTGATTTGCCCAACATCGTGGCCATCAAATACTCCGTCCCGCGTGAGATGTATGTGAAACTGACGCATATGGTGGGCGACAAAATCCATGTCTCGACATCGGCTGAACATGAATGGCTGGACAATATTCTGGAACTGGATTGGAAATTGTATCTGTGTTCGTCGCCGCCTTACCAGTTACAGACAAAGAATGATCAGCGCATGAACGAATACACGCGGCTGGCTTTTGCCGGCAAAGCAGATGAGGCGCGCAAGGTGTTTGACAGCCTGAACCCGGTGCGGGACGCGATGAAGCGAACCAAACCTGCAGGCAAGCCCACCGCTTTTGGAAAATACTGGCAAGAGCTGCTGGGACAGGTCGGAGGGCGTGTGCGACCCCCAATGCTGGAACTGACCGAGGCGGAAAAAGAGATCATCCGCAAAGGGTTCGCGGAATGCGGCCTGAAGCCATAGCGACATCGATATAAGCAAATCGGATATCTAGATGCGGATAATTTCTTTGCGGTTATGAAAAAACCGGCCAAACTTCTGCAAACAGGGAGTGGGACATGTCGAAGTTAAGTGCATTCAACTTTCAGAAATGGATCGACGAACACCGTCACCTGCTGAAGCCGCCGGTCGGCAATCAACAGGTGTGGGAGGATGCCGACCTGATGGTCACCGTCGTCGGCGGGCCGAACAAGCGAACCGACTATCACGACGATCCGGTTGAAGAGTTCTTCTATCAGCTAGAAGGCGACATGGTGCTGAAGCTGTATGACGGAGAGGAATTCTATGACGTTCCGATCCGCGAAGGTGAGATCTTCTTGCTGCCGCCGCATGTGCGCCATTCACCTCAAAGACCGCAGGAAGGCTCAATCGGATTGGTCATCGAACCCAAACGGCAAACAGGCGAGCTGGACGCGATCGAATGGTATTGCTTTGAATGCGGTACCCGCGTTCATCGGGCCGAGATGCAATTGCAGTCTATCGTCAAGGACTTGCCGCCGGTCTACGAAAAATTCTATTCATCAGAAGAAGACCGAACATGCCCGAACTGCCAGACCGTGCATCCGGGGAAAGAGCCGCCAGAGGGCTGGGTCACACTCTGAGATGAACAAACAACAGGGAAGAACATGAAACATTTTGCTAAGATCGCCGCTTCGGCTGCAGCGCTTGCTGTGACATCGCTAGCTGCCCATGCAGATGAATTCCGTCTGGGCCTGATCACGCCACCTCCGCATATCTGGACCAAGGCGGCCGAGTCCTTTGGGGCCGAGCTGAACGAAGCCAGCGGTGGTGCCCATACCGTATCTGTATTCCCTGCCCGTCAGTTGGGCAACGAGGCAGAGATGCTGCAACAATTGCAGACTGGCGCGCTGGACATGGCATTCATGACCGTGGCCGAAGTATCGAACCGCGCACCTGAGCTGGGTGCGTTTTATGCGCCGTATCTCGCGGATGATATCGGCCACGCGGGGCGCATCCTGCGTTCGGATACCGCAAAATCGATGCTGGAACCCCTGCCTGGTCAGGTTGGCGTTGTAGGCCTAGGTTACGGTATGGCCGGGCTGCGCCAGATTGTCAGCCGGGGCGATGTGTCTTCGGCCGAGGACCTATCAGGTCTGAAACTGCGGATCACGCCGTTCACGCCGATTTTGGATTTCTACAACGCGGTCGGAGCTGCACCAACGCCGATGCCACTGCCTGCAGTCTATGACGCGCTGGCCAATGGGCAGGTCGACGCCATTGATATGGACGCAGAACTGATCTGGGTGCTGAAATACTATGATCACGCCGACACGATCGTTCAATCCGATCACATGATGTTCCCGATGGTCGGGCTGGTCTCGGCCAAAGTCTGGGCGGGACTGTCCGAGGAAGACCGTGCCATGATCGGTGAACTGATGGCCAAGCATGTCGACAGCACCATCGACGCCTATGTTGCCAACGAAGCGAAGTGGCTGGAACAGATCGAGGGAACCGGCAAGGCCTACAAGAAAGTCGATGCCTCATTCTTTGGCGATGCGATTGAGGAATGGAACGGCATCTGGTCTGAAAAAACCTCGTCCCTTGACGCGCTGCGCGAGACTGCGGCAGAAACCAAATAAAGTTGAACGTTTCAAGGAAAGGGCGCAGGTCAATCCTGCGCCCTTTTTCATAGGGGATCGGCGATGTTATACCGGCTGTCTGCAGCGTGGGCGTGGGTTGAGTTATGGTGTGCCGCAGCACTGGCCGTTTGCGTCACCTTGTTGATTTTGTTGAATGTCGTGACCAGAACCGCTGGCAACGCCCTGTTCTGGGTGGATGAACTGGCGATCTATGCCATGGTTTGGATGACATTCCTTGGCGCATCAGCCGCATTGCACCACCGCAATTCGGTCTCGATTACGATCCTTGTCGATCTGGTTCCGCCTAATATCCGGGCAATCATCCAAAAGGCGGTCGACATCGTTGTCTTCGCTTTTGCAATTGCGATGCTGTGGTTCTGCTGGCGCTGGTTTCTGCCACTGGACATCGCTCGTACAGGGTTCGACGCCGTGGCGTTTCAAGGCAATACGTTCAACTTCATCTATGCCGAACCGACCTCAACCCTCGGGCTTCCGAAGTTTCTGTTTTGGCTTGTGATGTGGCTGTTTGCCTTGGGGGCAACGCTACATTCAACGATGCATCTTCTGACGCGTCCCGGACAAGGGTCACCGGTATGAGCCCGATTGTCTTTCTGGCCACCCTGTTGCTGTCGGTGCCTGTTGCCATCGTGTTGGCGATAACCGCAATCTGGTACATCTGGGAAAGCGGGAACACGGTTCTGTACGACAGTTTCGCGCAGAAAATGTTTGGCGGGTTGGAAAACTACGGCCTGCTGGCCATCCCTCTGTTCATGCTGACCGGAGAGCTGATGAATGAAGGCGGCATGACGCGCCGCCTGGTCGCCTTGGCCCGCGTGTTCGTTGGCGGTTTCCGGGGCGGGCTCGCCTATATCAACCTGCTGGCCAATATGTTCATGGCCGCCATCATCGGCTCGGCCACCGCGCAGATCGCCGTGATGTCGCGTGCCATGGTCCCCGCAATGGAGGAAGAGGGCTATAGCAAGGGCTTCGCCGCTGCCACGACAGCAGCCGGGGGCCTGTTGGCACCGGTCATCCCGCCGTCAATGATGTTCGTTATCTTTGGCGTTTTGGCGCAGATTCCCATCGGCGACATGTTCATCGCCGGGATCATACCCGGCCTGCTGCTGGCAGGAGCCTTTGCTTTGGTGATCACGCTGGTCGGATGGGTCCAGCAATTCCCAAAGGGCGTCTGGATGTCCCGCCGCGATGCCATGCAAGCCCTGATCGCCGCCCTGCCCGCGATGCTGATCCCGGTTTCGATCATCGGTGGTATTCTGTTTGGCATCGCTACGCCGACAGAATCCGCAGCCATCGCTTCGCTGATCGCATTTCTGGTCGGGTGGCTCATTTACGGAGAGCTAAAGCCGCAACATCTGGGCGAGATGTTCAAGCGAACAGCCGCAAACGCATCGATGATCCTGTTCATGATTGCGGCGGCCAGCGTTTTTGGGTGGGTGATCATTTACGAAGAAATACCACAGCAGCTGGCGGGGCTGATCACGTCGATCACCTCAGATCCGTTCATGTTTTTACTGATCGTAAATGCTGCACTGCTTTTGGTGGGAATGGTGATCGACGGGATCGCCGCCATCATCCTGATCACGCCCATTTTGTTGCCAATTGCCACTGGGTCCTACGACATCAGCCCCTACCAGTTCGGAGTTGTCGTATGCCTGAACCTTGTTCTTGGCCTGCTTACGCCACCCGTCGGTATTGGCCTCTATATCGCCTCATCCATGAGCGGCACGACCCCCGGAGCAATTCTGAAATCACTTTGGCCGTTCCTGATTGCGGTGGCCGCCGTCTTGATCCTGCTAAGCTATGTCCCAAGCCTGTCGACCTACTTGATCTAGCAAAACGTGATGTCGCCACGCGGCTTTGAATGCCCAATATAGGGGGCAGTATTCGGTAAGAGGCCCGCGCTTTCGGGCCCCTTCATGTTTTCAGTACCCGAGTTACTCGGCAGCTTTGGCCATCGGATTGTTTGGGTGCGTCGTCCAGTTGGCATAGTCGCGCTGAACTTCCAGACCGGTCCGCGGATCAACCTCTCCGGCGGTCATTGGCACCATTGAGATGCAGCCGTCGACCGGGCAAACATCCACGCACAGATTACAGGCGACGCATTCGTCATCCATGACCTCGAACACCCGGTCATCAGACATGGAAATCGCCTGGTGGCTGGTGTCTTCGCACGCGGCATAGCAACGACCGCATTTGATGCACTCGTCCTGATCGATCTTGGCCTTGGCCACGTAATTCAGGTTCAGGTATTGCCAATCGGTCACGTTTGGAACCGCACGACCGACAATCTCGGACACGTTTGTGTACTCTTTTTCGTCCATCCACTTGGACAGACCCGCGGTCAGTTCGTCGATGATCTTAAAGCCGTAGGTCATAGCAGCCGTGCACACCTGAACGTTACCACAGCCCAGCGAAATGAACTCTGCCGCATCGCGCCATGTGGTCACGCCCCCAATGCCGGAAATCGGCAGGCCATGGGTGGCTTCGGCGCGCGCGATTTCGGACACCATCGACAGGGCAATTGGCTTCACTGCCGGGCCACAGTACCCACCGTGGCTGCCTTTGCCATCAATCGACGGTTCCGGGCTGAACGTGTCCAAATCGACGCTGGTGATCGAATTGATCGTGTTGATCAGTGACACTGCATCCGCGCCGCCGTTTTTTGCCGCCTCAGCAGGCTTCCGAACATCGGTGATGTTTGGCGTCAGCTTCACGATCACGGGCCGGTCATAGTATTTCTTACACCAGCGGGTGACCATCTCGATATATTCCGGCACCTGCCCTACTGCTGCGCCCATTCCGCGTTCGCTCATCCCGTGCGGGCAGCCAAAGTTCAGTTCGATCCCATCCGCGCCGGTTTCTTCGACGCGCGGCAGGATGGCCTTCCAGGCCTCTTCTTCGCAGGGCACCATGATCGAGGCGATCAGCGCGCGATCCGGGTAGTCGGCTTTGACCCGTGCCATTTCTTCAAGGTTCACCTCAAGCGGTCGGTCCGTGATCAGTTCGATGTTGTTCAGACCCAACAAGCGACGGTCCGCGCCATAGATCGCGCCGTAGCGCGGCCCATTTACGTTTACGACCGGCGGCCCCTCGGACCCGAGCGTTTTCCAGACGACTCCGCCCCATCCGGCCTCGAAAGCGCGGCGCACGTTGTATTCCTTGTCCGTCGGCGGTGCCGAGGCCAGCCAGTAAGGATTGGGGCTGGAAATGCCCAGAAAGTTTGTTGTCAGATCGGCCATGGCTTCTCCCTTCCCGGCTCAGCCGGTTTTCTTGAAAATCATTTCGGTCGGACGAATGCGCCCGGCCTTGAGGTTCGTGACGTAGTTTTGAAACTTTTCGGGCGCCGTCTCGCCCATCATCAGGTGGATGCCCAAAGGCGGCGGGCCGCTTTGGGCGATGCGCGCGAAGACTTCCTCGAAAAACTTCAGCGCGAACTCTGTGCGGTCGGTCTCGGCGGCCAGTTCCAGACCGGCGGCACCCGCGGCGTCCTTGTAGACCTGCGGTGCATGTACAAACGAGGTTTCGGACACCGTTGACCATGGCAGCGGGAAGGACAGCGGTTCGTCCACATCCCCGCCCATCACATCGAACAGGGCAAATGTCCCGCTCGTGGCCAGCGCGCGCGAAACTTCTACGAACAGCCCGGCCTTATCTTCAATGTTCATGCCTACATGCAACATGACGGCAAGATCAAACCCTGCATCCGGCACCGGCATGTCCAAAGCACTTCCGACGTGAAAACTGGCCTTGTCGGAATGCCCGACCAGATCGCTGAGGGCGGTAGCTGTTTTAACGAATTCTGGCGTCAGGTCGACCCCGGTCACGGTCGAGTCATAGCGATCCACGATGTACCGCGACGTCCCACCGATGCCGCAGCCGACATCCAACACACGGGTCGCGTGGGTCGGTGACAATTGCGCAAACAGTTTGTCTGTCGCCAGAACGCCGCCGGTGTGGAACTCATCCCCCGCCTTCAGATCGGCCACAGTGGCCGCGTCCGGGTCAATCCCACTGGCCTCAAGCGCCGCGCGAACGCGGTCAGTCAAGGCTCCGGTGGTATAGTGTTGGGCAACGGCTTGTTCGATCTGGGACATGGGAATACCTCAGCAGCGAAAGGAATGGGGTGAATACCCCACCCTATCACGAATCCAGAGTTGCGTGGATGTCCATCGCGGCATCACGGCCCTCGGCCACTGCGGTCACGGTCAGGTCTTCGCCTCCCGCCGCACAGTCGCCCCCAGCCCAGACACCCGCCATCGAGGTACGCCCGGCACCAGACACAGCAATCTTGTTGCCGTCGAGCTTCAGCCCTTCCGGCGCGCCGTCCAAGTTTTGACCAATCGCCTTGAGGACTTGATCAGCGGGTATGCGGATCATCTCTCCGGTGCCCGAGAGCTTACCGTCGTGACTGGACGTATACTCCAATTCGATTTCTGCCGCTGCCCCGTTTCCGTGCACAGCCACGGGCTGCACATTGGTCATGATCTTGACGCCGTGCGAGGACGCGAGGTCTTGCTCATACCGGCTGGCGCCCATCGCATCACGACCACGGCGGTATGCAATGGTGACATGTTCGGCACCCAACAGTTTCGACTTCACCGCAGCGTCCACTGCAGTCATGCCGCCGCCGATGACGACTACGTTGCGACCCACGGGCAAATCAACCAGATCAGAGGCCTGACGCACGTCCGAAATGAAATCCACTGCGAAGCGAACACCTTCTTTTTCCACCCCGTCGGCGCGCAAAGCATTCACCCCGGCAAGACCAATAGACAGAAACACTGCATCATAGTTCTCGGCTAGCCCTTTCAGCGAGATCCCCTCGCCCAGAACTGAACCGGTCTCAATCGAGATTCCGCCGATTTTCAGCAGCCAGTCGACTTCGGCCTGAGCAAAATCGTTGGTCGATTTATACGCTGCGATCCCGTATTCGTTCAGCCCACCCGGTTTGGGGCGGCTTTCGTGGATCACCACGTCATGCCCAAACATGGCCAGCCGGTGCGCACAGGCCAAACCCGCAGGTCCTGCCCCGATTACGGCAACTGTTTTGCCGGTGGGTGCGGCCCGTTGGAACGGATGACTTCCGCCAACCATCACGCTGTCTGTTGCGTAGCGCTGAAGACGACCGATTTCGACCGGTGAACCTTCGGCGGTTTCGCGCACGCAGACTTCTTCGCAAAGCGTCTCAGTCGGGCAAACGCGGGCGCACATGCCGCCCAGAATGTTCTGCGCCAAAATGGTCTCACCTGCCGCTTCGGGCTGACCAGCCTGAATCTGGCGCATGAACAGCGGAATGTCGATGTCTGTCGGACAGGCTGTAACGCATGGTGCGTCGTAACAAAAATAGCACCGATCCGCTGCCACGGCGGCCTCATGAGGGGCCAGTGGCGGATGCAAATCCGTGAAATTCGAGGTCAGCTCATCGCTGGACAGCCGCCCGGAGACAATGCCGGGGGCAATCTGGCCCTGTGCCATCACTCTACTCCCTGTAGATATGTTTGTTGTGGCCTTAGCTTGCCACAAAGTAATTTTTTATCAAATGGTAAAATTTGCCAAATGGTCAAAAAATGAAAAAACCGGACCAATCGACCCGGTTTTCCTTTGTTTCTGCCTGTTTTTCTTGCAGCGAACGTATCAGACCATCTGAGCCAAATGCCCTGTTTTCGTCCAAACACGCGCTCCCGAAGCACCCGCCACGGCGGTAGATCGCGCGCCCGGAGGCAACCTCAGCCAGTCCCAGGTCGTGAAATCCTCGTCAGATTCCCTCAGCGAGCCTTCGATCACAAACAGCTCCATTCCGTGCGACGCGTCCAGATCCAACGCCTCGCCCGCCGCAAGATTGAACACGCGGACATCTTCATGCGCGTCCTTGAACAGTTGAGTATTCCCCTGACCATTGATCGAGCGGCGTACCTCTGTCCGATCATCCGGGTCAAACTGATGCAGCTTCACCAAGATCGTCGCCCCCTCTTTAGCTGAAGGTGTGTGCGACGAGGTCGGTGGGTTTCGCACATAGCTGCCGACCGGGAAATCACCGGTTTCGTCCTGAAAGACGCCGTCCAGCACAAGATATTCTTCACCCCCATCATGGGTGTGGGCCGAAAATGCGCTGCCCGGAGCAAAACGTACGATTGTCGTTGCGCGGGCAACCTCCTCGCCGATGCGATCCAGCATCTTGCGTTCGACACCGGCAGCGGGGGACGCGATCCATTCATTCTGGTCGAAATGAACTGCAACACGTTTGGTGAAATCTGCGTTGATCCTCATGGGGGCACTCCTGAACGGGGACGTGTCCCTAACATGGGATTGCAACGACATTTTTCAAATTGCGCGCATCGCATCTGGTTTTGACGGGCGCGTCTGCATACTGTACCTCCGACAAGAAACCCGAGCAGCGCCGGACCACGGCACCCACAAGTACTGAAAGTCACCGGATGCAGGCCAGCGCCCCGAAATTCAACATCGTTATCATCGGGCAAAACAACCGTCTGCAATACGAAGCCCTTTTGTTTGCCGCCTCGCTGCGGCACAGCAGCCCTGATTTTTCCGGTCGACTGTTCGTGGCTGTTCCGCAACCCGGTCCACGCTGGTCGCAGGACCCTACCATCCAGGACGAGGATCTGCTGAAAGCGCTGCGCCAGTTGGATGCCGAGATCTTGCCGTTCGAAAACAAAGTATTTGGCGCCAGCTACCCTTATGGCAACAAGATCGAAGCTTTGCTGGCCATGCCCGAGGGTGAGCCCTTTGTGTTTTTTGACAGTGACACACTGATCACCGGCGATCTGACCAGCGTCCCCTTCGACTTTGACCGCCCCGGCGCATCGCTAAGGGTCGAAGGAACCTGGCCCAAACCAACCTTGTATGGTCCTGGACTGGATGGGATCTGGAAGGCTCTTTATCAAAGGTTCGGACTGGATTTCGACAGCTCGCTGGATACCAGCCAACCTGTGGATTACTGGCGGCGCTATCTGTACTTCAATGCCGGGTATTTCTTTCATTCCTGCCCTCACACCTTCGGAAAGCGCTTTCTGGAGTATGCCCGCACGATCCGCGACGGCGAGATCCCCGAGATGGCTGGACAGAATTTTGACCCCTGGCTGGATCAGGCTGCACTGCCGCTGGTTATCCACTCGTTCGGCGGCGGTCGCGATGCCCTGCCCGCAGGTCTTCTGGACGGATCGGTCAGCTGTCATTACCGCCTGTTCCCCCTGCTCTACGCCCGTGAAAGCGATCACGCTGTAGAGGTGCTGGAAACCGTGGTTGCGCCAAACCGGGTCAAGAAGGTCCTCAAGGGATATGACCCGATCAAGAAGCTGGTTCTGCAACGGAAGGGTCACAAAATCAGGGACATGTTCGACCGCGAGAACCTTCCCAAACGCGAGCAGGTTATTCGCAACACGATACGCAAGAATGGTCTTTGGATGCGCTGACAGGAATGTTGTCTGCGCGCGCCCAATCGCCTAGAGATTCAGCAACGCACTTTCCAACAGGAGATTTCCAAGATGTCTGACGGCCCCACCTACGGTTTTGATACGCTTCAAATTCACGCGGGCGCCCGGCCCGATCCCGCAACTGGCGCGCGTCAGACACCGATCTATCAGACGACAGCCTATGTGTTCCGCGACGCGGATCACGCAGCTGCCCTGTTCAACCTGCAAGAGGTTGGTTTCATCTATTCCCGCCTGACCAACCCCACCGTGGCGGTTCTGCAGGAACGTGTCGCCACGCTGGAAGGCGGCGTCGGCGCGGTTTGCTGCTCGTCAGGTCACGCGGCGCAAATCATGGCGCTGTTCCCGCTGATGGGTCCGGGCTGCAACGTGGTCGCCTCGACCCGTCTGTACGGCGGCACGGTCACGCAGTTCAGCCAGACCATCAAACGCTTTGGCTGGTCTGCCAAGTTTGTCGACACCGATGACCTGGAGGCCGTGAAGGACGCAATTGACGAAAACACCCGTGCGGTTTTCTGCGAATCCATTGCCAACCCCGGCGGCTATGTCACCGACATCCGCGCGTTGGCCGATGTCTCTGACGCAGCAGGCATCCCGCTGATCGTCGACAACACCTCGGCCACGCCCTACCTGTGCCGCCCGATCGAGCACGGTGCGACGCTGGTCGTACATTCGACCACCAAGTACCTGACTGGCAACGGTACCGTCACCGGCGGCTGCATCGTGGATTCAGGCAAATTCGACTGGTCGGCAAATGACAAGTTCCCGTCACTCAGTGAGCCGGAGCAGGCGTATCACGGCCTCAAATTCCATGAGACCTTCGGCCCGCTGGCCTTCACTTTCCACGGAATTGCCATTGGCCTGCGCGATCTAGGCATGACCATGAACCCGCAGGCGGCTCACTATACGCTGATGGGGATCGAGACCCTGTCTTTGCGGATGGAGCGTCACGTCGAAAACGCTCAAAAGATCTCCGCGTGGCTCGAGGCGGATGACCGCGTGGAATACGTCACTTATGCCGGGCTGCCGTCTTCGCCCTACAGTGACAGGGTCAAAGCGCACTACAAGAAGGGCGCGGGTGCCCTGTTCACCTTCGCGGTCAAAGGTGGCTATGACGCCTGTATCAAGCTGGTCAACGCGCTTGAGATTTTCAGCCACGTAGCCAACCTGGGCGATGCACGTTCGCTGATCATTCACTCGGCTTCGACCACGCACCGGCAGCTGACCCCGGAACAGCAAGAGGCCGCGGGCGCAGGCCCGGGTGTGGTTCGCGTGTCCATTGGTATCGAAGACGCCGATGACCTGATCGCCGATCTTGATCAGGCGCTGGCTAAAGCGTCGGCCTGATTCATGAGCGGGCACAACATCAATGGTCTGGGCCAACCCATTGGATTGCCGGTAGCGGGCGATTTCCCTCGCCCGACACCACCTTACACGCCGATGGAGGGCCGATATTGTTCCGTTGTCCCGCTTGATGTGAATAGGCATGCGCCCGGGTTATTCCGGGCGTTTGCCAACGACGCGGATGGCCACAACTGGACCTACCTGCCCTACGGACCGTTCGACGGCGAGCGCGAGTTTGAGGATTGGACCCGTGAGACCTGCATGGATGCCGATCCGATGTTCCACACGGTACTGGATAGCAACGAAACGCCGGTGGGCATGGCTTCATTTCTGCGGATTGACCCAGCGGCGGGTGCGATCGAGGTGGGACACATCCACTTCTCACCCTTGTTGCAGCGTAGCCCGCAATCAACCGAGACTATGTTCCTGATGATGCGGCGCGTGTTCGATGAGTTGGACTATCGCCGTTACGAATGGAAATGCGACGCGCTGAACGCGCCGTCCTGTCGCGCGGCCGAGCGTTTGGGGTTTACCTTTGAGGGTATTTTCCGACAGGCCACCCATTACAAAGGTCGCAACCGGGATACGGCGTGGTATTCCATCCTCGACAGCGAATGGCCCCGCATACGCAGCGCTTTTGAGGATTGGTTATCGCCGGACAATTTCGACCAGACGGGCCAACAAAGGCAACCTTTGATGGCCCGCGCAAGCGTCTGAGGTTACTCAGAGATTTCGAATTCCATGGTGACGGTGACCGAAACGGACACCTCGCCGCCTGCGACCGGCACACCACCTGCATCCGCAGCGCTGAATTCCCGCATCATGGCGACGGGGCGCGCGCCACCGACCTGTTCGCTGATCTCTTGAACTGGTCCGAGTGTCACGTTAGCCGCCTGTGCCAACTGCTCGGCCTTGGCGGTCGCTTCGGCCACAGCGTTGGCCCGCGCCTGCGCTTGCAGCGGTTTTGGATCCTGCACGCCAAAGCTCAACCCGCCAAAATCATTGGCACCGTCCTGGATAACCGCATCCATGATCGTGCCAAGCTGCGACAGGTCACGCACACGTACTACGACTCGGTTCGAGGCGACAAAACCGGAAATCTCGGGTCGATCTCCGCTGGCGCTGTTCCGGTTGTTCCAAACCGGCGACAAAGACACATCGCGGGTCTGCACATCACGCGTTTCGATGCCAAGTTCCTGCAACCGACTCAGGACCTGAGATACTGATTCCGAAGTGGCCTTCATCGCGTTCGAAGCCTGCGCGTCCTCATTAGTCACGCCCAGAGTTATGGTCGCCATATCAGGCGTAGCCTGTACGGTTCCCGCCGCGTCAACGGTGATGCGACGTTCTTCCGCATGGGTCATGCCCGCAACCGACATCGTCAGAACTGCGGCCAGAAAAGCGATTTTATTCAAGGTCTTCCCTCCAATTTTCCTTCCCCCAACATGGGGTGGCGAGGGTCTGCCGAACAAGGGGAATGACTGGCTTTTTCTTTCCCTCGGCGGGATCCTGCTTTAATGTCACTCTGCGGGCGAATGATCGTTTGCACAGATGCTGACAACTATGGTTTTTCCGGATTATGAAACCCGCCTTTGCGCTGTCTTTTTCTTCGACCGGAATATCCTTGCACCACCATTCGGATGGTGACTGGTACTGCATTGGCGAGGTTGCTCTGGATGCGCCCGACCTGAATACACAAATCATCGCATTGCGGGATCAGGGCTTTGCCCTTGAAAACGACCTGAACTGCAAGCTGGTGATACCAGCAGATCAGGTGCGGTTTTTGTCCGTATCAACAGAGGGCCTAAGCCCCGAGGAAAGCGCTGAAAAAGTGCGGGCGGAACTAAACGAGGCAACTCCTTATGCGCTGGATGAGCTCGCCTTTGACACCGCAACCATCGGTCCGACAACCCATATTGCCGCTGTCGCCAGGCAAACCCTGGATGAGGCCCGGACATTTGCCGCCGAGCACGGGTTTGTTCCGGTGCAGTATTCAACCCCGATCGAAGGTCAGGGATTTCCGTCTGAACCTCGATTCGAGATCGAAACCCACGGCACGGTCGTTGAAGCGGAACCGTTCGAGGTTGAGGATTCTGCCAAAACTGATGAAGGACCTATCGCAGACACGATTGCAGATTCCGAGACCCCGACAGAGTTTCCTTCAGCCCCCGACACGGCCGGCGCAGTGGACACGGTTGAGGTAGAAGAGTCCGCAAAAGAAAATGAATCTGCTGCTGATCGGGCGATCGCTGAAACCGAGGACCAAACGGAGTTTCCTTCCGCGTCCGATGCGACCGCAGCAGAGGAACCCGCTGAGGGTGAAGAACCTGCCAACGAAGATGATGGCCCTACCATTCACGCGATCGCTGATACTGAGACCCCGACGGAGTTTCGTTCAGCGCCCAACGCGAATATTGCTGGCAAAACGAAAGCCACACCTCCGATCAACCGCTACGCCGTTCCAGCCGCGGCGGCCACTCTCGTTGCTGGTATTGCTCTGACCGTGTGGTCGTTGACTGGATCTGACGACACCGAATCCTCAGTGGCTGAGGCGGTTTCGATTGAAGAAACTGTGCCAAACCTCGCATCCGACGAGCAAATCGCCGAGACACAGGAAGTTGACGGCGATCCGGAGCTTGAATTCGAACCCGAGGCGGTCGCAACCGCGCCAGAGGAAGAGTCGCAAACCGAACCTGTTGAAGAAACCGCCGCTGATCTCAGCGCGACCGATGCTGCAATCCTCGAAGCGCTGAACGTGGCACCGACCCAGGTCGAACCGGTGGGACAAGAGCCTGCACCAGCGGAAATCTCGTCACAAACAGGCATCCAGATCTTCGCCCCCGAACCTTTGCCCGATCCGGTCCTGGAGTCGCCAGAGGACCTGTATCTGGCATCCCTGGACAGCACTGACTTGTCACAGGACGCGGTGGCGCTGCCCCCCGTCAGCAGCTTTGAAACTGACCTGCCGTTTGAACAAAACGCCCTGCCCGCTCAGGCCGGAGTCCAGTTTGATCTGGACGAACGCGGCCTCGTCACGCCTTCAGCCGAAGGGACCCTGAACCCCGACGGAGTAGTCGTTTACCTTGGCCGGCCCGCCAAGGTTCCCCCGGCAGTTCCAGTTCGATTCGAGCAAGAGCCGATAGAGGAAGATCCTACAGCCCGCTTAGCGCAGAAACGGCCAAATCCACGTCCCGCCAACTTGCTGGAAAGCTTTGAACGGCAACAACTTGGCGGACGCACACGCGAAGAACTGGCGGTTCTGCGTCCTAAGTTGCGCCCCAAGTCCCTGCAAAGCAGCCCCCGGATTGACGAAACGCCAACGGCATTGGCAGTCGTTCGCGTTCCGCGCCCCAAAACACGACCAGCCGGACTTGCCCGCCCGGCCAGTACAAACACAAGCACCGCCAATCTTGGATCGACTGCAGCGGTCGATCAAAGCTCGGACGAAGCTGGTTCTTTCCAACCAAAGGCCGTGGCACCGAAGATCCCGTCGACCGCCTCGGTGGCGCGGCAGGCGACTATCGACAATGCGCTCAACCTGCGCAAGCTGAACCTGATTGGGGTTTACGGGACCCCGGCCAATCGGCGCGCGCTGGTCCGGTTGCCCAGTGGTCGGTACAAAAAACTGAAAGTCGGAGACAGACTGGACGGCGGCAATGTTATCGCCATTGGCGACAGCGAATTGCGCTACCAAAAGCGCGGAAGAAACCTGACGCTGAAAATGCCGCGGAGCTGACGGTTCAAAAAACAAAGGCGGCCGAGGGATATCCCCGACCGCCCTTTAGTGAATTACCTTACGCCGTTAAGCAGCTGAAATTTCACCGCTTTCAATCTGCTCGCGTTCAATGGATTCGAACAGAGCCTTAAAGTTCCCTTCACCAAACCCATCATCGCCCTTGCGCTGAATGAACTCAAAAAAGATCGGGCCGATCACGGTTTTCGAGAAGATTTGCAGCAAGATCCGGGTCTCGCCACCGTCCAGCACGCCCTCGCCGTCAATCAGGATGCCGTGCTTGATCATCCGGTCCAGAGGTTCATCATGATCCACGACACGTTCCTTGGACATGTCGTAATAGGCCTGGTTCGGACCCGGCATGAACTTGAGACCCTTTTCCGCAATCGCATCCGTCGAGGCGTAGATATCCTCACTTCCCACCGCGATATGCTGAATACCTTCACCCTTGTACTTCTTGAGGTATGATACGATCTGCCCGGTTTCGCCCCGGTCTTCGTTGATCGGAATACGGATCCGGCCGCAGGGCGAGGTCAGGGCGCGGCTAAACAAGCCTGTGAATTTACCCTGAATGTCAAAAAAGCGGATTTCACGGAAGTTGAACAGGCTCTCGTAGAACTTGAACCACTTGTCCATGTTGCCTTTGTACACGTTGTGCGTCAGGTGATCGAGGTAATAGAACCCGTCGCCGCGCGGTTTGGATTGTTTGTCCCAGGTGAACTCCTGATTGTAAGGCGATGTTTCATAATACTGATCGATGAAATAGATCAGCGAACCGCCAATACCCTTGATCGCCGGAGCATTCATGGTCTTGTCCGCCGCGTCATAAGGCTCGGCCCCTTTTGACACCGCGTGTTCATAGGCTTTCTGCGCGTCCACGACACGCCATCCCATGGCAGGGGCGCAGGGGCCGTGTTCGGCCACGAACTTGGCGGCAAAGCTCTCCGGGTGGGCATTCAGGATGTAGGTCACGTCCCCCTGCTGCCACAGCTCAACCAGAGGCTTGTCCGCGTGGTGTCCGACCAACTCGAACCCCATTTTGGTGAAAAGATCGCGCAGTTCTTGCGGCTCGGGATGGGCGAATTCGACAAATTCAAACCCATCGGTTCCGGCTGGATTTTCAGGGCTGATGACAGATTTCGGGGCGTTGTGCGGGAAAGGACCCATGGCGCGTCTCCGTAAAAACAGGAATTTCTTTGCTGATTCCAAAATACGCCTTACCGAGCGCTGTTTCTGCGCATAGTTTTCGTGTAAACTATAATCATATGCGTAAATCACGCATGAACTTGGGAAAATTTGGAGAAATTCCGCATATGCTGGATTCCACCGATACGCGACTGTTGTCTGCCCTGCAAAAGGACGCACATCTGACCGCGCATCAATTGGGTGAAATGCTGAACCTGTCACCAAGCCAGGCCGGGCGCCGCCGTCAGCGGCTTGAGGCCGAAGGTTATATCACCGGATATGCGGCACGGCTGGATCCCCTAAAACTTGGCCTACAGGTCCAAGGGTTCATTCAGGTGCATTTGGGCACACATGGCCCGGAACAATCCGCGAGTTTTGCCCGCATGGTCGACACCCGCCCCGAGATCACCAGCGCCTGGACGATGACCGGAGAGGCAGATTACCTGCTGCACGTCTATTGCGACGATCTTTCCGCGCTCAACCGCTTGCTTCACCAGGTGATACTGCCGCATCCTGCAGTGGCACGGGTGCACAGCCAGATCGTTATGGACCAACTTAAACGCGACGCGCCATTGCCCACCTGACCGGACCGAGAGGACAAACATGGACGATTTCCTTTACCAGGCTTCAATCTATCTGGCTGCCGCCGTGATAGCAGTGCCCTTGTCGGCACGTCTGGGGTTGGGTTCAGTTCTTGGTTATCTGGCCGCTGGCATTGTCATTGGCCCAGTCTTCGGGCTTGTGGGGGCCGAGACCGAAAGCCTGCAGCACGTGGCTGAATTCGGTGTCGTCATGATGCTGTTTCTGATCGGGCTCGAGCTTGAGCCGCGCGCCTTGTGGGACATGCGCGACAGGCTCCTGGGACTAGGCGGTCTGCAGGTGTTGCTGTCCACCGCAGTCATCGCTGCAGTTGCCATATATGCAAATCACCCTTGGTCGGTCGCACTAGCCGTCGGGTTAACCTTATCTCTGTCATCCACAGCGATTGTGCTGCAAACGTTGTCGGAAAAGGGGTTGATGCAGACAAATGGAGGTCGGGCGACATTCTCAGTGCTTCTGACGCAGGACATCGCGGTCATTCCCATTTTGGCGATGCTGCCGCTTTTGGCGTTGCCTGCAATGCCTCATATCGAAAACGACGGCTCAATCGACCGTGGCGCGGATGCGCTGCATGAGGCCGGACATCATAGCTTGTCACTGGTCGAGGGCCTGCCCGGCTGGGCCGTTACGCTGGTCACCATCGGCGCAGTTGCCTTCGTCATTCTGGCTGGCATCTACCTGACGCGTCCACTGTTCAGGTTCATCCACGCCACTAGGCTGCGCGAAATGTATACGGCGCTAGCGCTGATGATCGTCGTGGGCATTTCCTTCCTGATGACACTAGTCGGACTCTCCCCTGCTCTGGGCGCGTTTCTGGCGGGTGTTGTTCTGGCAAGCTCAGAATTCCGCCACGAAATGGAAAGCGACCTTGAACCGTTCAAGGGACTTTTCCTGGGGCTGTTCTTTATCACGGTCGGCGCTGGAATTGACGTCGGCTATTTCTTCAACGACCCACTGGACCTGATCGGTTTGGCACTGCTGGTCATACTGGCTAAAGGGATCATCCTGTATTTGGTCGGTCGTGCGTTCCGGCTGCGCGGTCGAGATCACTGGTTGTTCACATTGGGTTTGGCGCAGGCAGGCGAATTCGGCTTTGTGCTGTTGGCCTTTTCAACGCAACAAAACGTCATCCCACCGGATTTGTCGCAAAAACTGCTGATGATCATCGCCCTGACAATGCTGATCACCCCGCTGCTGTTCATCATCTTCGATTTGCTGTCGCGCCGTATGGGAGATGGCGTCCCCGAGGCCGAGCCCGATGAGATTGACGAAAAAGGCCCAGTCATCATCGCCGGAATTGGGCGTTTTGGTCAGATCGTGAACCGGTTGGTCCGCGCGAGCGGGTTCAAGACCGTCGTACTGGACCACGATATTGAGACAATCCAGTTGATGCGTCGTTTTGGCGTCAAAGGATTTCTGGGTGATCCCACGCGGCCAGAACTGCTGCGTGCCGCCGGGCTTGAAAAAGCTTCTGTTCTGGTCGCCGCGATGGATGACCCCAAGCAAGTCACACGTTTGGTCGGCTTTGCCCGGCGTCAGCGACCGGATTTGCACATTGTGGCCCGCGCACGTGATCGTACCCATGTCTACCAATTGTATCAGGCCGGAGCGAATGACATTGTCCGCGAGATGTTCGACGGATCACTACGGGCAGGTCGCTATGTCCTGGAAAACGTAGGTCTGAGCGAATACGAGGCGGCTCAGGCCGAGCAGACATTCTATCACCACGACCGCGCCTCTGTGCGTGACCTGGCAGAGCTGTGGATTCCCGGAATGTCAACCGGTGACAACAAGAAATACATCGAACGAGCGCGGCAGCTTGAGAAAGACCTGGAAACCGAGCTGCTGGAACTGGCCGAGAAACACGCAAAGAAATCAGCCTGACCCGGTCTTACCGGATCAGGCGGTTTGATCAGCCGTCCGAAACACCTGCTTCGGCAAATGTCGCCATGCCGGAATGGCACGCGACCGCGCATTTAAGTATGTTGATCGCCAGCGCCCCGCCCGAGCCTTCGCCCAAACGCAATCCAAGACTCAACAATGGCTCTTTGCCCAACTTGGCCAACACAGCGGCGTGTGCGCCTTCGGCACTTTGGTGGCCTGCAACCGTGTGATCCAATGCGCCCTCGGACATGTTTGCCAGACAGGCTGCAGCCGCCGAGCAAATAAAGCCGTCAAGTATAACCGGGATACGCAAGGCACGCGCAGCGGCGATGGCCCCGGCCATGGCCGCGATTTCACGCCCGCCCAGACGGCGCAGGATTTCCAACCCGTCACCCGACCCGCCATGCAAGGCGATGCCTTCGGCCACGACGCGTGTTTTGTTGGCCAAACCGGCATCGTCTACCCCAGTGCCACGCCCAGTCCAGTCTGCGGCGTCGCCACCGAACAAAGCGCATGCGATGGCAGCCGCCGGGGTCGTGTTGC
The DNA here is from genome assembly GCF_059612305.1 of Ruegeria sp. CDSA033. NCBI lineage: Bacteria > Pseudomonadati > Pseudomonadota > Alphaproteobacteria > Rhodobacterales > Roseobacteraceae > Ruegeria > Ruegeria sp. CDSA033. The sequence goes on along the minus strand of NZ_JBXWQI010000001.1, from coordinate 310,901 downwards.
CGATACCCATCTCTCCAACCACAAGCAAATCGGCATTGTGGTCCACGGCGGTCCAGCCCACGCGCAGGGCCTCAAGCAATTCTTCTTCGGACATCGCGGGACCAGCGGTGAAATCCGCGGTCGGTCGATCCAGATCCAGCGCGTGCACATTCATCGTCGCGCCCGCCGCTTTGGCCAGCTGATTGATCGCCGCGCCGCCATGTTCAAAGTTCATGACCATCTGAACAGTCACCTCGGGCGGAAAGGCCGACACGCCTTGCGCTGTGACGCCATGATTGCCCGCAAATACGATGACCTGAGGGGCCGAGATCTGCGGCCGGGCATCCCCACGCCAGCTCGCATACCAAATTGCCAAATCCTCAAGCCGGCCCAATGCGCCGGGGGGTTTAGTCAGTTGTCCGTTACGCTCAGCAGCACCTTGCAGCGCATTGCCATCCGGTCCCGGAGCGTTACTCAGGGCCTCGCGAAGGGTTTTCAGGTCTTTTAATTCCGGCAGCATCCAAAGCCTCGTTGCATCAGAGTGGTCCTCTGTGTTTAACCGAAGCGTCCGATCCAACAAGACCCCGAAAGGCGCGGGAGTGAACAAAAACGACACCAAACTGTTTTCCGCGTGGGATTTTCCGCTGTCGCTGGTCCTGTTGACGCGTCTGCCGATGCCGCGCCTGCCGGAATATCTGTTTGCGCGGCAGGCCAATGCGGCCTGGGCCTTTCCCCTGGTGGGGCTGGTCGTCGGGGTGTTGGCCTGTGCCGTCGGTTGGACGGCCGGTGCATTCGGCCTGCCCGCATTCGCCAGCGCCGTGATACTTGTGGCGGTGCTGGTGATCGCCACCGGCGCTATGCATGAAGACGGGCTTGCCGACACGGTTGACGGGTTTTGGGGCGGGTTCACCACCGAACGCCGCCTGGAAATCATGAAGGACAGCCATATCGGTGCTTACGGCGTTCTGACGCTGATCTTCGCCCAACTGCTGCGCGTCGCGCTGATCGCAGCACTTCTGTCGGCCAACGCATTTGCGGGTATTCTGGCGGCCTGCATCGTCTCACGCGCAGTCATGCCAATCCTCATGGCAGCTTTACCCAACGCCAGAAACAGCGGGTTGAGCCATTCGGTCGGCGGCCCAAAGGCCGAGACAGCGGCGATCGGCTTTGGCCTTGCGGTCGTCTTATCGCTGCTGCTGATCGGACCAAGCGCGCTGATGGCAACGGTATTTTCCGCGCTGATTGTTGGAATCCTGGCATTCATCGCCAAGGCCAAAATCAAAGGTCAAACGGGCGATGTTCTGGGCGCTTCGCAACAACTGGCAGAGCTTGCGTTCCTTACGGCATTGGTTGCAACGATCTAAGTCGTCCCGCCTGTTTCGATCCTCAGGGTTTCGCCACAATGCTTGCAGTGAACCGCATCTGGATCGTGACGATACAGGCCACAGTTTGAGCATTTGTGGCGTACTTTCTGCGGCATGAAAATCGCCTGCGCCAACCGGACAAACAACGCCACGCCGACGATCATGATGAAGACCGAAAACAATTTGCCCCCCGGGGTCGCCAGCGTGATGTCTCCGAACCCGGTGGTCGTCAGGGTTGCCATGGTGAAGTAAAGCGCATCGATATAGGCGTGCGGGCTGTTTTCCGGGATGAAGAACACCAGAACAGCGGTGGACGTGGCGAATACGAAAACCAACAGGTTGATCGCCGCGATCACCGCGTCTTCATGCGTGCGAAAAAAATCGCTGTCCCGTCGCAGATCCCTTAGCAGGTGATAGGAATGGATCAGGCGTAGCGCTCGTAAGATACGCAGGAACGCAAGATTCCAAGGTAGAAACAGATCAAGAAACAGCGAGACGATCACAACTATGTCGGCCATCGTGTAGACTTGGCGCAGTAGCTTCCAGCGATCTTTCGAAATCCACATCCGCGCCGAAAAATCCAGCACGATGAAGAACCCAATGATCAGGCTGGCAACGGTGAATCCCGTGCCGTGTTCGCCATTTGCCGTAGCGACAAAGAAAACGATGGTGATCGCATCAAACAGGATCAAGCCATAGCGAAACCAGACGGAAATGGGGTCGTGGCCGATATATAGATATTTGACTGTCTGTTTTAGGTTCACTGTCTACGCGCCTCTTCTTGCTGGAAAATTAGCCGTAAACGGCGCTTTCACCAAGCCATCAACGCGAAAAAGCCGCCCCCTTACGGGAGCGGCCAGAAAATTGACTTGAAAAGCGATCAGGCAGCCGCGGCCGCGCGCGAGGTCAGAACCTCATCAATCTGCTTGGCCGCCGATACTTCACCTGCGCCGGACACAGCCGCGACTTCGCGGGTCAGGCGTTCCAGCGCGGCTTCGTACAGCTGACGTTCAGAATAGCTCTGCTCGCGCTGGTCATCAGTGCGGTGCAGATCGCGCACAACCTCGGCGATCGAGATCAGATCACCGGAATTGATCTTTTGTTCATATTCCTGCGCCCGGCGCGACCACATTGCACGTTTCACCTTGGCCTTACCCTTCAGGGTTCTCATTGCCTGGCTGATAACGTCAGGAGAGCTAAGGGACCGCAGGCCGGATTCGGTAACCTTGTTGGTCGGCACCCGCAGGGTCATCTTGTCTTTTTCAAAAGAAATGACGAACAGCTCGAGCGAGTATCCCGCGACTTCCTGCTCTTCGATCGAAATGATCTGGCCCACACCATGGGCGGGGTAGACAACATAATCGTTCGGGCGGAACTCAAGCTTTTTCGACTTAGACATACAGGTTCATCCTTGGTTACGAGAGAGAGGCAGAGACAACAAAAGACCCCAAACCGCGCCAATATCAGGCCCGGTCAGGCGGTAAGTTTGTCAAAAAATCAGAACTCCAAAGCGTACATACTTACGGAGTCATCCCCATCTCATTCATCATTCAGTTTCTGAGTATATCACAAAATTGCGACGCCCGAAAGTCCGGCCCCCACAATGGTGAAGAAACCCCAGACTTTTCAGAGCGATACAGCAGAAGACCGCTATTCAAACTACCCGGTTCAGTTACCGAATCGCTTAACCGCCTTCGCCGGGTGCTTCGGAGAAATACTTCTCCATCTTGCCCTCTTCGCCGTCACGCTCTTCCGCTTCAGGCAAGGGGTCTTTCTTGGTAACAATAACCGGCCACTGCTCCGAGAATTTCCGGTTGAACTCGACCCACTGCTCCATGCCAGGCTCAGTGTCGGGACGAATGGCGTCCGCAGGGCATTCGGGTTCACACACACCACAGTCGATGCATTCGTCGGGGTGAATGACCAATGTGTTCTCACCTTCGTAAAAACAGTCCACCGGACACACTTCGACGCAGTCGGTGTATTTGCAGCCAATGCAGTTTTCGGTGACGACATAGGTCATTGTGGGATTCCCATTCTCGGTTTGGGCGTCTAGCTAATTCAGTCTGGCCTTCTCTTCAAGGTAGGATCATCCATCCCGGGGGCGAGAAAGATCAAGCGCGCGCCTATCTTTCTTTGTTGGACGACCCTTTCCCTCAAATCCCGGATTCTTAGGAGGCACGTCCTTCTTTTCCGTCATATCGAAGTATAACGTTTGTGCCTCGGTCGCCGGGCCACGCCTTTCCCCCAGTGCTTCGACGCGTACTACGCGCACGATACGGCCTTGGGGGAAGGTCAGAACGTCACCGGGCCCAATGGCCTGTGCCGGCTTCAGAACCCGGTTTCCGTTCAACCGGACATGACCGCCGCTGACCTGTTTGGCGGCCAGGCTGCGGGTCTTGAAGAACCGCGCCTGCCACAACCACTTGTCGATCCGCAGCTTGGCCTCGGCCATCGCAGATCAGTTGCCGTCCTTCAAACCCATAAGCGCTGCTGCAAACGGGTTATCGGGATCGATCGCCTTTTCCTTCCGGGGCGGACGGGATGAGAACGTCTTGCCACCTTGCGGTTTGCCACCCTTCTTGCCTTGCGGCTTGCCGCGACCATCCTGCGGTTTGCCGCGCGGCTTGCCTTTGCCCGGCCCCTGCCCTTGCCGCTGTTCACGACGCGGAGCGCGATTGGCCGGGCGCTGACGACCCCAGGTGAAAGTGTAGAACACCTCAACTTCGGTCTCGTCTGAGGCGGGTTCGCTTGCTGGAGCCTCGGCTACCGCCTCGGTGCTTTCGGTGGCCTCGGCTGGCGCCTCGGCGGTCGCGACGACCTCTTCGACTTCTGCCTCGGGTGTCGGGGTTTCTTTGGCGGCGGGTTGTTCCGTCACATCAGTCGCGGGCTTTTCGGCTTCGACCGGTGCGGCTTTGACCTTTTCACGCTCACCGCGCTCGGCCTTATAGCCCAGCCCTTGCATCAGATCCGCGAACTGCTCAAGCGTCATGCCAGTGATCGACAGCATATCGGGCTTGGCCTCGAAACCACCCCGGCTGTCTTCGGCGCGCAGCATGTCTGCCAGACGCTCCAGCATGTCGATACGGATCGAACGCTCGCCCGCATCGCGGTAACCGCACATGGTATCGTAGCCCTCGGGCGCGCCTTTGGCGACCGGAACAGTGACTAGGCCCGGAGGCGGCGCGTCAGGGAATTCCTGCAATCCACCGGCCAGCGCCCACAGCACCAAACGCAAGCGCGTCGGCGCAGGTTTCAGTAGCAGCGGCATGAAGATGGTGAACTGACCAAACCGGATGCCGTGCTTACGCAGCGCTCCACGTGCGTCCTGATCCAGATCTTTGACCTCTTGCGCAACACCGGCGCGCGGCAAAACGCCTAGCCCTTCAACCATGCGGAAGGCGAACCCTTTGGCCAGGCCTGACAGCTCTTCGTCGCGCGACAGGTTCAGCAGCGGCTCGAACAGGGCGGCAACCTTTCGGTCGATGAAATGCTGCAAACGCCGCTGCACTTTCTGTTCGACATCCGGGCCTGCGGCCTCATCCACAAAAACCTCGACCATCGGCCTAAGGGGTTCTGCCCCGGCAACAAGCTTGCCAACAGCATACTCACCCCACATCAGGCCACCCTGATCGGTAAAATCAATTTCGGTATCGGGCGCGTTGTAGAAGCGGTCTGCACGCAGATGGAATTGCGGTGCGAGTGCTTGCAGAGAGGCCGATTTCAAAGCTTTCGCCTCGGTTCCCTGTGCGCTTTTGTCCGGGGTAAACCGGAACCCTTCCAGACGACCGACGAATTCTCCTTCGACGGTCACTTCACCCTTGTCATTTACTTCGGCCAAAAGGGCCTCCTTCTGTTTGAGCCGGCGCAACAACACTGACGTGCGCCGGTCCACAAATCTCTGAGTCAAACGATCATGCAGAGCGTCCGACAGCCTGTCTTCTACAATGCGCGTTTCCGCGCGCCAATGTGATTCGTCACGCACCCATCCGTTTCGTTGCGCAACATATGTCCAGGTGCGAATATATGCCAACCTTTTGGACAGTGCATCAATATCCCCGTCTGATTTGTCGATGCGGCGGATTTGCCGCGCCATGAACTCGTCAGGGATAGTGCCGCGTTCATACAGGTGCCCGTAGATCACTTCGAGCAGGCTGGCGTGTTCCGCGTGGCTGATACCGCGAAAATCGGGGATTCGGCAAACATCCCACAGCAATCGGACGGACGGTCCATCGCTAGCGCGAGCGATGACTTCGGCCTCCTGAGACAGCGATTTCAGTGCGTTCAGGTCGTCTGCGGGTCGGGCCTTGATCAGATGTTCGCTGTCAGGGCTGACTTCCAACGAGTCGATGAGGGCCTCAACCGAGCCAAACCGCAAAGCGGCATTCCGCCAGTTCAGTTTCTTCATCGGCGTGAACCGGCTGTCCATGATCGCCTGTGCGACCCCTTCGTCCAGCGGCGGGGCTTCACCCGTCACCCCAAAGGTGCCATCCGACATCCCGCGCCCTGCCCGACCTGCGATCTGCGCCAGTTCATTTGGGGCCAGTGGACGCATCCTTCGACCGTCAAATTTGGTCAGCGACGAAAACGCCACGTGGTTCACATCAAGGTTCAAACCCATTCCGATGGCGTCTGTCGCAACGAGGTAGTCCACCTCACCGTTCTGATACAGCTCGACCTGCGCATTCCGGGTCCGCGGGCTAAGCGCGCCCATGACCACGGCGGCCCCGCCCTTTTGGCGGCGTAGCAGCTCGGCAATGGCGTAGACGTTATCGACCGAAAACCCGACAATGGCGCTGCGTGCGGGCATGCGGCTGATCTTTTTCGAACCGGAATAAACCAGCTGAGACATTCGTTCACGGCGAATGAACTGCGCTTCGGGCACCAGCGCCGCAATCGGTCCGCGCAAAGTGTCAGAGCCCAAAAACAGCGTCTCATTCGTTCCACGCGACCGCAGCAGACGGTCGGTGAAAACATGACCACGCTCGGGATCTGCACACAGCTGGATTTCGTCGATGGCTACGAAATCTGCGCCCATGCCTTCCGGCATCGCCTCAACGGTGCAGACCCAATACTTAGCACGCGGTGGAACGATCCGCTCTTCACCCGTCACAAGGGCAACGACCGACGGCCCGCGGATCGCGACGATCTTGTCATAGACCTCGCGCGCCAGCAGACGCAGCGGCAGGCCGATCACACCTGTCCGGTGCCCCAGCATCCGCTCAATCGCGTAATGGGTTTTACCTGTGTTGGTCGGGCCCAGTACGGCCACGATTCGGGTTGACCCGCTCACCTTTGCCCCCTGCCCCAGCTTGTTAGAGGGCCGAGCCCTCGACCCGGGGCTTCAGTCGATTCACGGCATTGGTTACTTCTTCGTGATGGGGATGTATAGCTAAAGCACGCTCATAAGCGTCCAGCGCTTTGTCGGGTCGATCGACGATCTCAAAAATCAGTCCCAATCCGTAGATAGCCTCGTAGTTGTTGGGGTTCAGCGTCAAGGCGTATTCCAGATCAGCCGCAGCCATGCCGAAACGTTCGATCCCGAAAAAGGCCGATGCCCGCACGTGCCAGGCTTCGGCAAATTGCGGCGCGTGATCAGTCAGCGCAGTCAGATGCTGGATCGCGGCCAGAGAGTCGCCATCTTCCAGCGCCTCGCGCCCGCGCTCAAGCAACAGATCCGCCGAGGCCGAGCCAGACTGCGCCCACAGCGCCTTGAGCTGACGATCTATGTTCATCGCCTGTTCGGGGGTTGCCTCCGACAGTTGCAGCAATAGTTGTTCCTCATCCTTGGAATCCGCCGTTTGGGCGAAAGAAGGAATGGAAAACGTGACTAGAAGCGCTGTTGCCGCGACGATACCTTTGAGATTGGTGCTTGCAATGCTCATAACAACGTTCAGTGTAGCGCTGCGCCCGCGGATGTCCATTCCCGGCGCACAAACATAGTGAGGAGAAACATGAGCGACACTCTGGAAAAAGCGGCAGCCGCGTTGAACGAAAAACTGTCGGGCGGCGATTTTACCGCGTCGGCAAAATTTGCCATCGCAGATCTGGGCTCAATCGTTCTGGACGCAAGCGGCGCGCGCGTCAGTGACGAAGAAACAGACGTCACCATGAACGCCGATGCGGACACGTTCGAACAAATACTCAGCGGTGAGTTGAACCCCACTGGCGCGTTCATGTCGGGCAAGCTGACCGTGGATGGTGACATGGGCGTTGCCATGCAACTGGCATCGGCGCTGGCCTGATGGACCTGTCGCCGGCCCCTTTCTTTGCAGACATGGCCGGCGTCCCCGCCGGTGGTCAGGCTCATTGGCTGAACACAGCGGACAACACACGCATTCGGGTTGGCCACTGGCTGCCCGAAGGCGATACCTGCGGCACGGTGATGATGTTTCCCGGTCGCACCGAATATATCGAAAAATACGGCAACTGCGCGGCTGAGTTTACGGATCGCGGCTTTGCGTTTCTGGCTGTCGACTGGCGCGGTCAGGGCTTGGCCGACCGGTTGCTGGATGACCCACGCGTCGGGCATGTCGAACAGTTCACGGACTATCAACAAGACGTTCAGGCCACGCTGGATCTGGCAACCGAACTGAACCTGCCGAAGCCTTGGTTCGTGATCGGACATTCCATGGGCGGGGCCATCGGTATGCGCGCGGCTTTGGAAAAGAACTGCTTTGCCGCCTGTGCCTTTACCGGGCCCATGTGGGGCATTTTCTTTACTCCGATCATGAAACCGCTCAGCCGTCTGACCGCCTATTGGGGGCCTAGGATCGGGTTGGGGGAAAAAACACCACCAACTACGTCCTTGGAAAGCTATGTGGCCTCCCAACCGTTCGAGGGTAATGTACTGACCCGCGATCCGGACATGTTCCAGATGATGAAAGATCAACTGACTGCACAGCCCGAACTGGCGCTTGGTGCGCCTTCGACAATCTGGCTGCGCGAAGCGTTGGATGAATGCGTCTGGTTGATGGACCAGACCGCACCGGATACGCCGTGTCTTACCTTTCTTGGCAGCCATGAACAGATTGTCGATCGCAAGGCTATTCGCGCCCGCATGGCGAACTGGCCCAGTGGCACTTTGGTCGAAATCCCGGACGGCGAACACGAAGTTCTGATGGAAGCGCCCGACGTGCGCGGGCCGGTCTTTGACCAGTTGGCCGCTCATTTCAAAGCCGCGCAAACTGACGCGGTGCCGGAACCGGTTCTGTCTTCCGAAGTCTGATCACGCACCGCTTGTGATCCCCGTCTCGCGCGCCTAGATGTTGGCGAAAGCTATTATCGAGGTGATCCATGCGCGACCTTCCCTTTCCCGTCCGAGACGCAAATGCTGCCGGAGGTGCCGGCAATCTGGGCAACCTGCCGGAATGGGATCTGACCGATCTCTACACCTCAGAGGACGCGCCCGAACTGTCCCGCGATCTGGACTGGTTGGAAAAGGAATGTGCCTCGTTTGCCGAAAACTACGAGGGTAAGCTGGCTGATCTGGATGCTGCGGGTCTGCTGAACTGCGTCGAGCGCAATGAGAAGATCAATTCAATCGCCGGGCGCATCATGTCGTTTGCTGGTCTGCGGTACTATCAGCTGACCACAGATGCCGAGCGTGCCAAATTTCTGTCCGACATGCAGGAAAAGATCACCATCTTCACCACCCCCTTGGTGTTTTTCACGCTCGAAATCAACCGCATCGACGATGATGTCCTGAAGGCGCATTTCGATGCGAATGCCGATCTAGCGCGGTACGAGCCGGTCTTCCGCCGCATCCGCGCGATGAAACCCTACCAACTGTCTGACGAGCTTGAGAAATTCCTGCACGACCTCGGCGTTGTTGGCGACGCGTGGGAGCGTCTTTTTGACGAAACCATTGCCGGGTTGACCTTCACTGTTGATGGCGAAGAACTGAACATTGAAGGCACCCTGAACTTTCTGACCGAGCAGGACCGCGCCAAACGCGAAGCGGCCGCGCGCGAGTTGGCCGCTGTGTTTCAGGACAACATCAAGACCTTTGCCCGCGTCCACAACACGCAGGCCAAGGAAAAGGAAATCGTCGACCGCTGGCGCAACATGCCGACCGCGCAAACCGGTCGCCACCTGTCCAATGACGTGGAACCCGAGGTCGTTGAGGCTCTGCGTGAGGCGGTCGTGGCCGCCTACCCCAAGCTCAGCCATCGCTATTATGAGCTGAAACGCAAATGGCTGGGTCTGGATGTCATGCAGGTCTGGGATCGTAACGCTCCGCTGCCGATGGAAGACACCCGCATCGTTGATTGGGATGAAGCCGAAAAGACAGTGATGGACGCCTATACTGCCTTCGATCCCCGCATGGGTGAAATCGCGGCTCCGTTTTTCTCGAAGGGTTGGATCGACGCGGCCGTGAAGCCCGGGAAGGCTCCGGGCGCGTTTGCGCATCCGACCGTCACCGAGGTTCATCCATACGTGATGCTCAACTATCTGGGCAAACCGCGCGACGTGATGACACTGGCGCATGAGTTGGGGCACGGCGTCCACCAGGTACTGGCGGCCGATCAGGGCGAGATGCTGTCTTCTACCCCACTGACGCTGGCTGAAACGGCGTCGGTCTTTGGTGAAATGCTGACTTTCCGCAAGATGTTGGACAAGGCCGAAACTCCGGAACAGCGCAAGGTGCTGCTGGCCGGCAAGGTCGAGGACATGATCAACACAGTTGTCCGACAAATCGCCTTCTACGACTTCGAATGCAAACTGCACGCCGCCCGTCGCGAAGGCGAGCTGACCCCGGTTGACATCAACGCTTTGTGGATGAGCGTTCAGGCCGAAAGCCTTGGCCCGGCGTTCGAATACATGGAAGGGTATGAGACCTTCTGGGCCTATATCCCGCACTTCGTCCACTCACCGTTCTACGTCTACGCCTATGCGTTCGGTGACGGTTTGGTGAATGCGCTATACTCGGTCTACGAAAGCGGTGCGGATGGGTTCGAAAACAAGTATTTCGAAATGTTGCGCGCTGGTGGGTCCAAACACCACAAGGAACTGTTGGCCCCGTTCGGATTGGATGCAAGCGATCCCAAATTCTGGGACAAGGGTCTGTCGATGATTTCTGGCTTTATCGACGAGCTGGAAGCGATGGAAAACTAGTCACTTCTGGCTTTTGGTCGTCAGGAAAATGGCGACCACAATCAACACAGCCCCTAGGGCCGCGACCGGCGTGATTGCGGCCCCCAGAAACAGGGCTGAGTTGATGAACGTAAACACCACGGATGCGGCGAACATCAAGGTCGCAGTCAACGTCGAAACCCGCGCGGCGGCCTCGTACCAGAGGTAGTAGGCCAAAGCGGTTGGTAGCACCCCCAACAAAATCAGGAACACGACATCGTTGGCCGTTGGTATTTGCAGTGAAAATGCGGCCAGCGGGACCAAAAGCACACCCGAGCACAAGAATATCCCAAATAGGAAGTTCAGACGTTCTCCGGTCGTTTCAGAATTTCGCATCGCCCGGCTGCTCGAGATTAGGAAAACCGCCCAGCTTAGGCCTGCTCCGATTTCAAGCAAGTCTCCGAACAGGGGCTCTCCACCGCCTTGGAAATCCTGATAAACCGTTAGGAACACGCCGAAAATCGCCAATCCCGTGGCAAGTACGTCTGAGCGCGTAACGGGCGTGTCGGCAAAAAAGTACAGGAACATAAGAACAAAGAACGGCGCCGTGTTCTCAAGAACCATGGCATTGGCTGCACCGGTATGTTCAAGCCCGATGTGGAACAGGATGTAGTTGACCACAGTGGACAGAACGGCCAGCCGAAAGTTCCAGTCATTCAACCGGATTAAAACAGCGACCCGCATCACGCGCAGCATGCAATAGATGGCGATGGCTGCGATGAACAGGCGCGTTACCGCAATTTGCAGCCCTCCCAGATCGCTGGTCAGGTAGCGGACTATGACGCTGTGCGTGCCCCACAGGAAAGCCGCAAGAAACCCAAGAACCAGCCCGTTTTGCAAGAGTGGCTGCTTCTCTTTGGTGTCGGGCATCCTTGTGCCCCGCTTACTTCAACTGACTGTCTTTAGAACCGCGCCGATTGATGCCGGAACGGCCCTTGAAGGCCCCGTCCCGATCCTGCTGGCAATCCAGGCAGAGTTTAACACCGGGAATGGCAGCTCGCCGCTTTTCTGGAATCGGCTCTTCACATTCGGCGCAATGGGTCCGGCTTTCCCCGACAGGCCGCTTTTGCGCCTGCATCCGGGCCAGTTCGTCCGTAATGGACGCTTCAATCTGTTCGCTCACCGCGCCATCACGCGCCCAACCGCCGGCCATGGTCTCCCTCCTGATCAGGTGACAGCCAGATTAGTCCAGCCGAGCGCTGCGTGGCAAGTCAGAGGGCGACCGCGCCCTCAAACACCCTGTCAATCATTGCCTGCGTTCCGCGCGAGAATTCCAACGGGCATGGGTAATCAGACCCGTCGCGGACTGATTGGCAAAATGCCTCGACCTGAAGCTTGTAGTGATCGTCGCCCGGGAACCGCGTGACCTGAACCTCAAGTCCCGGACGATGCAGTTCCACCCGCGCCTCACCAAAAACACGCGCATTGAAAGGCGCGGTCAGGCGGATCACGCCACCCTCGCCATGGAACACCATTTCCTGATGCGGGTGCATCCGGATCGAGACGTAGCTGGAATAGGTAAAATCGGTGAATTGCGCGCGTATCTCGGTGAAGGCATCAATGCCATCTTCCCAGCGGATCGCGGATTGCACCGAAACTGGTTCTTGCCCAGTGGCGAACCGGGCGCTGCCAATCACGTAGACGCCGATATCGCGCAGCCCACCGCCGCCGGTTTCGGCCCGGTTTCGGATGTTGCCGGTGTCCGCCCGATTGTCAAAGCTGAACGCCCCGGTCACGTGCACAAGCTTTCCGATCGCCCCATCCGCGATCAGTTGCCGTACGAATTGCCACTGCGGGTGGTGCACGATCATGTACGCTTCGGCCGCCAGCAAACCGGTCTGATCCCTCTTTTCGATCAGCGCATCAAACTCGGGCGCGGACATGGCCATGGGCTTTTCACACAGAACATGCTTACCGGCGTCCAACGCCTTGAGGCTCCATTCGACATGCAGATGGTTGGGCAGCGGGATATAGACCGCTTCGATTTTGGGATCGGCCAAAAGGGCGTCATAGCTGCCATAAACCGTCAGATCAGGGCAGTACTGCTGGAACGGCTCAGCCTTGGCTGCGTCCGACGTGGCAAGACCTGCCAACCGGGCCCCGTCCGCCGCGTGAATTGCCGGCGCCATGAACTGTCGTGCGAATTTCGCGGCGCCCAGAACGCCCCATTGAACAGGTTGCTGCATACCGCCGCCTCATCCTTTGTTAGCTTGTGCCGTCTCTATCAGGGAATCGCTTTAAAGTCAGGGGTTTCGTGGTGTTTTCCGCCCATTAGCGCACGTAAACCTAAGAATTTCTTGATCCGTTTCATTGTCTGCGCCGTAGCAACTATGTCACCGGGTAATCGGCATTGTCCGTTCAAAGCACCCGGGATTGATGTTGTGACCAACTGGGTGGGAGATTGCCAGACATGCCAACACCGACAGAGACAATTACCGGAACCGTGTTGATGAGCGGAGCCGTCGGCTCGTTCGATGACAACAACGGAGATTTTGACATCCTGCGCGAGGCCGTTGTTGCCGCCGGCCTTGCTGGGGCACTGGATGATCCCGAGGCCAGCCTTACGGTATTCGCCCCGACCGACGCCGCCTTTATCGGACTTGCCCAGGCATTGGGCTATGCGGGTTCGGACGAAGCAGGCGCGTTGGGGCACATCGTCAAGGCGCTGACCCTGTTGGGCGGAGGGGATCCCATCCCCATGCTGACAGAGGTTCTGAAATATCACGTGGTGAACGGGGAATTCGACCTGGCTGCTGTCGCCGGCCTGGGCGACGGCGCCCAGATCGAAACGTTGCAGGGTTCATCGGTTGAGTTGAACCTTCAAAGCGACCCACCAAGTTTGGGCGATGCAGATGACGGCATCGCCGATCCGGGTATCATCCAAACCGATATTGAAGCCACAAACGGGATCATTCACGCCCTAAACGGAGTCCTTCTGCCCGTATCGGTTACGGACATTCTGGGTCAGAAGAACACCGATTTCATCCTCGGCGACGACTCGGACGAGTTCTATTTTACCGGGCGAGGTCAGGACTTTGTTCATGGTGGTGGCGGAAATGATGTCATCAATACTGGCCGAGGCAATGATGTCGCGCTTGGAGGCGCTGGACACGACGTGATCTTTGGCGGTCGTGGCAAAGACATTCTGCGCGGTGATGAAGGCGAAGATACGATATTCGGCGGCAGAGGGGCCGATGTGATCGACGGTGGAGCCGATGATGACATCATGTTCGGCGGACGTGGCAAAGACATGTTTGTCATTGAAAACGGGGATGGCGATGATTGGATCGTCGACTTCCGGGTCGGAAAGGACAAGATTGACTTGTCCGGCTACGAAGGCATCGCCGGGTTTGAAGATATCGAGGATGATATCTCCGGTGGCTTCTTCCAGACCACCATCGAACTAGGGGACGGGGACAGTATTGTCCTTACGGGCATTGGAGCCGGGCATCTGACCGAAGACAGCTTTATTTTCGCCTAAAGAAAATCAGCCCGCCGTTGTGGCGGGCTGAACCAATTGGGTCAGACAGTACCCAGCATGCCCTTTTCTCGGGCCAGCTCGCGCATCTTTTTCTGCAGCTTCTCGAAGGCACGGACCTCGATCTGTCGAATGCGCTCGCGGCTGACATTGTACTGCGTGCTGAGCTCTTCCAGCGTGACGGGCTGATCCATCAGACGGCGCTGAGTCAGGATGTCCTTTTCCCGGTCATTCAGGACATCCAGCGCAGCCGCCAGAAGCTCGCGGCGGGCGTCAAGCTCGTCGCGGGCTTCGTAATCGCCCGCCTGATCGGCATCTTCGTCCTCAAGCCAGTCCTGCCATTGCATGGTGCCTTCGCCCTCGGACCCGACGGTCGCGTTCAGCGAGGCATCACCACCAGACATCCGGCGGTTCATGCTGATGACTTCAGCTTCGGTCACGCCCAGATCAGTAGCGATCCGCTTGACGTTTTCAGGACGCAGGTCGCCTTCTTCCAGCGCACCAATACGGGCCTTGGCCTTGCGAAGGTTAAAGAACAGCTTTTTCTGCGCCGATGTCGTGCCCAGCTTGACCATCGACCACGACCGCAGAACGTATTCCTGGATCGAGGCACGAATCCACCACATTGCATAGGTCGCCAGACGGAAACCTTTTTCCGGATCAAACTTTTTGACCGCCTGCATCAGGCCCACATTGGCCTCGGAAATCACCTCGGCCTGTGGCAGGCCGTAGCCGCGATAGCCCATAGCAATCTTGGCCGCCAATCGCAGGTGCGACGTGACCATTTTATGTGCAGCTTCAGTGTCTTGCTCTTCGACCCAACGCTTGGCGAGCATGTACTCTTCTTCCGGCTCAAGCAGCGGAAATTTGCGAATTTCCTGCATATAGCGGTTCAGGCCGCCCTCGGGCGTCGGCGCGGGGAGATTTGCGTAATTTGCCATGATTCATGTCCCTCCGACAAATGTTTACTTCGTTAACATGGGATATGGGAATAAGTCCCGATCCATTCAAGAGGTACCGTTAACAGTTTGAAATTAACGATTGATAAAGGAAAGCTAAGAACGCGTTACTCACGTATGTTTGCGTATTATGTCAGCGGCGCGCGCAATTGTTCAATCAGAATTTCCATATCATTTGGCAAATCGGCCTCAAACCGAAGATTTTCGCCTGTCACAGGGTGCTCAAAGCCTAAAACTGCGGCATGCAACGCCTGTCGCGAAAAACTGCGCACAGCCTCGGCAGCGGCCGGATTGAAGGCTTTCGCCGCAAGCTTGCGTTTACCCCCATACACCGGATCCCCAACCAGCCCATGCCCGGCATGGGCCATATGGACACGGATCTGGTGCGTTCGGCCGGTTTCCAGCCAACATTCAATCAGCGCGATGCCTGCCGGGTTGCCAAATGTCTCGACCAACCGCGCCCGTGTCACTGCATGCCGACCACCGTGGAACAGAACCGCTTGTTTCTGCCGATCGTTTTTGTGCCGCGCCAATTGCGTGGTCAGGCGCATGATATTGCCCGGTTCAAAGCTGACACCCTTGATGCCACGCAAACGTGGGTCATTCGCATCCGGAACGCCGTAGCAAATCGCGCGGTAATAGCGTTCGACGCTATGCGCCTCGAACTGAGCGGCCAGACCGTGATGGACCGCGTCAGACTTGGCGACCACCAGCAAGCCGCTGGTCTCTTTGTCGATGCGGTGCACGATGCCAGGGCGTTTGACGCCCCCAACGCCCGACAAGTCCTTACCGCAATGATGCAGCAAGGCATTGACCAGTGTTCCGTTGGGTGAGCCCGGCGCTGGGTGAACGACCATGCCTGCCGGTTTGTTGATGACGATCAGGTCCGCGTCTTCATAGACGACGTTCAGCGGGATATCTTCGGGACCGATGTGGCTTTCTTCGGCTTCGGCGACGGAGATTGACACCAAGGCGCCTTCGGCCACCTTGGCCTTTGGGTCCCGAACTTCGACACTGTCGATGGTCACCTCGCCGTTCTCGATTAACCGGGTCAGGCGGGTGCGCGACAGGTTTTCATCCGCTGGTACATCCCGTGAAAGCGCCTTATCAAGACGTGGCGGCGGATCGGCCGCGATCTGAAATTCAATCTGGCGGGTGCCCATGACTGTCCCTTCCGAACCCCAAGAACCGCAGGAAACACCGCAGCTTCGCTTGCTGCGGCGCATGGTCATGCTGCTGACCGCGGTGATGATTGGCGGGGTTCTAGTGACATTCGCACTGATTGTCATCCGACTATCGGACAGAACCCCTACTCTGCCTGATCAAATCGAACTGCCGGATGGTGCCAAAGCACAGGCCGTAACGATCGGCAGCAACTGGTACGCCGTCGTGACCGATGACAACCGCATCCTGATTTTTGACAAGACGACTGGAAAACAGCGTCAAGAAATCGTCTTGCAGGAATAGCGATCAGCTGTCCAAAGCCATTCGGAATACGATCTCAGTGGCTTTACGCAAAGCCTCATACTCTTCGGGCGTATCCCGGCGGAAGTTCTTGTCCTCATCGCTTAGCTTTGTCGGGGTGAACAGTTCGGGCCGGTCGGGAAAGAACTCTTGCTGAAAGGCGGTATCCTGCTTGGCTAGGAATTCGTCCAGCCAAGCGCGCTCATCTGGTTCCAGCACATCATTCCGCCGCACCATGACGGGGTCATCGACAATAATTCGGCGCAGTTGGCGGCTTTTCTTACGCCCCAGCGCACGGGAGATGACACCAAAAGCTTCGCTCGCCGCGCGGGATTGCGACGGGTTGGACACGGCTCCTGCTGAAACCTCCTCCGCCAAAGGCGTACCGATCCGCGACAGGAAATCATCAACGACGTTGCCCCGGACCATGCCTGAGCGTTCATACAAAAGCGGAGCAACGGTGACGCCGGGAAAGGCGGTGCGTATTTCGGCCAGTTTGGCAGAAAAACTCAATCGTTCCGGTTGATTGCGGATAATATCAAGTTGCTGGCGGATGTATTCAGTCCCGCCGTTGGGCAGCCGCCCGGCCTTTGCCCGCTGTTTGTAATCAGCCTCGAAGAAATCGGAATACCGCCGGCAATAGTAGGTGATCGTCAATGCACGCGAGGGGATATCAGCAAAAACCTCGGCCAGCCGGTTCAGATTGCAGCCGTAGAACATCTCGGAAGAGACAACACAGGTCTGATCCGCATGCGCGTCGTATTCAGTGGTCATGGCAGACCGAAACGGATCCATCGGATCTGCGCTTCGGTTGATGTGAAAGGCGACGATGTTGTGACTTATCGCCAGACGTGTCCCGCCATCCAGCCGGCGTCGACCGGTCTCCATATAGTGCAGGCCGATCTCGTTCATGACCGAATGCTTCCGGCGTAGAAATCCCTGCAAGGCGGTCGTGCCGGTTTTGGGCATCCCCATGTGCAGCCAAAGCATTACGTAGCCCCTGTCCCCGAATTGTCCTGCGTCATGCCTGCTGGCTGGCCGTGAAACCTGCGGTCATCTGCTGCATGAGGTCCTGCATCTCGGGCAGGTCGCGCAATTGTCCGATCTGTTGGCGGTGCAGATCGCAGGACGCATGATGCAAGCGCGCAACCTCGGGGTCAGAGAGCATTTCGTAATAAAAACCACGTTTGCGATCCAAAACCACATCGATCGAGGTATTCGTCTGGGCGTTCTGGTTCATCATGTTCCAGTATTCCAGGCCAAGGCTTTCCCCCAAATGGTGGGCACGACCGCGCATCTTTTTGACCAGATAGCTTTCACAGGACTTCAGCGCATAGTGATTGACCTGCACAAAGTCATAGCCGACCGAGTCACGGGCCGATCGCCAGCTTTTTTCATAATATCGCTCGGGCATCAGTTGGCCTGATCCGTTATACCAATGACATTCTTCGATGGTTTCGACGGCCGGCTTTTTGGGCCGGTGAACACCCAACCCATCCCAAATCTCACGCTGGAACATAGTCTTAAAGCCCCAAGCCTGCGGCGGCCGGTAGATCTTTTCCGGAGCGGCCTGCCGGAACTGATCCGACAAAAACCGGTCTTCATATCGCACGACACCTGCGTTTCCGAACAACCGCCATGTCATCGAAATCGTCTTGGCGTCAGGGATGGCATCGGTCAATGCCCGCAGCGTATGATCTCCGGTTTTGACATTGATATGTTCGTCAGCGTCGATCACCACGACCCAATCCTGCGGGCGTGCAACCTCCATCTTCTGAAAAGTCCTATAGGCCCGTTTCTGGGGACTGGTCTTGCGACGCGAGTTGTTGTCGACGTGGATCAGAATGCCCTTTTCATCCAACCGTTGCAGCAAGGCATCGGTGCCATCGGTGCAGTCATTGGTCATCACAACCATCTGGTCGATACCAATAGCACGGTTATGGGCCACCCACTCCAACACAAACGGTCCCTCGTTCTTCATCGGAGTGACACTGATATATCGAGGGTTCTGATCGACCATACCTGACTGCCCTGTTCGTTGTTCTTGCCCGGAACTTATCGGGATCATTCGGAATTTGCCGTTAAATTACGTTGAATTAATGGAACTACCAAGGGGAATTCCACGCAATTCACCCACCTGCCCGTTTAAGTTGGTTTGAGAACCGTTTGAATTTGGGGCAAAGGTCTTGTGCTCGGGCCAGATATTTCCGCGCCTTGGCCTTTTCTCCTTGTCGAAGCAATAATTGCCCTGCGGCACCCTGTATTGCCGCTGTATTGTCATCGATGCCAGCGGCTTCCAAAATTTGTTGATGGGCCTGCTCCACGGCACCTATCCGTTCCAGAAAACATCCCATCGCGAAAATCAGAAACGGATTGCCGGGATCACTGGCCAATGCATCTGCCATTGCCAAACGCGCCCGCGAATTGTCCCCTGCCGCTTCGTAGAGTTCTGACAAACGTTTCAGATAGAGAGGACTGTCTGGTCGTTGCGCGCAAACCCATTGTGCGACGTCAATGGCCCGTTCACTTCGCATCCGTCCCAGATGTACGTTCAACATAGTAGCCAGGCTTTTGTGCTCAGGACTCTCCTCGGAAAACTCGGCATTCGGTAGAAAGTTCTTCATTGCTTCAAGACCGTCTTGCAACAACAGAAGCCGTTCCTTGTTGCCAGTCAAACGCCGCGCGCGCTCATCCAGAGAGAGAATTGACCAATCAAGAAGTATGAGATCAAAGTTGCACGGACGGCGAGCAATCACTTTCAATTGTGCAACATGCGTATTGAAACTGAACCACGATCTGCGAATCGACTTCTGAACAACCCAGTCGATTGGTGGTAGTGCCCTGAAAGCAAGTTGATCGCGGAACAACAGGCGTGACCCAAAAATCGTTACGTCCGGCCTCAGAGGTTTTGCCCAAAACGCTAAGCTGAATTCTCGAGCTGCCATCCACCTTTTTTTCTGCGTGCCCAGAACTGCTGACCGCAACGCACGCGCTACAGCGTGGTCCTCGGGCCATATATTGGGGTCCAGCAAAGCCGTCTCGACCATCTCTGCAGCTTCATCCCACTTGTTTGCGTAAAACAAGTTGAGCGCTTGAAGAAGTGGCAGAAACGCGTTGTCCGCTCCCTTATCCAGCAACCTTGAAGCGATATCGCTGGCCTCTTCGTGCCGATCATCTGAATGCAGCCGGTTCATGTGGATCAGAACTTTGGCATAAATATGTGCCGCCTCAGACGTGTTCAAAAAGCCATCAAACCCAGCCTGTAGGCGCCGAATTGCATCCTCATTCGCCTGAGAAATCTCTTCTTCTGTCAGAACATCCCGAAACACTTTTCGCTGTTGACCCGAAATCCGGGCGGCCGCCATGGAAAAGGCCGAAATGACCGGCGCGATTACCTGATCTGCGCGTGACATTGCATAGAGTTCCAGAAAATCGCGTTTCGCCCGGGTCACCCCGGACAAATCGGTAATGTCTGACATCTGCAGCAGGTGCGGGAACTTTTTCTGGAACCGAAACACCAACTCGGGCTGGTCCGAGAACATAATGGCCGCTTTATCGGCGTTCTTCTCTAGATGCGCCTCATACAGTTCTTCGGGTTCGATCTTTGCGGGCCAGGTCGTGTGCTTCCACGGCAACCCATTCAGAATATCACCGCGGCGGATATGATAGGCAGATACACCCTGCCCTGACAGCCTGGCATCCGCGCAATCCATAATTTCGCGTATTTCTTCGGTGAACCCGACCCGGTGAATAAAGTCGCGATATCGCGGGCGGATGGTCTCGACGTCCTCCCACGGGAAGGCCAGCACCTCGAAACCTTCCTCGACCAACACCGACCGTCCGGCGTTGAGATGCGCAATCAGTCGGTCGGGCGAGGTGTCGCTTTGGAAGGACCAGATCGGCAAGGCATTCTGTGCCAGGGTTCCGAACTCCTTGGGAGTAAGGAAATGTTCATCCATCCAATCCTGTGCGAACAACTCTTGTGGGTGGTCCAGCTCGGGCGCGTCCGCGCCCTGCGGGAACCAATTCACCCGGTAGGTCGTGCCGAAATCGTCGGCCAACCGGATGCAGGTCAGCATCATCAGCAACCGGGCGCCCATGCGGTCCTTGCGCTGACCGACAAACACACCTTTGGCGACGGTCACGAGGCGTCCCTTTCCTTCTCGGCCATTGCCTGCCGACGCAGTCGGCGGAATCGCCGCCGGGCTTTCGCCGCCAAGTCAGGGTGCCGCTCGGCGCCGATGGCCTCAATCCCCCGAATATACATAGGCAGGCGACGTCGGGCGCGCATCATCTTGTAATACCCGACCGTATCCAGTGAGCCGCCCATCGCCCCCAGCATCACGGGCTTGAGGATATCCAGCTTGCGCAGCATGGGCGCCGCGAAATGGTTTGAAAACCAGGTCTTGAGCAACATCACGTTGTCGCCCTGCAGACGCTGAACCTGCTGCCGGTCCAGATCAAAGAACGGGTCGTAAAAGACGTAAGCCTTACCAGCTGCCTGAACGGTTTGGGCCGCATCGCTCATCGGCAGGTCCCAGTCCTGCACGCGGCCGAACCGATAGCGGGTTTCCCAAGGCACCAGTCGTTCATCCAGCGTAGTCTGAGGGTTGAACGCGATCACATGCGCGCCGGGTACATGCGCCGAAAAGGTCAATGCTCCAAAGCCACCCATCGATGCACCCGCAAAAACCACCTGATCGAACCGGTCAAAGAACCCCTCGGCGACCTTGTTTTCAAAATAGGAAATGATCTCGGGGTCGCGATACCATGCCTTGGTGCGTGCGAAGACGCCCATGTGGGACCACCCTTCGTCGCGAAAGAACTTCCAGCCCCACGGCTCGCGCGCAAAGGACAGATCATTGGCGTTGGCGATATTGTCAAAGCTGACTACCAGACGCTTCGGGTAACGCTGATGGAACAGGATCGAGTGGCGTTCCAGCTTTTGAAAGAATCCAGTGCCATCGCCGCCGGGGTACAGCTCGACAAACCACGGCGGAGCGGGATCCGTCAGAATACGCTCATACCCTGTCTTGCGATCAGGGTGTTCCGGTTTCAGCTGCTCTTTTGAAAGGTCTTCGGCCATGATGATCAGATCAGGTTATCGGCGAGCCAGACGCGAAACTCTACCCATTCCGGGCGCATCTTGATTTCCGACACTTTGGCCCGATGCCAATCACAGGCCTGCGCATGCAATTCGTTCAACTCTTCATCCGCCTTCAGTTCGGCCAGCAGAGGTGCGGCGCGGAGCGCGGCGGGCAAGATGGATTGGTCAGACTCTTTGTTGGCATTCATGTCCTGCCAATAGGCTTGTCCCTGATCCACCTTGATGTGGTTTGTTCGCCCCCGGTCGCGCTTGACCAGAAACCCATCCATGGACCGGACTGAATAATGGTGGATGCGTCCCAAGGAATGGTCAAACCCATGCCACGCCCGCCAACCGACCTTGTCTGCTGGAAACAGCTTTCCGCCAGCATCTGACCAAGCGATGTCTGGCGCCACCTCCTCGTCAAACCCCTTTGGGCGATGCGGACCAAACCGGGTGAACTTACCATTATTTCGGAACAGCGTTTTCAGCCCAAAAGCGCGGCCTGAATGATAGGGAAATTCCTGATCCCCCATAGAGAATACCTCGGTCACCGGTCTGTCTTCGAAACTGATGTTTCCCGAACTTCCAAACAACTTCCACGCAAAAGATATCGCATCGACCGGTTGCCCTGCTTTTTGCTCGACCTCGGCAATAAGGTCATGAAATCCGTTGTCGCCGCAGCGGATATTCCAAAACTCATCTACATCCAAACACAGCAGCCAGTCGGCCTCTTTGACCTTGGGTTGGCGACGCGCGCGGCGCAGCATCTGGTGCTGGGGATTGCCCCCTTCTTTCACTTCATTGCTGACATGAGTGGCCAGGCCAAGCTCTTGCAACCTTGCAGCAATCTTGTCCGTTCCGTCATCACAGTCGTTGGTGAAAATCACAAAATGGTCGACGCCCAGTGTTTTGTGGAACGCGACCCATTCCAGCATATATGGGCCTTCGTTCTTCATCGTTGTGAACACGGTGATGGACTGAGACATGTTACCCTTCCCAAATAGTCTTGCCCCACTCATACACATCCCGATCCGCATGGGCGAGACACGAAATTGTAGTAAGGGCATTCCAACGCTAACTGGTGCAACACCACACGGCAGTTGCACTGATAAATCGCTAGTTTCTGCTGGATTATGGTGCGGTCGAGAAGACTCGAACTTCCACGGGTGTTACCCCACAGCGACCTCAACGCTGCGCGTCTACCAATTCCGCCACGACCGCACTGCCAATGACTTGGTTGAGGGGCGTATAGACGGTGGCGAACAGGATGTGAAGAGGCAAAAAACAAGCCGATTTGAATTCCGCGGTGCCATCCTTATCTGTACTGCAGATAGAGTATATTTCCCCCCTCCCCGGAGCCCGCCCATGACCGCGCAAGATCCCCGCCCAATTGTCCAGATTGATATCGTCTCAGACATTGTGTGCCCCTGGTGCATCGTGGGGTTTCGCCAGCTGGACCTGGCTTTGAAAGAACAAAACGTGCTGGCTAATCTCAGATGGCATCCTTTTGAGCTGAACCCAAATATGCCGCCAGAGGGCCAGAACCTGCGCGAACATATTATGGAGAAGTATGGCTCTACGGTTGAGCAGAGCCAGCAGGCTCGCGATCGGCTGACCCAGATCGGCGCCGAGCTTGGCTTTACGTTCAACTTCAATGACGACAGCAGGATGGTGAATACTTTTGCAGCACATCAACTGCTGAACTGGGCCGAAACGCAAGGCCGCCAGCATCCGTTGAAGATGGCCCTGTTCGAGGCTTACTTTACCAATCAACAGGACGTATCCCAATCCGAGGTCCTGCTTGATGCGGCCCAAGTGGCGGGTCTGGACCGGGACGCTGCCCATGCGGCTCTGACTTCGGGCGATCACAGTGCGCCGGTTCGCGAAAAGCAACAGTTCTGGACCAGCCGTGCTGTTTCAGGTGTCCCGTCGATGGTGTTCGCTGGCAAGTACCTGGTGACCGGTGCGCAAGGGGCCGAAACCTATTCGGACCTGTTGCAGCGGTGCCTGACCGAGGCTGCGTGACCTCTTTTCTTCGCCCCGCCCCGGCGGTAAGGAGCCCCCATGGAATGGAAGATCACTGACGGGCTGACCGACTACAACGACGCCGTCGCCTTCATGGAGGCGCGCGTGGCCGCAATTGCGGCCGGTGAAGCAGATGAATGTGTGTGGCTGCTGGAGCATCCGCCGCTTTACACCGCCGGCACCTCGGCCCGGATCGAAGACCTGACCGACCCGGATCGCTTTCCGGTCTTTGAGGCCAAGCGCGGCGGTGAATACACTTATCATGGCCCCGGCCAGCGCGTGGCCTATGTGATGCTGGACCTGAACAAACGCGGCAAGGATGTGCGTCGTTTCGTCAAGCAACTGGAAGAATGGGTGATCGCAGCGCTTGCCGAGTTCAACGTGCATGGTGAAATCCGTGACGGTCGCGTTGGTGTTTGGGTGCGGCGCAATGACAAACCACTGACCGTTTCGGGCCAACCTGCCGAGGATAAGGTGGCGGCGATCGGATTGCGCTTGCGCAAATGGGTCAGCTTCCATGGCATCTCGATCAATGTCGAACCTGACCTTGAGCATTTTTCAGGCATCGTCCCCTGCGGCATCACCGAACATGGGGTTACGTCGCTTGTCGATCTGGGGTTGCCAGTCACCCTGGTGGACGTGGACACGGCCCTGCGGAAAACCTTTTCAGAGGCTTTTGACCCCGATAGGGCCTGAATCGATACCCGCGAATCGTTCAGAGTCAACATGTTGTCAACAATATCGCAATTTTTAGCAGCTCTGTTTCCACATTGAGCCGAAATTTCCCAATATTTACAGCGCAAAATGAGCAAATTATCCAAAAGCTCACTCAAATAGATACATCCTGCGTGTTTGAGGCTAATATAGACTTACCGTTCTTAGAGTGAGTGGTGTGTTAACCGGTGATCTTGGGTCATCCTGAGTAATCGGAAAGGTATTTGTTAACGAGTCTGCCGTTCCGACCCCAAATCGGAGCGGCAATTCCCATCCCACTCTATACTTTCTCTTCTGTATGCCCAAAACGAGACGACCCGACACACGCGCGGTCGATCTGCTCAAGCTCAAGCGTGGCGTGACCAATGGCAAACCGGTCGCGGAGCGAATGTCTGACGCTGGCTCTCACCCCTTCCGCATCAGCCCAGGCTGCCGCGTCCACGACCAGATGGGCCGTTAATGCAGGCTCTCGCTCCTGCATGCTCCACAAGTGGATATGGTGAACCTCGGACACTCCGGGTACACCCTCGATGGCCGAGGCAACTTCTTCCGGGTCCAGTTCGGGGGGCGCTGCCATCATCAGAACGCGGATCGTTTCGCCAATTTCACTTTTGACATGCCACAGTATGTAGACCGAAATCAGGATCGTGACGGCGGGGTCTACCCATGTCCAGTTGAACAGGATCACTGCAGTGCCGGCAATAATCACAGCCACCGATCCCAAGGCGTCCGCCACGTTGTGCAGAAAGGCCGCCCGGATGTTCATGCTGTCCTTGGCCATCGAGTAAGTTAGCGCAGCCGTGACAAGGTCCACAATCAAAGCCAGTGCCGCGATCCAGACGACCATCCAGCCGTTAACCGGCTCAGGCTCAAAAAACCGCATCACGCCTTCGTAGAACAAGTACACCGACAGCACGACCAGAGTGGTGTAGTTGACCAGCGCTGCGACGACCTCGGCCCGGCCATAGCCGAAGCTCATGCGTGGATCGGCAGGTCGGCGGGCGATTTTGCGTGCAAAAAAGGCGATGACCAGCGCGATAGCGTCAGAGAAATTGTGCAAGGCGTCGGCGATCAACGCCAGCGACCCTGAAAAAATGCCCCCAATGACTTGTGCCAGTGTCAGGAACATGTTGACGGCAATGGCCCAAGCAACACGCACGTCCCCTGCCTCCGGGTCTATGTGATGGTGCGCGTGGCTGTGCCCTTTATGAGAATGATCATGTGCCATCTGATATTTGTGTCCCTTGTTACGGCTGCACATTGCATGTAATTCCTCTAGTGACTAGAGGTTCAAGAGCCCTGAGGAAAAAAGATGTATTCAATCGGGTATCTGTCGCGTCACACGCAGGTCAAGATTCCGACCATCCGGTTTTACGAAGACAAAGGTCTGCTGCCTCGCCCGGATCGAACAGCGGGTAATCAGCGCCGGTACGACGACACTGCATTGAAACGGCTGCTTTTTATTCGCCATTGCCGCGATCTTGGTTTACCGCTGACCGATGTCGAGGGTTTACTGTCCCTGGAAGGCGCGTCTGGCGGCGACCTTGACCAAGCGCATGAAATTGCCGAAAGACAGCTGGCCGACCTGCGGGACCGTATTTCCCGCCTGCGCAGCCTCGAGGCGGAACTGACCCGAATTTCCAAAGCCTGCGATGGCAAGCACGACCATGTCTGCGCTGTGCTTCACGCATTTGGCGATCACAGTGAGTGTGCGGGGCCACACGTGCACTCGAAGTAACTGCCTCCCAGTCAACTCAGCGCGGCTTTGATCTTTTCGGCATGCTGCGCGATCAGGTCGAAATCGCCCATCGTTCCCGGCGCCCGTACAGCAACACCATCATGGCGCGGCAGAATATGGAAATGCAGGTGGAAAACCTCCTGCCCGCCGGCGGCCTCGTTGAATTGCTGGATCGTGACCCCGTCCGCATCGAACGCTGCTACGACAGCCTTGGCCATCTTCTGGACCGTTGCGGTCACAGCCGCCAGTTGTGCAGGCGTTGCGTCCAGAATGTTGCGGCAAGGGGTTTTGGGGATCACCAGCAGATGCCCGTCCGCGCGCGGCATGATATCCATGAAGGCCACCGTATCGTCATCTTCGTATACTCGGCTCGAAGGGATCTCTGCGCGCAAAATCTTGGCAAAAATATTCTCGGGATCATAGGCGGTCATTTCAATTCTCCGATTGACGCGTTGCCGACAGTTCTGCGGCGCACCCCGGCCCGGGTCAAGCGGGGAACGCAATTCCCAGCCGCCCCCTTGAATTCGGGGCGCTGATACCCAGATGAATGCGGAATTTGGTGAAAATTTCGTGGGTCGCCCTCCTGCCCGCGACAATTAATCTTGATCCAGATCAAACTCGACCATTGAAGGTCGTCCCCCCGCAATCTAAAACCAGCAGGAATCCCGCGCGTTGGAGAGGTCCAACTGCGCGGTGCAGTTGCAACAGGAGGCACCTATAATGGCAGACGCAGCCATTCATGGTCACGACCATGAAGACCAGCGCACATTTTTCCAGCGCTGGTTCATGTCGACCAACCACAAGGACATCGGGATTCTATACCTGGTCGTCTCGGCACTTGCCGGTCTGATTTCAGTTCTGATGACTGTTGTCATGCGGATCGAATTGATGGAACCCGGGGTGCAGCATATGTGCCTGGAAGGCTTCCGACTGTTCGGCAGCGGAGCCGAGCTCTGCACGCCTAACGGACACCTGTGGAACGTTATGATCACCTACCACGGTGTTCTGATGATGTTCTTCGTGGTCATCCCAGCGCTTTTCGGCGGATTTGGCAACTATTTCATGCCGTTGCAGATCGGTGCACCGGACATGGCCTTCCCGCGGATGAACAACCTGTCTTTCTGGCTTTATGTCGCTGGTACGTCGCTGGGTGTGGCCTCGTTGCTGAGCCCCGGTGGTAACGATCAGCTCGGTTCGGGCGTAGGCTGGGTTCTGTACCCGCCGCTGTCGACAACCGAAGGCGGCATGTCCATGGACCTTGCGATCTTTGCTGTGCACGTATCGGGCGCCTCCTCGATCCTCGGCGCGATCAACATGATCACCACCTTCCTGAACATGCGTGCCCCGGGCATGACCCTGTTCAAGGTGCCGCTGTTCAGCTGGTCGATCTTTGTCACCTCGTGGCTGATTCTGTTGTCCCTGCCGGTTCTGGCGGGTGCAATCACCATGTTGCTGATGGATCGCAACTTTGGCTTCACCTTCTTTGATCCCGCCGGTGGCGGCGATCCGATCCTGTATCAGCACATCCTGTGGTTCTTTGGCCACCCGGAAGTGTACATCGTGATCCTGCCTGGGTTCGGAATTATCAGCCACGTCATCGCGACCTTCTCGCGCAAGCCGGTCTTCGGTTACCTGCCGATGGTTTGGGCGATCATCGCGATTGGTGTGCTGGGCTTTGTCGTGTGGGCACACCACATGTACACCGTTGGCCTGTCACTTCGTCAGCAGGCGTACTTCATGCTGGCCACGATGGTCATTGCGGTGCCGACCGGGGTTAAGGTCTTCTCATGGATCGCGACCATGTGGGGCGGTTCGATCGAGTTCAAGACACCGATGCTGTTCGCCTTCGGCTTCCTGTTCCTGTTCACAGTTGGCGGTGTGACCGGTGTGGTTCTGTCGCAGGCCGGTGTGGACCGTGCGTATCACGACACCTATTACGTGGTTGCGCACTTCCACTACGTGATGAGCTTGGGTGCCGTGTTTGCGATCTTTGCGGGAATGTACTTCTACTTCTCCAAGATGACAGGTCGCCAGTACTCGGAATTCTGGGGCAAGGTTCACTTCTGGATGTTCTTCATTGGCGCCAACCTGACCTTCTTCCCGCAGCACTTCCTGGGCCGTCAGGGCATGCCGCGCCGCTACATCGACTACCCTGAGGCATTCGCCCAGTGGAACTATGTATCGTCGATTGGCGCGTTCATCTCGTTCGCCTCGTTCCTGCTGTTCTTCGGCATCGTGATCTACGCCTTGCTGCGTGGCAAGCGTGAGACTCGGCCGAACCCCTGGAACGAATACGCGGATACGCTGGAATGGACCCTGCCGACCCCGCCGCCCGAGCACACGTTCGAGCAGCTGCCAAAGCAGGAAGATTGGGATAAAGGCCACGCCCACTAATCCAGGCAACATAGACTGACAAAGCCCCGCAGATGCGGGGCTTTTCATTTTCTGACCTCAAGAATTAAACAGCGCTGGCATAGACTTGCCCGAGAATAAGCCGTTAGACTGATCTGCAATCGCCAATTGCGCAGGACCCGGTCGGTCATGATCCTTCACGACGGAATAACTGTACGACAGATGGTCAAAGGCTCCTTTGGCTTTATCTGCATCGTGCTGACATGGACGCTGCTGGTTGTACTGGCAGATGAACTCACGACAATCGAGCTGATCTCGAACCCCAGCCCGCCCGTCACCATGCTCGGGCTGGCAGTGGCGTTCTTTCTGGGCTTCAAAAACACATCGGCCTTTGCGCGCTGGTCCGAAGCGCGCAGCATCTGGGGCGAGATCGTCAATGCCAGCAGGGACTGGGGCAACACTATTAGCAACCTGGTGCTGCCCGACGGCACACCGATTGATCCCGCGCTGCGCGACGAACTGATCGAACGTCACATCGCATGGCTCAATATGCTTGCCTTTCAGCTGCGCCAACCCTCGCCGACAGGACGCAGCAGACGCCCATGGATGTTTGGACACAAACCTATATCTGACCGCACCGAGCTGCATCAAAAGCCCGAATGCTGGCGTGAATGCCAATTGGAAAGCGACTTGCCAAGGCTTGAAGGCAAGAGCAATCGCGCCTCCTATCTGTTGTTTCTTCAGGGCGAAAAGCTTGCTGAGTTGGCGCGTACCCGTGGCATTGACCCCTATTGGCACGTCGCCCTGATGGACCGCCTCGCGCGGTTTACGACGACACAAGGCCAGTGTGAGCGGATCAAAAACACACCGTTCCCAAGACAGGTTGCCGAGGTCGGTCGCGTCTTCAGTTGGATCTTCATCTTCATGCTGCCACTGGCGTTCAACGACGAGCGGTCAATTATCCCCGAAACAGATATCTCCGTATTGCAGCTCGTGATTTTCGACTGGCTGACATTCGCGCCGGTTGGGGCGCTGGTCTGCTGGATCTTCTTTGTCACCGAACGTGTCAGCGCCTCGATGGAGGATCCGTTCGAAGGGGATGTAACCGATGTTCCGATCTCGGCCCTGTGTCGCAGCATCGAGATTGACTTGCGGCAGATGACCGACTGCGGGGTTGCGCCGCAACCCGCGCAACCTATCGAAAAAGTTCTGTTTTAGAGCGACCCGATTTGGTGCGTCCGCAACGCCATTTCAGGGTGCGTTCGATAATCTGCCCAAATTAGGGTATCATGTATCCAGAAACCCTGGGATCGGAGCCATCAGATGCCCGAAATTGACTTTTGGTTTTCCATCGGCAGCACATACAGCTTCCTGACGATCATGCGCTTGGATGATTGGTGTGATGAGCATGACGCGACCGTCAATTGGCGACCGTTCAACGTGCGCACCGTGATGTCCGAACAACAGAACATTCCCTTTGCGGGCAAACCGGCCAAATCCGCATATATGTGGCGCGATATCGAACGGCGCGCCGCCAAGTACCACTTGCACGCCACGCTTCCAGCACCCTACCCGATCTCGGATCTTGCGCTGGCCAATCAGGTTGCCGTTTTGGGGATGTCGGATGGCTGGGGTAAATCCTTTACCCAAAACCTGTACCGCATCTGGTTCGAAGAAGGGATTGAGGCGGGCAGCGAAACGGCGTTGTCAGAAGCGCTGCATCGGTGTCAGCAGGACCCGCGTCTGACCCTTGCCCGCGCCCGCAGTCCTGACACGATCTCGGCCCTTGAAACCGAAACCGAACAGGCCACAAAGCTGGGCGTTTTCGGCGCCCCCAGCCTGGTCGTTCGCGGCGAGGTTTTCTGGGGCGATGACCGGCTGGACGACGCGTTGTCCTGGGCCAAAGTCGGACACGTCATCTGATCTTTCCTGTTAGACACCGGCAGTTGTTGCGCTATTTTTGCACCATGCCATATCGATGGAATCAAACCTCAAGTTCCGAGCAAGAGCTGCGCCTGTGGCCGCATAACTCACTGCCCCCACGCTGGGCGATGCGTGTGGTGTTGGCGGTCTTCCTGTTTGGCTTGATTCCCCTGATGGCTGTTCTTGGGTCGGTTTTGCTGTGGGGTTTGCTGCCATTCATGCTGTTGACCGTTCTGGGACTGTGGTTCGCGATACAGTCCAATTACCGTGCACGCAGCGTTTTCGAGGTGTTGACCTTGACTGGCTCGCAGGCCCGTCTGGTGCAGCATCACCCACAACGGGGGCAGCAGGAGTGGTCCTGCAACCGCTATTGGGCGCGTCCCGAAATGCATGAGCGCGGCGGCCCGGTCCCGAATTATGTCACACTGACCGGTGACGGCCGCGAAGTTGAAATCGGCGCGTTTCTGTCTGAGGACGAGCGGATTTCGCTGTTTGATGAGCTCACAAAAAAACTGCGCGAACCTGTCGCGCAGCCTTAGCATCTTCGCAAACAATAATGCTTAGCAGCTGCCGCCTGGCGCAGCGCAGAGCTGATCTTTGACCATCGGGCCAACCTTGCCGAAATCCATCTGGCCGGTGTAACGGGTTTTCAGCTCACCCATCACTTTGCCCATGTCGCGGATCGACCCGGCGCCGGTGGCCGTGATTGCGGTCTGAATGGCCTTGCTCACCTCGTCATCGTCCAATTGCTTGGGCAGGAATTCCTCGATGACCTCGACCTCGCGCAGTTCCCGTTCGGCCAGATCCAATCGGCTGCCCTCTTCATAAGCGCGGGCGCTTTCCTTGCGCTGCTTGGTCATTTTACCAAGAATTTCAAGCACCTCTGTGTCACCGCAGCCTTTGGCTTCTTCGTTGTCAGACGCGCGCGAGGCGATGTCACGGTCCTTGATCGCAGCATTAATCAGGCGCAGCGTCGACAGACGCTCGGCATCCTTGTCTTTCATTGCTTGCTTCAGGGCAGTGTTCACCCGTGATCGCATATCCATATGTTCTGTCCATCCCCATGGCAAAGGAACCTCGACCATATCGAAACAAAAAGCGCGATACAACAGGGGGCACATGTGGCTAACTAATTGATTTTAAACAATAGCCCAAAAATTGAACAGACTTGACCCGAGCGTACAACCCCCTTAGGTATGCGCCGGTTTACCTTGCAGGAGAGTCGCGCCATGGCCCAGAACGCCCCGTCCAAGCCCACCGCATGTCTGGCATTGGCCGACGGTACATTGTTCTACGGTATGGGCTTCGGCGCCACCGGCCAAACCGTGGCTGAACTGTGCTTTAACACCGCGATGACCGGATACCAGGAAATCATGACCGACCCCTCTTATGCGGGACAGATCGTGACCTTCACCTTCCCTCATATCGGCAATGTCGGCGTGAACCCCGAAGATGATGAGACCGGCGATCCGGTTGCCGCCGGGATGGTGGTCAAATGGGACCCGACCGAGCCATCGAACTGGCGCTCGACCGAGGAATTGAAAACCTGGCTCGCCCGCAGTGGCCGCATCGCCATCGGCGGTGTGGACACCCGCCGCCTGACCCGCGCCATCCGCCAGCAAGGCGCACCTCATGTCGCGTTGTCGCATGATCCCGACGGTAACTTTGATATCGAGGCCCTGGTTGCTGCCGCGCGCGGCTTTGCCGGTCTGGAAGGTATGGATCTGGCCAAAGAAGTCACCTGCGCCCAAAGCTATCGCTGGGATGAAATGCGGTGGGCCTGGCCGGACGGGTACAAACGTCAGGAAGCTCCGGTGCATAAAGTTGTCGCCGTGGACTATGGCGCAAAGCGCAATATCCTGCGCTGCCTCGCCTCGGCCGGATGCGACGTCACGGTTCTGCCTGCAACGGCGACGGCCGCCGAGGTGCTGGCCCATAATCCCGATGGCGTGTTCCTGTCGAACGGCCCCGGCGACCCGGCAGCCACCGGTGAATACGCCGTGCCTATGATCAAAGAGGTTCTGGACGCCACCGACCTGCCCGTCTTTGGCATCTGTCTGGGACACCAGATGCTGGCGCTGGCTTTGGGCGGCCATACCGTCAAGATGAACCACGGCCACCACGGGGCCAACCATCCGGTCAAAGACCTGGATACCGGCAAGGTCGAGATCACCTCGATGAACCATGGCTTCGCGGTGGACGCCCAGTCCCTGCCCGACGGCGTTGTGGAAACCCACCGCTCGTTGTTTGACGGGTCCAACTGCGGCATCCGCATGACCGATCGCCCTGTCTATTCAGTGCAGCACCACCCCGAGGCATCGCCTGGCCCACAGGACAGCTACTATCTGTTTGAACGCTTTGCCGAAGCTATGGCAGACAAGAAAGCACAGGCTTAACCGCCTCATCGTTTAGTGTTAACGCGCTGTTAACCTTGATTGAGCCACCCTGACGCGGGTCACCGTGTCAGGGTTTTTTTATGGTTGAACATAGCCTGCAGCAATTCGCGCGCGCCGCGCCTATTTCCAATCGGCCGCGGAAACCCCTAGGCACCTGTTTGGTCGAACGTGGATGCATCACCACCGCGCAACTGGAAATGGCGCTGCATCTGCAGTCCAGACAACAGGCCCCGCTGGGCGAGATCCTTGTAGGTGAGGGTTGGATCAGCCGTCAGGAAGTCATGGATGCTTTGTCCGAGCAGACCAACCTGCAAATTGCCGATCTGAAAGACACGCCCACCTCCCCGAGCTTATGTGACATCAAACCGGTCGAGTTCTGGCTGAAGCATAATGTGATCCCATGGCAACGCATCGGCCCGATCCTGCTGATCGCGACCGCTGATCCGAACCGCTTTGCCGCGGTCCGCGCCGCCCTGTTCGACACTGAACACACGATTGCCCCGGTACTTGCATCGGCCAGTCAGATTGATCACGCGATTGCCAGCGCATTTTCCGAAACTTTGGCAAAAGGCGCGGAAACCCGGGTCGACAAGGATCAGAGCTGTCGATCATGGACGCCGACAAAGCGCGCGGGTCCCATCGCGGCCCTTGCGGGACTTCTTTTCTTTTTTACAGCCTTTCCTCTGCTTGGTCTGGCTGCTCTTTTGACCACGGCCACCGTTTCACTGCTCTTGTTCATGGTTTTGCGCATTGTGGGCTTGGTCTCATACCTTATGAGATGCCGCCAAGTGTGCCCAACGCCCGAGCCTGTCCCGCTGCGATTGCCACGCGTATCGATGATGGTGCCCCTTTACAAAGAACGAGAAATAGCAGGCGCTTTAATAAAGCGGCTGCAACGCCTGACCTACCCAAAAGCTTTGTTGGACGTCATTCTGGTGCTGGAAGCCACAGATGAGGTTACGCGCACCACATTAAGCCGAGTGGTTCTGCCCAGCTGGATCAGAACGGTGGAAGTCCCGGAACTGAACGGACTGACGACAAAGCCCCGCGCGATGAACTACGCGCTGGATTTTTGCCGTGGCGACATTCTGGGTGTGTGGGATGCCGAGGACGCCCCGCAACCAGATCAGATCGAACGGGTGGTCCGGCATTTTGCGCGGGCTGACGAAGATGTCGTTTGTCTGCAAGGTGTTCTGGACTATTACAACCCGCGCACAAATTGGCGGTCACGCTGTTTTACCATCGAGTACAACAGCTGGTTTCGGATCATCCTACAAGGCATTGCGCATCTGGGTCTGGTCGTCCCGCTTGGGGGCACAACATTC
The DNA here is from genome assembly GCF_059612305.1 of Ruegeria sp. CDSA033. Classification (NCBI taxonomy): domain Bacteria; kingdom Pseudomonadati; phylum Pseudomonadota; class Alphaproteobacteria; order Rhodobacterales; family Roseobacteraceae; genus Ruegeria; species Ruegeria sp. CDSA033. Next base: position 276,960 of record NZ_JBXWQI010000001.1, on the reverse strand, counting down.
TTTTTTCGCAGGGATAAATTGCTGGAGCTTGGCGGTTGGGATGCCCACAACGTGACCGAAGATGCAGATCTGGGTGTGCGCCTCAGCCGCGCGGGCTATCGAACCGAGATGGTTGATACCACCACCTATGAAGAGGCAAACTTTCGTGCCTGGCCCTGGGTCAAACAACGTTCGCGCTGGCTGAAGGGGTTCATGGTGACCTATCTTGTGCACATGCGCGCGCCGCGACGCCTGTTTAACGAATTGGGATTCAAACGCTTTTTCGGCTTTCAGGCGTTCTTCTTGGGCACTATTGGCCAGTTTCTACTGGCACCGGTCCTATGGCTGTTCTGGTTGGCGACACTGGGCTTGCCTGGCCCGTTCGATCCGCTTCTGTCTGATTGGACCTTCTACGCACTCATCAGCCTGTTTCTGGTGGCCGAGATCACCAATCTGATCGTTGGAATGCTGGCCGTAGCAGCACAAGAAAGACGGTTCCTGATGCCGTGGGTTCCAACAATGCCACTATATTTTCCGCTAGGCGTATTAGCCGCCTACAAAGCCCTGTGGGAACTGGCCAGCAACCCGTTCTTCTGGGACAAAACTCAGCATGGGCAGGCCCGCGAAGAAGTACAGCCACACTGACGGTCATTTCTCGCGCAGCACCGCATCCTGTTTCAGCCGGGTCATGAAGGCCACCGAGATGTGTTCTTTCAGCGCGCGCTCTGCCGCCTCTTCATCCCGTGCGGTGATCGCCTCGACAATGCCCTTATGCTCACTTTGCGCAATCTCGCCACGACCCTGAACGGCAAGCGAGGTCGTAGCCATCAGAGCCATTGTGCGGTGCACAAGATTCAGTTGCTGCACCAGATACCGGTTGTGCGAAGCCAGATGGATCTGTTCATGAAACCGCCGGTTGGCCCGCGACAGTGCCGTTGGATCATTTACCAGCGCATCGTCAGCGGCGACCATGTCCTGCAGCACTTTGATCTCTTCTTCGGTGGCGTGTTTCGCGGCCAGCTTTGCGGCCAACCCCTCCAACTCGCGCCGAACCACATAAAGTTCGGCCATTTGGTTGTGATCCAATGAGGCCACGATCAGTGATCGTCCGTCACGCTCTAGCAGGGATTGCGTCTCAAGGCGCTGCAACGCTTCGCGGATCGGTGTGCGAGACACGCCAAATCGTTCTGCCAGCTCACTTTCGACCAATCGGTCGCCGGGCTTGTATACGCCCACATCAATCGCTTCGAGAATTAGGCTATAGGCGTCTTTGTTGGGCTGACGGGATTGCGGCATGGGGTGTTTCTTCTCCTCGTTCGGACATGTCTATCCGCCTCAGGCCCGTGCAATCAAGTGTAGCATTGAAAACCTGTGCATGGCGGCCTAAACCCAACCCATGGTCAAACCTTCTTTTTCGCACGTCACCCAATGGGTGTTCGACCTCGACAACACGCTGTACCCGCCTCATATGCAACTATTCGACCAGATCGAGGTTCTGATGACGGATTACGTGGTGCAGGCCATTGGCGTCGACCGGGCCGAGGCGGATCGTCTGCGCTCGCACTATTGGCGGGAATACGGCACCACGCTGGCTGGCTTGATGGCCGAGCATGACCTGGACCCCGAACCTTATCTGTACGCCGTGCATCAGGTAGACATGAGCCACATGGACCCCGACGCCGAACTGGCCGACCACATCAGGTCCTTGCCCGGCCGTCGCATTGTCTACACCAACGGCAGCGCGCCTTATGCCGAACGTGTGCTAAAAGCACGCGGCCTCAGCGGTTTGTTCGATGCGGTTTATGGCGTAGAACACGCGGGCTATCGTCCAAAACCCGAACAGGCCGCGTTCGAGGCGATCTTTGCACAGGATGGCATCGACGCCGACAAGGCGGCCATGTTTGAAGATGATCCGCGCAATCTGACTGCTCCGCACGCGATGGGAATGCGCACAGTTCACGTCGCGCCCGAGCCGCATAAGGCTGAGCATATCCACCATCATACCGACGATTTGACCGCGTTTCTGGCCCGCCTGCGATAGGCTGTCACACTGCGACGATCTGCACATTCTGCAGGTGCATCATCGACCCTATATGCGCCTCAGCGACGAACAGAATCGGAGACCCCATGAGCGCGATCGAGATGCCCGGACGCCTGCCCATCTGGCAGCGCCTGTTATTTGCAGTTCCCCTGTTTGGCTGGCTGGCCAAGGATGCCGCTCATGCAAGGGGCGCAGATTGGGGTTATACAGCGGCCGCGATTTTCAGCATGTGGGGCTGTTCTGCCCTGTTGTTCGGTCTGCCGGGCCTATACATCCCGGCCGTGATGATGGTGCCGGTGATGTTCCTGATCCTTATCCTGATTTCACGCGGCTGACACGCGGGACAGGATGTCACTTGGCGCCCGATGCAGAACCGAACTAGGGTCTGCCAAACACTCGGAGGCCAAGGTCATGAAAGACAGCTGTGACATCCTGATTTCCGGCGGAGGAATCGCTGGTCTGACCGCTGCGGCCGCCTTTGGAACCGCCGGGTTCGACGTTATTTGTGTCGACCCTACACCCCCAATAACCGAGCGCGATGTGGACGGCTCTGATTTGCGGACCACCGCCTTTTTGCAACCGGCGCACGGCTTGTTAGAGCAATGCGGGTTGTGGCAACGGCTGGACGCACACGCGGCCCCCTTGCAGATTATGCGGATTGTGGACGCAGGCGGAGATGTTCCTGAACCCCGCGTGGTACGCGATTTCAACGCCGCAGATATTTCGGACCAACCCTTTGGCTGGAACCTGCCCAACTGGCTGCTGCGGCGCGAGATGGTGGCACGACTGGCCGAACTGCCCAATGTCGATTTCCGCCCCGGTACAGGCACCGTCAGCCTGTTCACCCGCACTGCCGAAGCACGCGTGGGGCTAAGTGACGGCAGCCGCATTCGTTGCAAGCAGGTGGTCGCCGCTGACGGGCGCAACTCTCCCATGCGCGAGGCGGCTGGGATCAAGGTCCATACAACGCGCTATGGCCAGAAGGCATTGGCCTTTGCGGTCACACATCCCATCCCGCACGACAATGTTTCGACGGAAATTCACCGCTCGGGTGGGCCCTTCACCCTGGTCCCCCTGCCTGACTGGCAGGGGCAACCGTCTTCGGCAATTGTGTGGATGGAGCGCGGACCCCGCGCGGTTGAGTTGCTGAACACCGAGTCCGAGGCGTTTGAGGCGCTGATGACCGAACGGTCCTGTGGGTTGTTCGGACCGTTAAAACTGGCCTCGCGCCGGACCATCTGGCCGATCATCAGCCAGTCAGCAGAACGTCTGGCTGGCGAGCGAGTCGCGCTGATGGCAGAGGCCGCCCATGTGGTGCCACCAATTGGAGCACAGGGATTGAACATGTCGCTGGGTGATCTGAGCAGCCTGCTGGAACTGGCGCAGGCCCGTCCTGAAGGTCTGGGCGATGCGCAGATGCTCGATGCCTATCACAAGGCTCGCCATACCGAAATCGAGATGCGGGTCAAAGGCATCGACCTGCTGAACCGCGCCTCGATGATCGAAGCGCGGCCGCTAAGGGACGTGCGGGCAATGGGGCTGAATGCGCTCTATTCTCTACCGGCTGTTCGCAAGACCTTGATGCAAATGGGCCTCGGCGTACGCTAAGGCCCGAACAGTTTCACAGAACCTGATCCAGCACGCGCTTGAGCCGTCCGATGGTGCCGTCAACGTCATACAATTTGTCCAAACCGAACAGACCAAGGCGGAAGGTGCTGAAACCTTCGGGTTCATCACATTGCAACGGCACACCTGCTGCGATCTGCATGCCCAAAGCGGCAAATTTCTTGCCATTCTGAACATCCGGGTCCGAGGTATAGCTGACCACGACACCCGGCGCGCCAAATCCGTCTGCTGCAACAGAGATAATACCGTATCCCTTCAAGAGCTCCCGCACTCCATTTCCCAGCTTCCATTGAGCATTTCGAAGAGTTTCCCAACCGCTTCGCTCGGTCTCGACCATCGTATCGCGGAACGCCTTCAACGCATCCGTGGGCATGGTCGCGTGATACGCGTGCCCGCCATTTTCATAGGCCTGCATGATCTGCCGCCACTTTTTCAGGTCGACGGCAAAACTGTCCGAAGTTGTCTCATCCAAACGCGCCTCGGCACGTTCCGACAGCATGACCAGACCCGCGCAGGGCGATGCGCTCCACCCTTTCTGGGGGGCCGAGATCAAAACGTCTACGCCAGTGGCCTTCATGTCGACCCAGGCACACCCCGAGGCGATGCAGTCCAGTACCATCAAGGCCCCAACCTCATGCGCCGCTGCGGCCATGGCTGTTACGTAGTCATCGGGCAGAATGACACCGGCCGAGGTCTCCACATGTGGAGCAAAAACAACATCCGGACGCTGTTCACGGATTGTTGAAACAACCTCGTCAATCGGTGCGGGGGCAAAGGGCGACGGGCTGGAATTGCCGGTTTCACGGGCTTTGAGAACCGTCGCTGACGCCGTCAGATCACCGGATTCGATAATCTGGCTCCAACGGTAGGAAAACCACCCATTCCGGACGACCAGTACATTGGCGTTGCGTGCAAATTGCCGGGCGACGGCCTCCATCCCATAGGTGCCGCCACCAGGGATAATGGCCACACCATCCGCGTTATATACATCCTTCAGCAACCCCGAGATGTCGCGCATCACCTGTTGAAACTGAACTGACATGTGGTTCAGAGACCGATCCGTAAACACGACCGAGAACTCTTCGAGCCCAGAGGGATCGACGGTGTCCAATAGCGCTGGCATGGTTTGTCCTTTCAAATTGTCGTCAGCGGCCTCGCGACCCGGGTTAATTTGCCGAGACCCGTACTGAACCCGAATATCTGACCTAAGGGAACTAAAAACAAAACACTCAAATGATATTTTGTTGGTCGAATTTGGCAAGAAATGACGCCAATTAGTGTCAGCTGCCCTTTACACTCTGACGTGTTTCTGACCAGATGCACTCACTTTACAGAAGAAAGGTATTTCGACAGGTGAATGCGCATAAGCGGATCAGTTTTCAAGTTGTAAGGGACGAAGTCAAACGGCGGATTGAAAGCCGTATTTGGCCGCAGGGATCGCTTCTGCCAACCGAAACGCAACTTGCCGAGGAATTCAATTGCGCACGCGCGACAGTGAACCGTGCCCTGCGCGAACTGTCCGATCAGGGCTTTGTCGAGCGCAAACGCAAAAGCGGGACCCGAGTCAAAAAGGAACCCAGTAAGCATGCCAAACTGGAATTTTCTTTGGCTCGTCAAACGGTTGAAAACCAAAATGCAACCTATCGGTACTCGCTGGTTGAACGCAACGTGGTCGCAAGTCCCGGTTGGCTGGCTTCGCAGATCGGTGTATCGGCGGACATTCGCGTCCTGCAAGTCATCTGTATGCACTATGCAGACAACCGTCCCTTCCAATTGGAAGAACGCTGGATCAACATAGATGCGGTGCCCGAAATCGAACATGCCGATCTGACCAACCACGGCCCTCATGAATGGCTACTGAACGCCTCTCCGTTTACCGAGGCTGAGGTCTCCTTTTGCGCGATCTCTGCGGACGGACGATTGGCGGAATTCATGGGAACAACCCCCGGAACGTCGATGATCCAGCTAGAGCGCACGACCTGGAAGAACGGAAATCCGATGGCATTTGCCCGGATGACACACCATCCCGGATATTGCATCCGCACGCGGTACTGAACGGGCTTATCCGATCGGTCCCGGCAAACGTTCCTCGCTTAGCAGGACGTTGGCTTCGACATCTCCTGCGCCGGGCAAGGTCAAGATCCGACGGCGCAGGACCCGCTCAAAATCCGACAGGTCGCGGGCAACCACCCGCAGGCGATAATCGTACAAACCCAGCACATGCTCGACGGTCTGAACTTCTGGAATAGCACTGACGGCACGCTCAAAATCCTCCAGGCTGACCTGACCCTTGCGCGCCAGTTTCACGCCAAGGAATACTGTCACGCCGAATCCCAACGCCTCGGCATTCAGGCGCAGCCGACGACCTTTGATAACGCCCGAGGTTTCCAGCCGGCGGATGCGCCGCCATGTTGCCGGTTGTGACAGGCCAAGCTTACGCCCCAACGCCCCGGCGCTCTGGGAGGCGTCCTGAGCCAACGCACACAGTATTTTTCGGTCCAGCTCATCCAATTCGGTCATACCGGCAAGACCTCTTCGCTCTTGACCCTCGCGATATGCATCAAGGCCTCAATATCCGCGATATGCGGCAGGGTCAGAATGCGGTCACGGTAGAGTTGTTGGTAGTGTGACATGTCCCTGGCAATCACCGACAGCCGCACATCCACCCTGCCCAGAAATGTTTGCAATTCGATCACCTCGGGCACTTGCCGGGCGGCGGCAGTAAATTCGTCAAACGCGCGCGATTGCGTCTTGTCCAGCGTTACGCGCAGCGAAACCTCGACAGCATACCCAAGCGCCGCCCAATCGATCACGGCCTCCTGCCCCTGGATTATTCCGGTTGCCTGCATCTTTTCGACCCGGCGCCAGCAGACACCCTGGCTGATACGGCAACGCTCGGCCAGTTCCGCAGCAGTCAGGCTGGGATCGGCCTGAAAGTGGCGCAGGATTCGGCGGTCTATGTCATCAAGCATGAATTTTTCGCATTTCTGGTGTTACACGAATTATTCTTCATCTTTTTCACAAATACTCAAGTGCAACCCTATCGCCAATACAACATCCGGCAGGTAAAACCCTCGGCAATCTAACCAGAAAGGACCGGCGACATGCGCGTCTATTACGATCGCGATTGCGACATCAACCTGATCAAAGACAAGAAAGTGGCGATCCTGGGCTACGGCAGCCAAGGCCACGCCCACGCACTGAACCTGCGCGACTCGGGCGCGAAGAACCTTGTCGTCGCTCTGCGCGAAGGCTCCGCATCGGCCAAGAAAGCTGAAGCCGAAGGCCTGGAAGTCATGGGCATCGCCGAAGCGGCAGCCTGGTGCGACGTCATCATGTTCACCATGCCCGACGAACTGCAGGCCGAGACCTACAAGAAATACGTGCATGACAACATCAAGCCGGGCTCTGCCATTGCCTTTGCCCATGGCCTGAACGTGCACTTCGGATTGATCGAGCCGAAAGAAGGCATTGACGTCATCATGATGGCCCCCAAAGGCCCCGGCCACACCGTACGCGGCGAATACGTCAAAGGCGGCGGCGTGCCTTGCCTGGTAGCTGTTGACAGCGACGCGACCGGAAAGGCTCTGGAAATCGGCCTGTCCTATTGCTCGGCCATCGGTGGCGGCCGCTCGGGCATCATCGAAACCAACTTCCGCGAAGAGTGCGAAACCGACCTGTTCGGTGAGCAGGCCGTTCTGTGCGGCGGTATCGTCGAACTGATCCGTTGTGGTTTCGAAACTCTGGTTGAGGCAGGTTATGCGCCTGAAATGGCCTATTTCGAGTGTCTGCACGAAACCAAGCTGATCGTTGACCTGATCTATGAAGGCGGTATCGCGAACATGGATTACTCGATCTCAAACACTGCCGAATACGGCCAGTACGTCACCGGCCCACGGATCCTGCCCTATGAGCAGACCAAGAAAGCGATGAAAGAGACGCTGTCGGACATCCAAACCGGCAAATTCGTGCGTGACTTCATGCTGGAAAACGCTGTTGGTCAGCCGACCATCAAAGCGGCTCGCCGCCACAATGATGAGCACCAGATCGAGCAGGTTGGTAAGAAACTACGCGACATGATGCCGTGGATTTCCGCCGGCAAGCTGGTCGATCAGGAAAAGAACTGATCCCACCAAGCGAATGCGAAGGGGCGGCCCATCAGGCCGCCCTTTTTTGGCCAAGCCTCAAGGCGAAACTAAGATGGTCCAGCACCCCACATCCCGCGATTGGAGCGGTGTTATCACCCTCGGCCTGATCTGGGGCGGGACGTTCATGGTCGTTGCCATGGCACTGGAAGGGTACGGACCTATCACCGTCGCCACCGCGCGCACTACGTTGGGTGCCATGATGTTGCTGGGGTTGATGGCGGTCACAAACCGCAAGCTACCTTCCGGATCCGCCGCCCTTTGGACCTCGGTCATTGTGATCGGTATCTTGTCGTCTGCCCTGCCCTTTGTTTTGCTAAGCTGGGGACAGCAATACGTGCCTTCGGCCTTTGCCGGCCTGTCGATGGCCGCGATTCCGCTGATGGTTCTGCCGCTGGCACATTTCTTTTCAGACGAGCCTTTGAACCTGAGAAAACTGGTGGGCGTGACCCTTGGATTCAGCGGTGCTTTGGTGTTGATTGGCCCCGGTTTGGCGCAACTCGGCCACGGGTCAGAACCTCTGGCGCAGCTAGCATGCATCGGGGCCGCCTTGTGTTATTCCCTGGCGTCGATCTTCACCCGTCAATGTCCGCCCATTGATCCTGTGGTTCTGGCCGCCCTAACCCTGCTGGTCGGCGCAGTAATCCTGCTGCCGATCATGTTCGTGACTGAAGGCGTCCCGACATGGGAAGGTACCCGCCCAAGCATTGCCATCATCGTTTTGGGGTTGGTCCCTACGGCATTCGCAACACTGCTGCGCGTATCCGTCATTCGCAGCGCAGGATCGGTGTTCATGACACTCGTTAACTACCAAGTGCCAATCTGGTCGATGGTGTTCGGCGCATGGGTCCTGTCCGAGGCGTTGCCGCTGCGCTTTTTCGTGGCGCTGGCCATGATCCTGACAGGTCTTGCCATCAGTCAGTGGTTCAGCCTGCGAAAGATGCTGACCGGGCGCTAGCCTGTGACGGCCTCGACCTCGGCAACGATGCCGTCGACAACCTGGGTCAACAGCGCGTCATCTTCACATTCCGCCATGACGCGGATCAGAGGTTCCGTACCCGACTTCCGGATCAGCAATCGCCCCTGCCCGTTCAGCCGCGCCTCGGCGTCAGAAATTGCAGCCTGCACGCTGGCGGCCTCAAGCGGGGCTTGTCCTTCTCCATAACGCACGTTCTTCAGCATTTGCGGTACGGTTTCGAACTGCACCGACAATTCCGATGCTTTGCGACCCGTATGAACCATCTCTGCCAGGAAATGGAGGCCCGCCATCAGGCCGTCACCGGTGGTCGCATAGTCGCTCATGACGATATGGCCTGATTGTTCGCCGCCCAGATTGAACCCGCCTTCGCGCATCCGTTCAACGACATAGCGGTCCCCGACGCCGGTGCGCTCCAGACGCAGGCCATGGCTTTCAAGATGACGTTCCAGGCCAAGGTTCGACATAACCGTTGCAACCAGCGCGCCGCCTTTCAGGCGGTCAGCCTCGGCCCAGCTGGTCGCCAAAAGCGCCATCAACTGATCGCCATCCGCGACCTGACCATTCTCGTCGATCATAACGACGCGATCGGCGTCGCCGTCCAAACAAATCCCGACATCTGCACCATGGGCCACGACGGTTTCGGCAGCCAGCTGCGGTTTGGTCGAGCCACAGTTGAGGTTGATATTCTTACCATTCGGCGTAATGCCGACCGGGATCACTTCGGCACCTAATTCCCACAAAACCTCGGGCGCCGTGCGGTGCGCGGCCCCATTGGCGCAATCGACAACAACTTTTAGCCCGTCAAGACGCAAGTCACGCGACAGCGAGGATTTGACGCGCTCACCATATCGGAACCGCGCATCATCTACCCGTCTGGCACGGCCGATATTCCGTGCCTGCGCAGGTTTGACACCTTCTTCGATTAGCCTTTCAATCTCGAGTTCCGCCTGATCAGACAACTTGTATCCGTCAGGACCAAAGAACTTGATACCGTTGTCCTCGGCCGGGTTATGGCTGGCCGAGATCATCACCCCAAGATCCGCACGCATCGATCGTGTCATCAGACCGACGGCGGGCGTCGGCACCGGCCCAAGCAGCAACACGTTCATCCCGGTCGAAGTCAATCCGGCCGTCAGGGCGTTTTCCACCATATAACCGGACAGGCGCGTATCTTTACCGATCACAACGCGGTGGACGTCGGATTGATCGCGGCGGAAGTAACGGCCAGCGGCGGCCCCGATGCGCAATGCCATTTCGGCCGTGATTGGATGGGTATTGGCGGTCCCCCGCACCCCATCGGTTCCGAACAGCTTGCGCATAATGTCACTCCGTCATTTCTTGCCTACCTCCGGCTTACCGGACGGCGGCCCAAAGGCGCAAGGCCTGAGCGGTTTCTGCAACATCGTGCACGCGCAGAATTTGAACGCCTTGTGACAATCCAGCCAGCCCGACGGCGATTGATCCAGGCGCGCGGGCGTCCTTGCGCGGCTCTTTGCCAATTTGTCCAATAATACCTTTTCGGGACACGCCCAACAGGATCGGACAACCTAAACCATGAAACAGGCTGATCCCCTGCAGCAAGGCCAGGTTATGTGCCTCGGTCTTGCCAAACCCGATGCCTGGATCAACGATAATCTGATCCCGGTCCAACCCGAGGTTTTCGAGACGATCCACCTGACCTCCAAGGAAATCGTAGACGTCCAGCAGAACGTCGTCATAGGTCGGATTGTCCTGCATCGCGCCTGGGTCGCCCTGCATGTGCATCACACAAACCGGGGCGCCAACTTTTACACAAAACGGTGCCAACTGCGGATCAAAGGTAAAGCCGGTTACGTCGTTGATCAGCCCTGCTCCGGCCTCCCACGCTGCTTTGGCGACGGCGAATTTGCGCGTATCGATGGATATCAACGCATCAGTGCGGGATTTGATGGCTTCGATCAGGGGGCGGGTCCGGGCGATCTCTTCATCTTCGGGCACGAAGGTTGCGCCGGGTCGGGTCGATTCGCCGCCGATATCCAGAATGGTTGCGTCTTGTGAAACCATCTGTTCAGCCGCAGATTGGGCCGCGCTGACCGAATTGTGCACACCGCCATCCGAGAAACTATCTGGGGTCGCATTCAGAATGCCCATAATGTGCGGGCGATCCATGGCAAGGCCCGCAACATCGGCACGCGGACGCGTCAGTCGGTCCAGCGCATCACCTGGTACATCCTGCACGGCAATGATCATTGGACGTTCTTTTCGGCTTAACCGTTCAACATGGGTAAACCAAAGCGGCTGGCCAGCTAGCGGCACTGAACTCGGCGGACGGTTCGGACTATGCTGAACCAGAGGTCGAAAATAAGCGGTCACAGTTGTGCCTGATCCACCGAGATCGCACGCAAAGGGGTTTCAGGGGCGTCGGGCAGCGCACCGCCGATCACCATCATCTCGCTCGCCTCAAAAGTGGCAGCAAACCATGATGCCAGCGCGACCGCATCCGAAGGTGCCGCCGATTGGCCGTCAACAGCATCCAGTACAATTTTTGAGGGTGCCCAGACGCAAATCTGGCCATTCTTCATGGCCCAATCCAGCTCGGTCCGCGTTGAAACGACAACGCAGCGGTGATCGCGGGCAGCCAAGACCCAGGCGTTCTGTTCAATCGCCAACAGATCAATTCGGCGTTGGGTCATCGCGTGGCCAGTCAGTGAAACAGGCATATCCGCCGCGCCGACACATAGGATCAACGGGCGTTCACGATTTTCCAGCTGATCGATCCACCCGGTCAGATTGGACGAGGCAATGGCCTCATTCGACAGGAAAGCCAGACGGGGATGCGGGCGCTCTTCCTCGACGACGTCGTGGTGAGTCTTGTCTTTTCCGCGCACAATCTCGACACCCAAGGCGCCGGGACCGCGATCAAGTTTTTCTATTCTGACAAAAGCTCTTACAGCCTGAGGCTCAAGTAGAATACGTTCCGCCACGCGGTCCGCCAGAGTTTCCAGAAGATTAAGACGTTCGGCCGAAAGCTCAAATGCAATCGCTTCGGTCACCCGGTCGTAGGACAGGATGCGATCCACGTCATCGTCGATGGGATCGCTCAAAGGGCGAACTTCAACCACGATGTTAAAGCAAATCCGCTGGGTCGTTCCACGTTCGGCCTGAAACGCGCCGATTTCAACCTCGACGATATGATCACGCAGAGAAATACGATCCAACGGCCCCCGGGCAGCGGTCGCTTCGGACCGCTCGGACGGGTGCGCAAAGGCAAGACGGATTTCAGAGCTCATACAGGCGGACCTTTTCGGGCTTTGTGGACGTATTTGCCCAAAATAAACGATGCGCGGGCGTATAACACCGCAACATGCGTCTTTCCAGCCATCGAATGCGGCGTCAGGTTACGCGGAACCAGCTCATCATACCCGAAGCAGCGTGCCCCAGCATATGGCAATGCAGCAGCCAGTCTCCCGGATTGTCCGCGACCAACGCGATCTGACGGGTCTGGCCCCGGTCCACCAGCACGGTGTCGCGCCAGGGCCCCAAACTGCCATCCGGCAGGACGAGCCGGAAGTGGTGACCATGCAGATGCATCGCATGTGGAAAGACAGTTTCGTTCACAAACTCGATCCGGTGCACCTGACCCAGACGCGCATCCAGAAACGGATCCTTGGGTCGTTCCGCGTATCCGTTCAACGCCCAGAACCGGCCCAGTTGAGCCAGCTCACGGCCTGTCAGGTCCTGATCGCCAAGCTTGGCCCCTTCCAGCCATCGCATCGCACCGCCCTGCAGGGACATACGATGCAGCGGTGCCTGATCATACTGAAATTCAGGCATATTGTTCGCAGGCAATGGTTCAATACCCTGCCTTTGCGATGTGGACGCTTCGGAAACTTGAAAGCGTACCAAGCCATAGCCGCCATCCCGCTCGATACTGGCAAGACCCGCGACATCCCCGGACGCGGACGTCACATCCACGACAAGGTCCGCCCGTTGTGCGGGCGCAAGTGGAAAGCTGTCCTCTACAGGCAATGGAACTGCCAGCGGCATGCCATCCAGTGCCACGATCCAACCCGCCAGCCCGTCCAACGCCAAATCAAATATCCGAGCGTTCGATGCATTGATCAGACGCAATCGCAATCGTTCCCCCGATCCAACAGGATAAGCCGGATCAAAGCCGCCATTGACGGACACCAGATTACCCAGCCGCCCCGCATGGCTAAGGTCGTGTCCATTGTCAAAATCATCCACGATATGCGCGCTTTCAGGGTCCAGCCGCCAATCATCCAACATCAGCGTCAGATCCTGATCAACATCCGGCGGGTTAGATTCTTCAACGATCAGGGGTCCATAGAGACCTCGGGCAACCTGCTCAGTGGACCGATTGTGTGAATGATACCAATAGGTTCCCGCATCGGGCGCAGCAAAGTCATAGTCGAAGGATTGGCCCGTCTCGACCGCGTCCTGCGTCAACCCGGGCACGCCATCCATTGCGTTGTCGATTCGAATCCCGTGCCAATGCACTGCCGTCGGTTGAGACAGGTTGTTTATCAGCTTGCGACTGACGCGCCCGCCCTGAGGCAATCGAATGTCGACACCGGGAACGCGACCGCCATAGGTCCAAACCGGCGTAGCTGGATATCCGTCAGGCGCAATCTGTTGCAGCGCTTCTTGCGCCACCAGATCAGAGCTGACAGCATGCGCCCCCTTTGGCAACAGGGCGAGCGCGGTCGAAGTTTGCAAAAACCGTCTGCGGGATAACATCATGGCGGACCTCCTGGCCCGCTACATAAGGCAGAAAACGCCCCGCGCCATCAAGGTTCCAGCGCGGGTGCGTCAATCAGTTGCTCGCGGTCCGATAGTTGTGGCGGTAAAAAATGTGAACGCCGATCCGGGCCGTTTCTTTGTAGACGCGCGACCATGACGGTCGCACCGCCTTGGTATGGTAATGGGTCGCCCCTTCGGTCAGCCCGACGCCAACGCCGTCGATTGCCGCGCGGGCAACCTTGGACACACGCTCATAGGCTCTTTTCTCGCGGATAACTTCTTTCTGACCATCGCAGGTGTAGGTGAACTGGCATTGGTACTTCTTACCGGTTCCCTGCTTGATCACCCCGCACAGCGAACTTGGAAAGCGGCTACTTTTGACCCGATTCAGGATCACCTCGGCCACGGCAAACTGACCGCGAACGCTTTCGCCGCGCGCTTCAAAGTAAAGCGCCTCAGCCAGACATTTGAAATTCTCGTCACCAGCGGCAGTCGGCAGTTGATCCAGCCAATCCTTGGAATAGGACACCTGTTGCAGCACAGGTTCTTTACGAGGCTTAAACAGGCCTAAGTAATCACGAAACTTTTGCCCGGGCAATTCGCTCCGGGTTACTAGTTCGCGTTTGGCAGATTCGGTGGCTTCCCTCTCGGCGACGGAAACACTCGGCAGCACGGTTGCTGCCAATGTGGCAACAGCCAATATGTATCGTAGCATCAGATAACCTCGCACAGGCACAATTAGCGCCGTACCCTCCCCCGGCGGGCGCGATGAGGCTCATACCGAATTCAAACGGCGACGTCCAGTTCTGACGGAAAAGCAAGTGGAAAATCGCCGTTTCGTCAACAATATTTGACGACGGCGCTTTCTGTTACCTACTAATTCTAGAGTGCCGCCCTTCTGTCAACCCCCAAGTCTGGACGAAATCGCCAGTTGAGCGGCAGCCAGCCGAGCGACGGGTACCCGGAAGGGTGAACAGGACACATAGTCAAAGCCCAATTCCCGGCAAATGGCGATTGATTCGGGGTTCCCGCCATGTTCGCCGCAAACTGACAATGTGACTTCTGGTTGTGCTTGCCTGCCGCGTTCAGCCCCCAGTTTAAGCAATTCGCCAACTCCGTCCGCGTCCAACACATGAAACGGATCTTCGACAAAGACACCCTGCCGGACATAAGCCGACATGAACCGGCCTGCGTCATCGCGGGACAAGCCATAGGTCATCTGCGTCAGATCGTTCGTTCCGAAACTTAAAAACGCGGTTTGTGGCGCGATCTCGGCAGCCCGCAAACAGGCCCGAGGGGTTTCGACCATCACGCCCAGCCGGTACTCAAATTCCTGCCCGCGTTCAGCGGCGACGGCTGCTGCCACAGAATCGATGCGCGCCTTAACCAGCTCAACCTCGCGCTTGGCGGATACCAGCGGGATCATCACCTCGGGCACCACCGGCGCACCGTCTTTGCTGGCTTCAAGCGTCGCCTCAAAAATCGCACGCGCCTGCATGTCGTAGATTTCCGGAACTGTCACGCCCAGACGCACGCCGCGCAAGCCCAGCATCGGGTTGTATTCGGTCATGGCGTCAACCCTGCGTTCGACATCTGAGACAGGCAGGTCCAGCGCTTCGGCAAGTTCGCGTTGGCCGGTGCGCGTGGTCGGAAGAAACTCGTGCAGCGGTGGATCGAACAGACGGATACAGACAGGCTGTCCCTCCATGATCCGGAAAAGCTGCGCGAAGTCATCGCGCTGCATCGGCAACAAGCGTTCCAACACCGCTTCACGACCGGATGAGGTCTGCGCAAAGATCATTTCGCGCATTACGATCAGACGACCGGGGTCAAAGAACATGTGCTCTGTCCGACACAACCCGATCCCTTGCGCCATGAAGTTCCGCGCTGTTTGTGCGTCTGCGGGTGTGTCCGCGTTGGCGCGAATTGCAATATCCCGTTCTGCGTCCGCCCACCCCATCAGGGTCTGAAAACAATCATCCAGCGCGGCCTCGAGCATCGTCGGCCTCCCCGCCAACACCTGACCCGAGCTACCGTCGATGGTCAATGTGTCGCCTGTTTTGAAAACCCGCCCGTCGGGAGCCATCAGCTGTTTTTTCTTTGTCTGAAACCGCATCTCGGACGCGCCGACGATGCACGGCAGGCCCAAACCCCGGCCAATCACGGCCGCGTGGCTGGTCATGCCGCCCTTTTCCGTCAGGACCGCCACGGCGGCATGCATACCGCGCACATCTTCCGGGGAGGTTTCACGGCGCACCAAAATGCACGGCTCTCCCCGCGCGGCGCTTGCCTGAGCCTCCGCCGAGGTGAAAACGATTTTGCCGGTCGCAGCACCCGGACTGGCGGCAATTCCGGTGGTCAGGGTGTCGCGTTCCGCATCAGGGTGAACCTGCCGGTGCAACAGCTCGTTCAGGGAATGTGGATCAACCCGCATTACAGCCTCTTGCGGAGGAATGATCCCGTCTTCGGCCAGGCGCACAGCGATCCGCATCGCCGCGCGTGCGCTGCGTTGAACCCGCACGCCGTCCAAAATGTGCACGTGGCCGTTTTCAATCACGAACTCGACTTGCATTTCCTCGCGCAGCTTGACCCGCATCAGCGCCGCATGCGTTTTGAGGTCCGCAAAAGCCTTGGGCGCGACCTCCTCCAGGGACTTTCCGCGCGGGTCCTTTTCCAGGTACAGCGCCGCGACGCCTTCTCCCAGCGCATCCCGCCCCTGACTTTGGCTCAGATAACGACCGGTTATCTGAGGCAATCCAGTGGTCGGATCAATCAGTTGCAACACGCCCGATCCGCATTCCCCCTGCCCGACGCCGGGGATCATCTCTTGGATCACCAGACCCAGACCGGCATCCGCTGGCGCACCTTTGGCCTGACGCAACAAACGGGCCGAGGTGCCCTCCCATGCGCGTGCCATCGAACGCAGCACAGCAATCAGCTGCTCACCGCGATCCTGTGGAAAGGCTTCGTCCGTCTCGTCTTCGTAAGCCCGCAGAGATTCCTGCAGCCCTTCACGGCCATCTGCATCGATCTCGTCAAACACATCCGGGTCCAGCCGCGCAACATGAACGGCATAGCTTTGGACAAAGCGCAGATACAACGCAGCCGCGGCCTCGACCCCCATCGAA
This sequence comes from Ruegeria sp. CDSA033, assembly GCF_059612305.1. Taxonomy (NCBI): domain Bacteria; kingdom Pseudomonadati; phylum Pseudomonadota; class Alphaproteobacteria; order Rhodobacterales; family Roseobacteraceae; genus Ruegeria; species Ruegeria sp. CDSA033. The sequence goes on along the minus strand of NZ_JBXWQI010000001.1, from coordinate 260,319 downwards.
TCCGACAGGTCGACATAGCGTGCGTCATTCATGCCGATGTTCAAGATGGCACCCGGGCCGCCCCAATCGGGATCTTCGGAACTGGGCCGGACACACAGCAGCGCGGTCTGTTCAAACTGCTCAAGAACAGCGGCCAAATCCGGCACCTGCCCGTCCGATATCTGATGCACCGCATCAAACGACAACGCGACCGTTCGTGGAACCGGCAGTTCCAGACGAACCAGACGTTGCAGACATTTCGCCCGCCCGCCATGCGTGTTGGCAGCAACGGGCGCTTCGGACGTGATAAGCGTAGTATGCGGATTATTCTGCACTGCGGCACCTTTTGATTTCACCGCAGCATAAGCCCCTGCACCAATGGCGCAAGGGCGTTCTGGATCAGCCGTCGATGCGGCTCAGATCGGCAACACTGGAGCAGACCTGACGGATCTGGCTTAGCAGGTTCAGACGGTTACGGCGCAGGATGTCATTGTCGGTATTGACCTGAACATCCTCAAAGAACGCATCGACCGGACCGCGCAGATCGGCCATGGCCGACATCGCACTTGGGAAATCCTCGGCTTTCAGCGCCGGGTCGATCTTGGCCTGTGCAGCTTCCAACGCGCCGAACAGAGCCTTTTCGCTGTCGGTCTCCGCAAACTTGATATCCGCGCCATAGGAATACTCTACCCCATCCTTCTCTTCGGCCTGGGTCAGAATGTTGTTGGCGCGCTTGAAGCCCTGCACGAGGTTCTCGCCATCCTCGGTCGCGATCACGGCATTCAGCGCGCGGGCGCGTTTGACCAACAGGTTGAGATCGTCATTGCCCTCCATCGCGATGCAGGCGTCGATGATGTCGTGGCGGATGCCCTCGTCGCGGAGGAAGGTTTTGAGGCGGTCGTGGAAGAAGGAGAGGAGATCCTGAAAGACAGGTTCAAACGCTTGGAATTCAGCGACAATATCAGTGCTAGCGTCGATCCGCGTTGCCAATTCCACAAGACCGTATGTAACTCCGTACCAGGCAGTGACTAGAGCAAGGTTATTCTCCCAAGCAAGTTCAGTATCGAATTGCTCGAATTGCCAGCCACCCTTTTCTGAACTCTCTTCGCCCGTTAGTGTTGCAAACTCGATAGACGTCCAAGTTTTTCCTTCTGCGTCGACGGTTTCGGTTCCTAACTTGACAAGCGCAACTTCCGATTGAAGTCCAACAGGGGGACTGTTTCTGAAACGGGTTATTCTTTTCTTGGAAACCGAACGCACGAGTTTTTCCAATGAAACTCGGATACCATTATCCAAAACCAAACGAATGACACCCAACGCGGCGCGACGCAGGGCAAACGGGTCCTTCGACCCGGTCGGTTTCTCATCAATCGCCCAGAACCCGGTCAGCGTGTCCAACTTGTCGGCCAGCGCAACAGTGACAGACAGCGGCGCGGTCGGCACGTCGTCCGAGGGGCCCAGCGGTGAGTAATGCTCCTGTGCCACGGCGGCCACAGTTGCGTCTTCACCTGCGGCTTCGATGTAATACCGCCCCATAAGCCCTTGAAGTTCCGGGAATTCATAAACCATCTCCGAGTTCAGATCGGCCTTGGCTAGACACGCGGCGTTTTCAGCTTGCTTCGCATCTACATTGGTGACCGAGGCCAACTCACCTGCCAATGCGGCGATGCGGCGGACTCGGTCACCTTGAGTTCCCAGCTTGTTGTGGAAGGTCACATTCTCCAGCGCGCGGGTCCATTGGGCGATGTCCGATTTGGCAACGCGCAGGTCGTTCTCCCAAAAGAACTTGGCATCGGCCAGACGGGCTGACAGCACCTTTTGGTTCCCCGCCAGAATGGTCGCGCCATTATCAGTGGTTTCACGGTTCGCAACGGTGATGAAGCGTTCAATCCGGCCCGTCTTGGGGTTTTTCACGGAAAAGAACTTCTGATGCTCTTTCATCGAGGTCTGCAGAACCTCGGGTGGCAATTCCAGAAATTCGTCGTCGATCTGCCCCATCAGGACAACGGGCCATTCGACCAGCCCGGCGACCTCGGCCAGTAGTCCCTTGTCATCGACCACGTCCAGCCCAGCGGCGAAGGCCATGTTCTGGGCGTCGTTCCAGATATGCTCCGCCCGTTCTGCGGGCGACAGCACAACAAAGGCGCGCTTCAGTTTGGCGGCGTAATCCTCGAAGGACGAGACCGCAAAGCGACCCGGCGCCATGAAACGGTGACCTTCGGTGGTCTCGCCGGACTGGATTCCGTCGACCACCATTGGCACAACCTGCGCGCCAGCCTCATCGGTCAGGATGCACAGGATCGAGTGCAGCGGGCGCACCCAGCGCAGACCGCCACTGCCCCAGCGCATCGATTTCGGCCAGGGGAAATTGCGGATTGTCGCCTCAAGCACTTCGGCCACGATCTCGGCCGCAGGACGGCCGGGCTTTTCGATGGTGGCGAAATAGACCGAGCCTTTGGGGGTCTCACGCTCTTCCAACTGATCGCGGGTCAGACCTGCGCCGCGCAGGAAGCCTTCGATGGCTTTGTCCGGGGCGCCAACCTTCGGACCCTTGCGTTCCTCGCGTATCATGGGGCTTTCCGTCAACAACCCTTCAACCGCCAGTGTCAGGCGGCGCGGCGTCGTCAGTGCAGCCGCAGAGGCATAAGTCAGACCGGCATCGACCAAACCATCGGTGATCCGCTTTTTCAGGTCTTCACCAGCGCGGGTCTGCATGCGCGCGGGGATTTCCTCGGAAAACAATTCGATCAGCAGGTCGGGCATATTCGGTCCTTAGAAATTGACGATCGTCTGAATGACGATGGCATTAGCGATATCCACAAAGAATGCGGATACAAGGGGCAATACGATAAAAGCAATAGGCGATGGGCCATATCGCTTGGTGACGGCGGTCATATTTGCAATTGCAGTCGGGGTGGCGCCTAGGGCGAAGCCTCCGAAACCGGCGGCCAGAACGGCGGCACGGTAATTGCTGCCCATGACAGGAAACAGAACCCAGATCACAAATGCCACTGCGAACAAGGTCTGGGCCGACATGATGACCACAATGGCAAGGCCGAGTTCCGCGATGGTCCAAAGCTGCAGGCTCATTAATGACATGGCCAAAAACGCACCTAGCGAGAATTCCGAAATCAACGCCAGCGAGGGGGTGCGTTCAATTGGTGGGCGGCTGGGTGCAAGCCATGCGCGCAGGTTCGCGATGACGATGCCCATGATGAGACAAGGCACGAACAGCGGCAGCTTCAAACCGGCAGCGCTGATCGCCTCGCCCAGCGAATACCCCGCAATGATCGCCAGGTTGAGGAACAGGAGAACGCGCATGATCGACAGATGATCGATTTTGCTGGACACGTCATCGCCGTCAGTGGGAAGCCCCACTGTTTGATCCTCGTCGGGGCGTGCAGGGCTGAGGTTGCGCCCTTCGACCAGAAGCCGCGCTATCGGTCCACCAACCAAAGCAGCCAGAACAAGCCCAAGTGTTGCAACGGCAACGCCTAGCTCAGTTGCGCCGTCCAGGCCGGTGGCCTCGGCAACCTCGGGGGCCCAGGCAATCGCAGTTCCGTGCCCGCCGATCAGAGATGCCGAGCCGAACAGAACCCCAGCCTGCGCCGGATACCCGAACATAGACGCCCCAATTGCCCCGATCCCGTTTTGCGCGACAATCGTCGCCAAAGTCAGGATCAAAAGTAAAAACAGAGGCTTGCCGCCTGATATAAGGTCAGAGAGCCGCGCGTTTAACCCGATGCCCGCAAAGAACACCACTAACAGAAAATCCCGTGTGGCAAGGTCAAAGGACAGCTCAAGATCGAAGGCCAGATACAATAACAGCACGACCAGTGAGGCCAGCAGGCCACCCGTGACAGGTTCGGGAATGTTAAACTGGCGTAATGCGGCAACGCGCGCATTGATCTCGACCCCCAAAAGATACACCGCAAAGCCCAACGTAGCGGTCAGGAAATCAGGTATCTGCAGGGTCTCGGCGGTCATCATATCCTCAATTCTGTGGTCGGTCCGGGCATTCTTCGCCAATCACGGTGCCGTCATAGGCCTTTTCGCCGCAATTGTTCAGCGCGTGCCAGACATAGCCTTTGCCGCCATTTGTAACGGCAACAATTCGGTCAACGCCAAAGTGGATGTTTTTTGCGCCCAGAAAGGCCTTGGCCTCGCCTGATTTCAGGGCATCCGCCACCGCCAAGGCGTCAAAGCAATCGAACCATCCGGGCGCGGTTAGCGGCTCTGCATTCTCGACCGCGACATGGGTTTCCTCAATCTGCGCAAGCGTCAGATCCGTTTCGAAACAGGCACGGTAGCGGATGGGTGAGCTGTCCGCGTCAATCGCCTGAAACGCACTGTAGGATATAGGCGTCGGCGCCTCGGCCCCCTCCGTCATTAACATGACATCCTGACCGGGCTTGGATTCCACGTCATAGTAAAACCCGTAGATCTGTAGGTAATACATCCCAAAACCGGCTACTGCCGCCGAGATCAGCACTATGATCGCAAGCACTTTTCCTGTCATTGTCTTTTCCTTTTGCTCACGATGCCTCTTTCATGACCGGTAAAAATAGGACAGGTTCCAATTGAATACAGGCCGCAAAGAGACGTTTTAAATGGACAGCACCCTTGCCGTAGGATTCTTCGGAGCGCTTTTTGCGATCATGAATCCAATCACGAACCTGCCAGTGTTTCTTAGCGTCACCGACGGCCTTACCCCGACCGATCAGCGCAAAGTGGCTACAAAGACGGCGCTCTACTGCCTGATCCTCGGCGCATCGTTTGCGGCTGTGGGAAGTCAAACGCTCAGCCTGTTCGGCATCAGCGTCGATGACTTGCGCGTCGCGGGTGGTCTGGTTGTTCTGATGATTGGTCTGAACATGCTGAACGGAAAGCCCAGCACGTCGCATCACGGAACCGAGGGGGAAAGGCAATCCTATCCTGAACCTGATACCGTTGCCTTTTATCCGCTGGCCTTTCCGATTCTTGTCGGGCCCGGCACAATCACCACGTTGATCCTGTATGCAAGCCACATCCATAAACCGGTAGATGCCATTGTTTACGCTGGCGTTTTTCTGGCTGTCCTGCTGTTGCTGTTCGTGACATTCTGGAACGCCGCAGCCATTGCCAAACGTCTGTCTGACAATGCCCGCGTTATCATGAGCCGGTTCATGGGCATGATCCTGTCGGCCATCGCAATCAGCATGATCGCGGCTGGCCTTAAGGTCTTGCTGCCCGGACTGGCCTGAGCGGCGCATCAAGCCTGAAACCCGGCGGCCTCGGTCAGCAGGAATGCGTCTGCGCATTGCTTCGCCAAAGCCCGCACTCGGCCGATATAGGCCTGACGTTCGGTTACCGAGATCACGCCCCGCGCGTCCAGCAGGTTGAACACGTGACTGGCCTTGATGCATTGATCATAGGCCGGGTGCGCCATGATGATGCGCTTGCCGGTTTTCGGGTCGTCATGCTCTTGCGCCAGAATGGCGGCGCACTCAGCCTCGGCTTCTTCGAAGTGGCGCAACAACACTTCGGTGTTGGCCACATCAAAGTTCCAGCGGGCGTATTCTTCTTCGGTCTGCTTGAAGATGTCGCCATAGGAAAGCGGGCTTGGTGACTGCGGATCGTTGAACGGCATGTCCATCACGTGGTCGATGCCAAGCACATACATCGCCAGACGCTCCAAGCCATAAGTCAGCTCGCCCGAGACCGGCGCACAATCATGGCCACCGACCTGTTGGAAGTATGTGAACTGGCTGACTTCCATGCCGTCGCACCAAACTTCCCAACCCAGACCCCATGCGCCAAGGGTGGGGCTTTCCCAATCATCCTCGACAAACCGGATGTCATGCAGGTTCATGTCGATGCCAATCGCCTCAAGCGAGCCCAGATACAGGTCCTGCAAATCCGGCGGACTGGGTTTGATCAGCACTTGATACTGATAATAATGCTGCAACCGGTTGGGGTTCTCGCCATAGCGCCCATCCGTCGGGCGGCGCGAAGGCTGCACATAGGCTGCGGCCCAGGTTTTCGACCCCAGCGCGCGCAAGGTGGTCGCCGGGTGGAACGTACCTGCACCAACCTCCATGTCATAGGGCTGCAGAATGGCGCAGCCTTTTGAGGCCCAATAGGTCTGAAGCCGCAAGATAATCTCTTGAAAAGAACGTGGTGCGCTGGACTGGTCGGTCATGACATTCCCTTTGGACGCCACTGCGCCCGGTTCCGTTGGGTTTTGTCCTTCCTATGCAAGGGGCCGTTGGGCGTCAACGTGCGGCAAAGCCTATGCTGTCACTGCGCAGCCACACTGTAAATTCCCCGTATTCCGGGCATGGCTTTCGGTACGTTGTTTCGCGTAGGGTCCGGCAAAGATAAAACACTGCAGACACGGGCAGACAATGACTCGCATATTTACGGCAATTTTGTTTCTTTTTCTCATCAGCGCGCGCGCTGTTTTTGCACAGCAGGACGCAGGCGTCTGGGTGCAGGTCGAAGCGCAGCCCTCGCTGCGCGAAGCGCAGGAACGTGCGCGGGTCTATGCCGGTACCTTGCCGGACGTAAACGGGTTTCGCTTGAACTCTGGCTGGTATGCTATTGTTATTGGGCCTTATTTGCGTAGCGACGCGGAACAGGTTCTAAGCGTTTACCGCGCCGAAGGGCAAATCCCTGCGGACAGCTACATCGCGTTTTCTAGTGCACTGGGTCAGCAATTCTGGCCGGTTGGAGAGAACATTCTGGATCGGGGCGTCGTGACGCCACCAGTTGAACCTCAGCCGGAACAGCCGGTTGTTGGCGTAACACCGCAGGCCTCTGACGAGACACGCTCACAAGCGCTGCAAAGCGAGCGTCTTTTAAGCACGCAGGAACGCATGAATTTGCAAACCGCCCTGCAGGCCGCGGGTTTTTACAATTCAACGATCGATGGCGCATTTGGCCAAGGCACGCGGCGCTCGATGGGCGACTGGCAACGGTTCAACGGCTTTGAAGCAACCGGCGTTCTGACGACCGCACAGCGCAAGGCGTTGATTGACGACTTTAACGCCCCCCTTCTGAGCGTTGGGATGGAGCGTTACTCCGACCCGCAGGCCGGTATCGATTTGGATCTGCCGATGGGTGTCATCGCATTCGACCGTTATGAGGCCCCGTTTGTTCACTTCAAAAGCACAACCGATCTGGATGCCAAGGCCCTGTTGATCAGTCAGAAGGGCGACAAAGCCACGCTGCGCGCCCTTTATGAGGTGCTGCAATCGCTGGAAATCGTTCCGCTCGACGGCCCACGACAACTGCGCGGTGACAGCTTTACCCTGGAAGGGCGCGGTAATGGGATCGTGACCTATAGCGAAGTACGGCTGGACGATGGTCAGATCAAAGGCTTTACACTGGTTTGGCCCGAGGGTGACGATGCCCGCCGCGCCAGAGTGCTGGCCGCAATGAAGACCGGCTTTACTGCAACTGGGGCGGTGCTGGACGCCGCAGCGGGTGCCAATGCCGAGCAGCGGATTGATCTGGTGTCCGGGCTGCAGGTGCGCACACCGCGCCTGTCCCGTTCGGGCTTCTTCGCTGATACCAGCGGCACGGTCCTGACCGTTTTTGAGGCCGCTGACAGCTGCACACGCATCACGCTTGATGACGATCAGGAGTTCCAGGTCGCCTTGTCTGATGCCGATCTGGGTGTGGCGGTTCTGCGCCCCAGCCGCAATCTGGTTCCGATCAACGTGGCAGAATTCAGTGCCGATGCGCCGCGTATTCAATCTGAGATCGCGGTGTCGGGTTTCTCGTATGAGGGCGCCTTGGGCGCACCGACACTCACCTTTGGTCAGATCGCTGACGTGCGCGGCCTGAACGGAGAAGACGGCGTGAAACGTCTGGCATTGGCGGCCCAGCCCGGCGATGCGGGCGGGCCGGTATTTGACGGCAATGGCCAGGTTGTTGGCATGCTGCTGCCAACCCCGACCGAAGGACGCACCCTGCCCGCGTCCGTCAGCCTTGCTGCAACGGCCAACAGCCTGAACGAAGTTCTGGCAAAGGCGGGCGTATCCGGTCAATCGGGTCAGCCGACGGCGCAAATCTCACCCAATGAACTCAGCCGCCGAGCCACCGGAATGACCGTGTTGGTTCATTGCTGGGACTAAGGACAATACCAAAACGAAAAAAGCGCCGCTCTTTCGGGCGGCGCTTTTTTGTTGGCTAGAGGATATCCGGTGTGATGCGTATCAGCGTCGGAACAGGTGCGGAAAAGGCTGACCGAACCGCCTCTTGCATCTCGGGCAAACTGGAGGGCGCAGAGGACAACGCGCCAAAGGCCTCGGCGAGTTTGCAGAAATCCGGGTTCCGCGCGACAACCGCATTTGGGGCGATCTGACCTCGGACCATGCTGTCCTCAATCTCTTTGAGCTTTCCGTTGTCCCAAAGAATAATCGGCAGAGACAGGCCCAGTTCGACTGCTGCCCCAAGCTCTTGCATCGTATAGTGAAATCCGTAGTCCCCGGCGATCACCGCTGTAGGCTTACCTCGGCGCGCCACGGCCCCGCCAATTCCGGCCGGCAGCGCATAGCCAAGCGTGCCGAACCCGGTCGGATGGTGCCAGTGATAGGGATAGCCCATATCCCAAACCTCTTTGGCGACATAAGCGAACTGGGTCATGTCAGAATAGATCATGGTGTCGCCGGGCATCGCCGCGCGAAGGGCATCCAGCACCGGGACGATACCCGGTCGTTCCGCATCCACTTCGGCCCGCCAACGGCGGCGCGTGACAGCTACTTCCTCCGCTGTCCAGCCCGTCGAAGGTTTAACATGGTCGATAGCCGCCCAAAGTGCATGGGCAAAGCTTTCCCCGTCAGCCTGCAGCTTGACGGCTGCTCGATGGTGGTCGGACAGAACCTTCGGGTCCAGATCTATACGCACCAGATTGCCCGTGTGGCCCAATGTATTTCGCCACAGGTCGACCTCGCCCAATTCCGCGCCCACGACAACCACAAGGTCGGCGGAAGCGACAACATCGGCGCTGCCCGGTCGTGGCAACATGGCTCCGTAGTCCAAGGCATAGCCCAACCCCGCCATTCCGCGCCCGGCATACGTGGTAAAACAGGCCGCACCCAACTGCGTCAGGATTTGCCGCCACAGATTCGACCGCGCACCACCACCCAGAATAAACAACGGGCGCCGTGCGATGTTCAGCATGGACATTACCGGAGCCAAGTCCGGCGGCAGAACTTTTGAGCGCAAACCAGGTTGGTTGGGAAACGGTGCGGGATCAGAATCTGCCTCAAGCTGTGCAATCGGCACTTGGATGTGTTTTGGGCGTGGACGGTTTAGTTCGAACTCTTCAAAAGCGCGCTCGACCAGATTGTAGGCTGCCTGCGCCGTATTGGCCTGATGCGACCAGTCAGTCACGGTTTCAGCTGCAGCGCGCTGGTCTTTCATCTGGTGCAACTGCCCAAGCACCCCTTGCGTTTCATCAAGACACGAGGACATCACCAGCATCGGGACCGAGTCCGTATAGGCCTGCCCCATCGGCGTCATGATATTGCACAACCCCGGTCCGGTGATGACATATGCAACACCCGGTTTGCCGGTTGCACGGGCATAGCCGTCAGCCATGAACCCTGCCCCCTGCTCGTGCCGGGCCAGCACATGGGTGATTCCGGCTTCTTCGATCCCGCGATACATTTCCTGATTGTGCACGCCGGGAATACCAAAGATCACATCCACTCCGCGATCTCGCAGCATATGCGAAATCTGCGCACCAAGGGGTCTTTTCATCAATTCCTCCAGAATTGGACAGTGAAGAGTGCGTAAACGGCTAAAAGCTCAAGCCGTCCCACCAGCATACCGATTGAAAGCAGCCATTTCGCGGTGTCGCTGAGCCCTGCAAAGTTGCCAGCCGGTCCGATTTGATCCCCCAACCCCGGCCCTACATTGGCCAGCGCTGTGGCTGCCCCGGAGACGGCCGTTATGAAATCCAATCCCGTCAGCGCCAGCGCCCAGGCCAGCACGCCCAACGAGAGCACGAAAAACATAAAAAAGCTCATGACCGAGGTCAGAACGTCCGGGCCAATCGAACGGCCATCATATTGCGGCTTAAAAACCCCATGAGGTGAGCGGATGCGGCGGATCTGGGTTTTGATCGAAGCAAACAGCAGTTGATACCGGAAGATCTTGATAGAACAGGCGGTTGAACCCGCGCAGCCGCCAATCAGACCGATCAGGAAGAACATCATGATCGGAAAACTGCCCCAGCCCATGTAATCGACGCTGGCATATCCGGTACCCGAAATGATCGAGGTGATGTTGAACAGGGATTCTCGAACAGCCTGTTCCCAATGATGCGGAAAAACGGAGGTCAGAAAGACCGCCATAATGACCACCAGCACCAGAATGGTCGCCAGAAAGGTCCGTATCTGGCTGTCGCGGAAAATGGACCTCGTATTGCCATTGGCGAACTGGACGTAGCGCACGAAAGGCAGTGCAGCGAGGATCATGAAGACCGCGGCCGCATATTCTGCCGGGCCAGAAAACGTGCCAAAGGACGCGTCATAATTTGAAAACCCGCCCGTTGAGATCGTCGTCAGGGCGTGCACCACGGCATCAAAAAAGCCCATCCCCAGACCTGCATAGACCAGCGCGCAAACAATCGTCAGAAAGACGTAGATCAGGGAAATCTGGCCCGCGATCTCTTGCGCACGCGGTAGAATTTTCCCCATGGTTTCAAATCCTTCCGAGCGGAAGATTTGCATCCCCCCGACGCGAAGCTCGGGCAGGAACACCATGGCCACGACGATGATGCCGATGCCGCCCAGCCATTGCAGCAGCCCGCGCCACAGCAACAACCCCTGCGGCAGGTTATCGAGGCCGGAAATCACGGTCGAGCCTGTCGTCGTCAGGCCCGACATCGCCTCGAAATAGGCATCGACAAAGCGCAGTTCGGTCTCGCCGAACAGAAACGGGATGGCGCCAAAAAACGGCAGTGCGACCCAGACCCCTGTGGTCAGCAAAAAGGTCTGACGGATCGTCAGACCTTCGCCCACCCCGTTCGAGCAACTCATCGCCAGAATGACGCCGGTCAGAATCGTGATGACGCCGCTTTCCAGAAAAACGTGCCATTCGCCCCGGCCTTCGATGAAGTCCGCAAGCATAGGCAGCAGCATGGTCGCCCCAAGAATGGCGATCAATAGGCCAATCACATATCCAACCGGGCGCATATCCGTCATGAGGCGCAGCGTTGGCGCGCCTGCACGACTGTGTCAAGCCGGTGTCGGGTTTTACCCGTCCGTTTTGCGTGCCGTTGTTGGCATCGCGGGCGGATTAGACGGGGCGCGTGGGCGACGCGCCGCAGCTGCCTGTGCCACCTCGGGCTTTGCAGCATCGGCTTTTGCAGGCGCAGGCTGCGCCGCGACCGGCTTGGCAGGTGCAGGTTTCGCCGCGACCGGCTTGGGTTCGGTTGGTTTGGCCGGGGTCTTTGGCGCTGTGGTGTTCGCTGCCATAGGTTTCGGCGTGGCAACCGCTGCCGGTTTTGGCGCAGGTGTTTTTCTAGCAACAGCAGGCGCAGCGGCAGGCTTCGGTTTGGCTGCCACAGCGGGTTTGGTCGCTGGCTGCCCCTTGGCGACGGTAGGCTTGGTTGCAGGCTTTTCTGCAACTTCGGCCGATTTGGCTGCCACCGGGGTGGGTTTGGTTACAGCAGCCACCGTTTTGGGCGCGGTCGGCTTGGGTGATTCGACCTTAGGTTTTGCGGCGGCTTTCTTGCGGGCTACAGGTTTGGGCTTGGCCACCACCGCAGGTTTTGCCTTGGCGACCGGTTTGGCCTTGGGCGCGGGTTTTGCCGAGGGTGCAGCCGGGGCCGGAGCAGCAGCCGACGCGTGCAAGGCACTAACCGACACAAACGGCAGCTCCATCGCCGAGCGGGTCAAAATCTGCATAATTTTCATTTGGTTGCTAACCGCATAGCCGGCCATTCGGATGGCCGCAGCCTGAAATTCCAGCGGTTGGGAAATTGGATTCATACTTTAGTTCTCCTCTGAAAGCGATGCAGCCTGCAAAAGAGTGAATTAAGCTGCCCGTCCCGATTTTTCGGGCGGATCAAGCAGTCACGAAGTCCTGAGCGTCGCACGTCTCAGCTTCCTTTCAGAGTGGCAGACGCACGAACAGAAATTCGCCTGCCACGGCTGCATTCCGCACCAGTGTTACTTGAACGACCGTGCAAATGCAGCACGAATTGCCGCGCTGCGGCGGAAAACCGCTCTTAGTCTAAAAGTGATACTTTATTGATCCACCCTGCCCCGTCTACCCGACGTGGAACAGGGTGGTGAACAGCCGCGGGTCCAGGCTGGGTGACACAAAGGTCGGACCTTCGGTCAGAACCGACACCGCATCGTGGCTGTGCAGGCTTTCCTGGTGGCTTGCGACCACGCGGAAATCGCCGATATGGTGGTCGGCCAGCAATTCGGCACAGAACAGACGGGCGGCGTCTTCGACAAAGATCGGATTGGCCGCATTAAGCTCGGCAAAGGCCTGTTCATCCTCGCGTTTGACCATCACCTGCGTTTCTGTCGGAACGGCACGGCGGCACATGGCAATCAGATCCTCGAACCACAGGCAATCCGTGTCGCAATCTACAACAACAGAAATCCGCGCCACTGAGCGTTGCGAATGCGGTGTTGCCAGCTGTCCACGTGTTGCGCGTGCGTGCTCGCTGAGTTCCAGCGAACAGGGACATGTTGAGGAATATACGTAGTCCAGATGCATGACCTTCTGGCGCACTCCGCCCTGTTCAACCAGCTCAAGTGCGATGTCGTAATACTGATACCCTTCCAAACCGGACCGCAGGCTTTGCACACGGTCGGGATAGGAAAACCGCATCTGGATACGGGCGTCAAAGCTATCCAGATCGGTCATATAATCATCCAGCGCGGCCTCCATGACCTCAAAGCTGAACGTACGCTCGGCGTGTTTGTAGAACGAACGCATGATCCGGGACATGTTGATGCCTTTCTTTTCGGCATCCAGACTGACAGTCCCGGTCACCGAGGTCTCAAGCGTCAGGTCATCGCCGCGCTTGCGATGAAATCGGATCGGCAGGCGGAAGTTCGAGATACCAACATGCTGGATTTGCTGCTTTGCGCCCCGGATCAGACTGGACGGGCCATTCTGCAAATCCGGTAAGGTGGAGCGATACGCGCTGTCGACCGTGAACCCATCAGGGTATTCGCGCGATAGGGACGGATAGTTCACGGGCACCAGACCGGGCACAAGGCGCGCAATCGCCGGGTCGAGCTGGCCAATCTCGGCCTCGGTTGCGGACTCGGCCCATTTGCGCAGCGTCTTCAGAGCGGCTGCGGCTTCGTCATTGTCGGGCATATCCTCAATGTCGCGGGGGTGCACGTTCATCGATCGGGTTCCTCGGTTGGTCGCCGAACCTTATTCGTGTTCGGCTTGCTTTCCAGTGTAGCTTTATACGCTGAAAAACACAGCCCGGATCGAAATTCGGCGAAAATCGCATGACTTACGTCATTTTCACCTAGGTTCGACCCGGTTGTCAGTAAACCACCGCCGCAATTTAACGTTGCGACACGTCCAGCGCATGCTTGATGTCTGCAAGCAGATCGCCCGCATCCTCCAACCCTACGGAAAAGCGGATCAGGCCGGGCGTGATGCCCAATTCGTCCTTCTGATCGTCGCTCAGACGCTGGTGCGTTGTCGTGGCCGGATGTGTCGCAATCGACTTGGCATCGCCCAGATTGTTCGAAATGACAGGGATCGTCAGCGCGTTCAGGAATGCAAACGCTGCGTCCTTGCCGCCCTTGATGTCCAGCGACAGAACAGTTCCGCCTTTGCCGCCCAATTGGGTTTGCACCAATGCGTTTTGCGCATGGGTTTTCAGACCCGGATAAAGCGTCCGTTCCAGTGCCGGATGCCCCTCAAGCGCTTCGGCAATGGTCTGCGCCGTCTCGGCCTGAGCGTTAACGCGCAGCGCCATCGTTTCCAGACCTTTCAGCATGACCCAGGCGTTGAATGGGCTCAGCGCACCACCGGTGTGTTTCAGATATGGCTCAACCGTTCCCCGGATGAAATCCTTGGTGCCAATGATGACACCGCCCAAAGCACGCCCTTGCCCGTCGATATGTTTGGTCGCGGAATAGACCACGACATCCGCCCCCTGTTCGATCGCGCGCGAAAAAACCGGGGTGGAAAACACATTGTCCACGATGACAAGCGCGTCAACCGCATGGGCCAGTTTGGCAACCGCCTCGATATCAATGACCTCAAGCGTCGGGTTTGACATGGATTCGAAGAAAACCGCCTTGGTCTCAGGGCGGATCGCCGCTTTCCAGGCGTCCAGATCGGTGCCGTCAACAAAGGTAACGTCCACGCCATAACGGGCAAGGATGTTTTCGAGGATATACAGACAGGACCCGAACAATGCCTTGGCCGACACCACATGGTCGCCCGCTTGTAACATCGAGGTCAGCGCCGCGTTCACCGCAGCCATGCCGGACGCGGTGGCAAACGCATCCTCGCCACCTTCCAGCGCGGCAATGCGCTGTTCAAACATCGAAACGGTCGGGTTGCCATAGCGGGCATAGATGAACTCATCCGGGCCGGATTCGATGAACCGCGCCTCGGCTTGTTCGGCTGTCTCATAGACAAAGCCCTGCGTCAGAAAAATCGCTTCGCTGACTTCGTTGTATTGGCTGCGACGGATGCCGCCATGGACGGCTTGGGTGCGTTTGTTCCAGCTCTCGCTCATCTCATTCCTCTCGACCCTTGTCTGGCAAGGGCATCAAAAAAACCCCAGACGCGGTCAAGCGAAAGGGGCCTTTCATCCTGACCTTTTAGCGGTGTTGTTTAGCGTGGCCCGCAATCCGGTAACAAATCGCCACGTAGCTTCTGGGATGCAAATACGCCGCGCATTCTTGGCCGTCAAGCCCGGTTGCCCTGTGTCACGCTTTCGTAACCGCCTCTTGCCGATTGCGCAGAATACCGCATGATCGCCTCAACCTGAGGAGGCACCATGATCGATCTGTATTTCTGGCCCACGCCGAATGGCTGGAAGGCGTCCATCGCTTTGGAAGAGATGGACCTTCCCTACACCACCCACCTGATCAATATCGGCAAGGGTGATCAGTTCGACCCCGAGTTCCTGAAAATTGCGCCCAACAACCGGATGCCTGCCATCGTTGACCCGGACGGCCCGGATGGCGCACCTATCTCGGTGTTCGAAAGCGGCGCGATTCTGATGTATCTCGCCCGCAAGACCGGGCGCTTTTATGGCAAAACCGAACGTGACCGGATCGCCGTCGAGGAATGGCTGATGTGGCAAATGGGCGGCGTCGGCCCAATGGCCGGTCAGGCGCATCACTTCCTGAAATACGCGCCAAACCTCGAGCCGCCGCAGGATCTATCCTATGCCAAGGACCGCTACCGCGCCGAGGTCGGGCGGCTGTACGGAGTATTGGACCGGCGGTTGGCCGAAAATGAATACGTCGCGGGCGATTTCTACTCCATCGCCGACATGTCGATCTGGGGCTGGGCCAGCCTGTGGGAAGGCCAGCAGCAGGTGTTGGAGGACAAACCGCATTTCACTCGGTGGCTTGAAACGGTCAGCGCCCGCCCCGGCGTTCAGGCCGGGCGCGCGTTACACGCCGAGCTGCGCGGCGATCACAGGGACAAGCAGGCGCAGGGGGTGTTGTTTAAGCGTTAAGGCACGTTGATCCAATGTCGGCTGTAAGCCCAAAGTTGACTGACGCTGCGCTACGCACGAATGTCAGCAATGGCAAACAGAGGGTTGTTTCGCAATGATGGACTTAGAGCAACTTCAAGACCTACTTTCTGACTGGTACGAGGTACGCCCTTCTGATCTTGGCGTTCCTGAAAGCGCTATTCCCGCTTGGTTGAACCCAGTTTTGCAAGATTTTTATCGTCGGATTGGTGCGCTGACGCTGCGCAATTCGCTGTTTGTGCATTCGGAATCTGAGAATTCACCATTGTCATGCCAAGATCATGTAATTCCGATAGATGAGCTGAGTTCTGAAAACGGCTTTGCGGTCTTTTGTGACGAAAATCAGAGCGTCTTTGTCGTTGCGGCAAGCAATGACTCGTCTGATAGCCGAACATACGCAAGAGGCGATGGGGTTTCTGATCATTTTGTCAAAGAGTTAACTTGCGTTGATGTGCCATTGCAGGAGTGCCTGATTACTTGCGTTCTGCGCGAGACAATACTGAGCGTGAATGACAGATATCGCCGCATTACGCCCGACAGCTTGAAGACGGCTCTGCAAGTTGCTCGAATGGGAGAAACTGTAAGTAGCCGTTACATCTGGTCGGACAGTTATTTCACGTTCCACCTCTCAAAAGACGTTTGGTTCATGGACTGGGATGGCATGCAGTTTGCCGCACATCGTGGTCTGTGGCGGAAAAAACCGTCCACTTGGCAAGAACAAGTATTCGAAAATGGCGGAAGTTGGTCTTCTGGCCCTTCTGAACCAACAGTGACACAGAAAATTGAACGTTTTCTAGCTGGATTGCGGAAGTAAAGCAGCCATTGGGAGGTTCTTTGTGAAGGGCAGCAATGTCCCGCATAGCGGACCTACCCCTCACCCCGCACCAGCACATCCAGCATGCCCGAGATATCCTCAACCTCTTCCGCGATCACATGGGTAACCGAATGCGCCCGCTGCATCCGGCCCGTGACCCGCAGCAGCCGCCCCGAGATCACCGCCCGGCGGAAACGTTCATAGATCTTGCGCCAGACCACCACGTTCACGATACCGGTCTCATCCTCGAGCGTGACAAAGATCACCCCCTTGGCCGTCCCGGGCCTCTGCCGCAGGATCACCAGCCCCGCGACCGCCACCAGCGCACCCTCGGGCGGGTCGTCCAGACGATTGGCCGGCAGACACGCGGGCGGGCGCGGCCAGTCGCGGTTTGACACCGCAGAGGGAGCAGGAGCAAAAATCATGAGAACAAAGATAGAACAAACAACGGGAAAGTCCAGTCACGGCATGCTGAGACGCAAATGAGACTGGAAAGAGCTAAATGCCTTCACTAAGGAAGAATTCGACAAGCGAAAAAGGAAGACGCACGCAATGGCAAAGATTACCTATGTCGAGCACGGCGGTACCGAACATACAGTCGAAGTCGCCAGCGGCCTGACCGTCATGGAAGGGGCCCGTGACAACAATATCCCCGGCATCGAGGCCGATTGCGGCGGCGCCTGCGCCTGTTCGACCTGCCATGTCTATATCCACCCCGACTGGGTCGAGAAGGTTCCGGCCAAGGACGACATGGAAGAGGACATGTTGGATTTCGCCTTTGAACCCGACCCGGCCCGCTCGCGCCTGACCTGCCAGATCAAGGTCACTGACGAATTGGACGGGCTGGTTGTTCAAATGCCCGAAAAGCAGATCTGATGCTTTTCAAAGCGATCGCGGCTGCCGCGATCGCAATTGGAATCTTTCCGAGCGAGACAAGATCTCAGCAGCCATGGCAGTATGAGCCGCTGGGTTCGGCAGAGTACTCCGAACCCACTGCGCGATACCCGCACGGGGTACTTGGTGATCAGATCGAATACGGCGCTCTGATCCTGCAATATGCGCCGGAGTGGGCGAAATACACAATCCGGCTACCAAAAGAGCGCGTTTTCGAAGATATCCGACCGCGCCTGATTGATATTGACAACGATGGGCGTCACGAAGCTCTGGTGGTTGAAAGCCATCGTGATAAAGGTGCACGGCTTGCAATCTACAATGGCGGCGGCCTGATCGCCGCTACGCCCTACATCGGAACCCGCTTTCGCTGGCTCGCTCCGGTCGGAGGGGCCGACATGGATGGCGATGGCAACGTCGAGATCGCCTATGTCGATCGCCCTCACTTGGCCAAAACCCTGCGCATCTGGCGGTTTGCAGACGGCAAACTGACCGAAATCGCATCGCTGCCCAATCTCACCAATCACCGCATTGGAGAAGATTTCATCTCCGGCGGTCTGCGCGATTGCGGCGGCACTCCGGAACTGATCCTCGCCAACGGCAACTGGACACGCGTCATCAGCGTCACTTACGAAAACGACTGGACCACCCGCGACCTCGGCGCGTTTACCGGCCACAAAAGCCTGAACAACGCACTCAAGTGCTGATCCGCCTCTTCATCTGGCCAAAAATATCCTGGGGGTGAGGCCGCAGGCCGAGGGGGCAAAGCCCCCTGTCCTACCAACCACTCAAAGTGCCCGCCAGCCGATATCGCGGCGATAGAAGCCCTCGGGCCACTCCACGCCTTCAACCATTGCATATGCCCGATCCCGAGCTTCTTGCAGCGTTTCTCCACGCGCGGTCACGTTCAATACGCGTCCACCTGCAGCTTGTACCTGGCCATCAACTGCCTTGGTGCCGGCGTGGAAAACCATGTTGCTGCTATCTTCAGGAAGCCTATCCAAACCCTTGATTGCGGTTCCTTTTTCGTAGGAACCGGGATACCCCTGCGCTGCCATCACAACCGTCATCGCATGATCGTCAGCCCAGTTCACCTGCGTCTCGCTCAAACGACCCTCGGCTGCGGCATGAAGCAGGTCCAGAACCTGAGCACCAAGCCGCATCATCAGAACCTGGCATTCCGGGTCACCAAAGCGGACGTTGTATTCGACCAACCTCGGTTGGCCGTCCTTGATCATCAACCCCGCATACAAAACGCCCTGAAACGGCATGCCCCGGCGCTTCATCTCGGCCATGGTCGGGCGCACGATCTCTTCCATCGCGCGCGCCTCGATCTCGGCACTCAGGACCGGCGCTGGGGAATACGCCCCCATACCGCCCGTGTTCAGGCCCGTGTCGCCTTCTCCTACGCGCTTGTGGTCCTGCGCCGTGCCAATGGACAGAATGTCCTCGCCATCACACAAGACGAAGAGAGACGCCTCTTCGCCCTCCATGAACTCCTCAATCACCACCTCGGCCCCCGCGCCGCCAAAAGCGCCGCCGAACATGTCGTCGATGCCCTCCAGCGCGGTCTGTTCGTCCATGGCGACGATCACACCCTTGCCTGCCGCCAAACCATCGGCTTTGACCACGATCGGCGTGCCCTGTTCGCGGACGTAAGCCTTGGCAAGCTCGGCCTCAGTGAACCTTGCATAGGCTGCGGTCGGAGCGTTCGACGCGTCACAGATTTCCTTGGTGAAACTCTTCGATGCTTCCAACTGCGCCGCATCGGCGGATGGGCCAAAGACCAACACACCCGCTTCACGCAGACGATCCGCGACACCAGCGGCCAGGGGCGCTTCGGGGCCGACGACCACGAATTCAATCGCGTTCTCTTCGGCAAAACTGACAACCGCGCCGCCATTCTCGATATCCAGCGCAGCACAATCGGCGATCTGCGCAATCCCGGCATTTCCCGGCGCCACTATCAGGCGGTCACATTTGGGATTTTGCATTACCGCCCAGGCGAGGCTGTGTTCCCGCCCGCCGCTGCCGAGAATAAGGATGTTCATGAAGGTCTCCGATCTGCTTGGCCTCGCCTTCCGGGCGTTCTAAGCTGGCCGGGCATTTGACACAAGGCGCTGAAATGTCCGACCTGCTTGATGACCCGATCCCGGGCCAAAACACCCCTGAATACACCGTTTCAGACATTTCGGGTGAGGTGAAACGCACGCTGGAAGGCACGTTCGGGCGAATCCGTGTGCGCGGTGAGGTCGGACGCGTGTTCACGGCGCGCTCGGGGCATCTGTACTATGACATCAAGGATGACCGGAACGTTTTGGCCTGCACCACCTGGAAAGGTCAGGTTTCGGGCCTCTCGGTGGTGCCGGAAGAAGGTCTTGAGGTTGTCGTAACCGGCCGTCTGACCGCTTTTGGTGCGCAGTCAAAATATAACCTGAACGTTGATGAGGTCGCGGTCGCGGGGCAAGGCGCTTTGATGGCCCTGCTGGAAAAGCGCAAGAAACAGCTTGAGGCTGAAGGTCTGTTCGCACCCGAACGCAAAAAGCCTCTGCCCTACCTGCCCCAGATTATTGGCGTGGTGACATCACCATCTGGCGCTGTGATCCGCGACATCCTGCACCGCCTGCGGGATCGCTTCCCGCGCAAGGTGCTGATCTGGCCCGTTGCTGTACAGGGTTCCAACTGCGCACCCGAGGTTGCGCGGGCCATCGACGGTTTCAACAAACTGACGCCGGGCGGCTCACTGCCTCGGCCCGACCTGATCATTGTCGCTCGGGGCGGCGGATCGATCGAAGACCTTTGGGGGTTCAACGAAGAAATCGTCGCACGTGCGACGGCCGCGTCGGACATTCCGCTGATTTCTGCCGTGGGTCACGAAACGGATACAACGCTGATCGACTTCGTCTCGGACCGGCGCGCGCCAACCCCGACCGCCGCGGCTGAACTTGCCGTGCCGGTTCGGATGGAACTTCTGGCCTGGACGGGTGAGCAAGGTGCACGCCTGTCTCGTGCAGCGACGGACGCGGTTCAAAGACGCTCTCAACGGCTTCGCGACCTGTCTCGCGCGTTGCCGCGCCCGGATAGCTTGTTGAACACCCCACGCCAACGCCTTGACTTAATTGCGGATCGGCTGGCACCCGCACTAAATCGCGGCGTGCAGAACCGACGTCTGCAAGTCGTTGAGCTGTCCGCACATCTGCGCCCTTCGACGTTGCGCAATCTCGTTTCGACCAGAAACGAGGCCTTACGCAACCTGTCATCCCGTCTGTCTCTGCGCCCAATCCACAGAGAGATCGAACAACAAAAGCAGAATATCAACAGGTTGGCCGACCGTATGAACGCGGCTCAGGCCACGCGCCTGGATCGGATGCGGCAACAGCTGGACGCCGCTGATCGCCTGCGTGAAACACTTAGCTACAAGGCGACGTTGCAGCGTGGCTACGCTGTGGTCCGAGCTGAAGGCGAGGTTCTGACAACCAAGAAACAGGCGTCAAAGCACAGCGTATTCGAGATCGAATTCGCAGATGGTCTGCTGAATACGGGCCAGCCCACGACTTCACCGGCGGCACCTAAGAAGTCAGCAAAGAAAGATGCACCGGACCAGGGTTCGCTGTTTTAGCCAAATACGCCCTCAGACCCCGACTTCGGGGCCGAGACAAACCATTTCTTCATTGATGTCCTCGGCCTCGTACAGCTCGGTGGCGTCCGAGTTGCCCTCGAACAAGGCGATCAGGCCCCCGTCAGACTTGGTAAAGACCCAGCATTGCGGGTCAATCCGGTCTTCGTAGACAAAGCAGATCTGGCCCGCATGTTCGTACCAGACACCCTCTTTGCAATTGCCGTCCAGAAAAGACCAGATCACACGGCGATTGGGCAAATAGCGTTCGACGCCGTACACGGTTCCCTGAAACCCATAGAACATGGTTTTTCCGCGAGTGTATCTGTCGAACTCAGCCCCAGACAAAGCTGACTGAGCCGCTGCCGCCTGCGCAGAAAGTGTCAGAAGAATCGCAATACGCCCGAGCATGGGAACATTCTGGCAGATGCCGGGCAGCATCGCCAACAGACAATTCCCCACAACCGGCTGCCTTAACGTCACCGCTTGAGTTGTATCGGCGATCCCGGCGATGCTGCTGAAAAAACCAAATGGGGGACATTTGATGACAACCGCTCTTTTCTGGATCGCCGCCGCATGCGCTCTGGCCTATTTGCCGATGTCACCGCAACCCGCCAGCCCTCTGCGATCCCTCTTCAAGACGGCCTCTGTCGCACTACTAGCGGTGACGGCGGTTCTAAGCAGCGCTCCGATGCTACTGACCCTTGCGCTAGCCCTATGTGCCTTGGGCGATGCGCTGTTATCACGTGAGACGGACTCGACTTTCATGGCAGGAATCGGCGCATTCGCGGCTGGCCACCTGGCCTATATCGCCCTGTTTCTAAGTCACCCATCCAGCGAGACCGCCCTAATCTTCGACAAGCCCGGTATATTCTGGTCGCTGATCATCCTCGGGATCGTTGCCGCAACACTGCTCGCCCCCCGCGCCGGTGACCTCAAGATACCGGTTCTGGGCTATATTCCGATCATCCTAGGAATGGGCATCACGGTCCTCGCCTTGCCCGAGGTGGGCGCGTTGCGCTGGGCCCTGCCCGCCGCACTGGCTTTCATCGCGTCGGACCTGATCCTGGCGACTGAAAAGTTTCTGCTGCCTAACGGCCATCCGGCGCTGCGCTTCACGCCTTACATGATCTGGATCTTGTACTGGGGCGCTCAGGCGGGGCTTTTGATTGCGTTTTTGTGACCCTTTGCAACTGCCGCAAATCCGCATTAGGTGAGAGGAACACCTGCGGAGACTAAAAATGGCGTTTTTCTCAAAGCTCAAGGACAAGCTGTTCAAATCCTCGTCCCGCCTCGAACAGGGGCTGGATGCCATCGTCGAAGACGGTGGCGAGGAAACGACCGCCCCCGATCCAGTTATCCCCGAGCCTGAGCCGCAGCCGGAACCGGTTCCCGAAATTCCGCAGCCCGTGCCAGAGACACCTGAACCCGCCCCTGTGCCACAGCCGGTCGAAACACCAGAACCCGCACCGGTCGATCCAACACCAGCCCCTCCGCCACCCGAGGACGCGCCATCCAAAGGGGTGCTGGGACGCCTGTTTGGCCGCAACGAAGCCAAGGCAGTCGTCCGTCGCACGTTGGACGACGACATGCTTGAGCAGCTTGAAGAACTGCTGATCGCCTCGGATATGGGCGTCGACACTGCACTGCGGGTCACATCCAACATGGCCGAGGGGCGGCTGGGCAGGAAGCTCTCCACGCAAGAGATCAAGCAATTGCTGGCCCAGGAAGTCGCCCGTGTGATGGAACCGGTTGCCAAGCCCCTGCCCATTTATCCCAAGCGCCCGCAGGTCGTTCTGGTCGTCGGCGTAAACGGATCTGGCAAAACCACTACCATCGGCAAACTGGCCAGCCAGCTCAAAGGCGCCGGCAAAAAGGTTGTCATCGCCGCCGGGGACACCTTCCGCGCCGCCGCCGTCGAACAGCTCCAAGTCTGGGGCGACCGCGCCGGAGTACCGGTGCTGACCGCACCCGAGGGGTCTGACCCAGCCTCATTAGCTTTCGACGCCCTGACCCGCGCGCAGCAAGACGGCGCAGACTTGCTGATGATCGACACGGCCGGTCGCCTGCAAAACCGTGCGGACCTGATGGAGGAACTGGCCAAGATCGTCCGCGTGATCCGCAAAATCGACGACACCGCCCCTCACAACACGCTGCTGGTGCTGGACGCCACCACTGGCCAGAACGCGCTGAGCCAGGTCCGGACATTCCGCGATCTCGCTGACGTGTCAGGCCTGGTGATGACCAAACTCGACGGCACCGCCAAGGGTGGCGTATTGGTTGCACTGGCCGACAAGTTCGGCCTGCCAATCCATGCCATCGGCGTAGGAGAACAGATCGACGACCTCGCCCCCTTCGACCCCGAAGAGTTCGCCGCCGCACTCACTGGCCTGGACCAAACCTGATCCCCCCCCCTCATCTGACCCCAAATATCCTCCGGGGGTCTGGGGGTGGAAAACCCCCAGCCTCTCCACCCAGCGAAAAGACTGACATTTGAGCGACTGGCTGATTTCTCTCGAAGGCACCGAAGCGGGCCATCAGCTGGCTCTTGGCCTCGCTTTGATGGCTGCCTTCCTGCATGCGGTATTTGGCGCGCTGCAGAAAGGCCGCCACGATCCCTGGCTGTCCCGCGGGGCAATCGACGCCTGCTATTGCCTGATGGCCGCCCCTTTTGCCTTTTTCGTGGTGCCGTGGCCTGAACCCTACATGTGGTCCATCTTCGCCGTGGTCTGGGTGATCCACATCGCCTACAAGGTCCTTCAGGCCATGGCCTATACAAAGGGTTCATACACTGTCGTCTACCCGGTCGTACGCGGCACTGGCCCCCTATTCACTGTCATCGGCGCCTATCTGCTCTTCGGCGAGACCTTTACCGGAATTCAATGGTTTGGCGTTTTGGTCCTGCTGGCCGGTATCTTCGGCCTGGCCGCCTATAATTTGCGTTTTCTGGAAACCAACCGGGAAACGCTGGGCATCGCGCTGGTACTGGCCATCGCAACCGGCCTGTTCGTCGCGCTCTACACGACTTATGACGCATATAGTATCCGGGCCACCGCCGACCCATTCACCTTTCTGGCGTGGTTTTTCATGATCGACGGTTTTGCGATGCCGATTTACGCCTTCCTCAGATGGCGCGCCATGATCGACCGCCCAGCCGTTGGCCCATTGATGTTGCGGGGCTTGGCCGGAGGCATCATCGCGCCTATGTCCTTCGGAGCAATCATGCTGGCGACCCGTCTGGACAAGGTCGGCGAAGCTGCCGTTCTGCGAGAAACCTCGACAGTCTTCGCGGCGCTTATCGGGTGGCTGGTGTTAAAAGAAACTGTGGGGCCAAGACGGGTCGCGCTGATGGCATTGATTGCATTGGGCGCCGTAATAGTTGAAATGGGCGGGTAAAAATCAGGAAACCGACATGTCAGGCAAAAAAGAAATCAATCCGTTTCTGAAACAGGCGTTGGAGCTTGGGCCCCCACTGGCCTTTTTCTTCATCTACCTACGCCTGCGTGACGACAGTTTCCTGATCGGAGGCACCGAATATTCCGGCTTTATCATCGCGACGATCATCTTCGTCCCGCTGATGCTGGCCGCCATGGGCATTCTCTGGGTCCTAACCGGCAAACTTAGCCGGATGCAGATATTTACCGCCTTCATGGTCATCTTCTTTGGGGGCCTGACCGCCTGGTTCAATGATGAACGGTTCTTCAAGATGAAAACCACGCTGGTTTACGGTTTTTTCTCGGTCATCCTTGGGATCGGCCTATTGCAGGGAAAATCCTATTTGGCCTATGTCCTCGAAGAAATGCTGCCAATGCGCCACGAGGGCTGGATGATACTGACCCGTCGGTTGTGCGGCTGCTTTGCGGTTCTGGCCGTAGCCAATGAATTTGTCTGGCGCACCATGTCGACGGATCTGTGGGTCAAAATCGAAACTTTCGCCTTTCCCATCGCGCTGATGGCGTTTTTGATGCTTCAGTTCAGTTTGCTGCAACGCTACATGGATGACCCAGACCACCAATAGGCGAACACTGATAATTGGCGCGCAGCTTAAGCGTTTGCTTTCATATTGAGCCGTCACGCAGCGCGCAATCAGGCAAACCAATAAAAACCTTGGAATAATAGCCCGGCTGTGGAACATTGGGGCACCACTCAACACCAGCAGCCGGAGACCCCTCAACCACATGAAGGCACTCCCAAACAGCGGATTTCTGTCCGAGGCATCAGACCGACTCAGGGCTATGCTTTCGGCACTCGCGACCGAGATTTCCTTGGATCAGGGCCAGGTGCTGTTTGAGCAGGGGGACGAAGGCGATGCGCTGTATGTGATTTCTGAAGGTACGCTCGAGGTTTCATTCCTTGCGATGAGCGGGCGCAAGCTGTCTTTGACCCTTATGAAGCCGGGCGAAGTGTTTGGCGAAATTGCGTTGTTCGACAGCGGGCCGCGGACCGCCACGATAGCAGCGGCCGAGCCATCTAGCGTGCTGCGCGTGCGCCGCAGCGACGTGATGGACCAGATCCGCCAGCACCCCGATCTTGCCGTCGACATGATCCGTCTGGCGGGCCTGCGCATGCGCTGGATGGGGTCACAGCTGAACGAACAGGTGTTCTTGCCGATGCCCATTCGTCTGGCGCGCAAATTGCTGCATCTGTCTGCCCTTCAGGACGACCCCGCAATGCGGATCACCCTGTCCCAAAGCGAATTGGCCGAGTTCGTTGGTGCCACGCGCGAGGCTGTATCCAAGACGATTTCAACCTGGAAACGCGACAATGTTGTCGAGGCATCCCGCGGCGGGTTGATGATCCAGGACTTCAACGCCCTGAAAGAACTCGCCGAATCCGACTTAATCTGACCTTGTGACCTCCTTCACATACGGCGCATGCCAAAGTAGCTAATGTCTTAGTTGTTACCGTAGGGGGCCAGAGAATCATCCCCGATATCTGTCCACTGGCCTCTCCCTGTACCAGAGCCATACGCCTCCCCGGCGTGTGGCTCACTTTCTTTCAGCGCCACATAGAACGGAAAAGGCCGAGGCATTGCCCCGGCCTTGTCACAACGTTTGACGTGGTGCGTTACTCGCCCAGGCTCAGCGCCACAAAGCGGGGGTCGCCACCGCGACGTACAAGCAACAACAGTGATTTACGCCCGGCTTCACGCGCTTCTTCCATGCGTGCTTCCAGATCTTCAATCGACGTCACCTTTTGCTGTCCAGCCTCAGTGATCAGATCACCGGCGCGCAGCCCTTTGGAAAACGCTTCAGAGGCTTCATCCACTTCGGTCACAACCAGCCCCTCAGCGTCTTCTTCCAGACCAAGATCCGTGCGTAGCGTGTCCGTCAGCGGCGAAATGGTCAGACCAAGAATGTCAGCATTCTCTTCCGTTGGAGCCTCAGACGTTTCCTCGTCGCCCTGATCGGCCCGTTCGGCATCCTCACGACGCCCCAGAGTAACCAGGACGGTCTGTGTTCCGCCATCGCGATGCACGACAACACGCACGGCTTTGCCCACGGTTGTCTCGCCGACCTGACGCACAAGGCCGCGTGTATCTTCGACCTCGACCCCATCAAAACTGAGGATCACGTCACCAGCCAGCAGACCAGCATCTTTCGCCGGCCCATCCGGAACATCGCTGATCAGCGCACCGCCCGGTTTGGCCAACCCCATTGCCTCGGCCATGTCCTCGGTTACGTCCTGAATGCGAACGCCCAGCCAACCACGGCGGGTTTCGCCGAATTCACGCAGTTGGTCGACCACCTTGACCACGACGTTGGACGCCATTGAAAAGCCGATCCCGATCGAGCCGCCGTTGGGCGACAAAATCGCTGTATTCACACCAATCACTTCGCCATTCATGTTGAACAGCGGACCGCCCGAGTTGCCCCGGTTGATGGCCGCGTCGGTCTGGATGTAGTCGTCATACGAGCCGCTCAGCGCCCTGTTGCGGGCCGAAACGATCCCGGCCGAAACCGAGAAGCCCTGCCCCAAAGGGTTGCCCATGGCAATAACCCAATCACCGACACGGGCGACGTCACTGTCGCCAAACTGTACGTATTGCAGCGGGCCCGGGGCCTCGACCTTCAGCAACGCAATATCGGTTTTCTCGTCCGTGCCTATCACCTTGGCAGGCAGTTCTTCAGGCGGCTGTCCATCACCGGGGAAGAACTCCACCAGGATTTCATCGGCCTCGGCGATCACGTGATTGTTGGTGACGATGTAGCCGTCCTCGGAAATCACGAACCCCGAACCCAGCGCGTTGCTGCGGCGCGGGCGATTTTCATCATCACCGTTCCGGTCCTGAAAATCGCGAAAGAAATCTTCGAACGGTGATCCCTCGGGCACAATGCCCTGCGGGCCGGTCTGGCCTTCGATCAACGTTGAGGTGGTAATGTTGACCACGGCCGGGCTGATCTTTTCTGCCAGCGGCGCCAGGCTTTCGCTCCGCGCCTGCGCAGCGACGGATTGGGCCAGAACAAGAATCATCCCTGCAATGGCCAGCCACATCAGCCGCATGAAACCAACACCCTCGTCCTGCCGGACCGAAATACTGCGTGCGTGTGCCTGCACTTGGGAACTCCTTGTCAACAAGTCTTGTAAAACTGCCCTCGGGCAAATCTTCTCAGGAACTAATGTAGTCGGTTTGTCCTTGCCCGCAACTCGGGATCGCGGGGAAATCACCTGCAAGTGAGGTCCCCGCATCAAAACCCAACCTGATAAGCCCCCCATAGCAGGACAAACCCACTAACTACGCTCAGCAAACCGGCCAGCCGCCGCGCCTGCTCGGGCAGTGACCGCAATGCCTCTAACATGCGCTCAATAAGCGAAGGGGCCAGCGCATAGGCCAGCCCCTCTACAATCAATACCAGCCCGAAAGCCAGAAGGATCAGCCCCATTATTCGGTGGCCGCAGCAGCCGGAGCTTGCCGTCCGGTTGGCGAACCGAGGTAGTTGAAGAACTCGGAATCCGGGCTCAGAACCAACGAGCTATTGCCGCCCTGCAACGCGTTCTCATACGCGGTCAGCGAACGGTAGAATTCAAAGAACTCCGGGTCCGCGCCATAGGCTTCGGCAAAGATCGCGTTGCGTTCGGCGTCCGCTACACCACGGGTGATTTCGGCCTCACGACGTGCATCTGAAACCAGTTCGACCACCGTCCGGTCAGCTTGCGCACGCACACGCTGCGCCGCCTCGTTACCACGGGCACGCTCGTCTGTTGCTTCACGCTCCCGCTCGGCCTTCATGCGATCGAAAGTCGCCTCAAGGTTGGCCTGTGGCAAGTCGGTCGCCTTCAATCGCACGTCGATTACAGTCACGCCCAGAGCCTGTGCTTCGGCAATCGCGCTGTTTCGGATGCGCAACATCAACGCTGCACGGTCCGAGCTCAGGATATCACGGGACGATACCGAACCCAGCACTTCGCGGGTTTCGGCCCGCAAAATACGATCCAGGCGATCCTCGGCAACCGGAATACCGCCGACACCAACGGCCTGACGGAACTGGTTCAGATCGGAAATCCGATAACGTGCGAATGCATCAACAACCAGACGCCGATCGTCCAGAGGGGTCACCTCAAGGGGCTGTACGTCAATTGACAGGATACGGTCGTCATAGCGGACAACTTCTTGAATCACCGGGATTTTGAACGCCAGACCGGGATCTTCCTTGACCGCGACAACACGACCAAATTGCAAGACCAGCGCACGTTCACGTTCATCCACGATAAAGATCGAAGACAGGCCAACGACGCCAAGGATCACGACAAGAATGAGAATAATGGGTGATTTACGCATCAGTTGCTCTCCCCGGCAGGGCTACGACGCAGCTCGTTCAGCGGCAGATAGGGCACAACACCCTGCCCTTGCCCGGATGAATTCTGGTCCAGAATGATTTTGTCAACGTCGCCCAAAATCTGCTCCATACGTTCCAGATACAGACGTTTCCGCGTCACATCGGGTGCTTTGGAATATTCTTCCAGAACTGCGCTAAAGCGGCTGGCTTCACCCCGCGCACTGTTGATCTGTTGGGCGCGATATCCTTCCGCCTCTTCCAGAACCTGCGCAGCTTCGCCGCGCGCTTCCGCCAACACCTTGTTCGCATAGGCATCGGCTACGTTCTGCAACCGGTCCCGTTCCTGCGCAGCAGCTTGAACGTCGCGGAAGGCGGCGATCACATCCTGAGGCGGGTCGGCTTTGTCAAAGTTCACGCGGACAATGTTGATCCCTGAATCATAGCTGTCCATTGTGGACTGGATCAGTTCCTGCAAGCGATCCGCGATAACACCACGATCCCGGTTCAGGATCGGTGCAAGCTCGCTTTGAGCGATAATCTCGCGCATCGCTGATTCCGACACCGCACGGATCGTTTGGCGCGGATCACGCAAGTTGAACAGGAACTTCGCAGGGTCGTTGATGTTCCAGACGACTTGATAGTCGATATCGACCACGTTTTCGTCGCCGGTCAGCATCAAGCCATCATCGCTGCCGCGCGCGCCGCCCATATCTTCGTTCTGTTCACGGGTGACCGGGATGACTTCGGCGGTAACGAAAGGCCACGGCGCAAAGTTTAGACCCGGATTTCCGACGGCCGAGAATTCGCCGAGGAACAACTCAACCGACTGTTCTTCGGGCTTGACCGTGTAAAAGCTGGCCGCTCCCCATAATACCGCCGCGACGACGACACCTATAAGAACCGTACCCTTTGTGAAGATGGGGCCACCGCCGCCAGAGCCCTGACCGTTGCCACCTCGGCCAGAACCACCGCGGCCGCCCATCAGGACGCGCAGCTGTTCCTGGCCTTTCTTCATCAGCTCATCAATCTCGGGGATCTGCGGACCATCGCCTTCGGGGGGCTTGCGCCCATCACCGTTGTCACCCCGATTTCCTCCGCCGCCCGAGGAGCCTCCGCCCCCCCAGGGGCCGCCGCTATTGCCCGCCATATGTATCTATTCCCTTGTGTTGGACCGTGTGATCACGGGTTCCCTTGTAACTTGTGTGCGCGCGGTTGCAAATCAAGCAGTGCGCACAGGTTGCCGCATTGTTACCAATTCCTCTGCCATCACTGGATGAACGGCAACCGTGCGGTCGAAATCTTCCTTGGTTGCGCCCATTTTTACGGCAATGCCAGCCAGCTGGATCATCTCACCCGCGCCCGGCGCGACGATGTGGCAGCCCAGAACCTTACGGGTCGCCTGGCTGACGATCAGCTTCATCAGCACGCGCTGCGTTCCACCGGCAAAGGCTTTTTGCATTGGTTTGAACGATGTCGCGTAAACCTCAATCGGTTCCTGTGCCGCGCCTTCTTCTTCGCTCAGGCCCACGGTGCCGAATTCCGGTTGGGTGAAGATCGCGGTCGGGATCAGTTCATGATCCACAGGCGTCGGGTTGCCTTTGAACACGGTTTCGACAAAGGCCATCCCCTCGCGGATCGCAACGGGTGTCAGGTTCACGCGATCGGTCACGTCGCCGATGGCATAAATCGAGGGAACACCGGTTTGGCTATACTCATCAACCACGATCTCACCTTTGCGGCCACGTTCCACGCCCAGCGCCTCGAGGCCCAGATTATCCGCATTCGGGGCACGCCCGGTGGCGTACATGACCACGTCGAACTGATCCTCGGTGCCATCGGTGGCCTTGACGCGGATCTTGTCGCCTTCTTTGGTCATTTCCAGCACGTTGGTGCCCAAACGAACATCGATGCCGTTCTGGCGCATCTCCTCACAGATCAGGCCACGTGCTTCTTCGTCGAATCCTCGCAGAATTTGTGCGCCGCGATAGAATTGTGTGGTCTTGACGCCCATCCCGTTCATGATTCCGGCAAACTCGCTGGCGATGTAGCCGCCACCGACGATCAGAATGCTTTGGGGCAGTTTTTCGAGGTGGAAGATTTCGTTCGACGTGATCCCCAGGTCCGATCCCGGAAACTCGGGCACGACCGGACGACCGCCTGTGGCGATCAGGATGTGCTTGGCTGTCTTGCGTGTCCCATCCGCCAATTCGACCGTATGTGGATCCACAACGGTCGCCCGCTGGTCAAAGCTTTCGACGCCGTTGTTTTTCAGGATATTGCGGTAGATGCCTTCAAGCCGGTCCAGTTCAGTCACCAGCTTGCCGTGAAAAGTATCCCAGTTCAAAGCACCGGCCTGAATGTCCCAGCCATAGGCTTGCGCATCACCGACCATACCAGAAAACTCGCTGGCGAAGACCATCAGTTTCTTGGGCACACAGCCCCGGATGACACAGGTGCCGCCGTAACGGTCTTCTTCGGCCAGCCCCACCTTGGCACCGTTCTCACCAGCTGCCACACGTGCGGCCCGGACCCCGCCTGAGCCTCCGCCGATTACGAACAGATCATAGTCAAAGCTCATTTGTCCTGCCTCTTCCAAATTTCCGCAAGTGCCCGCAGGCCTTGCATGGGGTGTACTCTATCTCGCGCTGCTGTCCAGAGTGATCGCCGGGGCGCCGACCTCTTCGATTTCTCGAACTTGCGCAGGGAACCGCTGCAGCGTTGTGAACAAACGCCCAGATATGGTTGCTTTTGTTTTATTCAACGACGGCCTCCGCGTCTTGGATTGGTCAAACCAAGTGCCAACTTGTACATGTCCCAAATCGTTCGCGGTCACGACTTCACTCAAAGCAATGTAGCGTCCGAATAAAACGAGTGCAGAAAAGCGATCTGTGTCTGCTCCGCTTAATCCGCCAGATCCGAGAACAAGTTCTCGCCTGCCTCCACCGCCTGATCAAGTTCGATCGTTCCATCGTTGATATCGCGCAGCTCGACCCGACCATCGCCGTGGCCGATCACAACTCTGTCACAGATGTCGATGAACAAACCATTCTCGACCACACCCGGAACCTGATTAAGCACCAGCGCCAGTTGCCTGGCATTTCCGATGCGCTGAAGGTGGAGGTCCAGAATGTGATTGCCCTCATCCGTGACAAACGGCGCCTCTCCGTTCATGCGCAGCGCGGCAGAGGTGCCGAGAACATCCATCGTATCCAGCGCCTCTTGGATCAGCGTTCGCGTAGTCTGCCAGCCAAAAGGGATAACCTCGACCGGCAACGGGAATGCGCCCAGTGTTTCGACCTCTTTCCCGGCATCTGCAATGACGATCATCTGATCGCTTGCCGTGGCAACGATCTTTTCCTGCAGATGCGCGCCGCCGCCGCCTTTGACTAGGTTCAGATCGCCGTCAAATTCATCCGCGCCGTCGATGGTCAGATCCAACCAACCCGCCTGATCCAGCGAGACAACCTCGATCCCCAACTCACGGGCCAGTTGCGCGGTACGGGTTGAGGTCGGAACAGCCTTGATCCGCAAACCTTCCTGCTGCACCCGCTCTCCCAGACGGCGGACCATCCAGGCGGCCGTTGATCCGGTGCCCAGCCCAACGCGCATCCCGTCCTGAACCATGTCAGCGGCCCGTCGCGCCGCGGCATATTTGGCTTTGTCTATGGGTGACAAATCTCCGGTCATTGTTGCATTCCCCCTTGGTATTGCGGAATTTATACGGAATGTCCGACGCAACTGCGAGCGCCAATTCGCCGATCCAACAGGCCAACTTGTCGCGAAACTACGCGTTTCCTATTGGAAACGTCGCAATCGAGACGTTCGACATCGCTGCTGGTGTATACACACAGCCCATGAACGCGCCCTACAGATTGCACTTTGCCCCCGACAATGCCTCTCTGGTGATCAGACTGGTGCTGGAAGAGATGGGCCTGCCTTATGAGACGGCATTGGTGGATCGTCGGCACAACGCACAGGATGGCGCGACTTACAGAGGGTTGAATCCGAACGGCCTGATCCCGGTTCTTGAAACGCCACAAGGCCCGATCTTTGAAACAGCCGCCATCCTTTTGTGGCTGGCAGATACACATGCGCAACTGGCTCCCGCCTCTGACAACCCGGATCGGGCTGCGTTCCTGAAATGGCTCTTTTTCGCATCGAACACTTTACATGCCGATCTGCGCATCCTTTTCTATGTCGAAAAATACATCGACGCGGCACAGGCCGAAACCTTGCGCAACGGTATCCGCCCGCGCCTACGCCAACATCTTCGGGTTCTGGACGACGTTGCTAAAACTGCGCCCAGCTGGTTGCACGCCGATCAGCCCTCGGTCCTTACATACTACCTTGCCTGCCAGATGCGGTGGATGTCCCTTTACCCGGAGCGCGCTGATCGCAGTTGGTATCAATTGGCGGATACGCCTTACCTGCAATCCATTCTGATGCGCCTGGAAAGCCGTCCCGCAACCCGGGCTGCCATCGCGGCCGAGGGGTTGGGGGTTACCCCCTTCACCAGTCCATCTTATGCTCACCCTCCAGAAGGCTCTGCTACCTGATATGTTCTTGTCTGTTTTTGATATGTTCAAAGTGGGCATCGGCCCGTCCTCGTCACACACAATGGGGCCGATGGTTGCCGCCGCACGGTTTCTGGACCTGATGCGCGCCTCGCCGTTTGAATTCGCCGGTCTTCGCGGATCGCTGCACGGATCGCTGGCCTTTACCGGTGTGGGCCACGCCACCGACCGGGCTACGATCCTTGGGCTGGCCGGGTTTGTTCCTGACACCTATGACAACGACAAGGCCGAGGCCGCGCTGGTTGCTATTTCTGAAACGCACTCAGTCACGCCCGAGGGGTTGCCGACCCTGCAATTCGATCCAAAGGCCGATCTGATCTTTGACTACGACCACAACCTGCCCGGCCATGCCAATGGGATGATCCTGATGGCCACCGATGCGCAAGGCGACGTGATTCTGCGGCAAGTCTATTATTCCGTAGGCGGCGGTTTTGTTCTGACCGAAGAGGAACTCGCCGAAGGCAAAGCCACCAATGACGGCCCCGCCGTGCCTTTCCCGTTCCACTCGGCGGCCGAAATGCTGGAGATGGCAAACGCCAGCGGCAAAAGCATCGCCCAGATGAAGCGCGAGAATGAAATCGCGCGTGGCTGTGCGGACAGTTTCGCCAAAGGCACCGCCCGGCTTTGGGAAGTCATGAACAACTGTATCGAACGTGGACTGAAGACGGATGGCATTCTGCCCGGCGGCCTGAAAGTGCGCCGCCGCGCCAAGGGCATCCACGACGCGTTATTGGCCGAACGGGGTATGAATCTGAACGCGCCGCACACCATCAACGACTGGATGAGCGTCTATGCGATGGCGATAAACGAGGAAAACGCGGCTGGCGGGCAAGTCGTCACTGCGCCCACAAACGGGGCAGCTGGTACGATGCCTGCCGTACTGCGCTATTACCTCGACCACGTTCCGGGTGCCTCGGAAAGCCATATCGAGGACTTCCTTCTTACGGCAGCGGCCATTGGCGGGCTGGTCAAATACAACGCCTCGATCTCGGGAGCAGAAGCCGGTTGTCAGGCTGAAGTTGGAAGCGCCTCGGCAATGGCTGCAGCGGGCCTCTGCGCCGTGATGGGTGGTACGCCCGAGCAGGTCGAAAACGCCGCCGAAATTGCATTGGAGCATCATCTGGGCATGACCTGCGACCCGGTCGCTGGTCTGGTGCAAGTTCCTTGCATCGAACGCAACGGTTTGGCGGCCATCAAAGCCGTCTCGGCTGCTTCACTTGCGCTGCGTGGCGATGGGAAACACTTCGTGCCGCTGGATTCAGTGATCGAAACCATGCGCCAGACCGGGCATGATATGCATGAGAAGTACAAGGAAACGTCCCTGGGTGGGTTGGCCGTAAACGTGCCAAACTGCTGACAGTGACAGCAATGGAGGTCAACGATGCAAGGACATTGCCTGTGCGGCACCATCCGCTACGAGGTTGATCCTCCGGTCCTGTCCTGCGTGAGCTGCCATTGCGATAGTTGCCGCAGGCAATGTGCGGCGCCGATGACGACCTATTTTGGCGTGCGCGACGGGCAATGGCGCTGGACTGGCGAGTCTCCGAAAACCTTTAATTCCTCGCCCGGTGTCGAGCGCAGCTTTTGTCCCAATTGCGGCACGCCGATCTCGTTTCGATCCCAAGCCATGTCGGACGTGCTGCATTTGTATGTCGCCACATTAGAGGATCCCAACCAATTGCAGCCCACACTGCACGTGGCCCATGAAGAACGGCTGGATTGGCTGAAACTGGACGACGACCTGCCCGTCTGCATCGGACCCGACTACACGAAGGTGCAGCCGATTTCATAGAAGCTTTCAACCGGGTGCCAAAACCCGTAGCGTCGCCGCATGACCCAGGATCGTCCCGTCTTTGGCATCTTCTTGATGCTGTGTTTTTGCGTGCTTGCACCGATGGGAGATTCCATCGCCAAGCTGCTGGGTGAGACGACACCGGTCGGCGTTCTGGTGTTTATTCGCTTTGCCGTTCAGGCGTTGATCCTGATACCTTTGGTGGCCCTGACCAGGCGGCACTGGCGCATGCGTGGACGTCTTGTGTGGCTGGCGTTCATCCGAACGGTTCTGCATATCGTCGCTATCACGGCAATGTTCAGCGCACTGCAATACTTGCCGCTGGCGGATGCAGTCGCCATCGCCTTTGTCATGCCCTTCATAATGTTGTTGCTGGGCAAGTACGTGCTGGGTGAAGAGGTCGGTATGCGCCGCCTGATCGCCTGTGTTGTCGGGTTCGCGGGCACTCTGCTGGTCATCCAGCCCAGCTTTGTTCAGGTCGGTGCCGCCGCTCTGTTACCCTTGGTCGTTGCAATTGTCTTTTCCCTTTTCATGTTGGTGACACGACAGATTGCCAAGGAAACCGACCCAATATCCTTGCAGGCCGTATCCGGAGTGATGGCGACGGTTCTTCTGCTGCCGGTTCTGGCGCTGGGAACACTCGGCAATGTTTGGGAGCTGTCTTTCATTGTTCCCGAGCGTGAAAGTCACCTGCTGCTGATCGGAATCGGTGTCCTGGGCACTGTCGCGCATCTATTCATGACGTGGTCGTTGCGCTATGCGCCGTCCGCCACGCTGGCCCCCATGCAATATCTTGAGATCCCGGTGGCCACGTTCTTTGGCTGGTTGATCTTCCATGACCTTCCGGATGGCATGGCCGCTGTCGGCATTGGCATCACCGTCGCCGCAGGCCTGTATGTCATTCTGCGCGAGCGGGCCAGCGCCCGGTCTGCCCCGACACAAACGCATGCATAACCTGATCCAGCGCATATCTCGGCACCATCACCAGCAATCCCGGCGCATCCACCGTCAGCTCAACATCTGCCAGTGCGCGGTTGGATGTGCCTACCTGCCCGCCGGGTTCCATAACCAGATCGTCGATGGCCCACTCCAGCCCTCTGCTGGTTCCGGTTACCCGTTGGAACGGAAACAATGAAACGACATCACCGGGTGTGATACTAAGGGAAATCTGCGGCGGCGCGTGAAAGACGACCTCAGTCTCGCCCAACAAGACACAGGGGCGATCCTGTCTCTGAACCAATGTGTTAAGAACAGCAAGTTGATGGTCCAGCCGCCCGCCCAGGAACCCGGCCCCCAACACGACAGGCGCTTCGATGCTGCGCAGAGCCTTGTCAAAATCCGTGCTGTTTTGTTCCCGTATAGGATACAAACGGTCCACTGGAATTTGGTCTTTGTGCCGGCTGTCCAGCGAATCGAAATCACCAATCACGGCATCCGGAATGCGACCCGATTCTACCAGAGGGGCGGCCCCACCATCGGCTGCCACGACCGTCTTGGCGCGAATCAGCATCACATTCAGGTCGTCAGGACCGATTTCTCCGCCTCCGACCAGTGCAATTGGCTCAAATGACCGCACAATTGGGCGTTTTTTACTTAGATTGACCATTTTTTCCGGATTTGGACACATTGAGACCACAAAATGATAGGTTCATGCAAAGAGTTCCGAGCCAATAGGTGTGCCTGCATAAGGTGGTTGGCTCTCGTAGTTTGTAGAGGACGTGCGTCTGATGGTACAGAACAACAAGGTATTGACCGTTTCTTATGGAACCTTCTCCTGCACTTTGGAAGGATTCGACGATTCATTCGAAACGATGAAGGCAATCGCAGAGTACTTCCGTGATCTTTCCGCCGATGATCGGTATTTTGGTTCTGAACCCCCCCAGCCTGACGCAGAAATGCTGACCCGGATCGCACAGCGCGACGCAGCAAAACATGTAGAAGCCAGCCAGAGCGATTCCGGCCTGTTGCTGCGTGCGACCCAGCAGGCTGCAAAGCCAACCCCTGCTGTGGTTCCAACTGCTGCGCAAGCAGACCCCCAAGTGATGAGCCCCAGTGCCACCCCCCCTGCACAAGGGGCCGAGTCGTTCTTTGCTGATGCCGAGCCGGTTGAAAGCGCACCTGCCCCGGCTGCGGACAGCATTGCCGCGAAACTGCAGCGCATCCGCGCCGTCGTTTCGCATTCCGAAGAAAACTCGGTGATTTATACTGAAGACGAGGACACAAGCCTGGGTAATCAGCCAGCAGCCCCCATGGATGCGGTCGCCGCCGCGTTTGAGATGGGTTCGCTCGATTCATCGGACCTTGCCGAAACGGACAAGCCCGAAGCAGCTGTTGAACCGATGGCACCGGCCTTTGAGGCGGAAGAAATCGAGGATACCCCTGCCGCGGCAGAGCCAGTGGCAGAAGCCGAAGCAACGGAAGAACCGGTGGAACCCGTGCAGCCATTCTCGATGCAGCAGGACGCCGACTACGAAGACGAGGAAGAGGCGCCCACGCCCTCGGCGCTGTTCACCGATCTTGAGGAAACGACAGAATCCGATGAGCCCGTCAATATCCTGAGCGAAGAGACCGAAGAGGATCAGATCGATTATGCCGCAGAGACCCAAGAGGGTTATCTGACCGCCGAGGATGAGGCCAATGTTCTAAGCGAGATCTCGAAGGTCGAGGCCGCAATGGACGGTCAATCACCGAACGAAACGGCTCTGGATCAGGATTTGTCTCGCCTGATGGACAAGGCGGACAGCCAGATGGATGACCCCGCGACCAGCACGCAGCGCGAAACCTATTCGCATCTGCGCACCGCAGTCGCCGCAACCGAAGCTGAGCGCGAGGACCGGCCCCAGCAAGAAGAGTCCGAGGAAAGCGGATATCGCGGCGATCTGACCTCGGTCGTCAGCCCGCGCCGCCCCGAGATTCAAGTCACCAGCATGCGCCCTCAGTCGGACACCTCGTCGCCGCTGAAACTGGTTGCGGAACAGCGTGTCGACGCAAGGGAACAGGACTCCGGTCCGGTGACCCCGCGCCGCGTTACGTCCAAATCAGAAGACGAAGCTGGCGATTCCAACGAAGAAGGTGGTTTTGCCCTGTTTGCACAGGAACAAGGCGCACAATCGCTGCCCGACCTGTTGGAGGCTGCCGCCGCTTACCTGTCGTTCATCGAAGGTCAGGAACAATTCTCGCGCCCGCAGCTGATGAATAAGATCCGCTCGCTCAAGCAGGACGACTTCAACCGCGAAGAAAGCCTGCGCTCGTTCGGTCAATTGCTTCGGGACGGCAAGATCGAAAAAGCCGGTGGTGGTCGTTTTGCCGCCTCAACGCAGATCGGGTTCCGCCCCGATGATGAGCGCGCCGCAGGCTGAACTTAAAAAATCAAAAGAAAAAGGGGCCGATGCAATCATCGGCCCCTTTTTTGTACGGGAAAAGAAGCGCCCTCTCAATCTTGCGACTGATCCGGGTCTGCTTGCCCAACGCCTTTGAACACAAACTTGAAGGGCAAGGCCCACACGATGCCCAGACCGACATAGACCAGCAGCTCAAGCCAGATCGGCGGGCGATCAAGCCAGTTCACAACCGTCACCACAGCCACGATATAAAGCGGCAATCCAATCAGCAAAAGCGCCAGAGACCAGCGGCGGCGCGCCTTATAGCTGAGGCCTTGTTTCTGTTCCTCTGCCATCAGTCTGCAAACGGGTCTGTCACCAGTATGGTGTCATCCCGCTCCGGGCTGGTGGACAAAAGGGCGACGGGACAATCGATCAGCTCTTCGACCCGGCGCACGTATTTGATTGCATTGGCCGGCAGATCCGCCCAGCTGCGCGCGCCTTCGGTGGATTCGCTCCAACCCGGCACCTCTTCGTAAATCGGCTTGCAGCGCGCCTGTTGGTCGGCGGCAGTCGGAAGATAATCCAGACGCTCTCCGTCCAGCTCATAGCCAACACAGATTTTCAGGGTTTCAAATCCGTCCAAAACGTCCAGCTTGGTCAGCGAGATACCGTTCACACCGCTGGTTGCGCAGGTCTGGCGCACCAGGCAGGCATCGAACCAACCACAACGACGTTTGCGGCCTGTGGTCGTCCCGAACTCGTGCCCACGCTCACCAAGGCGCTGACCATCATCGTCTTCCAGCTCTGTCGGGAACGGACCCTCGCCTACACGGGTTGTGTAAGCCTTGACTATGCCGAGAACGAAGTCGATGGACCCCGGACCGATACCCACGCCCGTCGCAGCCTGCCCGGCAATAACGTTGGACGAAGTCACGAACGGGTAGGTTCCGAAGTCAATATCCAGCAAAGCGCCTTGTGCACCTTCGAACAGGATGCGTTTGCCAGCCTTGCGCTTTTCGTTCAGCACTTTCCAGACAGGGGCCGCGAAGGGCAGAATTTGCTGTGCAATCTCTCTCAGCTGAGCGATCAACGCATCACGATCAACTGGCTCGATCCCCAACCCTTTACGCAGCGGGTCATGATGCTGCAACGCACGGTCGACACGTGCTTCAAGCGTCGCCTCATCCGCCAAATCAGCGACACGCACAGAGCGACGACCAACCTTGTCTTCGTAGGCCGGGCCGATGCCCCGCCCGGTTGTCCCGATCTTGGTGCCTTTGCTCGCTGCCTCTTCCCGCGCACGATCCAACTCGCCATGGATCGGCAAAATCAAAGGTGTGTTTTCGGCAATCATCAACGTCTCGGGCGAGATATCAACGCCCTGCGCCTGGATAGTCCCAATCTCTTTGATCAAATGCCAGGGATCAAGCACGACGCCATTGCCTATGACGCTCAGCTTGCCGCCACGCACAACACCCGACGGCAGCGCGTGCAGCTTGTAGACCTCTCCGTCGATGACCAGCGTATGACCGGCGTTATGGCCACCCTGAAAACGCGCAATCACGTCTGCCCGCTCACTGAGCCAGTCGACGATCTTGCCTTTTCCTTCGTCACCCCACTGGGCGCCGACAACAACCACATTGGCCATATCCGGTCCTTTTGCGCTGAGTTATCAAACTCGGCTCGTATAGCGGGGGGAAAGCGACAGGGAAACCGGTAATTCGACGCATGCAAAGATCGTGCTGCGCACGATGCCTCTGGCGGGGATATTTCTGGCCAGATGAAGAAACGGATCCCCTGCTTCATCTGGCTAGAAATATCCCGGGGGAGTCGCCCGGCACGGGTGGCGGGGGCAGAGCCCCCTATCCCTTGGTCAGTCGCACAGGCTGTCCGTGGGGCGTTGTCAGATAGGCCTCTTCCCACTTGTCGCGCAATTGGCTGATATCATCTGGGGCTGCGGACCCCTGCTCGGCCAACAGCACCTCGAGCGTTTCCAGCCACGCGGT
Organism: Ruegeria sp. CDSA033; assembly: GCF_059612305.1. NCBI lineage: Bacteria > Pseudomonadati > Pseudomonadota > Alphaproteobacteria > Rhodobacterales > Roseobacteraceae > Ruegeria > Ruegeria sp. CDSA033. The sequence goes on along the minus strand of NZ_JBXWQI010000001.1, from coordinate 219,843 downwards.
AAAATAATCGTCCCCGCCATTCAGTTCACGATCCAAACCGTTCCGTTTCAAAGTGGCTGAGAAGCGCGCAGCCCACTCCGGCCAATCGAACCGTCCGGCCTCGTTCAGCGCAACCGTCACGGCAAAGACCTGCGCGTGCCACGGCTCTGCAAAAACCGGCTCAGGGGATGTATGCGTTATGCATCCACTCATGCGGGTTCCAGATAGCTTTGCCAGAGATCCAGAACCACTTCATCCTGCGGGTGTTCAGGGCTCGCCCATAGTTCGGATGCAGGGAAGACCACGGCGTACAGCGGCTCAGGGGCATCGCCCAATTTATGGGCACTTGAGTCCGGCAACACATGCGTTCCATGCACCAAAAGGACGCGACCCTTCGCCCCGGTGGCGTACATAGGCAAGCGGGTATGCCCCCCATCGACGAGGCGGTTGGCGGACTGACGAGCGGTCACAACCTCTTGCCCCGGTTTGAATTCTACCCGCACGTTCGAGGGCCGATCCGCAGGACCACCACTGGCCAGCACACCAGCAACCGCTTCGGCCTTCATCTTACGGGCCGCCAGCGGGTGTTCTTCTTTGTCTGCCTCGCCACGTAGGTCTTCCTCGGTGAGCACGCCGCTTTCGACAAGCAGGTCCGTCAGGGCTGAAATCCATTTCTCATAATAAGAAAATCGCGTGTAGTCCTTGGGTGAGAGCCTCTCGCGTGCGTGACGTGAGATATCAATATTCCATTGCCCCAGCGATCCAGCAGCCAGCGTGACTGCCAATGCCCGCGCATGCCAGTCTTCAGCAAAAACCGGGGCATCATCGGGTTCGGGGTGCACAGGTCCATCGCCGAACCGCCCCCCCATATCGTGAACTCTGGTCATGACGGCACCTTTGGCAGGCCGGTTCCGATCATGCTGTCGCGTGTGACAAGTGCCGCCAACTCGTCTTCGGTTAAGCCATCCGTGTCTTCTGGCCGCATCGGAAGCACAAGGTACCGCACCTCGGCCGTCGAATCCCAAACGCGAACCGAGGACGTCTCGGGCAGGGTCACCCCAAACTCAGCCAGAACCTTGCGCGGCTCACGCACAGCCCGGGCCCGATAGGCATCGGATTTGTACCAACCCGGCGGAATACCAAGCAGCGGCCACGGGTAACAACTGCACAGGGTGCACACGACCATGTTGTGCTGTTCGGGCGTGTTTGCGACGACAACCATATGTTCGCCCTGACGCCCGTAATAACCCAGATCGGCGACAACCGACGTGGCATCTTTCAGCAACGCGGCTTTAAAGTCCGGGTCGGTCCAGGCTTTGGCAACAACCCGCGCGCCGTTCTGCGGGCCGATCTTATTCTGATAGGTATCAATAATTTCATCTAGCGCCGCCGGATCGATCAGCCCCTTGCGAGTCAGAATCGTTTCCAGCGCCTTTACCCGCAGCGCAGGATCAGGGGGCAAAAGGGTGTGCGGGTGGTCGTGATCATCATGTGGCATGGCCGCAGCCTGCGCGAGGTGCGGCCATGCTGTCCAGTCCCTTTGCCGTGATCTGAAACATCACCGTTCTTGATGCCAACTCCTCCCTTGCCCCCGCTGGAAAACTTGCATAAGTACCACGCGATACACGCCACGCTGTACAGGAACACCATGGAAAACGTCGTTCTCATTATCCACCTCCTCTTGGCTCTGGGCCTGATCGCCGTCGTTCTGATGCAGCGATCCGAAGGCGGTGGCCTTGGCATGGGCGGCGGTGGCGGCGGTGCAATGGCTGGTCGCTCGGCGGCAACCGCTTTGGGCAAGGTGACGTGGATCCTGGCCGCTTGTTTCATCGTGACATCAATCACGCTGACAATTTTGGCTGCACAGAAATCCTCGGGCAGTTCGGTGATCGACCGTTTGGGCGTTCCGGCCCCGGCACCGACCGAGGAAAGCACACCTGCGGTTCCGTCGGCTGACGATCTGCTGCCTCCGGCAGATGGCGACAACGCGCCGCTGATCCCACAAGCCAACTGATCCACAAAACCTAGAAACCTGAAAGAGAACTGCAACAGCATCTTGCGGTTCTCTTGCGCTATTGGCGCGAATCCTTTATATGTGAAGTCCCGTGGTGCAGCGGTTTTTCGGAACCGTCGGGCAGCTGATTTTGACGTCTCACGGGAGCAGCCGAAAACATGGCGCGTTTTATTTTCATCACTGGTGGTGTGGTTTCGTCTTTGGGTAAAGGACTGGCTTCGGCGGCTTTGGGCGCGCTGTTGCAGGCCCGAGGGTATTCGGTGCGTCTGCGCAAGCTGGACCCCTATCTGAACGTTGACCCCGGCACGATGTCGCCGTTCGAGCATGGCGAAGTGTTCGTGACCGATGACGGGGCCGAAACCGACCTGGATCTTGGTCACTACGAACGATTCACCGGCGTGGCGGCCCGCAAGACCGACTCGGTCAGCTCGGGTCGAATTTACTCCAACGTGCTCGAGAAAGAGCGCCGCGGCGACTATCTGGGCAAGACCATTCAGGTGATTCCGCACGTCACCAACGAAATCAAAGACTTTATCTCGATCGGTGAGGATGAGGTCGATTTCATGCTGTGCGAGATTGGCGGCACCGTCGGCGATATCGAAGGCCTGCCCTTCTTTGAAGCTATCCGTCAGTTCAGCCAGGACAAGCCGCGCGGCCAATGCCTGTTCATGCACCTGACCCTGCTGCCCTACATCAAAGCCTCGGGCGAATTGAAAACCAAGCCGACCCAGCACTCGGTGAAAGAGCTGCGCTCGATCGGTCTGGCTCCTGACATTCTGGTCTGTCGCTCTGAGGGCCCCATCCCGGTCAAAGAGCGCGAAAAGCTGGCGTTGTTCTGCAACGTGCGCCCGGACAGCGTGATCGCGGCACAGGATCTGTCGACCATTTATGACGCTCCGCTGGCCTATCACCGCGAAGGTCTGGATCAGGCGGTTCTGGATGCGTTCCAGATCAGCCCTGCCCCCAAGCCTGATCTCACAAAATGGGAAGATGTCAGCGACCGCATCCACAATGCCGAAGGCGAAGTCAAAGTCGCCATCGTCGGCAAATACACGCAGCTTGAAGACGCCTATAAGTCAATTGCCGAGGCACTGACCCATGGCGGTATGGCCAACCGGGTTCGCGTAAAGGTCGAATGGGTCGATGCCGAGGTGTTTGATACCGAAGACGCAGCCCCGCATCTGGAAGGTTTCCACGCGATCCTCGTTCCCGGTGGATTTGGCGAACGCGGCACTGAAGGCAAGATCAAAGCCGCGCAATACGCACGCGAACACAAAGTGCCCTATCTGGGAATCTGCCTTGGTATGCAGATGGCTGTGATCGAAGCAGCCCGCAATGCCGCTGGCATTACCGAAGCGGGCTCGGAAGAGTTTGACCACGAAGCGGGCAAAAAACGTTTTGAGCCTGTTGTTTACCACCTGAAAGAATGGGTGCAGGGCAACCACAAGGTCGAACGCAAGGTCGGTGACGACAAAGGCGGCACCATGCGTTTGGGCGCCTATGACGCGGTATTGGCCGATGGCTCGAAAGTGGCAGAGGTATACGGCGGCACCAATATCGAAGAGCGGCACCGCCACCGCTATGAGGTGGATATCAAGTATCGCGACAAGCTGGAAAAGGCTGGTCTGAACTTCTCGGGCATGTCGCCCGATGGCCGTCTGCCTGAAATCGTCGAATGGTCGGACCACCCTTGGTTCATCGGCGTCCAGTACCATCCGGAACTGAAATCCAAACCATTTGAACCGCATCCACTGTTCCGCGACTTTGTGCGCGCAGCGAAAGACACCTCTCGCCTCGTTTAAGAGCTATCTGTGTCGGACTGTCACCCCGCATTGTTTTGTGGGGTGTAACCTCCTAACTATTTGAACAAGCAGGCCGGCGTGCCGCGTAATTTGATGCAGTTCAAAGATTCAGGAGTATTCCGATGAGCAATGCGACAACGATCACAAACCTCCAACAAGCGCTTCACATGGAAATGACGGCTGCGCATCAGTACCAGTTGCATGCGCATGTGCTGAATGACTGGGGCTTGGACATCCTGGCCGAAAAAATGCGCGGCGAAATGCAGGAAGAATTGGGGCATTCTGATGCCTATATCGAACGCATTCTTTTCCTGGGCGCAAAGCCAGAGCTTGAGCTTCAGAAAAACCCAAAGGCGGCGGACGACCTGGAAGAGATGTTTACCGCAGACCTGAAGGATGAAATGGAAGCCATCGATTTCTACACCCAAGCCGCAGCACAAGCGGCCGAGGCTGGCGACGTTGGAACCCGAACATTGTTTGAACGAATTTTGCTGGAGGAAGAAGGCCACAAAGCATGGCTGGAGACCGAGTTGTCACTTCTCAAGCGGCTAGGCGAGTCGGCGTTCAGCGCCAGATACGTATCTGGCACTGCCGGCCAAGACTAAATCATCTTCAACTGATCTCACCATGTCGCAGAATTCGGGCCAACAAATGTTGGCCCATTTTCTTTCGTCACCGCAAAGTGACGGTGTGCGGCCAAAAAACACTACTCGGGCACAGTTCCACATGGTTACTGTTGGGTAAATGATGACAGGAGAGGCCCAAATGACCGATCAAATCCAAAACGCGGAAACCTTTGCGGCCCTGCACAAAAAGGGCGATCCGGTCATCCTTTTTAACATCTGGGACGCTGGCAGCGCCGGTGCCGTGCGGGATGCAGGCGCCATGGCATTGGCGACCGGCAGCGCACCCGTTGCAATGGCGCAGGGGTTTGGCGACGGCCAGAACATCCCGCTGGATGTCGCTTTGGACAACGCCGGCAGAATCGTCAGCGCCGTAGACCTTCCTGTTTCTTTGGATTTCGAGGGGGCCTATGCCGAGGACGCGGTGGGAATCATCGCCAATGTCCAAAGTGCACTTGAAACAGGTGTCGTCGGCTTCAACTTCGAAGACCAGATTGTCGGCACCAAAGACCTGTACGACATCGAAACCCAGGCGGCTCGCGTTGGTGCGATGCGCGAAGGGTGCGACGTCGCTGGCATCCCTGTTTTTATCAACGCCAGAACGGACATCTTCCTGAAGGCTGCGCCGGAAACGCATGACGAGGCGATGCTCGACGATGCGATGGCCCGCGCCAAAGCCTATGCCGACGCGGGTGCCAACGGATTCTTTGCACCCGGCCTCAAGGATGAGGACATGATCGCCCGGCTTTGCGAATCGACTGATCTACCTGTGAATATCATTGCCCTGCCCGGGACGCCGGATACCGCGACACTTGCGTCACTGGGCGTCGCCCGGATCAGTTATGGGCCTGTGCCGTACCGGAATATGCTGGGCTGGCTGCAGGAACAAGCGAAACAGGCGCTGCAGTCAGGCGCCTAGCCAGCGGGTAGATACCGATACAAGCGGATACCGGCAAAGTTGTGACCATTCACGGCTATGACGGGTAGTCAGCGCTTGGCGGGCCACAAAATATGGAATATCCTCGCGACATGTTGAAAAAATTCCTTCAGGCGTTTCGCCCGCCACAGCACGACCATTTGCCCGATCCTGACGCCGAACTGGCCTTGGGTGCTTTGATGGTGCGCGTGGCGCAGGCGGATCGGGATTACAAGCTGGAAGAAATCAGCCTGATCGACCGTATTCTTGCGCGGCTCTATCAGCACAACGCGATCGAGGCCGCCAAAGTCCGCGCCACCTGCGAAAAATTGCACGCCGCCGCGCCAGACACCGATACATTCGGCAAGTTGATCCGCGAAACAACCGACCTGCAGGAACGTCTGGCCGCGCTGGACGCTTTGTGGGAGGTCGTTCTGGCCGATGGCAATTCGGACGAAGGCGAAATGAAGATCGTCGAAGAAGCCCGCATCGCCATGGGCCTGAGCTTTAAAGACAGCCAAGAAGCGCATGAACGGGTACAAACGCGCTTGGAACAGAAGTAGTCCGCTTCTATAACCAATTCATGTTCAGCGATTTTCTGTCCCGGCTCACGCAGCCGCAGCCCGACCCACTTGCCGATAACGACGCCCGTTTGGCCCTTACGGCCCTTCTGGTACGCATCGCCAGATCCGACAACGACTATGCCGACACGGAAATGGCACGAATCGACCGGATATCGGCGGAACGCTATGGCCTGTCCCCTTTTGAGGCCGCAGCCCTTCGCGCCAGCGCCGAAGATCTAGAAGCCGAAGCCCCCGATACCGTCCGCTTTACCCGCGCGATCAAAGAGGCTGTCGCTTACGAAGATCGTCTGGCCGTGGTTCAGGCGATGTGGTCGGTCGCACTGGCCGATGGGCATCGGACCGGCGAAGAAGATTCGCTGCTGCGTCTCCTAGTCAGCCTGATGGGTGTCAGCGACGTCGATTCCGCCCTGGCCCGGCAAAAGGCAGCCAAATCGTGATTTCAGTGCTGGGCATGTACGACATGCCCGCGCTGCAACCAGCCAATGATCGGTTCTGGTCGTTGATTCGGGCGCATCTTGGATTTGGCCCCGCGCATCTGACACGTGGCGCCGACGTCTGGGATGTCTGGCATAGTCCCGACCTTGTTTTCTCCCAAACATGCGGCATGCCTTACCGCACCCGATTGCACGGTATAGTTCAGCTTGTCGGCACGCCGGACTACGGTTTGGCAGGCTGTCCGCCAGGGCACTACCGGTCTGTTATCGTGGCCCGAAAAGACGATACCCGCGATCTGGACCAGCTTGCCGACGGCACCTTTGCTTACAATGAAGCGATTTCTCAGTCCGGTTGGGCTGCGCCCATGGTTCATCTGTCACGTCACAGCCGTCTTCCAAGTTCCGTGTTGGAAACTGGCGGTCATGCCCTTTCGGCAGCCGCTGTTGCGGAAGGCCGCGCGGATTATGCCGCGCTGGATGCGCTTACGTGGGAATTGCTCAAGGAACACTCGAATTTGGACGCTGAGCTTCGCGAGGTCGCAGCAACGGAACCTTCGCCCGCTCTGCCCTACATTACGGCCAATAGTCAGGATGCGCCCCAGATTGCAAAGGCGGTTCGTGCAGCCATCAACGATCTTTCCCCTGCCGACCAAAAGATGCTGCACTTGCGTGGTCTGATCGACATTTCAGCCGAGCATTACCTTGCCGTTCCCGACCCGTCCCCTGATGCTGCCAAATTGATCGATCCCTGACCACTTTGGTCAGAACGTCTGGTCATTTTGACAGTTTGTGGCCCGTTCCGTGTCATTTGCGCATTGCATTGCTCTGAAATTTCAGCCCTAGTACCGCACCAACACCAATAGCAGCTGGACCACCCGTGACAGATTCCACTCCGGTCATCGAGATCAAGAACCTACACAAGAGCTTTGGCAATCTTGAGGTATTGAAAGGGGTGGATATCACCGCCAGACGCGGTGATGTCGTCTCACTCATTGGTTCGTCCGGTTCTGGCAAATCGACGCTTCTGCGCTGCTGCAACCTGTTGGAAGACAGCCAAGAGGGCGAGATTCTGTTCAAGGGCGAACCGGTCCGCTGGACTGGCAACGCACATAACCGCCGTCCAGCCGATCCCAAACAGGTCCTGCGTATTCGCACAAACCTGTCGATGGTGTTTCAGCAGTTCAATCTGTGGGCCCATATGACCATCCTGCAAAACGTGATGGAGGCCCCAGTGACCGTCATGGGCCGCGACAAGGCCGAGGCTGAAGACAGCGCCCGTAGGTATCTGGAAAAGGTTGGCATCGGCGACAAATGCGACGCATATCCCGCGCAACTGTCAGGCGGTCAGCAGCAACGCGCCGCGATTGCGCGCGGCCTGTGCATGGAGCCTCAGGCCCTGCTGTTCGACGAGCCGACTTCGGCGCTGGACCCCGAACTGGAACAGGAAGTGATCAAAGTGATCAAGGATCTGGCCGCCGAAGGTCGCACCATGATCATCGTGACACACGATATGAAAATGGCTGCCGATATCTCAAGCCATGTGGTGTTCCTGCATCAAGGCCTCATCGAAGAAGAAGGCCTGCCGGAAGACATCTTTACGACCCCTGAATCCACGCGACTTCAGGGTTTTCTCTCCGCCACCATGGCGGCATAAATTCAGGACAGAACCAAAAAGGGGAGTAACAATGAAAAACCTGATTCTGACCACAGCAGCACTGGCGCTGAGCGCCGGTATGGCCATGGCCGATACGGTCCGCATGGGCACCGAAGGCGCCTACCCTCCGTGGAACTTCATCAATGACGCCGGCGAGATCGACGGTTTCGAGCGTGAGCTGGGTGATGAGCTGTGCAAGCGCGCAAACCTGGAATGCGAATGGGTCAAGAACGACTGGGATTCGATCATTCCGAACCTGGTGTCGGGCAACTATGACGTCATCATCGCGGGCATGTCGATCACCGACGAGCGTGACGAAGTGATTGATTTCACTCAGAACTACACGCCGCCAGATCCGTCGGCTTATGTTGCAACCTCCGACGACGTAGATGTCGCGAACGGCGTTGTTGCGGCACAGACCGGCACCATTCAGGCCGGTTACATTGCTGAATCCGGTGCAACTCTGGTCGAGTTCGCCAGCCCCGAAGAAACCATCGCAGCCGTGCGCAATGGCGAAGCTGACGCCGTTCTGGCCGATAAGTCTTTCCTTGCACCGATTGCAGATGAAGACGCGGACCTGCGCTTTGTCGCCGAAGATGTCCCGCTGGGCGGTGGTGTCGGCATCGGTGTGCGCGAGTCGGACGGTGATCTGAAAGAAAAGCTCAACACTGCCATCCAGTCCATGAAGGACGACGGCAGCCTGAACGAGCTGATCACCAAATGGGAAGTGTCCTCGACCTTCTGATCTGAATCAGGTTGCGCGCCCCAATACCGGGGCGCGCCGCCCCTGAGCCTTAGCACCTCAAGAGGCCCGCCATTTTCTCGTTTTGCACTGATCCCGATACGCTGGGCACGTTCCGCTGGTTTTCCTGCTATCTGACCAACGGCGTACACTGGTCGTTCTACCTTTCGTTCCTGAAGGTCCTGCTGTTGCTGGCCGTCACGGCGCCCGTGGCGTTGAGTTTCGGGTTCATCGGAGCAATGGCCGCCCGCTCGCATATCCCCCCCGTCAGCTGGCTGGGCAAAGGCTATATCGCGATTGTACGGGGTGTGCCGGACATCGCCTTCTTCATGTTCTTTGTGATCGCGCTGGATCAGGCATTTGAATGGACGCGCCATAAGATCCTTTGCCCTGACTGGACGGACCCGATCCGCCAGGGCAACGACTTCATCGTTTGCCAGTCGGCAAAACTGCCGCTGAGCACCGCGCCGGAATTTGTGCATGAGACCTATGGTTTCTTCCTCGCAGTCATCACATTCTCGATCGTTTTCGGCGCTTTTGCGGCCAACGTGCTGTTCGGCGGCATGCGGGCGGTTCCCCATGCGCAGCTGGAAACAGCAGCCGCATATGGTCTGTCCCCCAGCCAGACATTCTGGCGCATCCTCGTGCCGCAAATGTGGGTTTACGCCCTGCCCGGTCTGTCGAACCTGTGGATGGTGCTGATCAAAGCCACCCCGCTGCTGTTCCTGCTGGGCATCGAAGACATCGTCTATTGGGCCCGCGAATTGGGCGGGACCAAGACCACGAAATTCACCCAATACCCCCATGGCGACTGGCGCATGTGGTACTTCCTGGCTCTGCTGATCTTCTACCTCGGCATGACCCGCGTCTCAGAAATCGGGCTTGAAAAGCTGATGCGCCGCCTGTCCCACGGACAGGCCACATCAGGCGGAGAGCTTCTGCGCAAGGAGACCACCGCATGAGCTGCATCCAGACCATCCAGGATTACGGCCTGCGTTCCCTGGGCCTTGGTGAGCGGCTACTGCCGCGCAACGATTTTACCCTGTGCGAGCAATTCACCCTGATCGGTTCAGGCATGATCTGGAATATCTATTTCGGCATCATGGCACTGGTCACCGGGTTCTTTCTGGCAACCGCCGTGGCAATGGGCAAAGCATCCACCAACAAGTGGCTGCGCAAACCATCCGAGTGGTTCATCTTTATCTTCCGCGGCTCGCCGCTGTTCATCCAGTTCTTCTTTGCCTACTTCTTCTTCCTGTCGCTGAAGAAGTCCTATCCCATGTTCGACGCCCTGACGTCGGCATGGCTGGGGGCGTTGATCGTTTTGTTCCTGAACACCGCCGCCTATACCGGTGAGATCTTCTATGGCGCGCTGCGCTCGATCCCCAAGGGTGATATCGAGGCCGCTGATGCCTATGGCATGTCGGGCTGGTCACGGTTCCGTCGGATCATCTGGCCCACCATGCTGCGTCTGGCTTGGCCTGCCTACACGAACGAAGCAATCTTCCTGTTTCACGCCACTACACTGGTCTTCTTTTCGGCCTTCCCCGCCTGGCAACAGCGTGGCGACGCGCTGTATTACGCCAGCTATTTCGCCGACAAGACGTTCAATCCGTTCATTCCCTACCCGATTCTGGCCTTTTACTTCATCCTGCTGACACTAGTGGTTGTCGGTGTTTTTGGGCTGATCAACAAACGGCTGAACCGGCACTTGCCAGCAGCCAGAAAGGCCAAGATGAGGTTCCGTCTGAACCTGGCGCGCTAAGTCAGGCAACCAAACAATTCGGCAGCCGGGCTTGTTTTTGGCCCGGTTTTTTCTTTCCGAGAATCTCAGGAAAGTACTGAGAAAGCGTTATGAATAAGGGAAAATGGTACCGCCTGCTGGATTCGAACCGGCGACCTCTGGATCCACAATCCAGCGCTCTAACCAACTGAGCTAAGGCGGCACTCGTGAGGGGCGATGTACCGAACACGCGCAGGGAATGCAAGAGAATTAAAGACGAATTTCCCAGCTTTGTTCGACAAGATCACAGCCAAAAGAATGAACCTTTTTGCTGCCGGTTAATTGCCATCCGGATGCCCTGTAAAGTGCACAAGCTGCCCGATGGCTTTCATGCGTCCACAAGGCCATATCACGATAACCAGAATCGCGGGCGAACCCCATGCATGTGTTGAGCATACGTTTACCCAAGCCCTGTCCACGGGCCTCTGGCATCAACAGAAACAACCTCAATTTTGCGGTGTGGTCGTTCAGCGCGACACAAAAGATACTGCCAAGGCGCGCGCCACCCTGCTCCGCGATCCATCCCCTTTCTCGCGCTGGATCGTGTGACGTGACGAAGTCGGCCAGAATGCTCTCGACAAGGGGGGCGAACGTGCCATCAAACCCCTCGTCCCGCTGATAGAGGCGACCGTGCTGTTCTACCAACCAGGGCGCATCATCCGGCAGGATTGGTCTGATCAGAATATCTTCCATGCTCTACCTGACCTCAAAGGCGGCTTGATTCTCAACCCTTTGCGCGCTAGCAGGAACGCTCAGTCCCGGAGGCGCAAATGAGCATCAACACCGAACGTGACATTCAGGCAAACCTTCAGATCGGCCCGACCGACCACGGCATGGTCCGCCTGTTCATCGAGGCCGACGGCGTCGAAATTCCAATGGACTTCGAACCTGAAGAAGCGGAAGAAATCGCTGACGAAATCCTCGCCGCTGTGCAAGCTGCCCGGATCGTAAAAGACTGACAGTTCAAATTCTTGGATCGCGCAATGCCTGCAATCTGCGGGCTGTATCTGTTGCAAACTTCTGAATCATCTTCTTGCGCCGCGCAGGTGCCAGCTTATCTTCCGGTGCCATTCGGATAATTTCGGCGTCATAAGCATCTGCGATGATCAGCCCGGTCTCCTCGGGCAACAGATCGGTTGGGAAGTCGGTATCGACGGCCCAGAAAAAGCGATCACACCAATCCAGATACCCCTGCCATTTGGAATCCGTCAGATAATCTGCGCGGCTAGATTTGCACTCGATGACCCACAGTTCCCCCTTGGGGCCCAATCCCATGACGTCGACGCGCAGACCGCGGGTGGGGACAAATTCCTCAACAGATACAAAGCCATGCGCCAACAAGTGGCGCGAAACCCCACGGGCCAGTTTTTGTCCGGGCTGTAAATCCAGTGTCATTCCTGAAATGTGAACAATTCGTGAACAAAAATCAAGCGCCAGAAAAACTCTTGACATGATACCATCTGGTATCTCATAAATTGCAATACCAAATGGTATCACTACTGAGGTGACCAATGCAGACGCAAATTCAAAACGCATTCCGCGCCCTAGCGGACCCGACCCGACGGGAGATCGTCCAGATCCTTGCGTCCGGCGACATGACGATCGCTCAGCTGACCGATCAGTTCGATATGACCCGTGCAGCCGTCAAAAAGCACCTAACCGTTCTTTCCGATGGCGGCCTTATCACCGTCGAGGCGCGTGGACGCGAGCGCATTAACCGGCTGGAGCCGAACGGATTGGCCCCCATCCTCGACTGGTTCAGCTATTTTGACCAGTTCTGGGATGATCGCCTGAATAATCTGAAGGAAGCTATTGAAAGGAATAAAAAATGACGAATGCAGTTCTGCAAAAGCAAATTTTCCTGAGGGCCACGCCGGAAACCGTATGGGCCTATTTGACCGAACCCGCCCGCTTGGCAGAGTGGTTTCACAAACCAGAGCGTCCGTTGGCCGCCGGTCAGAAGCTTGAGATGTTCGGGACTACCAGTGGCGATCTTCTGATCTGGGGTGAGGTACGCGCTGCCCGTCCGCCCGAATACCTGGAATATACATTCACCATCAAACCCATGGGAGACGCTGTTAGCGTCGTAAAATGGACGCTGGACCCGGTACCGGGCGGTACCCGGCTGGGCTTGGTTCACGAAGGGCTGCCGCAAGGCGCAGAGGCATTTGGCCTGATCCTTGCACTCGATGACGGTTGGGACGAACATTTGGGCAAGATGCGCAATACCCTGCACGAAACTGTTGACGCCTGACCCCTTGTGCAAACCCGCCGCAACCCCTACTTAGGCCCGTGGCGGGTTCTGCCCTTCTTGTGATTGGTAGCATTCTGGTGGCCTTAAGCAATTCCGAGGGGGCTGGCTCTGTTCAGGTCCTGGCCTGATTACCTGGCGCCCACCTGTACATACAGGTCCTCGGGAATCACACCGCACGGTTGACTGGCGGTCCCGCCACATAAACTTATCCCTCACCCGGTCTGGGAGAGTCTTCATTTTCCGAAATAGGTTGGCTCAGCCCTTGTCCACCGCAACGCGGGCGGGTTCGAACTTGGCCGCAACAGGTGTACCGCGCCTGGGGCCTGTTGGCTTTTCCGCCATACTCATGATCGCGTAGGCGAACTGAACACCGGCGAACACGATGCCGTTCATGAACCAGATCATTGCCAGAGCGATTAACCCGATCTCGGATCCGAAAATCAGGCCGCGCAAGTTGGCCACGTTCAGCGCCAGCAGCACCCCGACAAACAGGGCCGAGATGACAAATCCCCATGCAACTTGCGTGATGTAAAGGCGGACCAGTTTGGGCACGACAAAGCTCCTTGTCTGATACCGTGATGATAGCGCATGGTCATGCTGAGTAAACCGCGGCCTCAACGGGTGCGACACTATATTCGGAGTTTCTATGAATGCCCTCAGCCTGTTCACGCTTGATCTTCTCGAAGAACTTTCTCTGCGCCATGATGATCAGGAACGGTGGGAGTTCACGTTAGACCGTCTGACTGACATCGGGTTCAACGCACTGAACATGCTTTGCTTTACGCCCGAGACTGGCGCCATTCATTGGGTTCGAAGTTCAATGTCCAAAGGTTGGCTGAACCGCTATGACAGCCAAGGTTACGCCGAAGCGGATCCGATGCTGGCGCAGGTTCAAAATGGCAGGGAAAGCCTCTACGTGCAGGCCGCAAGCCTCCGGCCCGCGGACGGCCATTCCACCAAGGCGCTGGGTCTGAATCACGATCTGGAAAAGGCCGGATATATTCACCTTTACTCTCTGGTGGTTCCCTGCCCCGACAACGAGGCCAAGCTGGTGGTTTTGTCATCGGACCGACCGGACGCCCAGGTTCAGATGACTGAACGGCAGCGCGAAATGCGTGTCCTGGCAACCGTGCTGGCCACCAATCTGGGATCGGATATCCCCAGCAATCACGGCCGTGTGTACGACATCGCCAGCATTGCTCCAACCGCTCCGGACCTGACGCCACGAGAGCTGCAGGTCCTGAACCTTTTGGCTCTTGGGCACCGAAACGATAGAATCGCCGAACTGTTGAACCTCTCGGAAATTACGGTACGAACCCATTTGAAGAATGCGCGCGAAAAACTGAGAGCCCCGACCAGAGAATCCGCACTGGTCCGAGCGATGCAACTTGGCCTGATCAATCCGCCGGGCTATCGGAATCGATAGGTGGCACGCCGGCTACGTTCCGATAAAATGTTGGTGTCTTTGGATAAAACTGTGAGTGGTGGAGGCCGAAGACTTGTTTAAACAAGTGCATTTTTAGATTTCAGGCGCAGCGCATTGTGTGGCTGCGCCTTATTCATCTGGACTAAGGCTTAACTCAAAACGCCTCTGGCTGTGCTTCGCGGGCCATGTGATCCAAAACGGCGTTGACGAATTTCGGTTCTTTGCCGTCCGGGAAGAATGCGCGCGCCACGTCAACGAACTCGGTGATGACGACCTTTGGCGGTGTGTCGCTTTGCGTAAGTTCGGCCCCGGCCGCACGGAAGGTGGCGCGCAGGGTCGGGTCAATGCGCGCGATGGGCCATTTGGCGACCAAAGCGCGGTCAGTCATCTGGTCAATCGGTGCCTGATAATTCACCGCGTCTTCAACCAACTTGCGGAACACGCGGATATCGCCGTCCAGCATTTCCTCGCCCTCATAGACAGCGCCAAACCGATGATCCAAAAACTCGTTCACGACTGCTTCTGTCGTCTGGCCCGACTGTTCCATCTGGAACAGCGCCTGCACGGCATAAAGCCGGGCGGCGGATTTCATCAGGCGTTTCTGGTTGGCCGGTTTCGGCGCGTCTGTCTGGGTCATGCTGTTGTGGGTCCGTTGTTGTCGCCCGCCACAAGGATGGACTCGGACGGCGGCTTGAAGCCCACGCCCTTTTTGGAAGAGCCCCACTTACGGCTGAGTGCAATCAGATGCAAGGCCGCAGCGGCGGCGCCACCGCCTTTATTCATCTTTTTGGTATTTGCGCGGACTTCGGCCTGATCGTCATTTTCGACCGTCAGGATGCCGTTGCCAATAAGAAGACCCTGCAGGCCCATCAACTGGATCGCCCGGCTGGAATCGTTGCACACCGTTTCATAATGCGTGGTCTCGCCGCGAATGACACAGCCTAGCGCCACGTAGCCATCATAGTTGCACTGACGATCCGCCATGGCGATGGCGGTCGGAATTTCCAGCGCGCCTGGAACCTCAACAACTTCGCAGGTGCCGCCAGCGGCTTCGATCTCGGCCTTGGCACCAGTAACCAGATTGTCGGCAATGGCGCGGTAGAAAGGTGCCACCACAATCAAGAGTTTCACAGGCTTGTCGAATGTCGGCGTTGGCAGTACGCCGTGTTTGTCTTGTTCAGCCACGATCAATCATCCTTGAGAATGGAACGGGTTCCGACGATAGAGATTCCAAACGCGTCGAGCCCCAGATATTTCGTTTCCGGTGTATCGGTCAGCAACACCAGTTCCTGGATGCCCAGCTTGGACAGGATCTGCGCCCCCAGACCGGTTTGCTTGATGGTGCGCGGGCCTTCGTCATCGGTTGCGTATAGCGCGTTGCGCGGTTCACGAAACAGGCAAACCACGCCCCGTCCTTCGGCGGTAATTTTTTCCATCGCGCGCGGCAGTTCCTGTGGCGATTTCGGACCCAGGCCCAGAATATCAGGCGCTTCATGCAGTGCATGGGTTCGGGTCAAAACCGGCTCGGGCGTGGTGATGTCACCCTTGATCATGACGACATGTTCGATGCCATGTGTTTGATCGGTAAACAGGCGCATTTCCCATTCACCGCCATATTCCGATGTCACGGTCGTGCGTGAGGTTTCAACGACCAGATTGTCGTTGCGCGACCGATACGTAATCAGATCGCTGATCGTGCCGATCTTCATGTCATGTTCTTTGGCGAACGCGACCAGATCAGGCAGGCGCGCCATGGTGCCGTCGGGCTTCATGATCTCGCAAATCACCCCTGAGGGGTTCAACCCGGCAAGCCGAGAGATATCGACCGCCGCCTCTGTATGACCGGCGCGCACCAGCACCCCGCCCCGCTTGGCGCGCAGCGGAAAGATATGGCCGGGTGTCGCGATGTGCGCCATCGTATTTTGCTCGTTGATCGCCGTTTCAACGGTCAGCGCGCGATCTGCTGCCGAGATGCCGGTTGATACGCCTTCGCGCGCCTCGATGGACACAGTGAATGCGGTTTCGTGACGGGATGAGTTGTTCACGGCCATCATCGGCAGGCCAAGGGCGTCGACGCGCTCTGCCGTCATCGGCAGGCAGATCAACCCGCGTCCATGGGTGGCCATAAAGTTGATCGCCTCGGCATTCGCAAACTCGGCCGCGATGACCAGATCACCCTCGTTCTCGCGGTCTTCATGATCGACCAGGATATACATCCGGCCCTTGCGCGCCTCTTCGATGATATCTTCGATCGGGCTGATCGCGTCGCGCAGCTGGGCCTCGACGGGACCGGGGGTTTCAAAGCTCATGGGGCAGCCTTTCACAAGAGCGTGTCTGGACGGCTGGATAGACCACCAAGCGCTCAAATACCAGAGCACTTGCGGCCACGGATCGTCAAAACGCGGCGTCGAAACCGGTGGGTCAGGACATCTCGGCCAAACGGGCGACGTAGCGCGCCAACGTGTCAATCTCGAGGTTCACCTGATCACCGAGCGAGACATCGCCCCAGGTTGTCACTTCTTTGGTGTGGGGGATGAAATTGATCCCAAAATCGCAACCGTCCACGTCATTGACCGTCAGCGAGGTTCCGTTCAGCGCAACTGATCCCTTGGGTGCGACAAAGCGGGCCAATTCCTTGGGCGCGCGCAACGTTACTCGGGTGCTGTCGCCTTCGTCCAGCAGGGCAACAACCTCGGCCACGCCGTCGATATGGCCGGAAACAATGTGCCCACCCAGTTCGTCCCCAACCTTGAGGGCGCGTTCAAGGTTCACGCGTTTGCCAACTTGCCATGTGTTCAGATTGGTTTTCGACACGGTCTCGGCGCTGATCTGCACATCGTACCAATCATCCCCAAGGGCGATCACGGTCAGACAGACGCCGTCACTGGCGATGGATGCGCCAATATCAATACCCCCAGTGTCATAGCCCGTTTTGATCCGAGCGCGCAGATCCCCTTGCTGGTCCAACTCGGTAACAATTCCGATATCGGTGACGATCCCTGTGAACATTGCTTTCACCCTTAGCTTATAACCTGTGCGTATGTGTAACCGCCGAGGTAAGCCCAAGAAACGCTGCGGGCAAGCCCTGCCTTGCCCGGATTGATGTATACAGGCATAATTTTGGTACCAAACGATAAAGAGCAGACCAGGATGCATCCACTCGCCTCGCGCTCGCATCGCCGTGTATTCCTGTTTTTGCAGGGACCGCATGGCCCTTTCTTTAGCGCACTGGCACGCGCTTTGCGCGCCGCCGGGGCTGATGTTTTGCGCGTGGGGTTTAACGCCGGTGATCAGGCGTTCTGGTTTGACCGCAGCACCTACATCCCGTTTTTGGACAATTCCGAGCAATGGCCCGAAACCCTTCGGGAACTGATCCGGTCGCAGTCGGTCACAGATATCGTTCTATACGGCGACACCCGTCCGGTGCATGCCAAAGCTGTGGATATTGCGCGCGAGATGGATGTGACTGTCCATGTTTTTGAAGAGGGGTATCTGCGCCCGTGGTGGGTCACTTACGAACGGAACGGATCAAATGGACACTCACGGTTGATGTCTTTGGACGTCGCCCAGATGCAAGATGCGCTTGACCAGTCCGAGGCACCAGTTCCACCGCCGCCGTCCCATTGGGGCGATATGCGGCAACACATATTCTACGGTGCGCTTTATCACTGGTTTGTTCTGTTCCTGAATCAGAGGTACTCCAACTTCAAGTCGCACCGAGAATTGCCCGTTTCAAAAGAATTTAGTTTGTATTTCAAACGGCTTGCACTGATGCCTTTCCACAGGATTAGGCGTCGCTGGGCCACCATGCGCGTTCGGCGAAACGGTGCACCCTATCACCTGGCCCTGTTGCAACTGGGTCATGACAGTTCGGTGCAAGCCCATTCAGATTATACCTGCATGTCGGACTTTTTAGAGCATGTCATATCAGGTTTTGCCAAAGGCGCTCCGGCCCATCACCTTCTGGTTCTGAAGGAACATCCGCTGGAAAACCATCGCGAGCCACTGCGCCGCAGAGCGCGCGAAATAGCTCGCGCGCATCAAGTGGCGGATCGCGTGCACTACGTTCCCGGCGGCAAACTGGCTGGATTGCTGGATGACGCGAACACAGCAGTGACGATCAACTCTACGGCTGGTCAACAAGTTCTGTGGCGCGGAATCCCGTTGCGCAGTTTTGGAAAGTCCGTCTACGACAAACCCGAGTTTGTTTCACAGCAACCCATTGCCCAGTTCTTTGCCAACCCGGACATCCCGGACCACGACTCTTACCGGGCTTACAGGCAATTTCTTCTGAAAACCAGCCAGTTACCCGGCGGTTTTTATTCACTGCGTGGGCGACGGCAACTGCTGCGCCGGGCTGCGGACATGCTGTTGCAGGCGCATGATCCCTATCAGTCCGTTTTGTCTAACAACGAGGCGTCGACGCCACAGTTGAAACTCGTCGATTGAGCCGGGTTGGTTGGTGCTGGATGTTGAACCCCGATCAAGCTAAGTTGACGCAAACAAAAGACGACTGAGGATAATCGGCAGTGCAGTGCTTTCCAATTCGCTGGGTGCGAGGAGCCGCCCTTGTGGCTGTATGTGGCGTGCTGACCGCGTGCCAGCTCCCTAAATCGGGCCCCAACAAATCCGAGATTTTAGCGGGTTCAGTTGAAAATGGTGGCAATGCCTTTGTCGTCGAGGTGGATGACAGGGTCGCACGAGCGACATCCAAAGTCCCCCAATTCGGTTTTTCGTCTTCCTTCACCAGCGCGCAGAGCCTGACGGCGGATACAGTTCGCCCTGGCGACGTGTTGGGATTGACGATCTGGGAAAACGTCGATGATGGCCTGCTATCAGGTGACGTCAGCTCTGCCACATCACTCAATGATGTTCAGGTAGACGCCGATGGCTTCATCTTTGTGCCCTATGCAGGACGTGTGCGCGCCGCTGGAAACACGCCCGAACAACTGCGTCAAATAATTACTGGGAAATTGCAGGACCAGACGCCTGACCCTCAAGTCGAAGTCCGCCGGGCTGCGGGAGATGGTGCGACCGTTTCACTAACAGGAAGCATCGGGTCGGCGGGGATCTATCCAATTGAACTTCCAACCCGTACCCTCTCAGGCATGCTGTCACGTGCGGGTGGCGTATCCGTTGGTTCCGACATAGCGGTTGTGACGCTACTCAGGGGTAACCAAAAAGGGACGGTCTGGTACGACGATCTGTTCAGCAACCCAAAGCTGGATGTCGCTCTGCGTGGCGGCGATCGCATTCTGGTTGAAGCCGACAGCCGGTCGTACATTGCGCTTGGCGCAACCGGTGGCCAATCCCGGGTTGCGTTTGACACCCAGGACCTTTCGGCGCTCGAAGCATTGGCCCAGGTTGGCGGATTGCTGCCCCTATCCTCGGACCCCACCGGCATTTTCGTGTTGCGAAAGGAACGTCAGGACATTGCTCGTTCAGTGATGGGCCGTCCGGACCTGCAGGGCGATCAGCGCATGATTTACCTGCTGAACTTGACCGCCCCCAACGGGTTGTTCATTGCACGGGACTTCGTGATCCGCGACGGCGACACAATCTATGTGACAGAAGCGCCATATGCGCAGTGGACCAAGTCAATTTCCCTGATTTCCGGCGGCCTTACACCGCTGGCCAATGTCGCCACACTGACAGGCAACTGATGTCGCTTGAAACAACAGCCGGGTCTGAACGTACCCGGCTGCTTGTCTACAATGGCGGTTTCCTGACATCCCGCCGAATTCGCCGAATATTGTCCCTGTCCGGTTACGACATCCGAATTGGCCTGCCCAAAGACGGTGATGCCGTCGGAGTTTGGGGCAACAGCCCGACGGCCCATCGCGGCCTTGCTGTTGCGGCTCGGCACGATGCCCCAGTGCTGCGCGTCGAAGACGCCTTTCTTCGGTCTTTGCATCCTGGCCGCAGCGGAGAGCCGCCACTTGGCCTGTTGCTTGATCGATCCGGCTTACATTTCGATGCGGCTCAGGCGTCCGATCTGGAAACGCTGTTGGCCACCGATCCCCTGGACGACACCGCCCTGCTGAACCGCGCAAGGGGCGGGATTGAACGGATGCGCGACCTGCATCTTAGCAAATACTCGGCCTTTGATCTGACCGCTCCGCCCCCTGACCCCGGCTATGTACTGGTGGTGGATCAGGTCCGCGACGACGCGGCTGTAACGGCCAGCGCCGGGGATGAGGCCCGGTTTCGCGAAATGCTGGTCATGGCGCAGGAAGAGAATCCTGGCGCCAAAGTTCTGATCAAGACACATCCCGACACCATCGCCGGGCATCGTTCAGGCTATTTCTCCACCGCTGACCAAACCGATCGCGTCTCGGTCATCAGCACACCGGTCAGCCCGTGGGCTTTGTTGGAAGGTGCGGTTGGCGTTTACACCCTGTCCTCACAGATGGGGTTCGAGGCGATTTTGGCCGGACATAAGCCGCGTGTTTTTGGCCAGCCCTTCTATGCAGGTTGGGGACTGACGCAGGATGAGGCACACCTGCCACGCCGCCAACGCAACCTGACGCGCGCGCAATTGTTCGCTGCGGCGATGATCCTCTATCCAACCTGGTACGATCCATACCGGGACCAGCTGTGCGAGTTGGAAACCGTTCTGGACACGCTTGAGGCGAGAACCCGCGCCTGGCGGCAGGATCACAAGGGCTGGACGGCCTCGGGTATGCGCCTGTGGAAACGCAAACACCTGCAACAGATGTTTGGGCGCGAGAAAACGATCCGCTTCACTGACGATCAACCAGCGCAGTCAGATCGCCCTCATATGGTCTGGGCAAGTAAAGCCAGGGGCACGGAAAGCGCTGTCCGTGTCGAGGATGGCTTTTTGCGCTCGCGCGGGCTGGGAGCAGATCTTGTACCGCCCCTGTCATTGGCAACGGACAATCAGGGGATCTATTACGACCCGACGCATCCCAGCCAACTGGAAGGGTTTATTGCCGCCCGGGAAACTCTGCGGCCAGATCAGGAATTGCGTGCCGAAAGGCTGATCGCTCAAATCGTGTCCGCCCAAATCACCAAGTACAACACAGGGGTCGGCGCACCGGATTTGCCTGAGGGGCATCGCATACTCGTCCCCGGTCAGGTCGAAGACGATGCTTCAATCCAGTTGGGCACCAGCACTGTTCGCACAAATACCGATCTTTTGCGCGCCGTGCGCGAGGCAAACCCAAACGCCATTCTGATCTACAAACCGCACCCCGATGTCGAAGCGGGCTTGCGCGATGGTGCAGTCGAGGCCGCAGACCTCGCCGATGTAATCGCCACCCATTGCGACCCGGCAGCTCTGCTGTCGCAGGTCCAGGAGGTCTGGACCATGACCTCATTGCTAGGGTTCGAGGCTTTGATGCGCGGTGTCAGTGTGACCACCCTGGGCGCGCCTTTCTATGCCGGTTGGGGGCTGACGAACGATTTGGGAACCGTCCCAGTCCGCAGGGGCGCACGACCAACGGTTTTGGGTTTGGTTCACGCGGCGCTGATCGATTATCCCCGGTATATGGACCCTGTGACAGGCGAGCCCTGCCCCGTAGAAGTTGCGGTTGAACGGCTGTCACAAGGTGCGGCGCCCGCAGGCGGTCCACTGCTTCGAGTTCTGTCAAAACTACAAGGCGCATTCGCGACCCATGCACATATCTGGCGTCGTTAACGCAGCGCCCGCGCCCAACGGTGCATGATGTCCGGCCCGATGACCTGGGTCTCGATCAACTCAAAACGCGGGGCATTGTCCAACCTGTCCAACCCCAGCGTGCCGATGGCTGATAACCCTTCGGCACCGATCGCAAGCCCGGCGGTGAACCCGACCAATTCATCGACCAAATCCGCAGCAAGCAGTGACGCCGCCAAAGCTGCCCCACCCTCGCAGAACACGCGGGTCAGACCTGCTTTACCCAACTGCTGCAACAAGTCCGCTGCATCGATCTGGTGATCGTCTAGCGCGCAAGGCAGCAGTTGCGCCCCAAGCCCTTCCCACGCACGGGCACGCTCGGCATCCGGGGATGGGCCGTGACATAGCCAAACAGGAACCTCAGCAGCCGTGCGCGCCAGCTGCCCCAACAAGGGAATGTCCAAATGGCGCGAGACCACAATTCGCACTGGTTGAGTGTCGACTCCAATATCCCGAACGGTCAGGGATGGGTCATCGGCGCGCGCGGTGCCCGCCCCGACCATCACCGCATCATGACGCGCGCGCATGGCATGCACCGCACGCCGCGCCTTTGGGCCGGTGATCCATTGGCTGTGCCCGGTGGCGGTGGCTATGCGTCCATCAAAACTGCTGGCCAGTTTCAGGGTTACGAAAGGACGCCCCTGTTCAGTTTTCAGGAAGAACCCCGCAAGATCCTGGGCTGCCTGTTCGGCCAGAACGCCGGTGGTCACTTCGATCCCGGCCTCGCGCAGCATGGAAAAGCCCTGCCCTGCAACACGCGGATCGCTGTCTTCGATAGCCGCGACAACGCGGGCCACACCTGCCGCGATCAGGGCCTCGGCGCATGGGGGTGTCTTACCGTGGTGGGCGCAGGGTTCAAGCGTGACATAGGCCGTGGCACCCCGCGCCGCGTCTCCGGCTTGAGCCAGTGCTTGTGGTTCGGCGTGCGGGCGGCCACCCGGCTGGGTCCAACCGCGCCCCACAATGCGCCCGTCACGCACGATCACGCAACCGACGGCTGGATTTGGCCAGCACGTCCCTTGACCGCGCCGCCCCAAAGACAGGGCAAGCGCCATGTATCGCTTATCTGTTTCGCTCACTCGTCCGTCGAAGGCTGCGGCGGGCGCAGTTCGTGGACAAACTCCTCGAAGTCATCGGCCGCCTGGAAATTCTTGTATACGCTCGCAAAGCGAACATAGGCGACGGTGTCGATCCGCGCCAGAGCTTCCATGACGATCTCGCCAATTTTGCTGGACGGGATGTCGGTCTCGCCCATGCTTTCCAGACGTCGCACGATACCAGAAATCATCTGGTCAATACGTTCCGGATCAATCGGGCGTTTCTGCATCGAAATGCGGATCGAACGCTCCAACTTGTCCCGATCGAAATCTTCGCGTTTGCCGTTGGTTTTGATTACCACCAAATCACGCAACTGGACACGTTCGTAGGTCGTAAACCGCCCCCCACACGCGGGGCAGAACCGGCGCCGGCGAATGGCCGCATGGTCCTCTGCCGGGCGTGAATCTTTGACTTGAGTATCGATATTTCCGCAAAACGGGCAGCGCATCCACCGTCTCCTCGTCCCTGGTTCCGCCTCTTATTGTAAGCACTATGACTTACTTATCCACAACTATAGGGTAGCCGCTAGGATTTGGGTAGTCGGAAATTTCCACCGCAAGATAAAGGGGTCAGGCAAAATGTGCCGCGACCCTTCGCACATGCGCTGCGGTGCGGTGTTCAAACAGGTAAATACCTTGCCATGTCCCCAGCATCGGTTGCCCAATGGACACGGGAATAGACAGCGATACAGGTAAAAGTGCCGCCTTGATATGCGCGGGCATGTCGTCGGGACCCTCGTAAGTATGGCGCAGATAGGCCATCGCGGGGTCGTTGGACGGCGGCACTAATCTGTCAAAAAAGGCGCGCAGGTCCGATTGCACCTCGGGATCGGCATTTTCCTGAATGGTCAGTGAACACGACGTATGCCGCACGAACAATGTCAGCAAACCATCGCCTGAGACCGAGTTAAGCCAGTTGCGCACGTCCGAGGTGAACTCATACAACCCCGGCCCGTTCGTCGAAATAATAAACTCGGTCTGCATGTGGCGATCAGTCCTCAATCAATTGCGGAACGGGCGGATGTTGCAACGTCCGTTTGCCCCCTGAACCGACATGCTTTCGCCAGCCTTGAAACCGACTGAGATCGAACTGCTTTGCTGGGCAACGTTTGTAGGTTGCTGCAGCGAGAATTGAACGGCCGTGCGGCGACCCGTTGCTTCGCTGGGACCATAGCCGCGCACCACATAGATACGTTGCTGCCAACCTGCACCCAAAGTCCGGCGCGCAAAGTCTGCAGCCGCGCACCAATACCCGTCCACGTCCTGACGGGCCCGCGGGATCACTTCGAACATATTGCTGTTGACGGCAACCGTCTGAAATCCGTTTCGCGCAGCCGAGGCCGACGATAGGGGCACTGACAGCAAGATCGCGGCAGAAACCGCCAATGTCATAACCTGTTTCATAATCATACTCTCATTCATTTCGAGGTAATTTCTCAAATAGTATACATTCTTACCGGGCAAAGCTGGTTCACAATCAATTCAGGCAAAGCGGGTCCCCGCGTGATCGAACGTTAGCCAGCCCTGATACCGGATCAAAGCCCCAACAAGCGGCATCCGGGCCGACACGTCAAACCGGAACCGTCCTTCATCATCCTGCCATTCCTCGGTCTTTGATTGCGGCAGAAGCACCTTCGGGAAAGGAACTCGCAACAGACTGAGGCGCATGATCTGGATCTCTAACCTCTCGGGTACAAATACCGGCTTCAACCAAACGGAGACCTGCCCAAACTGCTCGCAGACGCATCCCTGGTCTTGGTCCAACGTCAGCCGCGATCGGGTGATGTGACCATCGAAATCGCGCGTCCATATCCAAGCGTTCCCCTCTTGCTCGACCCTGAGACGCACCGGGATGTCGTCACCCCCGGACGGCATGCCGGCAAAGCGCAAAGCGAGTTTGGCCAGCCACCCCCTGCCCGGCGTGACCGAGCATCGACCGGAAAAAAATCCGCCCGTGCTGTGCAAGGCCTGCAGCGCCTTGGGCAGGTTCGTGCCCACGGGCAAGGCTTGCAAAAAAGGATCGGGTTGCACTCAGAACCCCTCAGGCAGAAAGCGAGCTTGCAGCGTTTTGTCCGGGATCATGCAGGTCGGCGAACGTCCGAATATGGCATACCGGTTTCTTGCGATCACGTGATACAGCGGGTCTTTTATGATACGAGGAAGAAATCTGCAGATTGATAGAACCCACCAAAACCCCGGTAACTTGCGCATCGCAGCCGCGAAGGCATCTAACCGTTGATGAACCACCCCGTCAGTCACAACGAGGTTGGTTTCAAAATCCCGCATCGGGAGTCCAAGGTGAGAATACAGCCTTTGCCCCAATGGCGACTGCGCGGTGGCAAATTTGAACCGCTGCGCCTTGTCCCGGGCAACCATGAAACGAAAAAACCCCGAGCACAGAACGCATTCGCCGTCAAAGACGATGAAATCCTGACCATACGCCGCATCTGTTGCCAGTTTGGTCATGCCAGTTACGCTCGTTAACCCGTTTTGACGCACATTCGCATCACTGCGCATTCCGAGCAATGCGACACTGGGCCATCTTTGCAAATTGATATGTGTCGGGGAGCCGCGGGTCATCTGCGCGACAAGTTTCCTGGGCTCTGACCTCATCCCCACAAGGCTTAACCCGACAGCACGCGGAAAATACGTATGACACCCAATGTAGTCTTGCGAAATTCTGCCATTGTTATTTGAATAGGTGACAACACCCCCGCCCGTGGCCGGAACAAAGGCCACGAAATGAAACACGCTGCTAACTCGGGTTTGAACATGGACGTCGATATTGCCCGCATTCAAGTGTTGTCCAAGACACTGGATCAAAGGGCAGAAGATCCTTCGATTGGTGATCGCGTGCTGGCTAAATCCGGTCTGAGCCGCAGCGATATCGCGCCGCCTGTTACATCGTACAGCGCGCATAAAGAGGCATTGTTTGTCCGTTACGCCTGCGACGCCTTGCATGACATTACCTTCGCGGCCAGTACCGGGCTTGGCTTCAGGTCCTCTTCCAGCCTGACGGCGTATATTAGCAAATACTCGCGTGATCTGAAGCAGGTGGTGGAAAACACTTCGCGTTTTCACGGGATGATCGACCCGGCGCTGTTTTTCAGTCTACGCGTTGCGGGCAACTTTGCCTCTATCGAAGCCGACTGGAAAGACGCCAGTTTTGCACGATACCACCGCCGTACCGAATTTCTGATTTTCGCGGCGCTCGCCCGCATCAGGTCACTGACGCAAACAAATTTTTTCCCAACTGAAATCCGCTTTCAGCATGAAGTCGGCGAAGCCCGCAAAGATTTCCAGAAATTGGCAGGCTTTCCGGTGACCTTTGGTGCGGAACGGTTGGAGATTGTGTTGACGCTGTCCTCACTGGACTTGCCTGTTCCCACCTATGACCCCACTCTGCGCGCGCATCTTCTGTCTTATGGCGATCGAGTTCTGGCTGAAAGCAGCGAGCCGACGCAAAAGCTCAGGGCGCAGGTCGAGGGGCTGATCACCCGATCCATGCCCGGCACGATCATTCAGGCTGACGATGCGGCCTCGAACCTCGGTATGAGCCCACGCACATTTGCCCGACGACTGAACAATGAAGGGACAAGCTATCGTGAGATTGTCGAAGACCTGAGGTGCGATCTGGCGCAGACCTTTATCACCAACGGGATGCCCCTATCGGAAATCGCCTATTCGCTGGGCTATGCGGATCAACCTGCTTTCTCGACAGCGTTCAAACGCTGGACCGGTCAGGCCCCCAGCACGTTCCGCACCCGGTTGGAACCGTGACACGAACCGGGTGGCCGGGGGTCATCAGCGGCTCAGCCTCGCCCCGGCCTGTCCCATGAGTGGACAAGGCAGAAATAGGGACCACAACGTCGCTTGCCTTGTGAGTTCTCGCCAATTTGAGGTTTGAACCGGTCACCGTGATCATCGCGTGAACGGATAAGAAAAAGGCGCCTCGATTGAGGCGCCTTTTTGATTACTGATCCAGGAACGACCGCAATTTGCGCGATCGGCTGGGATGTTTCAGTTTCCGCAGTGCTTTCGCCTCGATCTGACGAATACGTTCGCGGGTCACGCTGAACTGTTGACCGACCTCTTCCAGAGTGTGGTCGGTATTCATGCCGATGCCAAAACGCATCCGCAGAACACGTTCCTCACGCGGCGTGAGCGAGGCCAGAACCCGTGTGGTCGTTTCCTTGAGGTTTTCCTGAATGGCGCTGTCCAAAGGCAGCACGGCATTCTTATCCTCGATGAAATCGCCCAGCTGGCTGTCTTCCTCGTCGCCGATCGGAGTTTCGAGGCTGATCGGTTCCTTGGCGATTTTCATCACCTTGCGAACCTTTTCAAGCGGCATCTGCAGCTTTTCGGCCAGCTCTTCCGGCGTCGGCTCGCGGCCGATCTCGTGCAGCATCTGGCGACCGGTCCGGACCAGCTTGTTGATCGTTTCGATCATGTGCACCGGAATACGGATCGTACGGGCCTGATCTGCGATAGACCGCGTGATCGCCTGACGAATCCACCAGGTCGCATAGGTCGAGAACTTGTACCCGCGACGGTATTCAAACTTGTCCACCGCCTTCATCAGGCCGATGTTGCCTTCCTGAATAAGATCAAGGAATTGCAGGCCGCGGTTCGTGTACTTTTTGGCAATCGAGATCACCAGACGCAGGTTGGCTTCGACCATTTCCTTCTTGGCCTGACGCGCCTCTTTCTCACCCTTTTGAACTTGCTGCACGATGCGGCGGAATTCAGGGATGTCCAGGCCGACATACTGACCGACCTGAGCCATATCGTTGCGCAGTTCCTCGACCTTGGCGGTCGAGCGTTCGATGAACATCTGCCAACCCCGGCCCGGCTTTTCAGCCATCTCGGTCAGCCAGTTCGGGTCCAGTTCGCGCCCACGATAGGCGTCGATGAATTCGCGACGGTTGATGCGCGCCTGATCCGCCAGTTTCACCATCGAGCTGTCCAGAGACATGATGCGACGGTTGATGCCGTACAGCTGGTCGATCAGCGCTTCGATACGGTTGTTATGTAGATGCAGACCGTTCACCAGTTCTACGATCTCAGACCGCAGCTGTTGATAGGTCGCCTCTTGTTTTTCCGAGAAGGTGTCGTCTTCGTTCAGGGTCGCTGAGATCCGACTATCCTGCATTTCCGACAGCATTGCGAAGTCGGTCGAGATCCGTTCCAGCGTGGTCAGAACCTGATCTTTCAACGCGGCTTCCATCGCGGCCAACGACATATTGGCCTGCTCGTCTTCGTCGTCGTCGTCGTCATTGTTCAGCGGGTTGCCGTCGGCGTCCAACTCAGGGCCGGTTTCCTTGGCGGGTTTTGCCGCCTGAACCGCAGACGTGTCGACAACCGGCTCTTCGACATCCCCGTCTTCGTCCAACTGGTTGCCAAACGTGGCCTCCAGATCGATGACGTCGCGCAACAGAATGTCTTCAGACAACAATTCGTCGTGCCAGATCGTGATCGCCTGGAAGGTCAGCGGGCTTTCGCACAGACCGGCAATCATGGTGTTGCGACCGGCTTCGATCCGCTTGGCGATGGCAATCTCGCCTTCGCGGCTCAGTAGTTCGACGCTGCCCATCTCACGCAAATACATGCGGACCGGGTCATCTGTGCGATCCAGCTTTTCAGCACCAGCACCCGCCAGCGCCACCTCACGGTTGCTTTCTGCGGCAACCAGTTCGGTCGAGCCTTTGTTCTCTTCTTCCTCGGCCTCTTCATCTTCGATGATGTTGATGCCCATCTCGGACAACATCGACATAACATCTTCGATCTGTTCCGAGCTGACTTGATCAGGCGGCAGAACCTGATTGAGCTGGTCGTAGGTGATGTAACCTTTCTCGCGGGCCTCGGCGATCATTTTCTTGACGTTGGCCTGGCTCATGTCCAGCGAGATTTCCTGTTCCTGCTCGTCGGATTTGCGGTCTTCGTTTGTATCCTTGGCGGCCATTCAATGCTCCTGCAGGGATGGGTGATTCGTTTGTACCGAATCATTAGCGCGTAGAAGTGATTCGGCCACCCGTTTACCCGTTTTTCTTTTCCAGTGCCTTACGAAAACACCACTTTAGCGACGTTTCCGTTCAAAATTGATGCCAGACATGATCGCCTGAAACGCGTCTTTCTCGTCGCGGTTGATTCGTGCGCCGTTATCGGCGATGTCAAAAACCGCCCTATCCTCGTTCTGACTGCGGCTTGTACGGTTGCGCTCTTCGGCGGCCTGGGCCAGCCGGTATGTCAGCGCTTCATCAGCCAGATCAGACAGTTCCTCTGCAGCTTCGGCAATCTCGGCATCCAATCCCCGGAGCGCTTTGATTTTCGCGAGTTCCTCGGCCAGAGTCATCTCAGCCTTTTCGACGTCGCCTGGTTTGAACACACAAGGGATTACTGCGACATGGCGAAGGGCCAGCAGGTTTTCAAGGATTTCGCCGCCCAAAGTTTCAAAAATGTGGTCTTTCAGATGCTCTGGGTCGTCGATCGCATGTCGAAGGATGGCGGCGCGCAAGGCGGCATGATCGGGATCATGGCACTCCATTTCTTCAAGCTGATGTTCGAATTGAACCACAACGGTGGGATTCAGGATGGCGATTGCCAAAATTGCAGCCTCGCGCATCTGGATATCCGCGGTTTCTGAAGACGCCAGAAAAGATGAGCGCGCACCGGGGGTTGCTGGCTGTTTCGGAGGTTGCCACTTGCCGCGTGGCTGCCATTGGCGATTTTGCGGCTGGCGCTGCGGGCGGAACAATTGCCAGCGCAAGTCTTTGATCTCTTGCCCGTAATGTGACCGGATCGAGGGATCGCGGATCAGTTTGATCTTGTCCCTCAGCGACTTATCCAACGCAGCTTTGCGTTCCGGGCTGTCGAACACCTTGCCCTCTGTCTCACGCTGCCACAGCAGCTTGACCATCGGGATCGCGCCTTCAAGCACTGTTTTCACCGCTGCCGGACCCTCAGCTCGCAGCAGATCATCGGGATCCTTGCCCTCGGGCATCAGGGCAAAGCGCAGGGATTTCCCGGCCTCTAACAGTGGCAACGCCAGATCGACGGCCCGCATCGCGGCACGCAGGCCGGCCGTGTCGCCATCCAACGCGATGATCGGCTCATCCGAGACGCGCCACAGCAGCTGCAACTGATGTTCGGTGATCGCCGTGCCTAATGGGGCGACCGACGCCCCGAATCCAGCTTCGGCCAGGGCGATCACATCCATGTACCCTTCGGCCACGATCAGTGGTTGCCCTTTGCCTGCGGCCTGACGCGCAGGGCCGTGGTTATAAAGACTGCGCCCCTTGTCGAACAATTCGGTTTCAGGTGAGTTCAGGTATTTCGCTTTGTCATTGGGGTCCATTGCCCGACCGCCGAACGCAATGCACCGCTTGCGCGGATCGCGGATGGGGTACATGATCCGATTGCGGAACGTATCATAAGGCTTTTTGCCCTTGTTTGAAGGTTTGGCCAGCCCGGCCCCAAGGATCAGGTCCTCGGCCACGTTCTTGCCGCGCAGGTGATCCCACAAACCTTGCCAACCATCAGGCGCAAACCCGATCTCCCACCGGTCCAACGCCTGTGCATCCAATCCTCGACGCGTCAGATAGTCTCGTGCAGCACCCCCTGCCCCGGTCTTGAGTTGCAAGCGGAAGAATTGCGCGGCCTGCTCCATGACGTCGGCCAGTTGCGACCGGCGGTCCTGTTTTTCCTGTGCCTTTGGGTCGCGCGCCGGCATGGGCATGCCTGCCTCGCGCGCCAAAATCTCAACCGCTTCGATGAATGAGACATTCTCGGTCTCTTTCACAAAGCTGATCGCATCGCCTTTGGCATGGCACCCGAAGCAGTAGTAGAACCCCTTTTGGTCATCTACGTGGAAGGACGCGGTCTTTTCGTGGTGAAACGGGCATGGCGCCCACATGTCGCCCTTACCCTGGTTGGACTTGCGCTGATCCCACAAGACTTTTCGCCCGACAACCTGAGACAGGCTCAGGCGGGTTCGCAGTTCATCCAGAAATCCGGGGGGCAGAGACATGGGTCAAACCTGACAGAAACAAGAACGCGCGCCAAGGGTATGACGCGCGTTTGTCCACAAGGAAATGATGGGGCTGTGGATTATTGCTGCAAACACAGCTCAAGCCACGCGGCACCCAGATCCTTTTTTCGCACGTCGCGCATCTTTTGTTCGTAGACCCAAGGCGCGATCAAAGGGATGGCAGCATTGTAATTTTCGGGCCAGGTCGGGCTGGTTTCGGCAACTGCCTGGGGCACGTTGCGCTCTTTTACACGGTCCAGCCGTGCCTTCTGGATCGCCGCAACAACTTCAGCCTGGTATTGGCAGCTTTGCTCTTTGGTTTCTTCCGCAGCTAATGGGGTGGCCAGCAAAGCGGCTGCAATGGCGATACGCAACATAAGGAACTCCGGTAATCGATTCTGTCGCTGCAGCTTACCTGTCGCAGGCACGGCCTGCCATTGCCGTTTTTGGCGTGTCTACCGTGGTTAAGTCGGCCAGCCCTTACCGTTGGGGCAGCCTGACAAAGCCAGGCTGCCCCTGAATTCAAACCATCACAGCCCTTTGGCGCGATAGCTTTTCGAGACACGGTCGATGGCCACGATATAGGCCGCCGTCCGCAGATCCTCGACATCGTCGCGGCTGTGCCAGACTTCGCGCATGGATTGATAGGCAATGCGCATCGTGTCATCGAGGCCCGAGCGCACCAGTTCCAGCTCGTCCGCGCCGCGCAGATACTTGGCTTTGAAGTCAGGCGACATCGACCAGGCATCGCCAAGATAACGATCCAGCCGCTCCAGCTCACTGACAATCAGCTCGTGCCGCGCCTCTTCCTGACGGCGCTGCATGCGACCGAAACGAATATGGCTCAGGTTCTTGACCCATTCGAAATAGGAAACCGTCACACCACCCGCGTTTGCGTACATGTCAGGAATGATCACCGTGCCCTTCTTGCGCAGAATCTCATCCGCACCGGCAGTCACCGGGCCATTCGCAGCCTCGATAATCAGAGGCGCCTTGATCCGGTCTGCGTTGGACAGGTTGATAACCGCTTCCAGAGCAGCCGGGATGAGGATATCGCATTCTTCTTCAAGAACTGCACCACCTTCGGCCGAGTGTGTCGCATCGGGATAGTCGCTGACACCGCCATGTTTGACGATCCATTGGCGTACGGATTCCACGTCGATCCCGTCAGGATTATACAGCGCGCCATCCCATTCGATGATGCCGACAATTCTGGATCCGTCCTCCTCACTCAGGAATTTCGCGGCGTGATAACCCACATTGCCCAGCCCCTGAACGATGACACGTTTTCCATCCAGCTTGCCGGACAGCCCCGCCTTTTGCATGTCTTCTGGGTGGCGGAAGAACTCACGCAGGGCGTATTGGATGCCGCGACCTGTTGCTTCGACCCGGCCTGCGATACCGCCCGCGTTCAGCGGCTTGCCGGTCACACAGGCGCGCGCATTGATGTCCGTCGTGTTCATCCGGGCGTATTGATCCGCCATCCAGGCCATCTCACGCTCGCCCGTTCCCATGTCGGGGGCGGGTACGTTTTGTGAGGGGTTGATCAGGTCGCGCTTGGCCAATTCATAGGCAAAGCGACGGGTGATCTGCTCCAACTCGTGCTCTTCGTATTTTCGGGGGTCGATGCACAACCCCCCTTTCGATCCACCAAAGGGCGTTTCGACCAGAGCACATTTATAAGTCATCAGGGCGGCAAGCGCCTCGACCTCGTCCTGGTTCACAGCAAGGGCGTAACGAATACCGCCCTTTACAGGCTCCATATGCTCGGAATGAACCGAGCGGTAACCGGTGAAAGTATGAATATCGCCGCGCAGGCGGACGCCGAACCGAACAGTGTAGGTGGCGTTGCAGACACGGATCTTTTCCTCCAACCCCGGCGGCAGGTCCATAAGGGACGCCGCCCTGTTAAACATCAAATCTACACTTTCGCGAAAGCTGGGTTCATTAATGGCCGTCATTTAATCCTCCGTGCCGACGAACGACGAGCGTTCTGACGTTTTGTCGCACCCATTGGCTAAACGATCAATAATTAAGCAACAATAAAACCCAAAATCGTCATGAAGACGCTCGGACAGGGCTGAGTCGCACTCTGGGCTTAGCCTATGAAAAATTGTCGCCGGACCGAAAACAGAGGCGATAAAGTCGTTCAATTATCTACGGTTCCAGCCCAAAGTTGCCATAACTCTGGCGCTTCCGCCCAATTCACGCCACGATTCGCCGTTAGTTTTCATACGTTAACTTTTCCTTAGCAGCGTCGGATATCTGCTCAGCGAGGTCGGCCAGATGAAAATGCGCGTATTTAAGTGCAACACCAAAAGATTTGAGAAAGCAGCCGAGTCGGCTCGTCGTTTTTCGCGCGATGAGGATGGCGGGGTGTTTACGATCTTTGTGACAGTTGGCTTTTTGCTCATATTTGCGACAGCTGGTATCGGCGTCGACATAATGAACTTTGAACGTGACAGAGCCAGCCTCCAGGGCACGCTGGATCGCGCGGTTCTTGCGGCGGCCAACGTTAAACAAAAGCTCCCTCCAGCGGACGTGGTCAAATCATATATTGAGAAATCCGACGTCCGCGGCAAACTTACGGAAGAACCTGAAGTAGAGGATGATCCCAGAGTTGGGTCAAGAAAAGTCACAGCAAAAGCTAACGTCGAAGTCAAAACGCACTTTATGTGGTTCTTTGGATATCCCAAACTGACGGCTTCGGTCACCAGCGTCGCGGAAGAGGCCATTGGGTCGCTCGAAATCGCGATGGTTCTGGATATCTCCGGCTCTATGAGTTGGGATTCGGCAACAGACAGCAAATCAAAAATGGAAGTGCTTCAGGAAGCGGCAACACAGTTCGTGACAACGATGTACACGAAAGAGAACCCGGACAAGATTTCGATCTCAATCATACCTTACAACAACCAGGTGAATGCCGGCGCGAACATCCTGGACAACATGCCGGGTGTTACTACTGAACACAATTATTCGCACTGCGTGGACTTTGTCGATAATGATTTCACGGAATACTGGATCGATCCAAACAAGAAGCTCAATCGCACGGCCCATTTCGACCGCAGAAACTATAACGACGATTACAATGATGAAATACACCAAATCTCACGCTCGGTCTGCACAACCCGCGCGGGCAGCGATATAACGGCAGTGACGAACGTCATTTCCGACCTGCACAATCAGATCGCGGCCATGTCACCCGGTGGAAACACGTCGATTGATATCGGGGTGAAATGGGGTGCTGCGCTGTTGGATCCTCAGTTCCAGCCTGTGATAAACAAGCTTTCGAAACAGTACGCGGAACCTGATGCAATTGATCCGGACACAGGTTTAGACGTAAACACGGGCCTGGCACCAAAGAAAATAGTTCCGGTGACTTTTGATAATCGTCCCATGGCATACGAATCCAATGTCAAAAAAATCATGATCGTCATGACCGACGGCGAGAACACCGAAAACTGGGTTTTGAACGAGGCATACCGCGATGGAGATTCGGATGTCTGGTACAACCCCAACTATGAGCACGAGGTCAGAACGTGTTGGTATAACCGGTATGGTAATCTCCGCTGTAGGACCGACAGGTACGGCGGCGAATACAGTGTCCGCACATCGGCTCCTGGCGACACACCTGAGTATTACTGGACAAGACAGGAGCTGGAAGGCCAGTCCGAACCCTTTGGCGGTGAGGCGGCAGATCAATCAGTGCGCCTGACCTATCCGGAATTGTGGAACCGCGTCACCTTGGACTGGAATGCCGAGTATAACTATGCTTGGCAGTCCAACCACAATCAAACCTGGTATGACAACGCGTTTACCGAGATTTACCGGACCAAAAAGGACACGCGGCTGCAAGAAATCTGCACCAAGGTCAAAGGTAAGGATGTCGATGTCTATGGGATTGCCTTTGAGGCACCTTCAGTAGGTGTAACAGCAATCAGAAACTGCTCCAGCGGTGCCGGATTCTTCTACGAAGTTAAAGCCGACGGCAAACTGGGTGACCTGACGCTTCCGCAAGTCTTTGATTCTATTGCTACGGCAATCAAACAACTGAGACTAACGCAATGATCCGCAAAGCTCTGGAAAAAGTTGTCCGGTTTAAACGAACAGAAGACGGTTCATTGACCGTTGAGTTCGCAATTTGGTTCCCTCTTTACATGTTTTTTGTACTGGGCGTCATCGAATACTCACTAGTCACAATCCAGCAGGCAATGCTAGATCGCTCTATGGATTTGGTCGTGCGCGATATTCGTCTTGGGATCAATTTGCCAGATTCGCAGCATGACACAATCAAGGATGCCATTTGCGGTGAAATGGTCGCGCTGCGGAATTGTTCCGATAACCTGCAATTGGAGATGATCGTTCAGGACCCGTACGGTGGTGTGAATCTTCCAGTGGAACCAGATTGTTCCGACAGAGCCGAAGAGGCCAAGCCGGTTCGTGAGTTCTCGAATGGCGGATCGAATGCCCTGATGATTTTGCGTGCCTGCGCAAAGGTGGATCCAATTTTCCCCACAACGACAATGGGGCGGGCTGTGTCCGGCAATGATGGTCTGGTCACACTTACGGCGACGACCACCTTTGTACAGGAGCCTTAAAATGACGTGCCTCTCTTTACGCATCCGACATTTTCTCAGCGCTTTCGCGGGCCGCGAAAACGGAAACTTGTCCCTGGAGTCGGCTCTGATAATGCCGGTCCTCGTATGGACGGTCACCCTTACATATACGTTTTTTGATGGTTTTCGCGAAAACACCGCGAATCTGAAAGCCGCGTACACAGTGAGCGACCTGATTTCGCGTGAGGGTGAAGATGCAATAACAGATACCTACGCGGAATCCATGTATTTGATATACAACCGCATGGTAAACAACAATTCACCTCTAAGAATGCGTTTGTCAGTGATCCAGTACATTGCCGCTGATGTAAATGCAGGGACAGAAGAACGTTATCGAATTGAGTGGTCGACAGCTTGTGGGTTTGAGAGCAACTGGACCGATGCCAACCTGGATGCGTTGGTTGAGAGGCTTCCGGAAATGGCAGATCTAGACACTTTGATCGTTGTCGAAACGTCGAAAGACTACGTTCCGCTTCTGAACACTGGTTGGCTGACCCGGGATCACAAATTCAATAACTTTATTTTCACGCGGCCACGTTTTGTCCCAATAGTCAGAGGGCCTAACTCTACGCATTTTTGTCAGCAGGATGTAGCACCAGTGGGTGTAGCACCTGTAGTATGAATTTTGTTTCGGCGGCTGTGGTCAGGCCGCCGATGCCAACACGGCGCCCCAATCGCCACCACAGTCCCGGTGCCCAGCTGTTTCCTGCGCTTTCCGTAGTCTTCAACAAAAATCCATTTGACGGCTTGAACGCAAACACCCCCTGATCGATCGACTCGATATCTTCGACACGCGCAATCACCTGCCCTGAACCGGTCCGCAATTCAGTCTCGGTCAGCTCGATCCAGTCACTGGTGGCTTGCCACATGCGATAGGCCAGCCAGAACGCCGCCACACCAACGACAAGTAAAAAGACCAGCCAGGCCGGTTCCGGTGGCGTGGTCAAAGCGACATAGATGACCAGCACACCCACGGTCGACAGCATCCCCACCCCTATCCAACGCCTGGATGATGAAGGCCGGACCGTGGCCAGAATTTCTTGTTGCATTGACGTCCCCTGCTCTGCTCTGTCCGGGTTTATCCGCTTTGTTTGCCGAAAAACAGAGGGAAGCCGACTATGGAATTGCGCACAGCACCCGTGTTTGCACGCAAATTGACGCATATCGCCAACAGCATACATGATGCCCACAAATTCAGGAGGCCATCATGTCCCTTAGACCAACATTGGAAACCCGCCAGGCTGTGCCGACCATGGAAGGCGCAGGCGTCAAATTGCACCGGGCCTTCGGATTTAAGGACCCGTCCGAGCTTGACCCGTTTCTGTTGTTCGACGACTTCCGAAATGAACGCCCCGAGGA
This sequence comes from Ruegeria sp. CDSA033, assembly GCF_059612305.1. NCBI lineage: Bacteria > Pseudomonadati > Pseudomonadota > Alphaproteobacteria > Rhodobacterales > Roseobacteraceae > Ruegeria > Ruegeria sp. CDSA033. The sequence goes on along the minus strand of NZ_JBXWQI010000001.1, from coordinate 182,856 downwards.
TTATCAGGCGGGCTTCCCCTGGCATCCGCATCGCGGCATCGAAACCATCACTTACGTCCTGTCCGGCTCGGTCGAGCATGCGGATTCGCTGGGCAACACCGGCACTTTGGGCGCAGGCGACGTTCAGTGGATGACCGCTGGGTCCGGAATCCTGCATCAGGAAATGCCCAAGGGAAACGGTGCGGGCCAAATGCACGGTTTCCAGCTGTGGGGCAATCTGCCGTCAGATCAAAAGATGACAGCCCCCCGCTATCAGGATGTCCAAAGCAAAGAGATCCCCGAGGTCATTGATGATGACGGAACCACTGTGCGCGTTATTGTTGGTGAGTTCTGGGGCAAAACCGGCCCGGTAGACGGTATTGCCGCCGACCCGCAGTACTTGGATATTCAGGTTCCGGCCGGTGTGAAAAAGACCTTTCGCATCGACACCTACCGGCGGGCGTTTGCCTATGTGTTCCAAGGACAGGCGGCCTTTGCCGATGCATCACAACCTACCGGCGTGCTTTTGGAAAAAGAGGTCGCGGGACAAGAGGTCAACATCCGTGATCTGTCCGGTGACCGCACTCTGGTTCGGTTCGGCACCGGTGATGAGGTCACGGTTCAAGCTGGTCCGGAAGGTGTCCGGTTTCTGTTGATCTCGGGCGCGCCGATTGATGAGCCTGTCGCATGGCATGGTCCAATTGTCATGAACACGCGTGCCGAACTGGAACTGGCGTTCAAAGAACTCCGCAATGGCACATTCATCCGCGCCGCGCACTGATTAAACAAAGTTGGTCAGGCGGTTACGGCGCGTCTGACCATATCCCAATAAACCTGCTCTACTTCGTCCAGCGACAAGCGTCCGCCTGCACGGTACCAGGTCATCACACCGTTCAGCATCGCGATCACGGCCAAGGTCGCGATTTTGGTATCGGCAACCGAAAAGAGCCCAGACTTCTGCCCATTCTGCAAGATGGCTTCAAGCGAATCCTCATAAGCCCGGCGCAGGCCTTCGATTTCCGAGAAGTTTTCGGGCGTGAGGTTGCGCAGCTCCATATAGGCAATAAAGACTTCATCCGGTCGCTCCATATGAAACCGAATGTGAAAGCCGACAAAGCGGCGTAGCGCGGTCTCGGCATCGGCGGGTTTTTCAAGTTCACCATAGGCGGCCAACAGATCCTGCATGTGATCCTGCATCAGGCGAAACAGCAGGCTTTGCTTGTCGGGCGTGTAGTTGTACAGCGCCCCCGCCTGCACACCCACATCTTTTGCGATCTGGCGCATGGATACAGCGGCATAGCCATGTCGGGCAAACAGCCCCAGCGCTGCTTTTCGAATGCGCGGGCCGGTGATATCGGAGTGTGAGCCTTGGGTACGTGCCATACCGCCACCGTATATGAACAAGCGTTCATATAGAACCCCGCTTGAACGACCGCCGCAAAAGGTGCATCACGGGGTCAGTCTCCATTGAAAGGGTTCGGTATGAAGCCCCTGCCACTTTTGGTTCTGCTTCTGACTTGCGCAGCCTGCACGGACTTCCCGGAATTGGAAGGACGCGAACAGCCGAATGTGCGCTCGGCCGCGTATCCGAAGCTGGTCCCACTTCAGGATATTCTCGGCCCGCCGATAGACCCCGTGAACGAAGCCGCCGAGGTTGAAGAAGACCTGACCGCACGCCGCGAAGCGCTGGCCAAAAGGGCCGAAGCGCTGCAAAACGCGCAAACCAACTGACCTTTCGCGTTTCGACCGACTGTTACCGCTGTCTCGGATTGCGCCTCGGCGCCGAACCCGTTAAGGCACCTTTGAACGGGCAAACAGCCCGAAACCAAGGACATTCGAGCGGAAAGGAACCCACGGGATGACACAGGCGCTGCGGCTGGGAATTGCCGGCTTGGGAACAGTTGGCGCGGGTGTCGTGCGGATTGTGCGCCGCCATACCGACCTGCTACAGGCGCGTACAGGCCGCGTGATCGAAATCACCGCTGTTTCTGCGAGGGATCCGAACAAAGACCGTGGCGTGAACCTGTCGGACTATGCATGGGAGACTGATCCCGTCGCTCTGGCGCAACGCGAAGATGTCGACATTTTTGTCGAACTTATGGGCGGCGAAAACGGCCCCGCCAAAGCATCGGTCGAGGCCGCGCTGGCCGCTGGCAAGGATGTGGTGACCGCGAACAAGGCTCTGTTGGCCATTCACGGTCAGGAGCTGGCTGAAAAAGCCGAGGCCGCAGGCCGTGTGATCCGGTTTGAGGCCGCCGTTGCAGGTGGTATCCCCGTGATCAAATCCCTGACCGAGGGGCTGGCCGGGAACGAGATCACCCGCGTCATGGGCGTGATGAACGGCACCTGCAACTATATCCTGACGCGGATGCAATCGCAGGAACTAGGGTATAACGCGCTGTTCGAAGAATGCGCCGAACTGGGCTATCTCGAGGCTGACCCGAACCTGGACGTGGGCGGCATCGACGCGGCGCACAAGCTGGCACTGTTGTCCTCGATCGCGTTTGGCACCAAACCGAATTTCGACGGCATCCAGATCGAAGGCATCCAGCATATCAGTCTGGATGACATTCATCAGGCCGCCGACATGGGCTATCGTATCAAGTTGCTGGGTGTCGCTCAGCGCTCGGCACGCGGTCTGGAACAGCGAATGCAGCCCTGCCTTGTCCCCAGCGGCTCGCCCCTGGGTCAGCTGGAAGGCGGCACCAATATGGTCGTCATCGAAGGCGACGCGGTCGATCAGGTTGTCCTGCGCGGCCCTGGCGCAGGCGAAGGTCCAACGGCAAGCGCCGTTATGGGCGACGTCTGCGATCTGGCGCGGGGGTTGCAAATCCCGACCTTTGGCCGCCCTGCCGCAACGTTGGAAGACGCAAAACCTGCCATTACCGGTCTGCCTGCCCCCTACTACCTGCGCCTCGCACTGTTCGACAAACCCGGTGCGCTGGCCAAAGTGGCCGCCATTCTGGGTGACGCGGGCGTCTCGATCGACCGGATGCGCCAGTACGGGCACACCGAAGCCACCGCGCCGGTTTTGATTGTGACGCACAAGACCACGCGGGCCACGTTGGATGTCGCTTTGGAAGGGCTTCGCGCGACCGATGTCGTGTCGGGGGAGCCCGTCGCATTGCGGATTGAAGAGGTTTGACCCTTGCGGCCTGCACAAAACGCAGGCTATGCCCGATGAAACGCCTTTATTGACCTGAGGATACGAAAAAATGAGCGCTGCCAAAATCGATTTCAACGACCGCCTGTTGTCTCTGGGCCTTGCACGGGTCGCAGAGCAGGCCGCACTTGCGTCGGCCTCGCTGGTCGGACGTGGTGACGAAAAGGCTGCGGATCAGGCGGCTGTAAACGCGATGCGCGAACAGCTGAACCTGCTGGACATTGCCGGTGTCGTTGTTATCGGCGAGGGCGAGCGTGACGAAGCACCGATGCTGTATATTGGCGAAGAGGTCGGCACCGGAAACGGCCCCGGTGTGGATATCGCACTGGACCCGCTTGAGGGCACGACTCTGACCGCCAAGGATATGCCGAACGCGCTGACAGTGATTGCGATGGGCCCGCGTGGCTCGATGCTGCACGCACCCGATGTTTACATGGACAAGCTGGCCGTTGGCCCGGGCTTTCCCGAAGGCGTCGTGAATCTGGACATGAGCCCGCGTGAACGCGTTGAGGCACTGGCCAATGCCAAAGGCTGCAAGCCTGCCGACATCACCGTCTGCATTCTGGAGCGTCCCCGCCACGAAGCGATGATCGCTGAAGTGCGCGAAACCGGCGCCTCGATCCGCCTGATCACCGATGGTGACGTCGCTGGTGTCATGCACTGCGCCGAAAGCGAAGAGACCGGCATCGACATGTATATGGGTCAAGGCGGCGCGCCCGAGGGCGTTCTGGCCGCTGCCGCGCTTAAATGCATGGGTGGGCAGATCTTTGGCCGCCTGCTGTTCCGCAACGACGACGAGCGTGGCCGCGCCGCCAAGGCGGGCATCACCGATCTGGACCGCGTTTATTCTCGCGATGAGATGGTAACCGCAGACGTGATCTTTGCCGCAACTGGCGTGACTGGTGGCTCTTTGCTGCCGCGGATCAAACGCCAGCCGGGCTGGGTTGAAACCACCACCCTGCTGATGCGTTCCAAAACCGGTTCGGTGCGCCGCATGTCCTACCGCACGCCAACCTGGCCGCACGATAACGCGTGATGGCTTGCACCTTTGCCTTTGGCAGAGGTATCGATAGATACAATGAGGCCGGGTCCGAGAGGGTCCGGCCTTAGCATATGAGAGGCAGGCATGAGCTTTTTAGGGGTTGAGCAGTCACTGACCGGGCGGCGTTGGATCGGACCGGAGGCCGAAGTCGAACGGGCCACGGAAATGCTGGTGCAACAGTCCGGGCTGCCACGTGCGGTATGTCAAGTTCTGGCGCGGCGCGGAGTGCCACCCATGGAAGCCGATAGCTTTCTTGAACCAAAGCTGAAGGAATTGCTACCCGACCCCCGGTCCATGAAGGATATGGAGACCGCTACAACGCGGTTTTTGGAAGCTGTCCGAAACAAGCAGCGGATCGCGGTTTTTGCCGATTACGACGTCGATGGGGGCAGTTCGGCGGCTTTGTTGCTTGTCTGGATGCGTCAGATGGGGCTGCAAGCCACGCTGTATGTGCCAGACCGAATTGATGAGGGTTATGGGCCGAACGTGCCTGCAATGCAGGAACTGGCGGCTGCGCATGACCTAATCATCTGCGTGGATTGCGGAACGCTTAGCCATGAACCGATCGCGGCGGCAAAAGGCGCGGATGTCATCGTGCTGGACCACCACCTTGGCGGTGAAACGCTGCCCGATTGCGTGGCGGTCGTGAACCCGAACCGACAAGATGAGAGCGGTGATTTGGGGTATTTCTGCGCTGCCGGCGTGGTGTTCCTGATGCTGGTTGAGGCTGGTCGGCAACTGCGTGAGGCTGAGGTTAAGGGTCCCGACCTGATCGGGCTTCTGGATCTTGTGGCATTGGCAACCGTTGCAGACGTGGCCCCGCTGATTGACGCGAACCGGGCGCTGGTGCGGCAAGGCCTTAAGGTCATGGCACAGAGGCAACGACCAGGGTTAGTGGCGCTGTCGGATGTGGCGCGTATGGATTCAGCCCCTACCAGCTATCACCTAGGTTTTCTTCTGGGTCCGCGCGTCAATGCGGGCGGGCGGATCGGTCAGGCCGATCTGGGCGCGCGACTGCTGAGCACGGACTCGATGACCGAAGCTGAAGCGCTGTCTCAAAGGTTGGATGAGTTGAATACCGAACGTCGTGATATCGAAAACGCAGTACGTGCGGCAGCACTGGAACAGGCCGAGGAACGCGGCTTGGACGCTCCTCTGGTTTGGGCGGCGGGCGAAGGATGGCATCCCGGTGTCGTCGGCATCGTAGCATCCCGCCTCAAGGAAAACGCCAACAGGCCCGCCATTGTCATCGGCTTTGACGGTGATGAAGGCAAGGGTTCAGGGCGGTCGGTATCGGGTGTTGATCTGGGGGCATCAATCCAACGGTTGGCGGCCGAGGGACTTTTGGTCAAAGGCGGCGGGCACAAGATGGCCGCAGGGCTGACCGTTATGCGCGATCAGTTGGAACCGGCCATGGAACGCCTCAGCGAGTTGTTGGCCAAACAAGGCGCGGGCAAAGGCGGTCCTGCGGACATGAAGTTAGACGGCGCCCTTATGCCGGGCGCTGCTTCGGTCGATCTGATCGAACAGATTGAAAAAGCCGGTCCTTTCGGGGCCAGCGCCCCTGCCCCGCGCTATGCGTTGCCTGACCTGCAGGTGCGCTTTGCCAAGCGTGTCGGCGACTCCCATCTGAAACTGTCGCTGTCCGACGGGGTTGGTGGTGGCCTTGATGCCATTGCCTTTGGCGCCTTTGACGGACCGATGGGGGAAAAGCTGTCCAACCATGGCGGCGCGCGCTTTCATTTCGCCGGACGGCTTGAGGTGAACACATGGGGTGGACGGCAAAGCGTTCAGCTGAGACTGGAGGACGCGGCAGAGGCAAACTGAGCCCATTTCCGGCCCTGCCAAAAAAGTTTCGCATCCCTGCATTTTTCGGCTTGCGGGGGTCAGAGGTAAACCGTAAAAGGCCCTCCACAAGCAAGCGTGGCCCGTTCGTCTATCGGTTAGGACGCCAGGTTTTCAACCTGGAAAGAGGGGTTCGATTCCCCTACGGGCTACCACTTGTGCTAATGCCACTACCAGATGGCCCGTTCGTCTATCGGTTAGGACGCCAGGTTTTCAACCTGGAAAGAGGGGTTCGATTCCCCTACGGGCTACCATTTCTCTGACCTAAACTCCGAATTTTTCACGGCTGAGGTCTTGTATCTGCCCCCACAGCGACTTGAATTCCGGCGTGTTTTCCGCGGCGTAGTGGAAGTTCTTCATAAGACCTGTGAGCTGGGTGAACACCTGACGCACTTCACCCTTATCTTCGAATTCCGCAGTTGATTGCGTAACATCATAGATCAGCTTGAACGTCATCTTCTGACGCTCTAGCGGGACGGTTGCGTCGACTTTGTCAAAGGCATCCTGCTGTAGGTACACCATATCTACAAACAACGCTTTTTGCTGCGTGACGAAATCCTCGATGGTGACGCCTTCTTCGCCGGTCACCTGCATCATCTGGTCGACCTGTTCACCTTTTTCAATCAGGGCCAGCTGATCGCGCACCTTGCCTGTCCAACCGGGCTCGGCGTTTTTGTCATACCAATCCGAGAGCTGATCAGTGTATCGCGACCAGCTAAGCATTGGGTCGACCGCAGGATAGAACCGTTTGTAAGCCCGTTCCGAGGACAGCCCCAGAAAGCACTTCACGGTAGACAGCGTGGACTGCGTCACAGGCTCGTCAAAATTGCCACCCGCAGGCGAAACCGTACCGATCAGCGTCAGACTACCCAGATCGCCATCATTCGTCTTCATCGCCCCTGCGCGCTCGTACAGGCCCTTGATCGAGCTTTCCAGATAGGCAGGGAAGCCCTCTTCACCGGGGATTTCCTCCAGCTTGCCGGAGGTTTCGCGCATGGCCTGCGCCCAGCGGCTGGTACTGTCGGCGATCAACAGCACGTCATAACCCATCTGGCGGTAATACTCACCCAAGGTGATGCCGGTGAAGATCGAAGCCTCACGCGCCGCTACAGGCATGGAAGAGGTGTTACAGATGATGATCGTCCGATCCATCAGACTGCCGCCCGACATCGGGTCCGTCATCTTGGGGAATTCGTGGATTGTCTCCACCACTTCCCCCGCACGTTCGCCGCAGGCCACGACGATCACGATATCAACCTTGGAGTTTCGCGCGATCAGGTTTTGCAGCACGGTTTTGCCCGCGCCGAACGGGCCGGGAATACAGGCCGTGCCACCGCGCGCTATGGGGAAGAACGTGTCGATCAGGCGCTGAGACGTCAGAACGGGTTCAGTCGGGTACAGGCGTTCGGACGAGGCGCGTTTCAGGATGGTTTCGGGCAACGGTCGTCGTACCGGCCACTTTTGGCACAGGGTCAGCGTGTGCTCTCCACCCTGCTCGTCTTCAAGACGCGCGACAATCTCATGGATCGAGGCTGCACCTTTCTGAACCCAGACAACATTGTAATCGCCGACCCAGTTGAAAGGCAGCATGATTTTGTGGGTAAACCTGCCTTCGGGAACAGTGCCAATGCTGTCGCCGGCCTTGACCGTGTCGCCAACTTTGACTGTGGGAGTGAAAGACCATTTTGCCTGATCATCCAGCGGTGCCACATCCGCCCCGCGCGGCAGGAAAGTCCCGAACTCGGCCGCAACCTTGGTCAAAGGCGATTGCAGGCCGTCAAAGACCTGCCCCAAAAGGCCCGGCCCAAGTTCGACCGAAAGCAGTTGTCCTGACTGTTCAACCGGATCACCAACCGCGACGCCGTCGGTGCTTTCGTAGACCTGAACGTCGGCTGTATCGCCGCGCACGCGCAGCACCTCAGCCTTCAGGCGTTCCTGACGCCCGCCCGGGCCCGGACGGGTCGGAAGGATGAACACGACCTCGTTCTTGACCAATTGCCCCGGAACACCGGCGGCGTCTTGGTTGGCCTGAATTTTCACCAGCCCTTCCTGGACAGAAACGACACGGGCAGTTGCGGTTTGAACAGGGGGTGTTTGGGCAGTCATGCGCTTACTCTCTCAAAATCGAAATCTGCGACATTGCTCATGGCTTGCTGGGCCAGCTTCTCAAATCTTGCGGCCGCATTCTGCGGGTTGCTTTGCGACCAGCGATCGAAAATGTTCCAGATCAGGACATAGATGGCCACGGCCTCAAAATCGAATAGGTGACGGGCGGCGTGTCGTTTCAGTTGCTCATGGCTGACTGACAGCAGCAGTCGTTCCAGACCCAAAGGATCCTCGGCCTCCAGCAACAGGCGTGCTTCCTTGATCCACGGCATCGCCGTGGACAGACGGAAATCCGGGTCACCCCAATTGGCGGGGATGTGACGGCTCCAACGTCCAAACCCATACGCACCGGACGGCGGATTGCCACCCTGCCCGCGCAGGCGCAATGCCGCAACAACAGTACGCAGGCCCATCCGTTCAAGGAACAGGCTGCGCAAGGTTTGTTGCGGGATTTCGGCCAACGCTTGTTTGCACCTCAAAACAGCCTGCGCGTCAGTGACATCCATGTCATATGCGCTCCAGTTCAGAGCATGTTCCATAACCTTCAGAACCTTAGCGTCCTCGGGCGTCAGCGCCTTAAGGCGGCGATCCAGCCGCAGCCGCGACAGCGGAGGTTGTTTGGCCACGAACAACCGCTCAGATCCCGGCAGGCTGCTGATCAGGGCGATATAGGCGTCAGGGTCCGACATCTCAGCGGATCACACCTTCCAGCACGGCGCGAAACCGGGGCTGCAGATGCTCCATCAGCAACGAGGCGACCGCCTTGTCTGTTAGATCAAGTACAACGCCCTGATCTTCGGCCCGCACGCGGATACCACCCTGCGCGTCATCCGATGCATGCAGCTCTACCTGTTCACGCAACATGTCGGCTGTCAGGCCCAGGACGTATTTGGTCAGCTTACCGGATTGAATGTCATCGGCGTTCTGCTTGATGTCTTCTTGCGTTGCGACTTTGGCGGGCAAAATGACCTGCACCTTGCCATCTAGATTGACGCCTTCGGATTCGCGACCGACGACCTCCAAAATCATCTGTTTCAGCAATTTTGGGTCGGCCATTTCCTTGGTCACCAGACGCTCGACATCTTCGCGAAACCGGTCTGTCAATCCACCCTTCATGGTCAAAACCGCATCACGCATGGCAGTGTTAAGCGCCTCTTCCCCCGCTGCGCGGTATTTGTCGGAATCGGTGCGCGCCTTTTTTTGATAATCGTCCGCCTCGCGTTTGGCGTCCGCCAGAATTTTAGCGGCTTCGGCCCTGGCTTCAGTGCGTAGTTTTTCGGCGTCAGCCTGACCAGCAGCCACGCCATCGTTGCGCAGCTTGTCGATCAAGGCATCCACGCCATGAGAAATCATGCCATCCTGTGCCATCAACTGATCCCCGCGCTGATGACAAGGGCAAAGACAAAGGCGAACACGCCAAACCCTTCGATGATCGCTGCTGGGGCAAGCGCCAGGCCAAAGATCTCAGGCTTTTCCTTGGTGGCATTGATCGCCGCAGCACAGGCCCGGCCCTGCCAAATCCCGCAATACATCAAAGCGATACCAGACAGGATACCGATCCCGAACAAGCCGCCCGCGTTTTCAGGCGTCACCTCGCGGTTCAGGGTAAACATGATGACGATGCCATAAATCACCATCGTCGAAGGAAAGGCCGAAACGCCGACAAAGCGGCCATAGCCGCCGTCGGTTTCCGTCATGGCCCCAATACTGGCCATGCCCGCGATTGAGCATCCGACGGCGCTGGCGGCTGCGCCCAGCGCCATGGGCGCGTAGATGCCAAGCCAACCCAATGTCAAAACAAGCTCATTCATTCCTGAACCTCCTTGCGGGCGAACGGGCGAAAGACGATGCCTTCATCCGGCAGACCCCATTTAAAGAATTCGATGTAATTAAGACGCAAACCGTGGACGACGCCGCTCATCATGGCGAGCGCGAAGTTGAGAATATGGCCGATGATCAGGATCAGCAGGGCGAACAGAACGCCCACCCCCTTGAGCGAATGCATGACTGAAACCGCCAAATCGTTGAACGTGATCGCCAGTGAGGCCGAGGCTAGACCCAACGCAAACAGGCGCATGTAGCTTAGCACGTCTCCAAATGCGCCCATGGCCCCGGCAAGGCTTTGCAGCCCTTCGATCAGACGCCAAACCCAGTCGGTGGGCTTATTAATGACCCGCTCGCTTGAGAACCAGACGATGGCCAGCACACCGATCCCCATAAATGCCGCGCCAGGCACCGGAGAATTACCTTTCATGTAGCTGAGCCACAGAACGAACCCGCCAATCAGCGCAGCGATCCAGCCCAGATTGGCGATGGCCTTCCGGTGCCCCCATGCCGCCCGTGCGGCAAGCGCATTGGCCAGTACCAAATGCAAAACGCCAAGGACGATCGAGACCATCATCATCGCACCGAAATTGTTCAGGTCGAGCAATTTGAGCTTGGACCAGAACGACCCCTCGGCTGGCGACACGCCGAAATAACTGCCGACGAGGACGCCGTACAGGATTGTTGCGCTGGAAATGATCACCCCAAAGCGTCGCCAGGATCGTTCACCGGGTGTTGCATCAAGCCGCTTCCAGAATAGCAAAAGGCCCAACAGGATAATCGCGCCGTATCCCGTGTCGGCTACGATCATTGCGAAGAAGACCGCAAATGAAACGGCGACGATGACACTGGGGTCCCAGTCCTTGTAACCCGGCACTTGATAAAACAGCGCCAAGTCCACGGCAGCACTACGCTTTTCCGGTTGTTCCAACAAAGTTGGCGGGCTGTCATAGGGGCTGGGTTCTTCGATCAGTACGGCAGCGTCCTTGGCGATTGCCATGTCCAGAACCGCGTTTATACGATCCTCGGGCACCCAGCCCTGAAGGGCAAACACCGCCTCTTCGTCGCGAACCTTTTGCGTGGCATGGGCCAGCTCGGCCGCGCTTTCGGCAACCGAAAGGTTCCGGCGCATCAGTGTTAGGTATCGGGTTTGCGCAACGCGTTCAGCCTCAAGCGCTTCGATGGCGATCTCAGCCTCTTCCAGTTGCGCCTCAAGCTCGTGAATGGGCAGCGATCCTGTGTGCGTGCGCGGAACTGGCAGGATATCGTCATCCGGCTCACCCGGGTCGATCAGTACGGCATAGATGAACCTATGGTCCTGCTCGAGTATGGCCCAGGGCATATCCAGGGCCTCCAACGCATCGCGATACTTCAGTGGCAGTTGATAAAACCACAACCGGTTCCCCGCCAAAACATCGTCTGGTGGAAAATCCAGATCGCCCCAAGGGCGCACCTTTGCAATGCGGTTGGCAAGAAAATCCCTATGATCCGTCATGTCACGAGTGCGCTGCATCAAGTCCAGCACATCCCCGACGAACTGGTCCATCTCAAAACCGGGATCGCGCTGGATCTGTCGGCGCGGTTCGGACACGTCATTCAGGAACCGCAGCGCCTTATAGGCATTGCGCGCGCCGCGCTCACTGATCTTTTCCGGCTCAGCGGGTGGCGAAGCCAGCGGCAGGACGTGCATGCAGCCCAGATTCTGCAGCGCCTCAAGGGTCGCAGCCTTCTGGCCTGCTTGCCCGACCAGCGACAGTTTTTTGAGCCTCGCAACACTCACGGCAAAGCCTCCTGCGCATGTTTGCGTTTCGAAATTTTCGAACGGACTACGGCCTGCATCTGCTCATCGCTCAGATAGATGCGGATTTTCTTGATGTTGGCCCTGGCGCGCGGGATCAGGACTTTTTCAAACAGGTTGACACGCTGGGTGATCGTGGCGACGGCCTTGTCGAAAATCTTCACCCTCTCTTCAGCCATATTAACCCGTAGACGCGCCTCGATCATATCGTGCAGCAGTCGGGCCGCGGCATCGACCCAGTGGGGCTTGGCCAGATAGGAGTACGGGCGCACCGTGACCTCGATCCGATCCAGCGCAGGCATCTTTACACCCACGACGTTGACCTCTTTGACTTTGTAGTCTTTCAGCTCAACCAATCCGTCCAGATCAACGCATTGTTGCGCCAGCATCGGCAGTTTTTCTCCAACCTTTTTCGCCAGTTCCTGCACCTCATCCTGAAGGCGTTGCACATCTTCGCGCGCCCTCGCGCGCTCGGCCATCAATTGCTGACGCTTAAGGTCCAGCGATGGCAGGAACCGCTCATAGCTTTTCAACTGCGTCTGCTCGCGTGCGAGCGAAGATTTATTCAGCTGCAACCGCGCCATCGGCATCCTTTGGGAAATATTTGTCGATCAGGGTTTGCTTCATCAGCAATTGCTCGGGCGCGAAACACTCCGCCAGAGTTTTCCAGCCCAGATCCAGCGCATCTTCGAGCGGGATCGAAACGTTGATGTCCATGAAGCGCGCTTTGAACAAAGCACCGAACTTCAGCAACTGGTGGTCATAGTCCGAAAGGTCGAACGCCATCGCCTGTTTCTGCGCGGCGTCTCGGCTTTCGGAATAGAACCGGATCATGGTGTTCATGATCTGACTGTGGTCCTCACGCGTGGTTTTGCCGATCACGTTCTGCTTGAGCCGCGACAGGCTGCCGAACGGGTCAATCACGCCCGAATGCAGATAGATCTGCCCCTCGGTGATATAGCCCGTGTTGTCGGGCACCGGATGGGTCACGTCATTGCCGGGCATCGTTGTAACGGTCAGCACGGTCACCGATCCGCCCTTGGCATAGTCGCAGGCTTTTTCGTACCGGCGGGCCAGCTGGGAATAAAGGTCGCCCATGTAGCCACGCTGCGACGGCACGCGCTCTTGGCTGATACCCACTTCTTTCATCGCGTCGGCATAAGCGGTCATATCAGTCAGCAAAACCAGCACGCGTTTGCCCTCTTCCACCGCGAATTTCTCGGCAACGGCCAGCGCCATGTCAGGCACCAGCAAGCGTTCGACCAGCGGATCCATCGCCTGATTGACGAACATCACTGTCCGGGAAAACACACCTGCATCCTCAAACGATGTGCGGAAGGTAAAGTAGTCATCAAAGATCAGACCCAGCCCGCCAAACACCACGATGTCCGCGTCCGCCTGAATGCCGATACGACTGAGGAACGCGTTGAACGGCTCACCCGAAACCGAAAAGATAGGGATTTTCTGGCTTTCGACCAGCGTGTTGAACACGTCGATCATCGGCACGTCCGTCCGGATCATCTTGTTGGGCACGGCGCGTTCTGCCGGGTTCACGGTTGGCCCGCCAATATCCACGCGCGGTTCAGACGACAGGTCGGGTCCGCCGTCGATTGAAACGCCCGCACCATCAAAAACGCGGCCCAGAATGTTCTGTGAATACGGCGTCTGCATCGGGTGGCCCAGAAACGTCGCCGTGGCCTCGGTCGAAATGCCCTTGGTGCCAGAAAACACCTGCAGAGTGACAACGTCCCGGTCGATAAAGATCGCCTGAGCCAGCGTCTTGTGGCCGTCCACGGTTTCAATCACGGCCAGATCGTTGAAACGCACGGCCGCGTCGGTCGATCCGTCCAGAGGCACTCTGACCTTTATGGTGTCTCCGACAATCTCAAGAACACGCGTGTATTTCAAAAGACTTCCGGACATTGCTCATCCTCGGTCGTTAAAGGTGTTTTTGAAATCAACGCCCCGAAATAACTTGGCGTTTTTTGCAATCATAAGTTCAGCTTACAACGAATTCATGAATTGGCAAATGAGGATGTCTTAGTTGCGACAAAGGAGACGAAAACCGCCTCTGGTGACCAAAAACGTTGATATTCAAACGCGCTGGGAAGGCTCACCACCCCCTGCGCCCGAACAGGGATTGCAGCCGGCTTTGTCCCGCAAAAGGATCGACCTCTGTTGGTGCGGTCAGGCCCGAGACAACGCGGCGCACCATTACCCAGCAGATTGCAGCAAATATCACACCGCCCAGCGCCTGCCCCAACAACACCCCCGGAGCGCCAGCCAAATAGGCCCCGGCGACCGCAAAGGGCCACGTGCCCAGCGTATGACGCCCCCAGTTAATCCACGTGGAATAAATGGGATAGCCAAGGTTGTTGAAGCTTGCATTCGCAACAAAGATCACCCCGTTGAAGAAGGACGCCAAGGCCAGCGGTCCGCAGAACAGATAGATCAGCGCCCGCGTCTCGCCTTGGGCCTGAAACAAGTCGGCGATGGGGGCACGCAGGACGAACAGCACCGCCGCCATCAGAACCACATAGACGGCGGTGAATTTTACGCCTGCCAGGAATGCGCCCTTCACCCTGTCATACTGCCCTGCCCCAAAGTTCTGCCCCACGATCGGGCCTATGGCCCCGGACAGTGCAAACACGACGGAAAAGGCGACGGGCATCAGCCGCCCTATTACTGCCATGCCTGCCACGGCATCTGTGCCAAACTGCGCCACCTCACGGATCACGATGGCGTTGCCGACAGGCGTGGCGACATTGGTCAGAACCGCCGGTATTGCAATCGCCCGCACCGGTTGGAGGTCTTCCACCACTTGCTTCAGCGACGGTCGCGCAAATCCACGGTGCACGCGCACGGCGGGCCGGACCGCTGCTATCAGCATACAGATACGCGCAATCACCGAGGCAATCGCCGCCCCGTCCAGGCCAAGACCAACGGCAAAGATCAGAATCGGATCCAATATCGCGTTGGCCAGCCCACCGTAAATCGTAGCCTGCATAGACCGGCGCGCATCACCATACGCGCGCAACACAGCCATACCCGTCATTGCCGCAGCCATCATCCACATGGTCGGCAGAATGATGCTGACATACCGTGCGGCCAGTTGCAGAACCTCACCCTGTGCGCCCAGCAAAGACAGCAGAAACTTGATGTTAATCATGACTATGGCAGACACAATCAATCCCATCAGAATACCAAGAAGGCCAACGCTGGTTCCGAATTGGCGGGCTTTTTCGGGCCGCCCCGCCCCCAGCTCGCGGGCGACAAGGGCGCCGGCGGCAATCGACAGCCCTACATTGATCGAGTTGGTGAAAAACAAAAGCGTGCCCGCATAGCCGACCGCTGCGGCCAACGCGTCGTTGCCCAGCATCGAGATGAACACCATGTCCACGAAATCCACGGCAAAGATTGCCATAAGACCAATGCTGGTGGTCAGCGACATTCGGGTCACATGCCGCATCAGACTGCCAGTTAAAAAGACAGCCATGCCCATGGATTGTTGTGTCATTGGCTGGTCCGTCCCTTTGTTCTGGAATTCAATCTGCCCCTGATGGGCACCGGTCAGCAACCTCAAACTGGTGCTGGTCGCGACGAATACAGCCCTACCATTTTTGGCATTCCGCATTTTGCACCGCTGCGATGATGTTGCAGTACGAAAATCCTTGCCGCTTTGGATATCGGTTTCCAGCGCTGCGTCCACTGGCGGCTCGCAGCCGGCATTCTAAGTCAACGGATTTTGCCGGAATTGACTGATCGACGCAACGGTCACCGTTCTCAACGAACTGGGCAAACTCACCCATCCCAGCGTGCACAACCTTTTCGGCGCCAACGTGCGCGCTGTGTATATTGAGGGAGGGCACGCAAGTGGCGGCCGTGCGAAACAGTCGATGGCAGTGAGGTACTCTGAGCGCGGGTACCGCCAGGCGCGGCACCAGCCTGCACTGGAGGCAGGTCCCAAGGTAGAAAAATCAGTACCAAAACCCACCCAATACATTATAAGAAATGAATATGCTAAATTTACTATATTCGATTTGCGCGAAGACCTGGGGAGGATTCAATGCTTCGACTTACAACCTGTTTGATCTCTTTTCTGACACTACCAGCGCTTGTTTGGGCAGACGCGGTCCCCAGCAAAGAGGCTGCTGAGGGCACCTTTGCCGACCGCCCATATTCGCCCTACGCCAACCGATCGTTCCCCGAACGGCCGCTTTGGGGTGATACACACCTGCACACCGGTTTGTCGCTGGATGCGGGCGCATTCGGGAACACTTTGCTGCCCGACGAAGCATGGCGGTTTGCAAAGGGGGAACAGGTTATTTCGTCGACCGGCCAACCTGTCAGACTGGCACGACCCTTGGACTGGATGGTATTAACGGATCACACGGATCTCATGGGGTTTGCGCCTGACCTGCAGGCAGGAAAACCCGGTGTGTTGGCGGACCCGAAGGGTCTGGAATGGTACGAGGGATACAAAGCAGGCGGTGAAGATGCGGCCAAGGCGGCTTTTGACATCATCACCAACTTTTCGCAGATGACCCTGCCCGAGGTTTTGCTGGAATCCTACAGCCCCGGCGCGGATGCTTTTGCGTTCACATGGGAGCAGATCGTTCTGGCTGCCGAGCGTCATAACGACCCCGGCAACTTTACCGCATTCATCGGGTTCGAATGGACCTCGGTCCCAAAGGGGTTCAACCTGCACCGCAACGTCATGCTGCGCGACGGTCCAATTCGTGCACTGCAGGTCGTGCCACCTGTGACCCAACCCCCTTATGGCGACACGGACCCCAAGGCGCTGTACACGTGGCTTGAAGAATACGAAGCCAATACCGGTGGCCGCGCTGTTGCGTTTGCCCATAACGGAAACCTCTCCAACGGCTGGATGTTCCCGACCGAGGACACCTATCACGGCGGCAAGGTCGACGAAGAGTACGTGCAGAACCGCGCCAAGTGGGAGCCCCACTACGAAGTCACCCAGATCAAAGGCGACGGCGAAGCGCACCCATTCCTCAGCCCCAATGACCCGTTCGCGGATTATGAGAACTGGGATGTCGGAAACCTCGATATCACAGAGCTTAAAACCGATAACATGCTGGCCGGTGAGTACGCGCGCGAGGCACTGAAACGCGGTCTGGCGTTGGAGGAAAAATTCGGCGTTAACCCCTATAAGTTCGGCATGGGCGGGGCAACGGACAGCCATACATCGCTGGCCACAGCGGAAGAGGACAACTATTTCGGCAAATCCGTGAGCGCCGAACCCTCACCTACCCGCGTCCTGCATCCTTTTGTTGAAAGCGATCTGGGCGCATTCGAGGGGCACACGCTTGTCGCGTCCGGCTACACGGCGGTCTGGGCCACGGACAACACCCGGTCGGCCATTTTCGATGCGTTCAAACGGCGTGAGACCTATGCCACCACCGGTCCGCGGATCGGCTTGCGATTCTTTGGCGGCTGGGATTTTCAGGATGACGACTTGCTGACGCGGCTTGTTGCGGATGTGGGCTATACCAAGGGCGTCCCAATGGGCGGCGACCTGCGTCCCAGTGAAGGGGACGGAGCGCCTTCGTTCCTGATCGGCGCGCTGCGTGACCCGGTCGGGGCCAATCTGGACCGCGTTCAGGTGGTCAAAGGCTGGTTAGATGCCGATGGTGAATTGCAGGAAAAAGTGTTCAATGTTGCCTGGTCTGATGACCGCGCACTGGACGCAGATGGCAATCTGCCCGAGGTTGGCAATACCGTTGATCTGGAAACCGCAAGCTGGAGCAACACGATCGGTGCGTCCGAGTTGGTAACCATCTGGACCGACCCGGAATTTGATCCCGGCCAGCGAGCCTTCTACTACGTTCGCGTGCTGGAAATTCCGACACCGCGCTGGGTTTTGTACGACAAACTGCGGTTTGGTTTGGACCTGCCGGAAGAGGCGCAGCTGGTTCATCAAGAGCGCGCGTATTCGTCGCCAATCTGGTATACACCTAGCGAATAGCCGAACAATACACTAAAGACATTGCCGGGCGGTCAACCCCGCCCGGCAATATTGCGACACGACATTGAGAACCCGCATGCAAATTCTAAAACAGCCTTTATTTCACTTCATTTTGATCGGGGTTGCCATTTTCGGTTGGTTTGCATGGGTTTCCCCGCAACAGGACGTCGTTGAAGAAACCGACACGATCAAAGTCGATGGTAACGATGTCGCCCTTCTGAAAACACGCTTCCAAAGCAGCTGGAACCGCCCGCCGACGGAAGACGAGTTACAGGCCCTGATTGACGGCGCGATCCGCGAAGAAGTTCTTGTGCGCGAAGCGCGCAAGCTGGGTCTGGATCAAGGTGATCAGGTCATCCGTGCACGCCTGGCGCAGAAGATGGATTTTCTGACTGACGCAATCGCAGCTTCGATCGAACCCGAGCCCGAAGTGTTGCAGACCTTTCTGAACGAAAACCCGGAACGGTTCACCAAACCGGCACAGATCGCTTTTGATCAGATCTACTTGAACGAGAACGCTGATCTGGATGCCATCGAAAGCACGATCGAGGCTGCAAACACACAGCAGGACTGGAGCAGCATCGGATCGACAACTTTGCTTCCAAAGTCGATGCCTCTGACAGTAGTGCGCGCGGTGGACGCAAACTTTGGCACTGGCTTTTCGGCGGCCCTGAGATCGTTGGAGCCAGGCAACTGGTCCGGCCCAGTCCGATCCGCATATGGCATCCACGTCGTTCGCGTTACGGACAAACAAGACCCCATATTGCCAAAGCTGGAAGATATCCGCGATACCGTTTTGCTGGAATGGCGTCGCGAAGCCGGGTCGGATCTGGCACAGGCGCAATATGAAAGTCTGGCGTCGAATTACCAGGTCGAAACACCCGACAGGGACAAGGCGGTCGAATGAAGCGGCTCTTTTGCCTGTTATTCTCGGGCTGGCTGATGTTCGCCGCACAAGCGGGACATGCACATGCGCTTGACCCCGGCTATTTGGACCTGCGGCAATTGGCGAGCAACACCTGGCAAGTGCTATGGCGCAAGCCAGATGTGAATGGCCGCCCCATGGATATTGATGCCGTTTTGCCCGCTCAGTGTGCCCAACGCCGAGGCGTAGAACCACAGTCTGATGGCACCGCGTGGATTGCGACCTGGGTTGTCGAATGCGAGGACGATATCGCCGGATACACCATAACCATTGAAGGGCTGGAGCAACAACGAAACGACGTTCTGCTGCGCATCCAACCCATCTCGTCGGAACCATCCACTTTGCGGTTCACACCCGAGACGCCTGCTTTGATCATACCAGAACAGCCAACGACCTGGTCGGTTCTGAGCAGCTACTTCCGCCTTGGGTTCGAGCATATTCTGGAAGGTTGGGATCACCTTCTGTTTGTTTTTGCACTATTTGTGCTGGTGCGCGACCCATGGCGGTTGGTCGGGGCGGTTACCGCCTTTACCGTCGCGCATTCCATTACGCTGGCGCTTGCCACGCTGGGCGTGTTGAACGTGCCCGGCCCACCGGTCGAAGCCGTGATCGCCTTGTCAATCGTGTTCCTCGCTCTGGAAATCCTCAACCGAAAAGATGGTGAGCTGCGTCTGTCCGAACAATATCCCTGGATCGTCTGCTTTTGCTTCGGGCTGTTGCACGGGCTGGGATTTGCCGGCGCGCTGGCCGATATTGGAGTTCCAACCGAGGATATCTTTGCCGCACTGCTGGCCTTCAACATCGGGGTCGAGGCCGGTCAACTTTTGTTTATTGCCGTACTGTCGGCCCTGATCTTGGTGTGGCGCCTTACGCTGCCCGCAATTTCCCAAAGGGCTGGCGTAGTCGCCGTACCCGTCACAGGATATGCCATCGGCTGCGTGTCGATGTACTGGTTGGTTGAACGCGTCAGCGGGTTTTGATTGGAGCGACCGCTACTTCGCGGCCTCTTGCTGTTGCAGCAAACGCGCCTGAACCCGGTCCGTTTCCACCTGAGCCCAGCCTTCGTTGGTTAGTTTCTGGTGCTTGCGTGCCTCGATCAATACCTGCTGGGCGCCCTCGGGATCACCGGCTTTCAAATTCAGCTCGGCGATCAAAGTCAAAAGGAACGGTTTGTAGTTCCCAACTCCACTGTCCCACCAGGCCTCGGCCGCCTGAAGTACCGCACTGATGTTGTTAAAGGTCGGCACATCATAAGCAGTCGCCCAACTGCGCCTGGAAAATCGAAATTGCTGGTCCAGTTACCAGCGTGACCGACGAGGCTTGTCACCATCAAGGACGGCACCAAAGCTTTGGTCAAGTGCGCCGACAAAGGCGGGTCGACGCGCGCATTTGGCCGGAACCTACGCGACGGAAAGGTGGCAACCAAAGACGATACGCTCTTAACTCGGACGAAATCCGGAGACAAACGGGAGGGGGCCGGTACGACCGGTTCAGAAAGTCGATTGATCATCAAAGCGCTGAAAATCATCGCAGGCACGCTCATTCTGGGTGTCGTCGCAATTGTGGGCTATCTGCTGATCGCCCCGCCTGACCTCTTGAAGGTTGGGACGAACTATTCGGCCAAGATCGTCTGTTCCAACGTCTTCATTGCCGGGCGCGACGCGGAAGAAGTTCTGACCGTCGATGTTCAGGCCCCGGGGCATCCACTGCTCAAGCAGATCTCGATCGACGTGGACGCCGAAGCCCAAACCGTGACGGCACGGATTTTCCGGTTCTTTGCCCCCGCGACCTCGCAATATCGCGAGGGGCTTGGCTGCACCAATGTCCATGACGCGACGCTCAGCGACGCGACCCTGACCACGATTGAGCCTTTGCCCACTGAAATCTGGCCCGTCGGTAACGAAGTTCAACTGTCACAAGACCCTGAAATCGCACGTATCCTGGCGGATAGCACCCTTCTGGGCGAAGGATACCGCGCCGTGGTTGTCGTGAGGGGTGGGCGTATCGTTAGCGAGACCTATGCGGAGGGGTTTGACGAAAACACGCCTCTGCTTGGGTGGTCGATGACCAAGACAGTTACTGCGGGCTTGATCGGTACCCTGATCAAATCCGGCCAGATGTCGCTGGAGGATACGCTGACCGACAGTTATCCGGACTGGGCACAGGACGGACGCAAAAACATCACCCTTAAGGACATGCTGGCCATGTCCAGTGGCCTGCAATGGAATGAGGAATATGGCGACGTCTCGGACGTGACCAAGATGTTGTATCTTAATGATGACATGGCAGGTTTTGTCTCGGGCCGCCCGGCGGAAAGTGAGATTGGGGCGGATTTCAACTACTCTTCGGGGACAACTACAGCCCTGTCGCGCGTCTGGCAGGACAAACTGACCGATGGCAGTCTGACCTATCCACAAGAGGCGCTGTTCGAACCATTGGGCATGGCATCCGTCGTGCTCGAGACCGATGCGGCGGACACATTTGTCGGGTCCAGCTATATGTATGCCACTGCGCGCGACTGGGCGCGTTTTGGGCAACTGCTATTGCAGAAAGGCGAATGGAACGACCAACAAATCCTGCCCGATGGCTATACGGACTGGATGTTTGAGCCCGTTGCCGCATCTGACGGAATGTACGCCAAGGGTCATCTGTGGCTGGATTCTCCGGGTGGGTTACCACCCTATGAAGATGCCGTCTGGCTTCAGGGGCATGACGGGCAGTTTATCGGCGTGTTTCCATCCCAGGACATGGTCGTTGTACGGCTGGGTCTGACACCCTCCCGGCACGGATATTCCTCGTTGCCGCTGGCCGAGGCGCTCATCTCTGCCTTGCAGGATTGATAAGAAGCGCCCGCTGGTCGGGTCCTTTTTGCTAATCCAGAATTTGCGTTGCAATACTGGTGCTTGTCAGCTCATCTTCTACCAGGGCATAAATCTGATCCGGCGGCGTGTTCAGAGAATACAACATCAATGCAGGATCGACACCCATGTCGATCAGATGCTGCATCGTCTCGCCCTGCCCTTTCTGGATTCTTTCAACGGCAAAGACCACGGGGATCAGGCGCGGTTGGTCATAGTAATGCTGATGAAGTCCGACAATGCCTTGCAGTGACACGATACGCGCGACCCCACCGGCCAGAATATATGGACAGGCGGACATGCAGACCGCGCCGGGCAGTACGGCCGATGACAACCCGGCCTCGCGTATCTGCCCGCCGATCAACAAAGCTTCGGACACTTGGCCGCCCGGGCTGTGCAGCGCGATCAGGTCGGGTTGTTCTTGCATCTCGGACAAATAGTTATCGAACCGATCAGCATCACCTGTTTCAATTTGACCGCTCACCAGAAGGACCCGCCCCAGATCACCGGCTTGCTTTTCAGTAAATTCCAACCGCGTGGGAAAGCTCTGAGGCACCGGAACATCCAGCGGTTGGTCCTGCGGCACCAGCGACGGATCGGTGCGGTCGGTGCGGTACTCGCGCCGCTGATCCCCAGGTGAGATGGGGCCGGTCGGCAGTTCAACCCTTGGCGTGAACGGGTTGGAGACAACGTCGGCCACGTCGGACATGATCAGAATACCCGCGATCACCAGTTGGAACACCAGCACGTATCGCAGCCCCCTGCGCACATCAATTCGGGACAGGAAGCCCATCATGTTTCGTCTTTTTTCGGCGTGGCGCGATCCAGAATTGCGGCATCTGCGACGCCCATCGTTGCCTCGACATCTTTCATCGCATTCATGGCCGCGCGCAGGTCAGACAGCGTTAACGTGTCCTCAATGCTCATGCCGTCCTTACCGCTTCGGATGGCGGCCTGGGTGATCGCCAGCACGAACACAAGAACGGCGGGCAGCAGGTCGATTGCGATGGCTCCGGCCCAGGACGGCACAAAGTTGTGCGCGTACTTGATCACCGCATCTGCACTGGAAATGGGATTATAGGCCGTCTCAATTGGCGGCTCGATCTCCAGAACCTCTTCAGCAGCGGTCCGAAGGGTTTTGCCACGCTGATCAAGTGCGTTCAGGACCGAGTTGATGGTCGATGACTGGGCATCGCGCACCTCGGAACTGCGCCCATCAAGTTCGGGCAGGACGACCGACGACGGCAAATCCCCGGCAGCGCGCGCAACAAGCGGCGCCACGTTGTATTGGTTCAGACGCGAAATCACTCCGGCCAGCTTGACGCTTTCTTCGGAAAACTGAACCGACCGGCGATCAACCGGCCCCGGGGCAACGGTAAGCTCACGCATTCGGGCGAGGATCTCATTGCCCTGCTGGAACGCGTCTTCGATCAAAGGCTGCTGGTTGGCGATCTGCTCTTCAAGATTGCGCAGCTCTTCGGCCTTTTGGGTCAGCACGCGAAACACAGCCCCACGGCCCGCCGTGCCCGAAAGATCACCGGATTGCTCCAGCTCGGCCAGTTCTTCGAAGCTTTGGCGCGCGCGTTCGACCTCGCGCCCCAGTGCCTGACCGCTGAGTGCAATGTCATGCGCCTGCTCAAGTGCAGCCTGGTAGTCACGCACCGTGTTTTCCAAATGCTGTTCGACCGCAGCCGCGCCAGCCAGTGCAGCGGCGTTAAGCCAGCTGGACATGGCGATGATTGCAACAGATCCAACGATCGTCGAAATCGTCAGGCCAATGAACCCGCTAGCTGTGCGCATCGACGGCAGTAAGCGCAGCATATAGCTCCAGAACACAAAGATGCCGACGGAAACCGCGATCGAGTATGCGACCGCTGCGAAGAAGGTCACCGCGCCATTGTCTTCCAGCAATGATGAAACGCCAAGGTAAGTGTAAATACCTGAGGCTATGGCCAAAACACCCAAAGCGGCGGGCGTGAACGTGTCCAACCAGGCTAGATGCGCCTCAAGCTCTTTGGCCGTCCGCAGCCCCCTCGCCTCCTCTGCAGTCAGGCGGTCCCTTTTCTCTGTCATGTCAGCCCACGCTCCAAATCGTTAATCTTGGTTAATCACTAGATAATAACGCACGGGACCATTTGATATGGTCCCATGCGTAACTTCAAGTTGAGCGGGTTGGGGCGAAGTTTTTTTGATCGTTCCGGGATTACCCCGACGGGTTCAAAACACCGGCGAGCCCAGCATGACAGAACTGCAACAGGTTCCGGATTGCGCCCTCGGCGTCGCGTTTTTGGTCAGGGCCGGAAAGTGCCCCGATCCGCCATTCCGACGTGCACAACGCCAGCATGGATGACACCGAAAAAACCAGCGCCCCGGCAACGTTCGCCGGGTCGGCCTTGGGGTATTTTGTGCACAGCTTTTGAACGACCAGCGAGGCGACGGGATCAAAATGGGTTTTCGCCAGCGTATGCCAACGCGCATCAGCGGAAACTATCGCCACAATGCGCGCATAGGCCAGCCATTGGGGATCATTACTGAATGCGCGGGTCAACAACGGCCTCATGAAGGCTGACATCAGGTCCGCGGCATCCCAATCGCCGCACTCCTCCAATCGGCTGATGGTTTCACGGCGCTCTTGCGATAGTTCACTGGCGCGACGCGCAACGATGCGTTCAAAAAGCTCATCCTTTGGACCGCCGTGAAAGTTTACGTTGGCCTTCTGAACCTGCGCCCGTTCGGCGATGTCGCGAATCGAGGCACCGTCGAATCCCTGCGCGGCAAAGACCAGTTCCGCAGCGTCAAGAATACGTTCTCGTGCCGCAATGGATCGCTGCGATGGCGCCCTTTTTCTTTCTTTTACAGCGTGTTGTGCCATTTCAAAAACTAATTTGCCTTATTTCGAACGATCGTTCAAGATAAATAGTGTCGCAGGAGGAGAGACGGATGGAACAGGTGCAAGTCGGAGCGGGCCAGCCGGTCACGGTGAAGGCTCGCCCGGAAGAGTGTTTTGCTCTGATCGGAGCCGGGCCCATGGGTCTGGCAATGGCCAAGACACTTGTCGAGCAGGGAGTGCCATTTCAAGGATTTGAACTGGCTGACGATGTGGGTGGTCTGTGGAACATCGATGCCCCTCGGTCTACGATGTACGAGACCGCCCACCTCATATCGTCTAAGAAAATGACCGAATTCACCGACTTCCCTATGCAGGAAGAAACGGCGGAGTATCCATCACATCGCGAGCTCAAGACGTATTTCCACGACTTCGCAAACGCATTTGACCTGTACCGGCACTATCGCTTTGGTGCCGAGGTCCTGAGTACCACACCGCTGGACGCAGGCGGATGGGAAATGAAGTGGCGTGACAAGGCAGGCACTGAGCACTGCCAGATCTTTGCGGGTATCCTGATCGCCAACGGCACATTGTCCGAACCCAACCTACCCAAGTTTGAGGGAGAGTTTTCAGGCGAGCTGATCCACGCCTCGGACTATCGTTATCCGACGCAATTCACAGGCAAGCGGGTTCTGGTCATCGGGGCCGGAAACTCGGGCTGCGATATCGCGGTTGACGCCATTCACCACGGGCAATCCTGCGATATATCGATGCGCCGGGGGTACTATTTTGTACCCAAATACGTCTTCGGCGTTCCGGCCGACACGATGGGCGGCAAGATCAAACTGCCCATGTGGCTGAAACGAAAAGTCGACGGTGCAATCCTGAAATGGTTCGTGGGTGATCCACAGAAATATGGCTTTCCCAAACCGGATTACGCCCTGTACGAATCCCACCCCGTCGTCAACTCGCTGATCCTGTTCCACGCCGGGCATGGCGATTTGAAGGTGCGCCCTGACATTGAAAGATTTGACGGCAAGACCGTCCATTTCCGGGATGGCACCTGTGCTGAATACGACATGGTTCTGGCCGCGACCGGATATAAACTACACTACCCGTTCATCGATAAGTCGCACTTGAACTGGCAGGGCGACGCCCCGCACTTGTACCTGAACTGCATGCATCCAACCCGCGATGATCTGTTCATTCTGGGAATGATCGAGGCGTCGGGCCTAGGGTGGCAAGGGCGGCACGAACAGGCCGAGATGGTGGCGCGCTATATCGCGGGGCTAAGATCCGGAAACTCTGCCGCAAAGGCCATTCACTCGACCAAATCCCAAAAATTCGAACGTGCGACCGGCGGCATGAACTATATCGACCTGCCCCGGATGGCCTATTATGTCGACAAAGCGACCTACCGCGGTGAAGTGACCCGGCAGATCGCGGCGTTGAAAGCGGCCCAGTCATGAACGGGATCGACGATGTCGCGCTGAACTTCGATGCAGGCAACCTAAAGCTGCTGAACGTCATCCTTGCCGTCGTGATGTTCTCAATCGCGCTGGATCTTAGGATGGATGACTTTCGCCGGATCCTGCGCGGACCGAAACCGTTGCTTGTTGGGCTGGCATCCCAGTTTTTGGTTCTACCCGCACTCACCTTTCTGATGCTGCTGGTGGTCAATCCACTACCCTCAGTGGCAATGGGGCTGATCCTTGTAGCGGCCTGCCCGGGTGGGAACATCTCGAATTTCATGACCCATCGCGCAGGCGGAAACGTGGCGCTTTCGGTGTCGATGACCGCCTTTGCGACCGTCGGCGCGATCATCATCACGCCCGCTAATGTTGCGTTGTGGGGGAATCTTTACGCCCCAACACGAGAAATCCTGCAAAGGACAGAAATCGACCCGGTCGCAGTGGCCATTACGGTCGGCTTCATGCTGATCCTACCGCTGATCCTTGGCATGCTGGTCAATGCGCGTTTCACAGCCGTCGCCGATAAAATCCGCCGCCCGATGCAGTGGCTCTCGATGGCGATCTTCATCACATTCATCATGGTTGCGCTCGCCGCGAACTGGGGGATTTTCCAGCATTTTGCGACCGCAATCATCGGGATCGTCATCCTGCATAACGCGCTGGCTTTCATGGGCGGGTATCTGACCGCGACTGCCGCCAACCTGTCGGAGCGCGACCGCCGGTCTGTCACAATCGAAACGGGGATACAAAATTCGGGCCTTGGCCTCATCCTGATTTTCGCCTTTTTCGGAGGGCTTGGTGGCATGGCAGTGGCCGCCGCACTTTGGGGCATCTGGCACGCGATCTCGGGGCTGGCTCTGGCTGCCTTCTTCGCAAGACGAGAGGTGCCCGAATGCGCCACATCCTGATCACCGGAGCCGCTGGTGCGGTGGGCACTGCCCTGCTGCATCGGTTGGGCGGTCGTGCCGACATCACGATCACCGCAACCGACATTCGAGAGCCCGCCAACTTGCCGACAAATGCACGGTTCGTACGGATGGATGTCACCGGCAACGCGCCTCTCAACGTCATTCTGGCTGAAGACCCGGACACCATTGTTCATCTGGCATCCATCGTGACCCCCGGTCCGAGTTCGACCCGAGACCATGAATATCAGGTTGATGTCGAAGGTACCCGAAATGTGCTGAATGCGGCGATTGCCGCCGGGGTCAAGCGTCTGGTGGTTACCTCTTCGGGGGCCGCTTATGGGTATCACGCCGACAACCCGGTTCCTTTGCGCGAAACGGATGCGATACGAGGCAATCAGGAGTTTGCCTATTCCTGGCACAAGCGGCTGGTCGAAGAGATGCTGGCCGAAGCCAGACAAACCACACCCGATCTCGAACAGGTTGTTCTGCGCGTGGGCACAGTACTGGGG
The DNA here is from genome assembly GCF_059612305.1 of Ruegeria sp. CDSA033. NCBI lineage: Bacteria > Pseudomonadati > Pseudomonadota > Alphaproteobacteria > Rhodobacterales > Roseobacteraceae > Ruegeria > Ruegeria sp. CDSA033. The sequence goes on along the minus strand of NZ_JBXWQI010000001.1, from coordinate 155,611 downwards.
CCCAAGGTCGAAAACCAGATAACGGCGCTGTTTCACAAACCCCGCCTGCTGGGCTTGAAAGGCTCCGACAGCCCTTTTGTGTTCATTTGGAACGAAGACTTGGCCGATATACTGGTTCGTGCGGCCACGGAGGGGCCTGCCGGCGTTTTCAACGTTGCGGGTGACGGCGCGCTGACCATCTCACAGATCGCGTCAAAAATGGGCAAATCGGTGCGTTGGTTGCCCCCTGCGGTGGTCAAAATTGCTCTGTCGATTGCCCGCCCGCTGGGTCTATCGCGCTACGGGCCAGAACAAGTTGGTTTCCTTCTGTACCGTCCCGTGTTGAACAATGCCGCGCTGAAAGGCGAATTCGGCTATCACCCCAAATTCACAAGTGCCGAGGCGTTCAATCGCTGGTGGGAGGCTGCCCAATGAAACCAACCGCTGTCATTACCGGAGGTGCCGGTGGTTTGGGCCGCGCGTTGTCCGCAGCGCTGCGGGCCGACGGCTGGCACACGGCGTTGATCGATTTACCGGGTCCAGAGCTTGCCGCGCTTGCCAATCAGGATGACGTCAGCACCTATGCCTGTGATCTGACCGACGCTGATCAATGCAAATTCACCTGTACCCGGATCATTGCGGCAAGAGACTCCATAGATCTGGTTATCTACAATGCGGGCGTCTCGCAGATATCTGCGTTTTCTGACAGCGGTATGACCTCGCACAGAAACCTGTTCGAAATCAACTACTTCGCTGCAGTTACTTGCGCTCAGAATTTTCTGGATGCGATCAGGCAGGCCAAGGGTACGCATCTTGCAATCTCTTCCGTCGCGGGTTTTGCACCCCTCATCCATCGAACTGCCTATGCAGCCAGCAAACACGCGATGGAGGGGTTCTTTAAGTCCCTTCGCGCCGAAGAATCCGCCCACGGGGTTAGCGTTTCCATCGCCGCGCCATCCTTTGTTGCGACCAATATCGGGCGACCCGAAACTGCTGACGCTGGGTTCGTTCGCCCCGGCTCAGCCTCAGATGGTATCGACTATATGGAGCCGGAAGCAGCAGCGCAGGTGATTTTGCAAGGTTATCGGCGACGTAAAGACTACATCCCTGTCGGACGGATCGCACGGATCGCCAATTTGGTGAACCGTCTGGCGCCAAAGTTCTACGTCCGGCAGATGATGCGCACAGTCGGCAAACGACCAATGCCCTGACCTGTCAACTGACCGAAGCCTCTAACACTGATTTTAGCTTTTGTGCATCAATCGGCTTATGCAGCAAAGGGTAGCCTGCCGTTTTGCAAGAGGTCGCCAATTCGGTCGAACGATCAGCGGAAATGATGCAACCGGGCAGTTGCCCGAATTCGCGCGCCAGTTCGGCAATGGCATCGGTCCCGGTCTTGCCGCCGTCCAGTTGAAAATCGGCGACAATGACATCCGGTAATATCCCGATCTCGTGCAGCAGGTTTGCCGCCTCATCTTTGCTGGCCGCTTCCAATACCTGAACGCCCCAGTTTTCCATCGTCATGCCCAGCGCGCCGCGCAGGTTGTCATCGTTTTCAATCAGCAAGGCAACCGTCCTGTGCAGCACGTCCGAGCGCGGCGGTATCGACGGCTCACCACTATTCAGCGTATCGCGTGCCTGGCCAGCTGATGGAACCGTGATTGAGAAAACGGTTCCGCGCCCCAGTTCGGACTGCAAACGTATCGGATGTTTCAACAACCCGCAGGCGCGTTCCACAATGGCAAGGCCCAAACCCATCCCTTCGGCTGCACTGGCGTCTGAATGAATACGTTTAAACTCTTGAAAAACAACATCTCTCTGGTCAGGCGCGATCCCAATTCCTGTATCCCAAACCTGGATCGAAACGGTCTTCCCCAGTCGTCTTACACCAACCAGAACCCTGCCCGTTTCCGTGTACCGGATCGCATTTGACAGCAGGTTTTGCAGAATGCGCCGCAGGTAACTGGCATCACTTCTGACAACCGCATCGGTACCCACAAATCGCAATCCAAGCCCTTTTGCTTGCGCCATAGGCCTAAAGGCGTCCTCCATCTGGGAAAAAAGCTCTCCGACCGGGACTGAGGATAAGTGAACCGATGCCCGCCCGGAATCCAGTTTCGAAATATCCAGCAGCGCCTCAAGAATGTGTTCGACACTGTTAAGAGCACTCTCTGCTTTCACCGCGACCGCGCGGGCATCGGCCTTTTCCAATCCACTGCCCAATGTCGAGACGTAGAGTTTTGCAGCCGACAGAGGTTGCAGCAGATCATGGCTGGCCGCCGCGACAAAGCGCGATTTTGATGCGTTCGCGCGTTCTGCTTCGTTCAGCGCGTCCGCAAGCTCCATTGTCCGCGATGCAACGCGCTGTTCCAACAGCTCCTTGGCCTCGACCAGGGCTTGCGCGGATTTTCTTTCTGCCGTCACATCGGTGAAGGAAATCACGAAACCCCGATCCGGCATTTCCTGCGCGAAAACTGACAATATCTTGGCACGACCGCTGTGCATCTGGAATTGCAACGGCGGTCGCTCGGTCGAGCGATTGACCCAGGCTAGCAGGTCAGCGTCGCTCACGCCGCCCTCAAAACTGATGGTCGCGCTTAACCGGTGAAACAACGTCTGGAACGGTGCCCCCATCTGAAATTGCGCATTGGGAATGGCCAGCAACTCGCTGGCGCGGTTGTTCCATCCGACCAGACGCAGCTTGCTGTCAAAGATACAGACCCCCTGATCGATATGTTCCAGTGTCGCGCGGATCAGGCGTGCTTTGTCATCGAGGATGCGGTCCCTTTCCTGCCGCTCGACCCGCATAATGTCTGTTACATCCGTTTGTAAGATAACGGTGCCGCCATCCGGTGTCCGATGTTCCGACACCTGCATCCAGCGGTTGCCGCTAAGGCGGATGTTAAAGACGACGTGATCTTCAGCATGGCGCGCCATGCGCCGCTGCACCCAGTCTTTTGGGGAAACTACTCCAGGCAGGGACAGGAACCTGGACTGGCTGACCAACCCGACATAATCGGTGAACCGCAGCCCCGGTGTCAGCTTGGTTTGGATGTCAGGCATATGCAGGCCAAAGCGGCTATTGCACAGGACCATTTCTTCATCCCGGTTGAACAGCGCAAACCCTTCCTGCACCGCCTCGATCGCATTGGCGAGGTTTGCGCGGGCGGCTTCGGTTTCCTGATTGGCCTGCGCCAGGCGCGCGTTCGAGTCGTTGAGCAAGTCCAACGCCCGTTCAAGGTCATCCGTCCGCGCGCGCACTTCTTGCTCCAACATGGCAGCCCGCTGAAACTGAGCGTAAGCCGCGCCCGAAGCGTTTGTGGATTCCTCGACCCGCCGCATCAGGGCCGCTACAATTTTCAGCAGCTTTTCATTTTGCCGATCAAGCGGATCATTGGGGTCGGTCAGGGATTCAATCATCGCCTACCCGTCTTCCGGAGGGTAAATTGCGACGCCGGTCAGCGTCTGGTTCACATGGATCGAGTTGAATTGCTCGCCATAGGTCGAAAACCCTACGACATGGTTCTCAGCAAGCAGGCGCGAAATCTCGCCGGTCTTTTGCTTTTCCTGTGCTTCCAGCCGGCGCAGGATGCAATCGCAGCCCAGGATCGTGTCCGGACGGGTGGTCTGTGTCAGCGCAGCGATTTCTTCCTCGAGATGCGAAACCATGTCCCGAGGTTCGGCCAGCGTCAGCACCAGCCCCTCATCAATCGCGGAAAAGAACACAAGGTCACCATTGCCCGCGACGCGCTGGATGGCCCGTACATGATGCTGGCCGCCGATCTGCACAACCAGCGGGTGGGCTGCAAAGGTAAAGGTCGTCAGCTGTTCAGGGTCTTTTCCAAGTAGACGGGCATATTCGCGCGCGGCTGGCTCGGCGTTGATTTCCTGCACGATGCGGTTTGCCGGATCGGCCTTGGTGACAACCATACGCCGCGCCGTTGGCACCAGGTGATCCGTCTTGAACACTTTGATCGGGCAGCGCGTGCGAACCTGCGTCAGGATCGCCGCGTTCTGCATAGCCTGACCGTCCATCAACACATAGGTCGCGCCGAAACGGGTTCCGTCCCCTGCGGACCCGCCGAACAAGGGCACCGGCCCCAGTCCAACGGCGAGTTCCGACGTCAGCGCATCCTCTTTCGTCGACAGCCCGTCGATCATCAAAAAGGAAAACTCGTGTTTCCAATCCGGTGCGGACGCTGCCATTTCGTTACGGTTGCGGATCATCTGGTCGATGATGTCCTGCGCCGAGAAATTCCCAAGGTCGGGCACCAACAGGGTGCGCACCTCGAAATGCGAAGACGGTAACCCGATGGCGACAATCTGATCTTCGCCATAGCCGCAATCAGCAAGCTCGCCCGCTGTGGTGCATCCGATCACAGGCGTCGGCGCAAAAGCATCGACTGCCTCGGAAATAACCGCCGCCGCATCCGCGCCGGAGCTCACGAACAGAATAACCAAGGACAAAAGATCATCGCCCAAGGATCCGGCGAGCTTTTCAATCGCCTGATCCGTGTCGCGATGTACAAAGCCCGTTTTGACGATACCTGGCGCACGGGCAGCAGCTGTCGCCCACCCGACTGCTTGGTTCATCCTGCCCTCCTCCCTGAAGCGCAACGTTTTCATATGATATGGCGCGAGGGCTTATTCTTGCAAGACGCTGGAAAGAGAAGCCTTCTTGGCAAGCAGCACGGCCTGCGTACGACTTTGCACGCCGAGTTTACGCATGATTGCAGTTACATGCGCCTTGACTGTGGTCTCGGCAATGGACAGATCAAACGCAATCTGCTTGTTCAGTTTACCCTCACAGATAAGCTGCAGAATGCGCGATTGCTGATTGGTCAATGTGGCAAGCCGATTGGCGGCGTCGCTGTGTTCGGAATCCGCATCGTCGTCAATCAGTGCAAAACCGTCTGGCACGAAGACGTCCCCGGAATGAACTGTCTCGAAAGCTGTACGAAACACGTCACGCTGGCTGTGTTTGGGGATATAGCCTGAGGCACCCGCACGGATCACCTGACTGATCACACGGTTCTCTGAAATCGACGACACCACGATGACCGGTGCATCGGTGGCTGCTTTGACGCGCACCAAACCTTCAAGCCCGTCCACATCCGGCAGATTGAGGTCCAGTATAACTGCATCTGGTCGCAACCCACCGGCAATCAGAGCAATCGCGTTTTCCAATCGATCTGCGGTGTGGATTTCACCGATACGAGTGACACTTTGCAGCGTCATCGACAAAGCATCACAAAACAATGGATGGTCATCGACGATCAGGACCTTGTCAAAATCAATCTGTCCGGCGGTTTTTGCAAACATGAAACTTGGCCTTCGCAATCTGGTTGTCCCAACCCTAGCAACCGGCGGGTGCCGCGCCTACTGGCGAAACGTCGTATAGCCGGAACCCATGTTTGGCTATGCCTCGGGGCTTTGGGGCAAAATCGATTGACGTAAGATCGCTGTCACTCTGGCTCCGATCTGGGGAGCTTCACTTTCTCTGGGGCCAGCGATGTTCAAAACCGCATTGGGTCTCGCCATGACCCATTGCTTTACTTGGCGCGCGCACACCTCAAGCCCCTGCCCTAGGTCAACGATCAGGTAAGGTTTTCCGATCTCTTGCGCGAAATCGATGGTCAACTGCGTTCCCGGACTGGTCGATCCATCCACAAAAACCAGCAAAGCGTCGCAGGACAAAACGTTCAGCTTTGTGCGTTCGGCGACATCCGCGGACTGTGTTTCATTCAGACCAGAGAAGCGATCCGAAATGCGGCCCGCCTCGTTCAAGCGGCCTTTCGGAACCCACCCGCCATAGGGAATGCCGTTTTCCAAAGCGAACTGAAAAGCCGCCAGATCAACGCCCGTTTGTCCGCCGGTTATGACTTTCACCAGACGCTCCTTTCCCTAAATCGGAGTCTTGCTAGCCCAACAGACCGATTTCATGCCCGTCAATGATAATCGCCAGATCCCAGTATTTTCTGATTTCTTCCTCGGCGGCCTGGGCTGCAGCAGCCTCTTCGGGAACGCGTTCGACCCGAAACCCGAACCGTTCAAGCCCGCAATAGTCCACTCGGCTGAGAATGACGGGAAAAACCTCCCGCTCCATCGCGGCGGCGGCCAACAGCCTTGCGATACGATATGGCGTTTCTGGTGGTTCATGCACCCGCACGCCGATATGCACCGGGCCGCCGGGCTCCCGGTCCCACAGCATGAGCGAGGGGGCCAGCCGCATATTCGGAAAGATAACCTTGCCAAGCGGCTTGGTGTCACGATCCTCATTGATCAGATCGTCCAGCGGCTCGGGTCGATTTGGCGACGCTCTGCTGAGGATTTCGAACCATAGATCACTGGTCATATCCGCGCCCCCAATTCGGTTAGCAATTCGGCGGCCTTGACTGCCCCCGTCTTGGGCAGCTCAAAACCATTCAATGCGGATCGGTAAAATTCGGCTCCGTCGTGATCCAGCCAATCTGCCACTGTGCGCTCGAGCGTCATGAATTCGCGTTCGGTGATGGCGGCGCACAAGTCACGGTCGGCCATAGCTGTGGCGCGCCGTTCCTGATCGTCCAGATAGGGTGCTGACTGCGGAATAAATATCGCCGGGATGCGATGGTACAGCATCTCAAGGACCGAGTTGTACCCGGCTGCAGATATGACCACGTCCGCGGCAAGGCTAAGCTTGGTCGCTTCCAGTGTCTGAACCACGTGGGTGTTTTTCCAACCGAATGTGGCAGGCTGAACCGTGCTTCCGGGCCACGTTACAACCAGGTGCAGGCAATCATCGCGCGCCTCAAGCATGCCCGAGATCGCCTGCAATTGCGCAGACCTGTCCGAGGCAACGCCGCCGCCCAGCATGCTGACAACCAGTTGCTTGAAGTCGCGCCCGAACCGCTCCGCCAGCCGGGCCTTGAGCTGTTCTTTTTCCGCGGCGGATTGTTCCACCTGACGCACGATTGGCCCGACATAATGGACATGGTCACCATAGCTGTAGGCGTCGTTCAGCTCGTCAAATGCCTCGGAAGGCACGATGACACGGTCAAACACGCTTTCGCGGCGCAGCATGGTCTGCCTTGACCGGCCTTCGGGCCACAACCCGCGCCGGATCCAAGCCGCCGACAACTTGCGTTCACGGATCACCCGGTAGACCGAGTCAAACACGTAGCCGCCGTCAAAAACCAGCGTGTCGTTTTCTTGTAGCACCGCACCAAGACGCCGATACGTCAGCACGTCATTGCCATCTGAATTGGTCTTTGTATCGGTGCGCTGAACCAGAGGGATACAGTCGATACCCTCACGGCGAACAAGCGGGACGCAGCTGGGAAAGGCCGCGAACATTTTTGTCATGGAGTCCGGCATTTCCCGGGCAATGATGCTACACCGCTGCGCGTGGCCCAACCCCACCCCGTTTGTCGGAAAAAACAGGGTTTTAGGCTTTTCCTGTTCTGCCTGACGCTGTTTCGGCTTCAGACCTGCAGCCGTTTCCAGACGAGAAATATCAACTGTGTGCAACCATTGCGATTTCGAGGCCTGTTCGACAATTTGCGGCACGTTCCCGATCACATTGCCGATCAGATAGCCATCCAATGCGAAAGGAGTCTTGGGGCCCAGCAATGCAGGTGCGCCCGAGGACATCAGAACCTCATCGTCGGTACAATCAATGGCGACGCCGCCAGTTGCAATCAGCTCAACCGCAAAAGCGGCCATACGAACTCCGGCAATTCCATTGCCGAACATCGCCAGAATATCCGTCGAAATCGCCAAAGTCAGCGGCGATAGTCCGGTATACAGGTAGGTCGGCAAATCGTGAAACGGCGACGCCTTGATCGCTTCATTCTGTGCGCCGCTGACAATTAGTTTCAGGTTATAGCCACTCTGGCTGCTCATCCGGGAGAAACAAGACAGCGCCTCGGGGTTGTCCAGCTCCATCGAACCCAACACAAGGGTCACGTTCGGCACCACCCGTTTGGACCGCCGCGAAACGGGCCGAACATCCGCCACCAAAGGACTTGAGGTCGATGGCAAAACCGGGCGCGGTTGAAAATCTGTCAGGTCGATCACCTGGGCTTCTCGCCCAAGCGCATAGGCCAACCGGGCCTTGGCCGCGATATAGCTTTGCTGGGTCATAAAGCGACCCGTCGCAACAACCGGGACACTCGGGTCGAGCTGTTTGTTACGCAACGACGCAAGAAGAAAATCGTCGATCTCTTCGGCACCCAGTACGAATACGGTCTGCGCCTTGTTCTCGCCCGGGTCGACAAGGAACTTGGCTGCCTCGTAAATCCTGCCACGCCCTGCATCCTCGGGCAGATAATCGGCATCAATGCACACATTGAAGCCACGTGCGGCAAGCTGCTCGGCAAAGATCAACTGCGTGTCAAACGACCGCAATGAGCGTGTGCCCACTTCGACATAGATCATTTGCTCACCCCGCTGTCGGCGGACAAAACCCCCGACAGCATCGCCTTGAATTTCTCTGCAGAGTAGTTCTGCAGCGCCGATTGCGATCTGGCCACCTGATCATGATATATCTGCGGTTGGGCGATCAGGTCGGCAATGATTGTGTCCACCTGAGATGGCTGGCAAGTCAAGACGGCATTTCCGAACGTGGCACCAGTATCGGGGTTGGTAAGAACAACCTTACCCGCGGCAACCGCCTCGGCCACAACGCGACCAAAACTTTCCTGCCATGTCGGTGCCGTAAAATATACAAAAAAGTCAATCATTCCAAAGAACTCTTGCACAGTTATGGCATCAAAGGGAAGCAAGGTCCAATGCGCGCGAAGAACACGGGCATTCAACAAAGCATCCGCCCCAAGAATTACATTGCACTGCGAATGGCTTGGAAAACAGCTGTTCAAATCAGCAATAACGGGGAACTTCTCGAATCCGGGCCGTGAATGACGCCCGCGGCGGTCCTGTGGTGTTTCACACGGGGCGCTCATCTCGGTCTCGCAAATGTTGAACCAGTCAGAGCCCAAGACGTCCCACTGCCGCGCCACGCGAGAGGTTGCCAACCAGTCGACTACGCCGCTTCGATTAAACGGCGATATCGGCGCAAGTGTTTTCCTGAGCGAAATTGTCGAGGCCTCGATCTGACTTAGACAGCTTGAAACATCAAACCCCTCTGCCCCGCCCGGACGCAGAAAATTCTCATGCGTGATCACGTACAGCTCGCGCGCAATGATCCTTGTGCCAAGCGTGTCCTGAAATTTCAAAAAAGACGGGTTGTGTAAAAATACGAAGTCCGCGCTGATCCGGGGTGCATCCCAAATGATCGGAATGTTCAAATCGTCCAGTACCTGCCGCAAAACCGGTGAAACGTGTTGGTTGGTGCCAAACGTCCTGGACGTGATCGCGTGCACGACCACCTGCCCGCATTCGGCGGCCACCGGTAATTCGGCCGCCACAGCCGCAGAAGTCCCGCCAGAGAACCGCGGCTCGATGACATAGGCGATCGTTGGTGTGTTTGATCGCCCGAAGGCAAGCATTTCTGACATCCGACTCAGTGTTGCCGCGAGGCATCGAATGCCTCGTTAGCCGCACGGTTCTCGCTGCTGGCCGGTGCACTGGTGGCATAGCTGAAATCCAGATTGCCAACAGATGCGACCTCGTGAAAGCTCCGTAGCTCCAGCGACAGTTCATCATCGCCGCTCAATAGCTCAGGGTTTTTGTCGAGGTAGGAATACAGTGCCTGAATGTCATTGGTGGACAGCATTTGGTCGATGGCCAGAAGATGCTCAAGCGTAATTTCGGCACGCGCGTTTTGGGTCGTCGATAAAAATAGCAGAGCAGTTACGATGCCGATAAGTCGTCTATCCGTCATTTTGGATACCTCGTCGGAAACAATTAACAGTACAAAAACTTGAATCAGTCCTTTTCAGTATAGCTTAAAAATACAGTCATTGGGTCGTCGCTTTCTTAAGTTTGCTCAGGACCTGGCTTTTCAGTTGGTTGACGCGGTTAGGGGCCTGGGTTCTGGTCGTGCTGCGTGTGTTGGTTCGCTTGACCCTGGCGACGCCAGAGCCTTTTCCTGCCAACCATAACTCTACGATTCCACTAGGAGTTTTGGCGTTGGACCCTGTGAAATCCCGCAGCAATGCACCGGAGTCTCTGGCAAGGGCGGCTGCTCTTTCCTCGTCCTGCTTGTGATAGAAGCGAACGTTTGACTGGGTAATCTTAAACCCCACGCGCGCTTGCCCGTTAAGCGCATGTCCGGTCGAAGTCAGGTTGGTAACTACAGAATCCACAACGCTCTGCGGAACGTTGGTCGGCGCATAGATCCGGAAGGCCACGGACATATTTGCCGGGGCGGGCTCTGGTTCCGGAGACGTGATTGCATCATTCAGCAGAGCCGGTGTCAGAGGCAAGACCGGCGATTCCAACGGGCTTGGTGTCGCCGAAAGGACTGGTGCACGTAAAGCTAATGATGTCTCGTAAGCGGCCGGTGTCATCAATGGGGCCGGCGCGTCGAGTGGCTTTGGCGCGATTGGCAGTGCTGCCAATTCGACAGGCTCGGGCTGGGGTTCGTATGGCAACGGTTGCGCAATCTCGGCAGCAAGGCTTGTCCCCTCTGGCCGCACGGCAATGTCCGAACCAGTTGCTTCGCTTGTCAGGAGACCCTGTTCCGGCTGATAACCACTCTTGGGCTCGGTCAAGAGGACATCCAAAGATACTTGCGTTACGGTATAGTCCAGTACACCGGGCTGGATCGGAACTACAGGCGGACGCATTGTTGTTGGGGTTGCAGCTACGTTTACGCCTTTTAAAAACTCTTCGGGTTTTGCCACAGTCACAGTTGTTTCAAGCAAAGCGACAGAAGTGCTGAAAATTTCGGGCGTGGATTGAAGCCGGACAAAACCAAGATTCAACTCTTCCCGAGGTCGATAGCTTAGCAGAGTTATCGGCAGTGGTGGCTGGACAAGGGTCGGAACGAAAGACCGAACACTTGGTGCCAAGCGCGACAATTCTGGTTTGGTACTGCCCGATTGCTCGGACGAATCTGTTAAGGGTAGCGACAACGACGCCAAATCCTGTGACGCGGCTGTGTCCCCGTCAGGCAAAATTGATTCAGATGATATATCGGACACGGTTGCAGAAGTTACAGCCAGGTCCGCCGCACCACTTGTAACGTCGGACGGCGGCACCGAGCGTTCGGCGAGTTCCGCGTCTTGTTGCATGATCGCGCCAGTTGCCGCGGTCTCTTGGCTCACCAAACCTGCATTTTCGGTTGGACCGGGGGCGTTCAACCCAGACAAAATCCAGAAAACCGAAGACGACGCAACAACACCGATGCCGCATCCTGCCGCGACCAGTCCCAACCGCATCTTGAGGCGCTTACGAGTCTGGTCGTCTGTCTTTTCCAGTAAGGTGCTGCGCAAACGATCCGTAAACCCATCCTCGGGTAACTTTGGGACTGGTATCGGATCGACTATACCCCCCGGTATGTTGCCAGGATGGATGCCCTGCACTGACCCGCCATTGGGTGGCACAGCGCTTGCTTCAGCTTGTTTATCGCGTGTGACGTTTCCTGTCGCGCAATTGTCATAATTGACGGTTTGGCTGTCAGCCCGCCCCGCAGTCGCTTTTTGAACCGACTCATCAGATTGGCGAGAATTCGGTGCCTGAGGTGGCTTACTAGCGGTTTCAGGCCGCCCCGCCGCTTTGTTTAAAGCGTCTCTCAATCGATCACCATCGGTTGACCGCATGCTTTTATTGGGGCCAGTATCAGACGATTGCGAAGTAGCACCCTCTGCCTTTCGGGCCGCGAGGTTAACTGCCCTTTGTTTCCGAGCTTTTTCAAGCATCTCCTGCCATTCAGGAGATTGCACAAAGTCATAGACACCCGACACTTTGTTAGCGTCTTTTTTGGCAACTTCAGGGCGAGCTTTTGGATCGCTGGCCTTTGTCATCAATACCCCCGAACTGGTCGCCGGAACACGCTCTTCGCTGTCGCAACTCGGGCAAACCAAATGCACTCGTGAACATTAAAAAATTCAAAAAAATGTACGAAGCAGTATAAAAAATTGACCGCTGGAAGACAAGTAATCCGATGTTCGTCGTGCAACTATTGCCGTTTTCGCAAGGGTAGAATGCGCCGTCGTTCGCCCCTTCTGCGCCTTGGCGCCGTCTGCGTCGGCACCGCGAATTCAGTAAATTGGGGTTCGTCAAATCATTGATGATCAAGCTGATCAGGGTCGTTTCCGCAGATCGCAAACTTGACGCCGAACGCTTACAGGGACACGGGCGCGCGGCACCACGCTGCACCGTTCAGCACACCGTTTCAATCAGCCCTTCGGAATTTGGCTGAAACAGTTTCACTGTCTCAGACCTCTAAATCCAGGACCAGAATTCCGTCGATGCCGCCCACGGTGTTTTCGACCAACTGCGCGCCCAGCGCTTTGTGCCTCTCGTTGTTTTGATAGCTGCCCAATGCGGCCCAATCGTCGAAATCAATCACAAACCCATGCTTGTAACCGCGTTCGATCTGTTCAGGGCTTTCACTGCGGCCACCGGTAAACCCGCCTGCACCCGGCAGGGCATCGGTCAAGTCCGACAGGCCCCTGTAAATCTTCCCGATGGTCTCTTCTGTCACGTCGGACCGGAATTTTGTCAGGACTATATGGCGGATCATAGTTAGTTGCCTTGATCAAGAGTGTAGGAGCGCAAGCGTCCGAAGAATTCGAGCGTCACCATAACTAAGGCGTTTGCAACCAGAATGTTCCTAAGACTTCGAGCCTGCCCTAGATGGCCAAATACTCCTCGCGGAGGCCGGTGTCTTGAAGCACCTCGTTCGCCGTCCCATCAAATACGATAGTGCCGGTGTCCAGAATGATCGCGCGATCGGCTAACTCCAATGCTCGGACGGCGTTCTGTTCGACGATGATCGTGGTCATGCCCTGTTGCTTGACATGGGCCAGTGTTTTTTCAATCTCGTCGACAATGACCGGGGCCAGACCTTCGTAAGGCTCATCCAGAAGCAGGACCTTGATATCCCGGGCAAGGGCTCTGGCGATTGATAGCATTTGTTGTTCGCCACCCGATAACGTAATCCCCTCTTGTTTCCTGCGTTCGCCCAAACGCGGGAACAGTTCATACAACCGCTCCAGGGACCATCCGACCGGCGGTGCAATCTGGGCAAGCTGCAGGTTTTCCTCAACGGTCAGCCCTGGGATAATTCGTCTGTCTTCCGGTACAAGGCCAAGGCCAACAGACGCCGCTTCGTAGCTTGTCATATTGTGTAGCGGCTGATGATCCAGCCAGATTTCACCGTGCCTTACTTCGGGATCGCCTACCCGCGCAATCGACCGGAGTGTCGAGGTTTTGCCAGCTCCGTTCCGTCCAAGCAGCGCCAGAATCTCGCCTTCGTGCACATTAAAGCTGACGCCCTGCACGATATAGCTTTCTCCGTAATACGAATGCATGTCCCATACAGACAGGAACGCAGGCGCGGTGCTGGCCATATTGGCGTTTTTCGAAAAGTCGGGTTTCTCGTTCATAGCTTTTCCTTACGCCGCCTCGCCCAGATAGGCTTCACGAACCTTGGGATGTCCACGGATTTTTTCTGGAGTATCTTCGACCAGCGGCGTCCCTTGCGCCAGAACTGTGATGCGTTCCGCAAGGCTGAAGACCACATGCATGTCATGCTCGATGATGGCGATGGTTATGTCGCGCTCATCCTTGATCTGTTTTAGCAAATCGATGGTGTTGTTGGTGTCCGCCCGCGCCATGCCAGCCGTAGGTTCGTCCAGCAACAACAGCCGCGGATTTTGACTGAGGCACATGCCAATCTCAAGTCGCCGCTTGTCGCCCCGAGACAGCGACGCCGCGTGCATTTCGCGTTTGTCGGCCATGTTCATCTCTTCCAGCATGACTTCGGCCTGTTCGACGACCTCACGTTCGCGAGCGATGGTCTCATAGGCATGCATACGGAATGCCCCATCCCGCATCGCGAAGATCGGGATCAGCATATTCTCCATCACCGTCAGCTCGCCAAAGATCTCAGGCGTTTGAAACACGCGGCTGATGCCCATCTGGTTGATCTGGAACGGCTCGAGTCCCAGAACCGAATTGTTGTTGAACAACACCGACCCGGTGTCCGGCATCAGCTTGCCCACCAGACAGTTCAGCAGCGTCGATTTTCCCGCGCCATTGGGGCCGATGATCGCGTGAACCGAGTTCTCTTCGATATTGAGGTTCACATCTGTCAGCGCCTTGAGGCCACCGAAGCGTTTGCTGACGTCTTTGACTCTTAGAATTGCCATTTCTCGCCCCTTATTCCGCCGGTTCTGTTTTGCCCGACGGCGCATCGTCGGTATCTTTTTTCTTACGCTTGAAGCGCTTGAGCAAACGTTGCCCACCTTCGACAAGACCACCCGGCAGATAGATGACAACCAGCATGAACAGGATGCCCAGCGTAAGGTGCCAGCCTTTGCCGATGAACGGATGAATCACGAACACCACGGCGTCCTCCAACCCGTCAGGCAGGAACGCGAACCAGCTATGCAGGACGTTGTCGTTGATCTTCGAGAAAATGTTCTCGAAATACTTGATGAAACCTGCGCCCAGAACCGGGCCGATCAACGTGCCCGTACCACCGAGGATCGTCATCAGAACCACCTCGCCCGAGGCGGTCCACTGCATGCGTTCGGCACCGGCCAGCGGGTCCATGGCGGCCATCAAGCCGCCGGCCAAACCGGCATACATGCCCGAGATCACAAAGGCCGCGAGCGTATATGGCTTGGAGTTCAGACCCGTATAGTTCATCCGCTGCTGGTTCGATTTTACCGCCCGCAGCATCATGCCAAAAGGCGACCGGAAGATACGGATAGACAGGTAGAACACGACCATCATTATGATTGCGCACAAGTAGTAACCCGCGTTGAAGTCAAAGCTCCACGCGCCCACATCCATCGTGTACGTCGCGCGCATTGGCAATCCAAACAGATGCGGTAAATCCGGCGCGTTGGCGCCCTGCAGGATCTGCGGATCGTCCGCATAAACCTGCAGGCCGGTTTCCCCGTTCGTCAGGTTAAACTTGGGATTTGACAGTACCGAGTAGGCCAGCGCAAAGCTCATTTGTGCGAAGGCCAGCGTCAGGATCGAGAAATAGATCCCCGACCGCCGTAGGCTGATGAACCCAATAAGTAGTGAGAACAGGCCCGCGACGACGACACTCAGCGCGATGGCTGGAATGACGTTGTAGCTGAGCAGTTTGAACATCCAAACGGCCGAGTATGAACCCACGCCCAGAAAGGCCGCGTGACCGAAGGACAAGTACCCGGTCAGGCCAAACAGAATATTGAACCCGATGGCGAATATCCCGAAAATCACGAACCTCTGCATCAAATCCGGGTAACCCGCGTTGAACTGCGCCATGGCGCTGCCCTCTGGAAACGGGTTCAGGATGAAAGGTGCCAGCAAGGTCAGGAGTGCGACGACGATCAGCAGGCTGGTGTCTTTTTTATTCAGTCCCAACATTGATTATTCCTCCATCACGCCCTTGCGCCCCATCAGCCCGCGCGGACGCGTCAGCAGCACGATGATGGCGACAAGGTAGATGATGATCTGATTGATGCCCGGGATCGTTGTGGTGGCCCAGGTGGTCGAGGCAAAGCTTTCCAGAATGCCCAGCAAAAAGCCTGCCAGAACGGCGCCTGGCAATGACCCCATTCCGCCGACAACAACCACGACGAAGCTAAGGACCAGAAAGTCCATCCCCATGTGGTAGTTCGGCGGGTTGATCGGCCCGTACATCACTCCGGCCAGTCCAGCGACACCGGCAGCAATGCCAAACATAATGGTAAACCGGCGGTCAATATTGATGCCCAGCAGGCCCACCGTTTCCCGATCAGCCATTCCGGCGCGGACAACCATCCCGAAGGTGGTGAACTGCAGGAACGAAAACACTGCCCCGATGATGCCTACGGCAAAGCCAAAATAAACCAATCGCCAGATCGGGTAGATGATTGCATTGGGATCAAAACCAACCATGGTGCCCAGATCGACAGATCCGCTCAGCACATCAGGCGGAGGGGTCTGGATCGGGTTGGCGCCGAAGAAATACTTGACGATTTCCTGCAGAACGATCGCAAGGCCAAAGGTCACCAGGATCTGGTCTGCATGCGGGCGCTTGTAGAAATGTTTGATCAGCCCGCGTTCCATCACATAGCCAACCAGCAGCATGATCGGGATCGCAAACAGGATGGACAGCGGAACGGACCAGTCAATAATCGTTGCGCCGACTTCGGGGCCGAACCAGGCCTCGATAAAAGGGGTTTCGACCTTCAGCGGATTACCCAGAAAGTCTTTTTGGGTTTCATCCAGGGTCACGAAACTCAGGTTCAGCAGCTTTTGCAAAGTAACGGCGCAGAACGCGCCAATCATGAACAAAGCCCCGTGGGCAAAGTTCACGACGCCGAGCGTCCCGAAGATCAGAGTCAGACCCAGCGCGATCAGCGCATAAGCCGAGCCCTTGTCCAGACCGTTGAGTATTTGCAGTAGGATGGCGTCCATTGGGCCCACCTCAGGGTTGGTCAGTGTGGATTGAGTGGTTGGGACCAGGCCCACAGGCCTGGCCGTAAGACGTCTGACCGCCGAGAACGACGGTCAGACTTTCGCCAAAAGGCTTACGCGCCCGGATTGCACTTGCCCAGTTCGCCACCGGCGAACATCGGGTGCTCGGGATCGTACTCGACCTGCGAACGCGGCGTGATCTCGACGATTTCAAGCGTGTCATAGGCGTTGGTCGGGTTCTCGTTGCCACGCACAACCAATACGTCCTTGAAGCACTGGTGATCGGCACCGCGATACCAGGTGGGACCATTGCCAAGCCCGTCGAACTCAAAGTCTTCCAGAGCTTCGGCAACACCACAGGGGTTGAAGGTGCCCGCACGCTCACACGCATCCGCATAGAGAAGCACCTGCGCATAACAGGTCTGAGCAGAGTTGGACGGCGGCTTGCCGTATTTCTCACCAAAGGACTTCACGAAGGCCTTGGTGCCCTCATCCTGCAGCTGCCAGTTCCAGTTCATCGACCCGAGCACGCCCTTGATGTTCTCGCCCGCACCAGCGGCCATCAGCTCGGAATACAGTGGCACGACGATCTTGAAGTCCTTGCCGTTTGCAACCTTGTCGAGCAGACCGAACTGGATCGCGTTGGTCAGCGAGTTCACCATGTTCCCGCCATAGTGGTTCAGAACCAGCACGTCCGCGCCAGAGTTCAGAACCGGTGCGATGTAGGACGAGAAGTCGGTCGACGCCAGTGGCGTCTTAACTGTGTTGACCGTCTCCCAGCCCAGGGCTTCGGTCGAGGCAACGATCGACTCTTCCTGGGTCCAGCCCCAGTTGTAGTCGGCCGTCAGGTGATAGGCGCGACGCTCTTTACCCATCTCAGCCGCCAGCACCGGCGCCAGAGCGGCACCCGACATGTAGGCATTGAAGAAGTGACGGAAACCGTTGGCCTTCTTGTCCTTGCCCGTGGTGTCGTTTGCATGTGTCAGGCCAGCCATGAAAATGACGCCCGCCTCTTGGCACAGGCCCTGAACCGCAACGGCCACGCCCGAGGACGAACCACCATTGATCATGATTGCGCCGTCTTTTTCGATCATCGATTTGGCCGATGCGCGGGCTGCATCCGATTTGGTCTGGGTGTCGCCGGTGACGAACCCGACCTTCTTGCCGAGGATACCGTTCCCCTGAAGCGCCTTCGACGAGAATGTGTTCAAGCAACCACCGTCACCTTCGCCGTTCAGATGTTCGACCGCCAGCTGTTGCGCCAGCAATTCGTCATTGCCTTCGTCGGCATAAGGTCCGGTTTGCGGAACATTGAAGCCCAGAGTGACGGATGACCCTGTCGGCTCATTCGTAAAGGCAGCGGCGGACGAAGCCGTAAAGATCGTAGGCAGGGCCAGACCGGTACCTGCAACGGCACCAGACTTCAGCACGCCGCGGCGCGTGACATTTTTCTTAGTCATTTATTCCTCCCATTTCCATTTTTCGTCCTTTGGCTCCTCTTCCAGCAGACGAAAGCGCACTTTTGTGCATTCCAATAATGGAAATCGGACTGAAAATTTCTCAATAAATTACTAGTATTGAAACAAAATTTTGTAAATTTGTTCACGAAATTTAAGAATTTTTGTAAAGAAAGTGACAGCCAGCCCTGCCCCGGCAGTGTCGCGCCAGTCATCGTGGGGGACTTATCTTGTGCCTCCAGCATGGTAGCCATAGCGCATGGGCAGTTGGGTGCAAGCTGAGCATGAGACCAGGAATTGGCCACCTGCGGTACTGTATCAATACAACGCGGCTCGCTGTCTATTTCGATTGATCCTGATGTAAACCGGGCGCTCAGGCCAAACGGCAAACGGGGCTGGACTGGATTGCACCGGACCGCAGCGGATTTTGCCGCCGCCCGAAACGCGGCAGTTCGAGCGCCCCGATATTTGGGTAAGGCGTTGCGGCAGAAAACACATTTGAATTGAGGCAGGTATGAGTGGCGGGGCTGTCAGACAAATTCGTACCAGTCTCAGTCTACTTCAGAAAACCGGAAACTAGGCGGAACTAAGTTGGCTCCACGCGGAAAGAGCGGCGGTTTAACTGTGTTTGAACATGTCGCGTGAGTAAAGCTGCCGTTCATGATTGAAGTGACTATGGACGATAGAGTCGTCTGCGGCAAACTTTTGCAAAAATCACATTTGCCGGATGCAGAGCATCGCACGTTCTTTTCGCCGACGGAAGATGTGAATACTCAGCAAGATTGTTCTTCCAACGGCCAGTTTCTTGCTTTGAGGCATTCCCTATGACTTTCATCGCCGCGTCGTAAGAGAGCAATTTGTCAGTTACGACGAAACCTGGCTGGCCGTATCGATTCATCGCTTTTTTCGGGTGTATAAGGGCCGCAACACGATCACGGCGCTTCGTGAAATAACTTTTCAGCACCTCGCCTTCATGGTCGGCTGCCCGCCACAGGTAATATTGCTTGCCGTTGATCTTCAACAATAACCTTATTTAGATGCCGCTACCAGTTCGCGGAACATCGCATCCGATTTATGTGCTTTCGGCTAATTTCTGCGGCACAGATTGGGCCAAACCTATTCAACCAGAATTGAAACTACACCATCACTGCTGGACGAATGACCTCAGGGTTGGTTTTGAAGCAGCGAAGAAGTGAGCGTTTTTGTCATTAAGCGAAGCTACGAAACTGCCCTGCCTGTCTCAAGCCAATTTCCCCTGGCACCACACGTTCAAATGTTCAGGGCTTGCGGATCGAATGGCACAAGAAACTCCTGATTTTCTGTACTTCGGATCAAGAGCTGGTTTCCCAGAGTCTCAACTGCAATCACCCTGGCTCCACTACGCCAACGAAACGCCCCGATTACATGTGTAACCTCAACTTGGCGATCGGGGTTTAGATGAATGACGCCGTGATCGTTCGGGAAACTGTTTTCGACATTTCCCAGGATGGGCGACGCGGCCCCTTCCTCAACCCCAAGGCAGGCGAAGTGGCGGCTCGACCAAGGAGCATAATATCGACCACCGTTCGAATGCCACAACATCGTCATCGGCAAAGCCTGAGCCGATTTAAGCGACAGGAACATGTCACCTTCCACGGGGCGAGTTACCGCGGTCCAACCCAATTTCTCTTCAGGCGATTCCAATCCAACAACAAAGTCTTCACTCTGCGGAGACCATGGGTAGTTTGACAGATTCACATCGCCGTCTTTCCCGGGAAAAGATGCCAACGTTTGGCTTTCAGCCGGATAATTAAGCGCTGAATAGCCCAATGCCGGATCAACTTCCTGCGCGACCTTAGGCGTTCTCCAACACTGCTTTCGAGAGGTTTGAATGATCCCGCCATTGGGCAAGGATACATTTGCGTGATTTGCAACTGGCACCACGCCGTCGCCACCAATGAAAGTGTGGCGCTGATAGACAAATGGATGTTCAGGATGCAGTGTAATCTCTTTTTGCAGCCTAGCTCCATAGACCGTTCTGTCGAGCTCAGCGCGCAAATAGCTGTCGGTCTTTTTTTCTAATCTCCAACGAGAGTTAGCTGGCCACCCGTGCAGCGGCGATTTCCCCTCAGTTGACCCGAATGGGGCGCAGAAGAAATCACCGCCGAGTTTTTCCAAATGAGGTGCTATACCTTCGGGCATAACTTCGTCTGTGCCGACCCAAGGGGCGCGATGCAGTGGTGAAATCTCTGCGTCACCGTCGTACACACTGAAACTCTCAATCAACCCAAACTGCAAATCGAATGAAAGCCGGATGCCCCTTGCGGACAGTTCGATCACAAACCACTCCTAACCCAATAAATCATCCTACCAATACCATGATGCGACCATTTCCTACTCTGGTTTCGTAGGTGCGGAGATCTTCACATACGGGCGCCCTCAAAGCTTTGCCCGTGCGATAGTCGAATAGCCCATTATGCTTGGGGCACTCTATCTCGCTGCCCATCACCAGCCCGTCCGACAAGTGCACTTGTTCGTGTGTACAGAGACCATCAGTGCAATAGAACTCATTGTCCAAACTACGAACAATCACGTAGGCTCTACCGTCGTGGTCCCAACGAATGAGATCTTCTTCCTCAACATCGTCTACGGCGCATGCGTCAACCCAAGGCATTACGTTCCTCCTCGATCACCGATTTCTAACCCCGTGTTTCTCTCCGGAACTGCCAAGTGAAAATGTTCCCGATATGGGCGGGCCGTCGGCGGGAGAGACTTTCGTATGGCGTAACTCGGGTCAACACGCTGCTTCATGACGGAGCCCATCATTTCCCTGTAGCCATCCCAAATCGAAGTGTTCGGCGGCGGCAGATCATCCTTGATCAGATCATGAAGCGCTGGAAGAGAGTAATACGGAACCATCGGGAACATATGATGCTCAATATGGTAGTTCATGTTCCAGTAAACCCAACGGCTTATCGGGTTCATGTAAAGTGTGCGGGAATTCAACCGGTGATCAAGAACGTTCTCCGCAAGCCCTCCATGCTGCAGCAACCCCGTCATTACAAAATGCCAGCACCCATAGACCCGAGGACCTCCGATCAAGAGTATTGGGATCAGAGATTTCCATCCGGCCCCAGAGACAAGCAATACAAGTGAAACCACCAAAACAGCGGCGTAGATTGCAATGTGAACCCGCGCCCAAAAGACCGCCTTGGGCCATTGGCTTTCCGGAATGTAATCCCACTCTTCTTGCGACAAGTTTCCCATCGCATTTCGCATCAGAACTTTGAGCGAAGTCCACGTTTCAACAATCCCCACAAACGCAAGCGCCTTCAGTACGAGGCTGATCGGGTGCATCCACGCTATTTCCGGATCGCGGCCAACAATGAGTGTATCGGTGTGATGCCGCGCGTGGCTCCAGCGCCAGTTGACCGGGTTTCGCATGATCTGGAAGGACGCGATGTGGTACACGACGTCGTTCATCCAGCGGGTTCGAAACGCCGTTCCGTGTCCGCATTCGTGCCAACGGCTGTCGCAGGCAGAACCATACACGACGCCGTATGCAAACCAGAAAGGCACGCAAAGCCAGCTGCCCCAAAAGTACAGCCCACCAGCCGCAAAAACAAAGTGCAGAGCGATCCAAATTACTGTGTCACGAATGGCCGGCGCATCCCTGCGTTTCATAAGCGATTTCAGTTCCTTACGAGGAACCTCGCTGTGGTACCACTCTGCGGCCGACAGACCGTTTTCTATCGCTTGACGCGTATTCACACCAGTCAGGGAATAATCCCGAACAGTGAGTTCAGAGCCAATGGGTGTGGTTGACTTACTCATTTCCCCTTTCTCCATCGCTCACAGCGCGTCCCGCTTCTGGCTAGACTATAGCAAAGGCGCCTAGATTTTGACTGCGCTAATTGGGCGGCGCAGAGCTCGCCCGTGTTACAAGCTCTACGGGAAGCGCTGATTTCATTGGGAGTGATTTGCCAGTGTTCGCCAACTGGCCCAGCAATACCTCTGCCGCACGGCGCCCCAGTTGGTGCCGGTCCTGTCGGATTGTTGTCAGCGCGGGAACGTACGACCCCGACATTTCGATGTCGTCGAAACCAACAACCGAAATGTCACCGGGTACCTTCAACCCGCCCGCGACCAGCCCGGAAATCAATCCAAAAGCAACCATATCCGCAGCGCAGAAAACTGCCGTTGGGCGCTCATCCATCGCAAGTATTCTTCTGGCGGCCTCATGTCCGGATTCCAGCGAGAAGTCTCCCCTGATAATCCACTCGGGCCGCGCTGGAAGCCCCAAGCGTGTCCGTTCTTCGACCACACCCTCACGCCGAGCGGTCGTCAGAACATTCCCGTCAGGACCGGTAACATGCGCGATTTTCTTGTGGCCCAAACCATGCAGGTGCCTGATCGCCAACCGCGCACCTTCGGCGTTGTCGCTGGAAATCACCGGAAAGGCCTCGCCTTCCACCCACTCACACAAAAATACTATGCGGTCGCCCGCGCCGTATGTGACGCATTGCTGAAGCGCGGACGAAGGAATGCCACCATCCAAAGAGATTGCGCCATCTATCCGGCCGTCTCGAAAGTACCCAGCAAGAGTTTCTTCCTGGAGCGGATTACTTTCGGTATCGGCGATCAGAACTGCATAGTCCGAACCCGCAAACCCTTCGCTAATACCGGCAAGTATGCCCGAATAGAAAGGTTTGCCGAGGTTGGGAACCAGGATCAGTACCGCCCCCGCCCTTTTCATCCGCAGGTTTCGGGCAGCTTGATTAACACGATATCCCGTCTCGCGAATGGCTTCCAAGACAGCGACCCGCGTCGATTTTGACACCAGATCGGGATTGGACAGAACACGACTGACGGTGGCTGTCGACACCAGCGCGGCGCGTGCGACGTCCTGTATCGTGGCGGGCTTGGGTATCTTGCTCATTGCTTGGCAGTCGATTTCTGGCTTGACTCGAATCTCATGTGATGCCGATTATGTAATCGATTACACCATTTGGAAAGTGGGTTTTTCCCAAAATGTAATCGATTACAGTAGCGATTTCGCCAAACGAGGGAAACTGATGGCATCCGAATTCAAACGCAACAAAAGCCGGGTTCTTTGATGGTTTCGAAGGTCACATTCGACTTTGCCGGAGCAAAGGTTCTGGTGATCGGTGCCAGCCGAGCCGGAATTGGTGCCGCTATTGCAAGAGAATTCCAGGACTCGGGTGCCACAGTGGAGATTACCGGTGTGGAACCGCAATGCGCCGAAGAGGACGCCGCCCGGTTTGACTACATTCAACTGGATGTAACCGACACCGACGAAGTCTACAATTTCGCAAGCACACGCGACCATATTGACGTTTTAGTCAATTGCGCTGCGGTCACACAGCGTGGCAAGGAAATGGCGCCCGAATTCTTCTCCCACGTGTTGGACGTAAATCTAACAGGGTCTTTTCGCTGCGCCGAAGCGCTGCACCCTGCCCTTTCTGTCGCGAAAGGGCGCGTCATAAATGTGGCGTCCATGTATGCGCGCTTTGGTTCACCACTCAACCCAGCCTATGGCGCGTCAAAAGCTGGCGTGGAACAACTTACAAAATCACTGGCGATTGCGTGGGCCAAAGACGGTATTCGGGTGAACGCGATCGCGCCGGGGTTCATCGTGACCGAGCAATCCGCGAAAGCCCGAAAAGACGCCAGCTTCACAACAGCTGTTGAAGCACGCACACCCTTGGCTCGCTGGGGTCACCCAGAAGATATTGCCGGAACAGCCATGTTTCTCGCATCCGATGCCGCGGCTTTTGTGACTGGCACATGCCTGGTCGTGGACGGAGGGTATTCGGTTGTTTGACAGGAGCACACAATGAGTGACTTCGCGGAAATTCGCGCCGCAGTGATCGGGACCGGCTTCATAGGAACAGTGCACGTTCAGGCGCTTCGGCGTCTGGGCGTGGACGTAAGAGGTGTTCTTGGGTCATCGCCAGAGCGCGGACGGGAACGGGCGCGGGCAATGAGCGTGGCCCGCGCCTATGACTCTCTGGAGGATCTGTTGACGGATGAAAACATCGATGTAGTGCACGTAACGACCCCTAACCACGCACACTATCCGCAAGTGAAATCAATCCTGGCTGCGGGCAAACACGTCATCTGCGAGAAACCACTTGCCATGACGTCCGTCGAAAGCGCCGAGATGGTCGACCTTGCCAAGGCTTCTGGCAAGATTGCAGCGGTTTGTTACAACATTCGCTTTTATCCGCTGAACCAACAAGCCCATGGCATGGTCATGGCCGGGGATCTGGGTGATATCCGTTTTGTTACCGGGCACTACCATCAGGACTGGCTGGCCAAATCCACAGACTGGAATTGGCGGTTGGAAAGCGAAATGGGCGGCGCGCTGCGATCGGTTGGTGACATCGGAACGCACTGGGTTGATCTGACCAGCTTCGTCACAGGGTTGAAGGCGACCTCCGTCTTTGCAGAGCTGACAACCTTCCTTCCGGAACGCCAGAAACCTCTTGGCCCGGTTGAGACATTTACCAGCGGAACCGGCGAAACCAAGACTGTGCACATCGATACCGACGATGCTGCCATGATCCTTATCCGATATGAGAACGGAGCGCGGGCCGTGATGAGCACATCGCAGGTGAACATGGGTCGAAAGAACTCGTTGCAATGGGACATCGCCGGAGCAAATGCCAGTGCGGCTTGGGACAGTGAAACTCCTGATCATCTGTTCATTGGGCATCGTGACGCGCCCAACCAGACCCTGATGCGTGACTTCACCTTGATGAACGGTCCGGGGATCGCAGCCGCCACCTTGCCGCCCGGGCATGTTGAAGGGTTCGCAGATTCATTCTTCAACTTTTTCCGGGCGGTCTATGCCGACGTCATCGCAGGCGGGCGGCAACAAGGCAGCACATGGGCCACATTTGAGGACGGCCATTACGAGATGCAGTTCTGCGATGCCGTCGTGAAATCGGCGAGTGAGAGCCGCTGGGTCGATTTGAGCGAGATTTGAGGGCGATGACATGAAACTGGGCTTACTGACTGCACCATTCGAAAACTCTCAATTGACTGAGGTGGCGGCCTGGGCCGGTTCCAATGGGTTTTCGGCGATGGAGGTCGCCTGCTGGCCATCGTCAGGTGGCGAACAACGGCGCTATGCGGGAACCAGCCACATCAACGTAGATGGCCTTTCTGCGGACCAGGGCACTGAAATTGTCGGGCAGCTCGGCGATCAGGGTATCGAGATTTCGGGTCTGGGGTACTATCCCAACCCGCTCCACGCCGATGCAGAGCACCGGGCTGAAGTCATTGGGCATCTTAACAAGGTAGTCACAGCCGCTGGCGTAATGGGCATCAAAGTTGTCAACACATTCGTCGGCGGAGATCGCACTTTGCATCTCGACGCGAACTGGGAGCGTGCCATCGAAATTTTCGACCCGATCGTGAAGCATGCTCAAAACTCCGGAGTACGTCTGTGCTTTGAGAACTGCCCGATGATCTTCAGCTATGACGAATGGCCCGGAGGTCACAACATTGCTTACTCGCCAAGAATCTGGCGGCGGATATTCGAGGAATGGGGCGATGCGGTTGGCATGAACTTCGATCCTTCACATCTGATCTGGCAGTTCATCGATCAAAAACGGTTCATCAAAGAATTTGGCCTATACATGGCCCATGTCCATGCCAAGGACGTGATGGTTGACCAGGACGGGCTTTATGAGAACGGGGTGATGTCAACCGGTATGGGATGGCAAATCCCGCGACTTTGCGGGCTGGGCGATGTGGATTGGTCCGGTTTCTTTTCCGGCCTGTACCGCGCCGGTTACGACGGTCCGATCATTATCGAACATGAAGACAGGTTGTTTGAAGGGACTGACGAAAAGGTCAAGCGGGGTTTTCTGCTGGCCCGGGATGTCCTGTCACCATTCATCAAGTGAAGAAATTATTAAATTGAAATGACTAAATCTGGGAGGAAAATAAAATGAAAAACCTACTTTATGGTGTTGCTGCTCTTGCAGTTTCAGCGTCTCTTTCAACTGTGGCGATGGCTGACGGGCACAAGCAATACACAATCGGAGTGTCCAATACCGTTCAAGGTAACGGCTGGCGCGAGCAGATGATCTGCGCCATGCGAGCGCAGGCCCTAGTTGAAGGCGATGTCACAAACCTGATCGTTGCACACCGTAATACGGATTCAGCCGGGCAACTGGAAGACATCAACAACCTCATCGAAGCGGGCGTTGACGCAATTGTCCTGAACCCCGCCAACCCGGATGCTTTGAATTCGGCACTGGAAAAAGCAATGGCGCAAGATATCGTCGTTGTTGCCGTGGATGCCGGCGTTTCGGCTGAAGGCGCCTACATTCTTTCGAACAATCAAGAAGAATACGCCTACCTCGGTGCCAAATGGTTATTTGAACAGCTCGGTGGCAAAGGTGACGTTGTCTACATGCGAGGCATTGCTGGCGTCTCAGCCGATACAGATCGAGACAACGGCTTCAAACGAGCATTAGCTGAACACCCCGATATCAATGTGGTGCACGAGGTTTTCACCGGCTGGCAGCAGGATCAGGGCAAGCAACAGATCTTCGATTACCTGGCCACCGGAATCCCGTTTGACGGTGTCTGGACCAGCGGTATCGACAATGTAATCGTCGACGCGTTCACTGAATCCGGCGCTCCCCTGGTTCCGATCGTCGGCGCAGACAACGCGGGATTTGTTCAATATCTGACCGAAGTTGAGGGATTGAACGGCGCGGCAGTGACAAATCCTGGCTCAGTTGGCGGCGCAGGCATTGCTCTGGCTGTTGACATTCTGAACGGCAACGCACCTGAGAACAAAACCGTTCTTGTCGACCCTGTGCTTTGGGAGAATGCAACTGACGCAGGCCGTGAAACGATCACAGCGGCTCAGAATCCTAACCTTGACCCAGAGTGGCCAGTATCAGTGACCGTTCCCGGCTGGACCGACTACACGATGGAACAAATCATCGACTGTAAGGGACCCGGCGAAGGTTGATCCGAATTGACTGGCCTTCCGCCTATAGCTGGGCGGAAGGCAAATCCAACCTACTCGGCATTCAAGGACTTCCATGAGCAGCATACCACTTCTCGACGCGTCTGACGTGGCCAAAAGTTTTGGCGCCGTACGGGCGTTGACCAATGCGCACCTCACGGTTGCCGAAGGCGAGATCGTCGCCTTGATGGGCGCAAATGGTGCTGGCAAGTCCACTTTCGTCAAGATCATTACCGGTGCCCTTAAACCCGACGCTGGACAGGTATTGATCAGAGGCAAACAAGCGTTTGTCGGAAGCCCCGCCGAGGCGCGCCGTTCCGGTTTGGTGCCGGTTTATCAAGAACCCTCACTCATTCCTGATCTCGACGTATCCGACAATCTTCGGCTGACAGACACACCTGTCGATCAGTTTCAAAACTGGGTTACAGAACTTGGCATCGAAGGCCTGAAACTATCGGCAATGATTGGCGACCTGCCACTTGCTACGCTGCGCATCCTCGATCTGGCACGCGCTTTGGCCGTTGAACCTGATGTCCTGTTGCTGGACGAAATGACCGCAGCGCTGCCGACGGATCTGGTTGAACGCGTATTGAAGACCGTAAGGCGCAAAGCAAATGACGGGATGGGTGTGATCTATGTTTCTCACCGTTTCACCGAGATTTCGGAACTGTGCGATCGGGCCACTGTGTTGCGGGATGGCATGTCTGTCGGAGATCTCGACATTGAACCCGGCGTAGAAGAACGCGTGGTCGAATTGATGCTGGGTCAGAAGATTGACATTGGAACACGTCAGATCCTTCGAGCAAATCAACCACAGGCTAAGACACCGCGCCTGAGCATTAAGTCACTGGCTTTTGAGCCCAGTTTTTCGGATGTTTCGTTCGACTTATTCCCCGGCGAGGTCCTAGGCGTGGTCGCACTTGAGGGTCAGGGGCAAGATGAACTGTTTGAGGTTCTGGCGGGCTTTGATCGCCCATCTTCAGGATCGATGCAAGTTGATGGAAAGCCCGTAAACTTCGCCCACCCCGCCGACGCCATTGCAGTCGGGATAACCTTCGTTCCGGGCGATCGTTCAGACGCTCTGCTGGCGCAAAGGTCAGTTAAAGAAAACATCGCTCTGCCATTTTCAACCCGGCTCAAGAACTGGGGGCCAATAAAATTGCGGCATGAGCGCGATCGGGTCGCTTATGCGGTCGAGAAGCTGCAGATCGACACACGCGCGCAGGGCGAGGTGCAAAGGCTTTCAGGTGGCAACCAACAGAAAGTCACCATTGGTCGCTGGCTGGCGACAGGTGTCGAAACCCTGCTTCTATTCGATCCGACCCGTGGCATCGACGTGCGTACAAAACGCCAGATTTACCCACTTGTCAGTGAGTTGGCAGATCAAGGAGCGGCGGTTCTGTTCTACACGTCCGAGTTGGAAGAAATCCCACTTGCCTGTGACCGCGCGGTCGTCATCTTCAACGGTCGCGTGGTTGACGTGATTGATGCCGCTGACGCGGATGAACAAACACTGATGCGCGCGGCCTATGGCCTGACCGAAACGGACGGTGCGGCGTGAGCGTGGCCATCCGAAAACACGCATGGGTCATGGGGTTAGCGGTTCTTCTCATGGTCCTTTTGACTATCACAAAATTGATACAGCCAACTTTCGGTGCGTCAGGACTGGAGAGTATTGCCCGCGCTGCCCTGCCCTTTGCTTTCGCAACCGCCGGTATGGCCATCGTCGTAATCGTCGGCGGTATCGACCTGTCTGTTGCGTCTATGATGGCGGTCTGTGCTGTGACTGCAGCCGTTCTGATGGAGCGCATGGCCGGTGTACCGGCCTTGTTTATCGTGTTGGGGGTCGGGTTTTTGATGGGGTTGATCAATGGTCTTTTGATCGTTGTAACGCGCGTACCCGACATCGTTGTGACACTCGCCATGTTGTTTGTCTGGGAAGGCGTCGCGCTGTTGATCCTTGAGACTCCGGGCGGCGCGACTGCAGATTGGCTGGAACAGGCAATACGCGGTCACTTTCTGTTCAACGGACTGCCCAAAGCACTGCTCATTATTGCCTTTGGCATCGCTGTTGTCTGGTTGCCAATCCGGCGCTCCAAACTCGGGCTCTCGATTTACGCCACCGGATCAGACGAGCTTGCCGCCTTCCGCTCTGGCGTTTCAGTGGGAAGAACAAAGATAGCGGCCTATGCACTATGCGGGCTGTTTTGTGCCATGGGCGGGTTAAGCCTCGCTGCGCTAACCGGGATTGGAGAGCCGGTTCCGGGGCCATATCTTATGGCCTCGGTCGCGGCCGTGGTTCTGGGCGGTGTCGTGCTGGGCGGTGGCAAGGGCGGTCTGCTTGGGCCGATCATCGCGGTGTTCATTTTGCGGATCATTCGAACGATCCTGACATTGCTTGCCGTCGATCCAAACGTGACCACGATTATCGAAGGCACAATTATGGTTCTCGTCGTTATGCTGGGCACGGCGGCTTCATTGAAGGGAGCCCGCCGATGAGCATGGACACCACAGATCTGCCGATGGTCCGCTTTGGCCGTTATCTGCGAGACAACCCGATCATCCCGCTATTGGTCTTCCTTGTCCTGATGATCGCTGTGCTCGAAATATTGCGGCCAGGTATCGTAACCCCGGTCCGAGCGGGTCGGGATGGACTGATCTCTACTTTCTGGGTTGGCAACCTGATCAAGTTTGCAATTCCGTTGGCGATGCTTGCGGCTTGTCAGGTTCTAACAATGCTAACCGCAGGAATAGATCTCTCGGTCGGGGTAGTTGCCACCGTGTCAGCCTTCGTTTGCGCAACACTTAGTGCTATTTGGGGCGTGACACCTGCAGTATTGATCGCACTGTCAGCTGGCCTAGTTGTGGGCGTTGTAAATGGCATCGGCGTGGGATTGGTCCGGGTCCATCCATTGATCATGACGCTAGGAACAGGGTTAATCGCCACCGGATGTCTGCAGGTCTATCAACGGCTCGTTATCAATGCTGGCACCGAAATTCCCGCCTTCCTTGCCTGGCTCGGAACCGGCCGCACCGCTGGAATGCCGAACGGCCTTTTTGTATTCATCCCGTTTGCTCTCTTTATCCTGTGGCTCATGCGCTATACAGGATTTGGTCGGCTGCTGTTCGCCCTAGGTTCCAACGAGCAGGCCGCTAAGCTGTCCGGGGTCCGAGCCTGGCAGGTCTATCTGGGGCTCTACGTTCTTTCAAGTTTGATCGCCGCGCTGGCTGGCTTGCTCTATCTCGGCATGATCCGCCAGACCTCGTTGAGCCTTGCCAACCCATTGTTGTTACCCTCAGTCGCCGCAGCGGTGATTGGCGGCACATCAATCTTCGGAGGTCGTGGCAGTTTCGCAGGTGCGATTGTGGGCGCGCTTATTCTGCGTGTGCTGGATACTATGCTAACCTTGATGCAGATGCCGGAAGGTGCACGTACGGCCCTGTTTGGGCTGATCATCCTCGCAGTTACCGCGCTCTACGTCAGGATTACCGGCACGCGCTAAGGGAGGTTTCCAATGGCAAAATTCCGGATCGTCGGCATCAGTTTCGATCACATGCATATGGGTGATTTGCTTAGGATGGTTCACGATCATCCCGACGCCGAAATCGCTGGGATATTCGATCCGGATCGGGACAAGATGCAAGCAGCTGCAACGGCATTCGGCATTCCCGAAGATCGGATCTTTACCGATTTCGACGTGTGCATGGCTGCGGGGCCCTACGACATGGCACTACTTTGCGTGGCAACGGCTCAGCATGCGGAATATACCGAACGTCTGGCCTATTACGACCTGCATGTTTTTGTCGAAAAGCCCTTTGCCGCATCTTCAGAAGATGCGCGCCGCATGATGGCTGCGATGGATAGGACCGACAAGCAGTTGATCATCAACTGGCCATTACGATGGGTCGAAAGCCATGTGACGGCCAAACGATTGATTGATGACGGGATGATCGGCGACCTGCGCGAAGTGCATTTCTATGACGGGAATCGCGGGCCCCTGTACCATCTGGCCGACAAGGTCGAAGTCACCCCGAACGAAGTTGAGCGTCAGAAACCGAACTCATGGTGGTATAAGCGGGCATCGGGCGGTGGGTCACTGTTAGATTACCTTGGCTACGGCGCGACGCTTGGAACCTGGTATATGGAGGGCCAGGAGCCGATCGAGGTAACATGCACAGTCGATGAAACACCGGGAATCGAAGTCGACCAACATGCCATTGCCGTATGCCGTTATGAAACCGGGCTCTCAAAAATGGAAACTCGTTGGGGCACCTTCACCGACCCGTGGACAACGCAGCCTCAACCAACTTGCGGATTTGTCTTTGTGGGCACAGATGGCACCATTTCATCGCCCGATTACGCCGATCACATAACGGTTCAGACACGCGCAAAACCCGAACGGCACGAGATACCAGTGACCCCACTACCGATTGGTGAACGAAATGCGATTGAGTACGTCCTTGACTGCATATCCAAAGGAATCCCGGTCAAAGGGCCACTGGATCCAGCACTTTGCCTGACAGCGCAACGGATCGTCGATACGGCGCTCCGCTCGGCATATGAAAAACGAACACTTCGGTTACTCGCATGACCGCAGACAGTGCCAATACGGACCAATACGCACTAAAATCTGCGCATCTGCACGAAATCGATGCGCCGGATCTGCAGTATCTTCCACCAATGCCTCGACGCTATAGACCCCGGATAGGGGTTATTGGTACGGGTGGGATTTCTGCAAGCCATCTTGATGCCTACCGAACAGCAGGCTGGGACGTCGCCGCAATCTGGAACCGTACACGCGCGAAGGCTGAAGAAAAAGCTTCTGTATACTGCCCGTCTGCCCGCATCGAAGATGACTGGGAGACGCTTCTTGCCGATAGCGAGATCGACGTTGTCGATGTCACGCTGCACCCCGAACATCGTGTGCCAATTATCAAAGCTGCCTTGCAAGCGGGCAAACACGTGCTCAGCCAGAAGCCTTTTGTTACCGACCTCGATCTGGGTAATGACCTTGTGAAGCTGGCAGATGATCAAGGCGTTAAACTAGCGGTAAACCAGAACGGTCGTTGGGCCCCGCACCTGTCCTGGATGCGTGAGGCGGTTTCAGCCGGATTGATCGGTGATGTTCTGTCGGCCCATATCTCAATTCACTGGGATCACAGCTGGACTGCAGGTACCCCGTTTGACGAGGTCGAACATCTGATACTTTACGATTTCGGCGTGCATTGGTTCGACTTTCTTGCATCTCTTGTCGGAGATAGGGCGGAAAGCGTTTTTGCAACCGCTACATCTGCACGCGGCCAGGCCAACAAAGTGCCTCTGATGTCGCAGGCGCTGGTTCGTTTGGACCAAGGCCAAGCAAGCCTGATTTTTGACGGTGGAGCTCCACATGGCCCTCGCGACACAACATACGTTGCAGGTACGACCGGCAGCCTGACTTCAGTTGGGCCCGATCTGTCGACGCAATCTGTGACACTTGAGACTGCGCATGGCATTGCGCGGCCTGCACTCGAAGGACAATGGTTCAACGACGGGTTTCGTGGCGCCATGGGGGAGCTTCTTTGTTCAATTGAAGACGACAGAGAGCCCTCAACATCTGCAAGAACCAACCTAAAATCTTTGGCCATTGCTTTCGCCGCGGTTGCTTCGTCTAAACGCAAAAGGGAGATCGAGATAGGAAGCATTAGGGCTGCCGACATCTAAATCGGCCTTCATTAACATAGGCGATACTGTCTAGCATTACGATTCCTAACCAAAAGATGACGGTCGCGGCGATTCAGGTTGCCGAAAGGAACAGTTCATCACATCGGTCATAGTGGGTTGCGATACGACACCAGTCCTTCAGCCGGGCAAACAAGTTCTCGACCCGATGCCGGCTTACCGCCTGATCTCGGACGCAAACACCGGGCCCAAACGGTTCTACCAATAACTGACTGTATCATGGCCCATTTCGATGCCTCGCTCATGCAACAGATCTTCCACGTTTCGAAGCGATGGTGGGAACCGAACGTACAGCACCACTGCCAAGCGGCTGATCTCGGACTGGTTTTGATGTACTAGAAGGAGGCAGGTTTGGTCATTCCCAAACGCTACGGAACCGCCCTGCCCCGCTCAAGCAAATTTAATCTGACAAGACCGGCGTCAGAGGTGAAATCGAATTCATGAAACAACTTTTCTTGGTGCCCACCTAAGGTTCAAATCGCATCCCACAATTTCGAAACACGCCTGTTAACGCAACAGTCCCGTTTGGGACGCATCCCGTCCCAACAACCGCCGAATTTAGACCAGAATTTGGTCGGTGGCTGAGTTCTTGTGATACATCGGACCACCCTGGTGTCGCGGGAACCCATAGCCGTTGACGAAAACCACGTCGATGTCACCGGGCTTAGCCGCGATGCCTTCTTTCAAGATTTCGTCACCCTCTTGCTGTAGCGCCTTGATACATCGATGCGCGATTTCGTCAGCGTTTAGGTCGCGCGAAGTTATTCCTGCATCCTCGGCCACCTCTCGGATCAAATCCAGAACAACCCCGTCAATTGAAGGATCCCCCTCGTTGTATTCGTAAAAGCCAGCCTTGGCTTTGCGACCTTTGCGCCCCATTTCGACAAGCCGGTCATGGACCTGAAATGCGCGAGGATGTACTGCTCCGACAGGCAGCGATTTGCGCATCAAATAGCCAATATCGATGCCCGACAAATCCAGCACTTGAAACGGCCCCATCGCCATTCCGTACTGGCGCAGCGCGGCGTCAACCGGTTCAGGTGATCCACATTCCAGCATCAACAACCCAGCCTCGCGCTGATAGGCTTGGTACATCCGGTTACCAATGAACCCGTGGCAGACTCCGGCAATCACACCCGTTTTTCCCAGCTTTTTCATTGTAGCTGCCAGAGTCGCCGTTACCGCCGGGTGAGTCTGATCGGTGCGAATGATCTCGACCAGCTTCATGATATGGGCAGGGCTGAAGAAATGAAGGCCAGCAACGCGCTCGGGGCGATTGGTCGCTTGTGCGATCTCGTCGATATCAAGATACGAAGTATTCGTCGCCAAAATAGCACCTGGGCGACAGATCTTATCCAGCCGTTTAAAGATTTTCTTTTTTATGACAATGTCTTCAACTGCCGCTTCAATCACAAGATCGGTCAAAGCCATATCGTCATAATCGGTTGTGGGTGAAATCAGCGTCAAAATGGTTTCGGCGCGGGCTGCGCTCATTTTGCCGCGCGTGACCCCTTGTTCCAGATTGCTCCGGATTCGATCGACCCCGGCCTGTGCCGCCTCGTCCGAGATTTCGATCAGAGTGACGGCAATGCCTTGGGTGGCAAAGACCTGCGCAATCCCTGCGCCCATGGTTCCCGCCCCGATTACCGCAACGCTGCCAATCTCGCCTGCTTGCGACAGATCCAGCCCCTCCACTTTGTAGGTTTCGCGTTCGGCGAAAAAGATATGTCGCAATGCACCTGATTGCGTGCTTTGGCGCAGGGTTAGAAACAAGTTGCGCTCTTTGTCGAGACCAGCCTGAAAATCCGGCCCGGTGGCAGCCTCAAGTGCGTCGATAACCGCCAAGGGCGCATTGAAGCCACGCTTGCGTTTGGCACACATGGCCCGCCATTGATCGAACAGGGCAGGATCAAAGCTGTCAGCCGAAATCGGCAAGTTGAGCTTGAGAGGGGCTGTATCGACCCCGATAAGCGCAGTTGCATAGGTGATCGCTGCCGGTTCAAGATCGTCTGCCATCTTGTCAATCAGGCCAATTTCAACGGCTACTTTGGCAGAGACAGGCCGACCTTCCACCGCCAGATTAAGCGCTTGTTCCACGCCT
The DNA here is from genome assembly GCF_059612305.1 of Ruegeria sp. CDSA033. Classification (NCBI taxonomy): domain Bacteria; kingdom Pseudomonadati; phylum Pseudomonadota; class Alphaproteobacteria; order Rhodobacterales; family Roseobacteraceae; genus Ruegeria; species Ruegeria sp. CDSA033. Next base: position 120,845 of record NZ_JBXWQI010000001.1, on the reverse strand, counting down.
ACCAATCGCGGTAACCGCTGCGTGCCACCCGCACCGGGCACGATTCCAAGCGTTACTTCGGGCAACCCAAAGCGCGCATTCGCGGTCGCGATCCGGTGGGAACAGGCCAACGCAAGTTCCAGTCCACCACCAAGCGCCTGACCGTGAATTGCAGCAACAACAGGCTTAGGGCAGCTTTCGATGAAGGACACCAGATCGTTAAGATGGGGCGGCATCGGCGGTTTGCCGAACTCCCTTACGTCTGCCCCTGCCATGAAGGTTCGGCCGGAACATATTAGCACCGCAACAGCAATCTGCGGGTCGTTTGCGATCTCGCCAAATGCCTCCCACAAACCCTGCCGCACTGTCTGGGAAATGGCGTTCACCGGGGGGGCGTCGACCCGGACGATGCCAACCTGATCTTTGCGCGTCAAAGTAACCGCATTCATGACTTTCCCCTTCGATCAGCCTTTGGTTTGCCTTGTATGTTTAGCTGAAGCGCCGATATCGTGGAAAATATTATGGTGTGATCACCGCCATAATAAAATGCTATAATATTGCAGAGCCATAATCATTGTCTCGGCACCATCATGCAATAGGTTTTTATTATCTCAGACAGCTATAAATAGTATTTTCTTGTCTACAGCTAGCCCTCTACCTTTCCTTTCAATCTTGCTGTGCCTCCACATTTCGAGGCCTGGATCGGATAATTCGAGGAATTGAACATGAACCTGGGAAATCTTGTAACACGCGCCGCCCTGTTCTGGGCCGACCGGATTGCCGTAAAGGACGAACGCGTATCACTGTCCTATGCGACACTGGAGGAGCGTACCAACCGGCTTGCGAACGCGTTGTCGGATGCGGGATTGACCAAGGGTGACCGTGTTGCGGTTCTGGCTTGGAACCGGTCCGAAATCGTCGAGGCCGAGGTGGCTCTGCTCAAAGGTGGCTTTACCCGCGTGCCTATCAATGCACGCCTGTCAGCAGACGAAGTTGTTCACGTCTGCAAGGACAGTGAAGTCAAAATTCTGCTGACAGACGAGGCGCATTTGGCAGCGGCGCGGCAGGCATTCAATGAAAACGAAAACTTGCAGCTGTTGGTGATGGGCGACGGCGGTAGTTATGAGGATGCTCTAGCTCAGGCTAAGACCGAGACCGTTTGCGCGGATGTCTCGCCAGATGACATCATGGTGCACCATTATACCTCCGGATCTTCAGGTGTGCTAAAGGCTGCGATGCATTCCCTGCGCAATCGCCGAGCAATCCTGCGCAAGATCACTTTCCGTTCTCGGCTGTATCCTGATCAACATGAAACGTATTTGCACGTGGGACCCATTACCCATGTATCCGGAATGGCGATCATGCCCTTGCTGTCACAGGGCCACACCAACGTCATCCTGTCGCGGTTCGACGTAGACACGTATCTTTCGACGCTTCAGGCCGAAAAGGTTACGCAGACCTATCTGGTCCCGACTATGATCAACCGCATTCTGGCCGCACCAAACCGAGGCGACTATGACCTCTCCTCACTTAAGTTGCTTCGGTACGGTGCGGCCCCCATTTCCCCGGCGCGTTTGCAAGAAGCGGTCGAGTTCTTTGGCCCGATCCTAAACCAAGGTTACGGCGCGGGTGAGGTGTGCTCTTCGGTTACGCTGCTGACCGAAGCTGACCACGAGTTGGCCCTGAACGGGCGGCCCGAACTGTTTAGCTCCTGCGGTCGTGCCCTCTTTGAGACTGAGGTCGCGGTGATCGATGACGAAGGCAACGAATTGCCCGTGGGCGAAGCCGGTGAGTTGGTGGTTAAGGGCGAGGATGTCATGCAAGGCTACTACAACGCGCCCGAGCTGACTGCACCGGTTCTGAAGGACGGGCGCTATCACACTGGCGACATCGCCTATATCGACGACACCGGCTACATCTTTATCATCGACCGCAAGAAGGACATGATCGTCACCGGCGGGTTCAATGTATACCCCAACGAAGTTGAAAATGCCCTGTTCGAACACCCCGAGGTTTACGAAGTTTGCGTTGTTGGCGTTCCTGACGCTGACCTCGGCGAGGCAGTCAAGGCCGTTGTTGTGGCACGCGATGGTGTCGAGATCGATGCCGATGCCCTGATAACGCATTGCGTGGACAAGCTGGGCAAGTTCAAGAAACCGCATTCGGTCGATGTTGTTGTCGAGCTCCCTAAAAATGACGCCGGAAAGATCCTGCGCCGTCAAGTGCGTGATGGATACTGGACCGGTTCGGATCGGAAGGTGTAATCATGAATCAGGGATTGAACCGCGCAACAGCTGGCCTGGAAGCGGGCAAATTTGCCGAGCTTCGCACAAAGGTCAACGACTTGCTCTACAATGAAATGCTCCCGTTCGAAAAAGAGAACGGGCTGACCCATGAAACTCGGTTCGAACGTGCTCAGCTCGAAGAATGGTGGAAACGCTCGCGCGAATTGGGCATCTATGGTTGCAACCTGCCCGAAGAGTTTGGCGGCTTAGGCCTGTCCATCGATCAGCTGTGTACTCTGAAAGAGGACGCCACCCGGTCGAATGCGGCGCTTTATGGCTGCGTATTGGGTGAAAACGGTGGCCCGATGAGGATCGGGTATATCATCACACAAGCGACAGAAAGGCAGAACGAAGAGTTCTTTTACCCGGCAGCCCGCGGCGAACGAGCAGGGTGTTTTGCGCTGAGCGAACCGAATGCCGGATCCGATGCTGCGCGTATTCAGACCTGCGCGGTCAAGGACGGAGATGACTACATCATCAACGGCCACAAACGATTCATCACCGCCTCGCGCACGGCGGATTTTGCCATCGTCATGTGCGTGACGGATCCAGAGGCTGGAACCAACGGCGTGACGGCATTCCTGGTAGATGCAAAGTCGCCCGGATACCGGATCGAAGGACATTACCTACCCATGTCGGGTCAACACATCGACAACGACATCATCTTAGAGAACGTCCGCGTGCCTGCACGCAATATTCTGGGGCATCTGGGCGGTGGTTTCAAATTGGGGATGGAGAGGATCAACATCAACCGCCTGCTGCAATGCCCGACCATGCTGGGCCACGCCCAATTCGCGTTGGAACAGGCAGTGGATTATGCCAATCGTCGGGTGCAGTTCAAACAGCCTATCGCCAATTTTCAGGCGATCCAGCACATGATGGCCGACATGAAGACCGCCAACTTTGCTGCTCATTCGATGATCCACGCAGCCGCCGCCAAGGCCGACCGGGGGGAAAACATCCGGACCGAGGCGTCGATGTGCAAAGTTTTCGTGGCCGAAAATGCCTTTCAGGTTGCTGACAAAGCGATCCAGATCCATGGGGCAACCGGCATGACAAAGAACCATCCAGTCGAATGGGTGTTCCGCCGCCTGCGTATGTTCCGTGTGCTCACCGGCAGTTCGGAGATTCAACGCAACACGATCGGAAAAGGCATCCAGAAAGAATGGAAAACCGCCAACCCGGAGGCCGCACAATGACGAATGAGTGGTCGTTTCTAAATGGCATGCGCATCATAGACTTATCGCGTTTGCTGCCCGGACCTTTTGCAACTCAGACGCTTGCCGATCTGGGCGCCGAGGTCATCAAGATCGAGGAACCCAAACACGGCGACCCCGGACGCTTCCTAGGCAAAGACATGTTTGCCCGCTTGAACCGCAACAAGAAGTCGCTCACGCTGGATCTGAAATCAGACGAGGGCAAGGCGATACTGACCAAGCTCTTGGAAAGCGCAGATGCCGTCATCGAAAGCTTTCGCCCCGGCGTATTGGACCGACTGGGCTTCGGGTATGACGCGGTAAAAGTGCAGAACCCGGCCATCGTCTATTGTTCACTCTCGGGCTTTGGTCAGACCGGTCCCTATCGTCAACGCGCAGGTCACGACATCGATTTCCTGGCACTGTCGGGCTATTTTGCAGTGCCGTCTCAAGTCAATGACAAGCTCGCGCGCCCCAAGGTGCGCCTGTCAGATTATGCTGGCGCTATGTACGGCGCACTGTCACTCGCTGTTGCCATGGGCTCGGCCAAGATGAGCGGCAAGGGGCAGTATCTGGATGTCTCGATCACAGATGCGATGGTCAACTGGTCCTCGCCGCTGGTGCGCATTGCGCATGATCTGTGCGACGGCGACCCGGATCGGATGTCCTTTGTGATGCCCGACAATGACATCTTTGAAACCAAGGATGGCAAGCACATCGCCATTGGCCTGTTTGAGAACAAGTTCTGGCTGGTGCTGGCGGACATGATGGGCGACGAATTCTCCGATCTGCGGCGCGAGGATTACAAGACCAACAAACTGCGCAACCTGCAAAAGCAGGCGGTGCATGGGTTGATGTCGGACATGTTTGCCTCGAAAACGCTGGCCGAGTGGGAGGCGCTCTTTGGTTCCACTGATCTGCCATGGGCCGTGGTCTATGAGGATATGCGTCTGTTCGAGGACCCCCACCTGATCGAACGCGGCATGTTTGGCGAGTTGGGCGAAGGCGAAGACAAGACATTTCAGGCTGGATACCCAACCAAGTTCTCGGCTGGTCTGAACGAATTCCGTTCAGCTCCGCCCCAGAAGGGGCAGGATACCGATGAGATCTTGCGTGGGCTAGGCCATGACCAAGCCACCATACAGGCAATGCGCGACGCGGGGGTGATCTGATGACCGAAGCTTTCATTTGCGACGCCATCCGCACACCGATCGGGCGCTATGGTGGCGGGTTGTCCTCTGTTCGGGCCGACGATTTGGGTGCAGTGCCATTGAAGGCGCTGATGGAGCGCAACCCGACCGTCGATTGGGCCGCTGTGGACGATGTGCTATATGGCTGCGCCAACCAGGCAGGCGAGGACAACCGCAATGTGGCGCGTATGTCGTCACTGTTGGCAGGGCTGCCGGAAAACGTTTCGGGCACCACGTTGAACCGCTTGTGTGGTTCGGGGCTGGACGCTGTGGCCTATGGCGCGCGCGCGATCAAATCGGGCGATGCCGATTTGATCATTGCAGGCGGTGTTGAAAGCATGAGCCGCGCGCCGTTCGTGATGCCCAAGGCCACCGGTGCCTTTAGTCGTTCCAGCGAGGTGCATGATACGACCATCGGCTGGCGGTTCGTCAACAAGTTGATGAAGGCCCAGTATGGCGTCGATTCGATGCCTGAGACTGCCGAAAACGTGGCCGAAGATTTCGGGATCAGTCGCGCTGATCAGGACGCATTCGCCTTGCGCTCGCAACAGCGGACAGCGGCTGCGCAAGCAGCAGGGATCTTTGCTGAAGAGATCACACCTGTCACTATCCCACAGCGCAAAGGGGATCCCAAGGTCATCGACACAGACGAACACCCGCGTGCCGAAACCACCGCAGAAGGGTTGGCAAAGTTGCGTCCCCCGTTCCGCGAAGGCGGATCGGTGACGGCCGGCAACGCATCCGGTGTAAACGACGGGGCGGCCGCCTTGATCATCGCCAGCGAGGCCGCCGCCAAACGGCACGGTCTGACACCACGGGCACGGATTGTGGCAGGTGCTGCGGCAGGTGTCGCGCCACGCATCATGGGCTATGGTCCTGCACCTTCTACGCAAAAGCTGCTGAGCCGAGTTGGCATGAGCATCGACCAGATCGACGTGATCGAGCTGAACGAGGCCTTTGCCGCTCAGGCGCTGGCTGTCACCCGCGCCTTTGGGCTGCCCGATGACGCGACATATGTGAATCCAAATGGCGGCGCCATCGCCCTTGGTCACCCCTTGGGCATGTCGGGAGCGCGTTTGGCTCTAACGGCCACAAATCAGCTCTGTCGGAGCGGGTCTTCTCTGGCGTTGTGCACGATGTGCATTGGCGTCGGTCAAGGGATTTCCCTGCTATTGGAGCGTGTTTAACCGGGTATCTGAAAAGGTGATGACTGAGATACGCTTATAGTATTTCAGTGATCGTCAAGCCCTGACTAAGCTCAATGCAATGCAGAATCTAATGACCTCATAAGGTCGGAAGAAATGTTTGGGAGGAAACAAACGTGTTCACACTTGCAAAAATCAAAACAGCCCTCACCGGCACCGTTCTGGCGGTTGCCGCATCAATGGCACAAGCCGCAGACTTCCCCGAGCGCCCCATCGACCTGATCGTCGGGTTTAAGGCTGGCGGTGGCACAGACACATATGCGCGTGCTCTGGCAGCGGCAGCTGATGCGCATCTGGGCGGTCAGCCGGTTGTTGTCGTCAACAAGCCCGGCGGTGGTGGCCTGGTTGGTGGCCGTTTCGTGGCAGACCAGCCGCCCACCGGCTACACCCTGTATCTGGCTTCGGCCGGTTCCATGGTTTTGAAAAACCTGATCAAACCGCAAGTTGTTGCCGACAAAGACTTCAAGATGGTTGGCACCATCGGTGAACTGACCGCAGGTATCTTTGTTCCCGCCTCATCCCCGATCCAATCGCTGGACGAATTGATTGCTGCGGCCAAATCCTCGGACACCAAACTGCGTTGGGGTCACACCGGTCGCGGCAACGTTTGGCACATGGCGGGTCTGGGTGTTCTGAACCCCAACGACGTCAAGGCCAAGGACGTGCCTTTCAAAGGTGGCTCGGGCGTGCGTGCGGCGCTGACCAGCGCCGACGTTGATTTCGGTGTCATGGGTGCACACCTGGGCCGTGGTTTCGAAGACGACGTGCGCCTGCTGGCTGTACTGTCGAACGATCGTCACCCCGCCGCCCCGGATGCACCTTCAGCCAAAGAGCTGGGCGTGAACTTCATTCCGGTTTCGACCCCGATGATTGTCATGGCACCTGCACGAACTTCTGATGAAGTCGTCGCTCAACTGTCCGACGCCATGGTCGCGATCACGCAGGAAGCGTCTTATGTCGATACCCTGTCCAAAGCTGGCCTGCCCACATCGAGTGTGAGCGGTCCTGACACCGCAGCGGCCATCGAAAACTCGAAGGTCGAGTGGGGCAAACTGCTGGAAACCCTGGAATGACCGAGGGTGTTCAAACTGACGTGGCGCGCAAAACTGCGCGCCACAACATCTTTGCCGGATTGGCCCTGATCGCGCTCGCCGCTTTCTTTTTCTGGAAATCCTTCAACATCTCGCTGGATTTCGTTGATGAAGAAGGCATCGGGCCCCGGTTTTTTCCGCAAGCCATCTGTGTTGTTTTGGGGTTGATCGGTGCGGTCATGATCGTCTTTGGTCTGCGTGAGCAAGTTGCTCCTGCAGACAAGTCGAGCTTTGAGGCGAAACGCTTCTTCGCGGATGCGGTGCCGCTCTTTTTGCTGGGGCTGCTCTTTGTCTGGATGTTCGGTGCCTTCGGCTATGTCGTGGCCTGCTTTGTGCTGCTGCTGATTGCGGCCATGGTTTTCGGCGTGCGGGGTCCGGCGCTGTTCCTTCTACCAGCCTGTACAACCGTCGCGCTCTATCTGTTGTTCTTCAAGCTGATGACCGTGTTCGAACCCTCGGCAACCATCCTGAACCCCCTGACTCTGATCGGGCTGAAGTGAGGCGCATGACATGGAACTTTTGAACGGTTTCTATACCATCTTCACCACGCCCGAGACGATGATGTTCGTCGTATTGGGTGCGGTTCTGGGCGTCATCGTGGGTGCGGTTCCGGGCCTGACGGCCTCGGCCGCGATCGCAATGCTAGTGCCCATCACGTATTACATCGACCCGCTGTCAGCACTGGCGTTCTTATATGTCATCGGTAAGGCCGGACGCTTTGGAGGATCGATATCCGCGATCCTGTTTAATACGCCCGGGACAACTGCAGCGGCTGCAACGGTGATCGACGGGCACGCCCTGACCAGGAAAGGTCAGGCGGGCAAGGCGCTAAAAACCGCAACTGTGGCGTCGGTCATTGGTGACTTTGTGGGTGAGTTTATCCTCATTTTCGGCGCATTGACCATCGCACAGCTGACCCGCGAACTAGGTCCGCCGGATTACTTTGCGATCTATGTCTGCGCCTTCCTGATCATCGGTTCGGTCATTTCGGATTCCGTGCTCAAGGGCATCGCATCGACGCTCTTTGGCGCGACGCTGGCGATGATCGGCCTGGACCCGATTACATCCGAGCCTCGGTTCGATTTTGGAATGGCCGAGCTGTATAACGGCTTCTCGCTGGTGCCGCTGCTTATCGGTCTATTCGTGATCTCCGAGGTGTTCTCGCAAGTGTTCCCGGCCCGCCAAGGTCAGGAATATCATGACGAGATCAAAGCGAAGAACCCCGACGACGACCGACTGAGCTGGGCCGAGATCAAACGCTGCTTGCCGTTCATCTGGCGTGGTTCGGCCATCGGTTCGATGGTGGGGTTGATCCCCGGTGTCGGCTCTGCGGTTGCCTGTTTCGTTGCCTATGGCTCGTCCAAGGCAAAGGCACCTAACAAGGATGAATGGGGCAAAGGCGCGATCGAGGGCGTCGCCGCACCCGAGGCGGCCAACAACGCAGTCTCTGGTCCGTCGATGATCCCGCTTCTGGCGCTTGGTGTTCCGGGCTCGACCATCGCTGCGATGCTGATGGGCGTGTTCCTGATCCACGGCATCCAAGTTGGACCCAAAATCTTTGAGACGTCGGGTGACATCGTTTATGGATTGTTTGCAGCCGGCCTGATCGGGATCGCGCTATATGGTCTCATCGGCTGGTTTGGTGGTCCTTTGATCGGTCGTATTATCGACAAGGTGCCACAGCGCTTGATCTATCCGACCATTCTGGCGGTAGCGCTGATCTCGGCTTATACGGCACGCTCGTCGATGTTCGACGTGATGGTGGCCTGCCTCTTTGGTCTGATTGGTTACTTCATGCGGACGCTGAACTTCAGCCCTGCGGCGACGATCATCGCCTTTGTTCTGGCCCCCGGTGCCGAACAGGCGCTGCGCCAATCGGTGCTGCTGACGGACGATGGCTTTGGCATCTTCCTGCACCGTCCAGTTGCTTTGGTCTTCTTTGCTGTTCCGCTGGTTGCCATCGGCATTCGTATCATTGCGCGGATGCGAACACCAAAACAGGCGCCTGCGCCACAATCCTGACACCAAAGGTCCGGGCGCAAGCCCTGCACCCGGACCCGATAGCAGGACGTTACATCTATGCTGGATCAACCCACGCCTTCCTTGCCCCGCTTCTTGAACGCATTGCGCGCAAATGGGTTTGCCGGTGATATTGAGACTGATCTGGGCGCGCGTCTCGTCGCGGCCACGGACAACAGCATTTATCACGTGGCACCAGACGCGGTCTTGTTTCCCAAAACCACCGAAGACGTCGCAACGCTTGCCTATCTGGCCCAAGACCATGGCATCACCCTGACTGCACGCGGGGGCGGTACCGGTACCAACGGGCAATCGCTGAACGTGGGTGTGATCGTGGATATGTCACGCCATATGCGGGACATACTGGCATTGGACGTGCAGGCCGGAACTGTCAGTGTGCAACCCGGTGTCGTACTGGATCAGCTCAACACCTACCTCAAACCTCATGGACTTTTCTTTGCGCCGACGGTGTCGACTTCGTCGCGAGCGACGGTGGGCGGCATGTTTGCCACCGATGCCAGTGGCAAGGGCAGCCGGATCTACGGTCGCATGTCGGACCACGTCATCGCAGCGGATCTGGTTTTAGCCAACGGACGGCCTGCCTCTGTCACCAGTCACGGCACCTCGGACACAGAGCTTCGCCAGATGGGCCAGGCGTTGCGCGACGAGTTGGACACCAAGGCCGCCGAGATTGCCCGACGTTTTCCAATCCTGAACCGGGGCCTGACCGGCTATAACCTGGATCAAGCGCGGGCGGCGTCGGGTGGTCTGGATTTCATCAAGCTGCTGGCGGGGTCCGAGGGCACACTGGCTATGACCACGCAGCTGACACTGCGTTTAACCCCGATCCCGAAACAACGCTCACTGACAGTGCTGGCTTATGACGACTGCGCCCGCGCGCTCTGCCATGTGCCGCATCTGGTCGAAGCAGACCCAAGCGCCATCGAGTTTCTGGATGACAAGATTCTGGCCCTAACCGTTGCCTCTCCCATGTGGAGCGAACTGGAAGGCGTGCTGGGGCAGATTGGCGGTGCGGGCGGGTTCCTGTTTGTCGAGTTTAGCGGCGAGACCTTGGAAGAGATCGCCGCCGGACAAGAGCGGCTGGCGGCGATCATTGCCGGGAACCTTGTTCCCGTCGCTGCGCAGGTGATCACGACCGAGCCTGCCGATATGTCAGCCCTGTGGGAAATGCGCAAACGTTCGGTGGGTTTGCTGGCCGCAGTTGAGACCAAGCGGATCGGCCTGCCGTTTGTCGAAGACGCGGCGGTGCCGCCCGAAAACCTGTCCGAGTTTGTGGCTGAGTTCGGCGCGTTGCTGGATGGCTTTGATCTATCTTATGGCATGTTCGGTCATGCCGATGTGGGCTGCGTCCATGTGCGCCCGATGCTAAACATGCGCGACGCGCACGACCGGGCAATGATCCGCAGGGTGTCGGACGCAGTCTCAGAGCTTTGTCAGAAACATGGCGGCCTGATTTGGGGTGAGCATGGCAAGGGCGTGCGTGGCGAATACGTTGAACGCTATGTGGGTCCCGAGCTTTATGCGGTGATGCGCAAAGTTAAGGCTTGGTTTGACCCCGACAATCGCCTGAACCCCGGCAAGCTGGTGACAGCCGCCGAAAGCGATCTGACCGTGATGAAGATCGACGCCGTACCCATGCGCGGCTCCCGCGACGCCGAAATCGATGAAGAGACATTTGCCGCATTCGAACGCGCGATTGCGTGCAATGGCAACGGGGCGTGTCACAACTGGGCCCCAGACGATCCGATGTGCCCGTCCTTTAAGGCAACACGTGACAAGACGCAGGCCCCAAAGGGTCGCGCCAGCCTGTTCCGGGAATGGGCACGCCTGCGTTCGACTGGCAAGGATTTCGGTTCGATGGAAGCCTCGCTCAAGGACAGTCTGGACACTTGTTTGTCCTGCAAATCCTGCACGGGTCAATGTCCGGTACGTGTGGACATCCCGGCGATGAAATCAGCCTTTTTGCATCAGCATTTCCAAACCCGCGCGCGCCCTGCGCGCGATCACCTGCTGCGCCACATGGAGGGGCTTTCACTGGCCCTGCGCAAGCTACCGCGTCTGGCCAATCTGCTGTTGGGAAACGGTTTGACACGGGCGGTGCTGAATCGTGGGTTTGGCCTGATCGATATACCGCGCTATGCGCCTTTGACTTCAGAACAAGCAGTTCAAAACGCCGGGGGACGCATGGTTTATCCCGGCGCGACTCCGTCGAATTGGGGGAAAGAACCGGTTCTGTTGGTCCTGGACAGTTTCACCGGTGCCTTCGACACGGACGTGATTGCACAATCGACAGCTCTGCTGGACAAGCTGGGGTTCACTGTCTGGGCCATGCCACCGGTGGCCAACGGCAAGGCACGGCAGGTGCGTGGCATGATGGGCGCCTTTGAAACGCAACGCGATCAAACCATCGCATTCTTGTCGAAGTTTGGGGCCGGTGATCTGCCCCTGATCAGCCTTGAACCCGCCGTAACGGATTTGCTGAACAAGGACTATGATCTGGGCACCCTCAAAACCCTGTCGTTGGATCGGTTTCTGTCCGACAATCTGCACAGAATTTCCCAACTGCCCGTCGACGACACTGGGCACTACACCTTGTTCTCACACTGCACCGAGAAAACAGCCGACCCGGCCGCTTCCCGGCGTTGGCAAGCCGTGTTCAGACATTTCGGTTTGACACTCGACATTGCCAACACCGGGTGTTGCGGCATGGCTGGGCTGTTCGGCCACGAAGCCGAACACCGCGACATGTCTAGCCAACTTTTCGAAATGTCTTGGCGCGAACCCTTAAACGTTGCCGGAACTGGCGCATTAGCGACCGGGTTTTCCTGTCGGTCCCAGGCGGGGCGGTATGGCAACGTCAAACCCGCACATCCCAGCTCCGCACTTTTGGCGCGGATTGAAGCGCACGTACAAAATGGAGGCCGCAATGACCACCCCTAACATGATTGTCCTGATGTCTGATGAACACGCATCCAACATCATGGGATGCGCCGGACACCCATTTATCAAGACACCCAATCTTGACCGGCTGGCCGCGCGGGGCACCTTGTTCGAAAACGCCTATACCAACGCGCCCATCTGCGTGCCTGCACGCGCCAGTTTTGCAACTGGTAAATATGGCCATCAGACCGGCCATTGGGACAATGCCACACCTTACACGGGCGAGCCGAAGTCATGGGGCCATTACCTGCAGCAAAACGGTAACCCGGTGGGTTCGATCGGCAAACTGCACTACCGCAACGCATCTGACCCGGTCGGGTTGGATTTCCAGCAGATCCCGATGCATCTGGTCAACGGTGTCGGCGACGTGCTGGGATGTGTACGAGAGCCAATGCCACGCCGTTGGAAAGCCCGCGATCTGGCCGACAGCGCAGGCGCAGGTGAGACATCCTACACCACCTATGATCGCAACATCACCGATGCCGCATGCGAATGGATTGCCGAGCGTGGCAATGAACAAGCGGGTGACAAGCCATGGACAGTTTTCATCTCGATGGTTGCGCCCCATTTCCCGCTGACCGCACCACAGGAGTTTTATGACCTGTACAAGGACATGGATCTCAAACCTTCGAAACCCGCGCGCGAGGATGACCACCCCTGGCTCAAGGCACTGCGCCATTGCTTTGTGTACGACAATTTTAATGAGGAGCGCACGCAGGCTGCGCTGACCGGTTATTTTGGACTGGTCAGCTTCATGGACTACAATGTCGGCCGAATTCTGGATGCGATCGAAGCTGCTGGGCTGAATGACAACACAAATGTCATCTATGTCAGCGACCACGGCGACAACATGGGCGAGCGTGGCATGTGGGGCAAATCCAACATGTACGAAGAGGCCGCCGCCATTCCAATGATCATGGCCGGACCAGACGTGCCCGGCGGCAAGATCAGCAAGACACCGGTGTCGCTGGCGGATGTTTTTCCCACCGTCCTGGATTGCGCTGGTCTGAAGGCCGATGACCCTGAGCTGCCCGGCCGCTCGCTGTTCCAGATTGCGGCCGAAGAAGATTGCGTTAACCGCGCCGTATTCTCAGAGTATCATGCTGCCGGCGCCATGTCGGGAGCATTCATGATCCGCAAGGGCCCGTGGAAATACATTTATTACACCGGCTACGAGCCACAACTCTTCAATCTTGACACCGACCCGGGTGAAGTCAACGATCTGGGGACCGCGCCCGAGTACGAAGCGACCCGTGCCCAACTGCATGCTGAACTGCTCAAGGTTTGCGACCCGGATGCGGTTGACCGTCAGGCCAAAGCTGATCAGGCGGCGATCATCGCGAAACATGGCGGTGTTGAGGCGGTACTGGAACGTGGCGGGTTTGGCGCAACCCCTGCCCCGGGCGTTAACGCTGACTTTGTCGCGTCAAACGGAACCTCGACATGACTGGGGCCAACGCAGAAATCCCGAGCTGCGCGGCCCCGGATGGTGCACCGCGCGCGCCGCAATTTATAATGCCACCGCTGGCCTGCGATTGCCATTCCCACGTGTTCGGCCCGCCAGAACGGTACCCGATGGTGCTGGACAGATTGTATACCCCTCCGGAAGCGTCATTGGCCTCATATGAAGATTTGCTTAAAACGTTGGGGTTTCAGCGCGCTGTTATCGTACAGCCCAGTATTTACGGCACCGACAATCGTGCGACGCTTGAGGCCACGGCTACCGACCCTGAACGTTACCGTGCTGTAGTCGTGGTTGACGCTTCGATCACCGAGGATGAGTTACAGCACATGCATGGTCAGGGCGTGCGTGGGGTCCGGGCCAATCTGCTGTTCAGCGGTGAAAAGGCGATGACCGAAGTACGCACTATCGCCGACAAGATCGCGCCGATGGGCTGGCATCTTCAGGTGTTGCTCGACATCAGCGCTTTCCCCGACCTTTACGCCTTTTTCTCGACCCTGCCGCTGCAGACCGTTTTTGACCATATGGGGCACTTTCCTATGGCAGAGGGCATCGATTCAGAAGGGTTTCAGGCTTTGTTGAACCTGATGGGCACAGGCAAAGCCTGGAGCAAACTTTCAGGCGCATACCGGATCACAGGTCGGGCTACGCTGCCTTATGAAGATGTCACACGCGTCGCGCAGGCATTGGTTGCGGCGAACCCAGATCAGGTTGTCTTTGGCACCGACTGGCCGCACCCACATATTACGGTCACTATGCCCAATGACGGGGATTTATTGGATGAGTTGGCGACTTGGGCCCCATCCGCGGAAACTCGGAACGCTATCCTGTCAGATAATCCGGCGCGCCTTTACGATTTTTGATCTTCGGGTTGCACATGCCTAAATGTGCCTCGGATTATGCCGCCATCAAAAAGTTCGTGGCAGATATCCAGCAACTCCTGCCGCACGGCCCGTGAACCGGCGTTCAGCGGCTGATTGCGAGGCCAGGTCAGGTACACTTCGCGGATCAGGTTCGGGTTGACCAGACGTTTTGCGGAGATTTCCCCGCGACGCCAGAGTGCATCAAGTGACGGCCACGGCAGCACACCTGACGTTACACCGCTGCGGATGTAGCTAAGCCGCAACCGAGCGGATTCAGTTGTTACACGCAGGTTCAATGCTCGACCCATCTTTTCTGCAACATCTTCGATAATTTCGCGCACAGCATGAGACTGCTGGCTCAGCACCAAGGGCATAGAAAACAGTGCTTTGACGTCAACAGTTTCATCACCGGAACAAGGCTTTTCGTCCGATTTGCGTCGGGTCACTAAATACAAAGGTTCTGTATAGAGATGCAGATACTCAGCCTTGGACGCTTTTTCACGGGTCGCCAGGATACCGAGATCCACGCGGCTGTTTTCGATCATCTCTTTCACGTTCAGGGCCAGCTCTTCCAGGATTCGAAGCTCAACCTCGGGATATTTCTCGGCCACCCTCTCCAACAACAACGGCGCGACATGAACACCCAACATCGGTGGCACGACAATCGAAACTTCACCACGGGGGGTATCCGCTTCTTTCCGGACGTCATCGGTGGCCTGCTTGATCTGCGCTACGATCTTGCGGGCATGTTGATATAGAACTTTACCAGCGTTTGTCGGTTTGACCCCGCGCGATGAGCGTATCAGCAATTCAGTGGTAAGTTCTTCTTCCAGATTTGCGATATGCTGGCTCAACGCGGGCTGGGCAATATGCAGCACCCTCGCGGCACTGGACACACTGCCCTGATCAACGATTGAAATGAAATAGCGAAGCTGACGAATGTTCATATCAAACTCTAGCAAATTAAGCAGTCTGAACCACTATAGCCGCGGCAGAGAAAGAAGAAAATCTGATATCAGTTCAACGCAGATCCTGCGCAAACGATGACCGCATCTGCGCCGCCCAAATACCATCAATCCGTGTAACCACCCAAAGCGAAAGAAAGGACACCAGCGGCTGTCCTTCTTTGTCGAACCGGTTCACCATCACGTCCAAATGCACTTTGCTTTCGCTAGATTGCAACACGTTCAGATGCCCCCATTCGGTATGGCCCCAATCGTCCCCAGCCCTCGTCTTAAAATCGCTGAAATAGCTGTCTGGGGTCTCCCAAATCCTTACAACCTCGCCAGACAGGCGAAAATGTGGAAAGTGGAGCGTCTTTGATATGCCCTCGGCATCACCCGCATTCAGTGCCTGCACATGTCGTTGCATGACTTCTTTAGCGGCTGCGATTGCGTCATTGTTCATTTGTGCCCCACTTCAGACCCGGCAGTTCCATTCAGCGATCCTTGGTATGGTAAAACTGTATCAACGCGGGATTCTGTTCAAAAATATCTTTTTGATATGAATGTTAGAGGAAATTCGGATCACAAGCTGATGATTTCTCTCGTGTGCAAATCGTATTACTCTGGCAAGTTGGTTCCAAAAATGCAAAAAATTGACACCAAATCAGGGTACAAAAATGTCCGCGAGAATGCCCAAAATTCCATCACTCAGGCTGTTTGTTGAAGTCATGCAGGCAGGGACAATTGCAAGCGTCGCTGAGAAGATGCATTTGACGCCATCTGTGGCCAGCAGGATGCTATCGGCGTTAGAGCGTGATTTGGAACTGAAACTGTTTCGCAGGGAACGACAGCGCCTGATCCCGACGGAGGCAGCTGAGACCTTTCTGCCCGAAGCAATTCGTGCCCTCAGCGTCTTTGATGAGCTACCACGAATTTCCGATGCCATTCGCGATGGCGCGACCAAGGAACAGACAATCCGGATACTCGGGTTTCCGCGGATGGCCGAACAAATTCTACCAAACGCCATTCGACGCTACTACCATGAGACCAAGTCCAACACTCGCGTCAGCATCAGCGTTGAGGCCCGACATAGTATCAAACGTTGGGCTGCATCGCGCATGTTCGACATTGCCCTCACTACGGTTCCTGTTGTTCATGCCGGCGTTCGCGGAGAGCCAATCATCGACTTTCCCCTATGCGTAACTTTACCACGGACACATGGGTTGTCTGACCAACGTGCAATTCCCGTTCAGGCTTTGGCCAACGAACCTCTGTCGCTGATAGAGAGCGGCTCGATCATGCGTCAACGCATTGCTCGAATGTTCGACAACGCGGGGTTGATCCCAAACGTACGGCAAGAAAGCGGGACGGTTGATGTCGCGATCAATATCGGGTTAGCGGTCGGCAGTTTGACCATAACAGATGGCATTTTCCCCAAGACCCTGCTTGGGGAAAACTATGTGCTCCGCCGAATTAAGACACAGCTTTCTATACCTGTTGGTTTCGTGGTCCCCGTCGATCGCGACGTCGATGGTGCCGCTTCCCTCATGAAAGAAGCGATCCGACGTGAGGTTCTGGCGTATAGGCAAGAATTGGACAAGAAACTGGAAGCTGACTAAACGGCAGGCTCAGATCTTCTCCAGATTGACTTTCTTGCCGGGAATGGGCGAAGCCGCAATGGAGCCTGAGTTTCTTACCGCGTCATAGCCGCCCAACGCCTCGATCCGGGCCAACTGATCAGCCTTGCTGAGCGCGTTCAGCTCTTCTGGGTTGACCATCTCGCGCAGCAGTGCGGCAAGCTCCGCCTCTTTTGGGTGGGTGTTCCCGCCAGCCAGCAAATCGATTGCTTCATCAGGGTCAGTCGCCAGATCAAAAAGCTGGTTGGGCAAATCGACGTGATAGATTAATTTCCAGTCACCCTGCCGTATCAGGAAACTGGAGTTTACACTTCCCATCGCATGATATTCGGAAAAACCGGGTCTGTGCGGCTGCTCGCCATTGATCACCTGCAAAAGCGAACAACCCGGCAGGCCCCCGCCCTTCAGGTTTGGCACGTCGAACAGGTCCAAAATAGTCGGGAACAGGTCCACATGACCGACACAATCTGAAACAGTCCTGCCCTCCGGCAATCCCGGACCAGCCAAAATTAGTGGAACGCCGGCGGAATGCTCATACAGATTGGCCTTGCCCAGAATACCATGAGCACCGATTGCCTCTCCGTGATCCGATGTGTAAGCTATCCGCGTGGTGTCACACAGGCCTAGTTCTTCAACCGTATCAATTACTTTACCGATTTCTGCGTCGGTCTGGGTGATCAGGGCACAGTATCCTGCATAGGCATTTCGCAAGAATGTTTCGTCCATGCCCTGAGGCAACTGATTCATCCACGCAAGATACGCCATGGCCGGATGCTCATAACGATCAGGCGCATTCCATGTGGACGGCAAAGGCATGTTTTCCGGAGGATACAGGTCCCAAAACTCCTGTTTCGCCCGGAACGCGGGATGCGGGCTGGGATAAGACACGATAAGGGCCCATGGCTCAGCGTTGTCGGCATTGGCGCGCATCCAGTCGATTGCGCGTTCGGTGATCTGGCGGTCATAAATCTGGTAGTCTGTCTCTCCTGGCCCAGAATTCCCATAGATTGCCTTGTGACCCGCGCGATTTGGAACCCCATCTTCAGTTGCTCGCAACAACGTCAGTGGGGATCCAATGCCATCGACCACGTGCATCGTGTGAATTTCCTCGGCAAATCCGTTGTCATCCTGCTTTGACCGGTAATGCAATTTCCCGATTGCTGTGACCGGCACGTTTGCGTCGCGCAGCCGATGGTGCCAAGTCTTAATTGATCCATCATACATCGTCGCGTTATCCCAGAACCCGGTTTGGTGAGGATACTGGCCCGTGGCGATCGCTGCGCGAGCCGGACAGCACAAGGTCGTGGCGGCGTAAGCGTTTTCAAAACAGACACCACGCCCGGCAAGTTTGTCCAGGTTAGGGGTTCGCACAGTTGAATGCCCCGCTACGCCAAGAAAGTTGCGCGCATGATTGTCCGTCACAAAAAATATGAAGTTGCCGGGCGTTGCCATGAGGTTTCCTCAGATCAAATCCATTTACGTAATGTCATAACGGCAAATCCCACACAGGTTCGTGCAAAATTGGAAACATCTAGTTCGAAATTGACCAACTTTATTCAGCTCGCCATGCTCAAAAATCCGCAACAGAACGATAGATGTGCCAGTAAACCGCCGCCTCTGGCCGTTCCAAAAATATACGACACATCCCATTTGTTCAGAGGGTACACGTGGGCCTAGGCAACGACGCAACATCTCTACATGCTGACCAATGAGCAGGTAGAGCGCCTACCGTCCAAAGGGTCAGTTTAAATTTGATCTGTCATGTTGGTTGGTGTCCGGTTGGAAAAGGCGGTGCCCCGAATTTGGGCACCGCCAGGTCTTATTTGAAGCTGTAGATCGGGCTGGTCCGGGCGACGTGTCCGTCTTCCAGAACAACGCGAGCAAATATGGCGCTGTCACCGCGGACCGGAATTTCAATTTCCTGGCTAATAGCCAATTGCGCCTCGGTCCGCTTTTTGGGCAGCCGTTGTACCATCCGGACCTTTTCCATAACGCCACAGGCCACTTCTGTACTTTCGACGCCAATATCAGCCAGCGCAACTTCCAGATCGCCCTGATTTGTCTTGATCGTCAGCCCGGCATCGTCTGACGCATTCTCACCCCACGGGTCCACGGATTGTGCACCGTCTGTCGTGACACTGGTCCAGTCAACCTGCGTGCCCGAAACCTGCTTGGGCTGATTGTCGGGGTTGTAGAAATTGGTCGCCTTGATGCGTGAAGTCGTTCCACCAGACACAAAGGCAGACGCAGTCCACTTCACAAAACGCTGACGGCCCCGCGTTTCCTGACCCTTACAGGTGATCTGATAACGCGATCCCAGATCCGCTTTGCCATGCGGGCGGGCACGTTTGAGCAAATCCAAACCGTTGAAGATTTCGATCTGGTGCTGTCAGACGAATTCGAACCAGTCTCAGTTTGCCGCGGAAACCGTGAACCTATCCCGAACAAAGTTGACGCCACTCGGCAAGAGCGGCGGTGCGTGTCAGCTTGAAGGTATCTTTGCTGGCGAGCGATCTTTCCTGGTTGAAGTGGTTGTAGACGGAGGAGTGGACGGAAGCGAATTTCTGTAAACTTCGCATGCGCCTGAAACGTTGCATGGCGCGTTCGCGTCGTCGAAACGGAAAATGCGAATTCTCCACGCGATTGTTGCGCCACCTTCCCGTCTGCTGTTTTTCGGTAGCACCAAGCTCTCTGAGAGCGGCCCGATACGATGCGAAGCGATCCGTCACAATCTCTTCCGCACTGCCATGGCGCTTCATCAAGTTCCTGAGGAATTTCAATGCGGCCTGCTTGTTTCGGCGTTTGGTGACAACTGCTTCCAGCACATCGCCCTCATGATCTACGGCCCGCCAGAGGTAATGTCTCTTGCCATTTACCTTCACAAAAACCTCATCCACATGCCACTTCCATTTCGAGAATGCGCGCTGTTGTTGCGCCCGCTTTCTTCGGATCTCAGAGGCAAACATCGGACAGAACCTGTTCCACCAGCAGCGGACGGTTTCGTGACTGATATCGATCCCGCGCTCATGCAGCAGATCTTCGACATTTCGCAATGAAAGCGGAAATCGGATGTACAGCATCACTGCCAAACGGATGATCTCAGGACTTGTTTTGAAGTACTTGAAGGAGGCAGGTCGGGCCATGGGCAAAAGCTACGCAACCACCCCCTCCCGCTCCAGCAAAATTCTTCTGACGAGACCTGGCAAAGCATGTCTTGCCCAACTCAGTAAAGAAGATGCGATCAAGCTAATTCGAAATGAATGGGACCGGAACGGAATCCAGAGGAACTTAGATAAGTTTTTGTCCGAACTGGCCTTGATCCGAGAACAAGGCCTTGCCTATGACATGGACGAGCATTCTGCCGGTGTGTCGGCAATAGGATTTTCCTTCGTCGATTGGGTTGGAAATTTGCACGCAATCTCCATCCCGGTGCCAACGACACGGTTTTCACGACAAAAAGAAACTACTGAACAAGCGCTTCTTGAGACAGCCGCCAATGTCCATCAAACTTTTCAATGACCTGACAAGCGAAGTTTGGGTTCGGTTGAACCGTGTACCCCGACTGACACAATCGTACACTATGATTGGAAAAGACTCGGGAGAGCACTTTCTTGAAGAGAAAATGCTCAGACACCAAGGTCTGCAACGTTCGCCTAGGCCGCAAGCCAGATAGCCCATTTCCAAGCCGTTAACACAAGCGCTGTATTAAGGCACTTTGGACAGTGACTCCAAAAATGCAGTTAAGTCTGCAATCTCCTGCTCAGACAAATTCAACTCCGAAAGAATGGCTTCACCGTCGGCGTGCAACCTTTCCGTATCAATTTCGCTATAGTGCCTGATCACCGCATCCAAGTCGATCAGGCTGCCGTCATGCATGTAAGGCGCGGTTTCGGCCACGCCCCGTAGGCTTGGCGTACGAAAGGTCCCAAAATCTGAGTGGCTCCTGCGGACACTGCGAACCACCCATGCACCTTGCTTTTCCGGATCGTCGCTCCAGTTGCCGTCCAATGTGTAAGCGTTTGAAAGCAAAAAGTTCAATCCACCGAACCGCCCGTCGTCGACCTCGGTTTCGCTCAGAAAATAGGGAACGCCTGCGTCATGGAACTCATTGTTGGAAAATCTCGGACCATTGTGGCACAACACACATTTTCCACGCCCTATGAACAGCTGAAAACCTCGCTGGGCAGCTTCGGGGTAGTTCGCAGCGGCTGCTAAATCTTGGTCCTCCAATGCATCGCGAAAATCGTCAAATTGCGTCCGGCCGGTTGCCAATGTTTCCAAGTAAGCGGATAGCGTTTTGGCAGTGTTCACCAGCACCAGTTCTGGATCTTGAATCTGGATGTCGCCAAATATGGCTTCAAAATCATCAATGTAGATACTTTCCGAGATAGCTGCCTTTAGGCTTTCTTTACTGTGCGCCATCTCTTGCTCTTCGATGATCGGATGCAAGCTAGCTGCCCACAGGCTATCGCTCTTACCGCCCCAACCGTACCAGCGGAGACCAGCAAGGTTCCGCAGGGATGGAGTGTTTCGATCTACCAGGACGCGACCAAATGCTCGCGCGTCGGACGTGGTAAATGCCTGTTCAGGGTCATGACAACTTGCACAAGTAAATGCGCCGTCGGTTGACAACACCGGATCGTTGAATAAGGCCGCTCCTAGCGCAATCGCTCTTGTATCTTTTGAAACCCTGTTGCTTGGATCCGACTGAAACGAAATTGGCCATGGTCCGAAGGACAGCGTTTGCTGAATTTCGTCATCAGACAACAGGACTTCAGAACGAACGGCCCCTGCTAGGACTACAATCGCCGCTGTCACCAGCACCTTCATTTTAGCACGACATCGAAAGTGTAGGATATCGATCGCCCACCAAAATTGGCGTCAACTCGCAGTTCCCACAGCCCCGGCATGTGCAACAGCATGTTATCTGCACGAAACACCCCATCGCCTAATGCGGTGATTTTGGGGGCGTAGTTTAGCCCGTGTTGGTGAGCAGGCATTATTGCATCGACGCGCACCTCACTCACGGCAACATCATCACAGACAGTCAGAAGAATAGAAAACGGTTGGGCCAATGGAATTTCGTCGACAGCCACATGCACCTTGGGTGCGTTTTGAATTTCCGAACTCATGCGTTGCCCTGCCGTTTCACAAGCGACGGCCGCGCCAGATGATACTAGAAACCAGACAACCCAGCGGATCATTCTGATGCCAGTAAGCGTTCTGCGTTTGCGTATGCGATGTTGTCTGCGATCTGGACCGGAAGCAAATCCAACCACTCCCGTGAAAAATCAGCATGAGGGCCTACGTAGTACCAACGCTCCGGAGCGAACGTATCCGTACCAACCATAAACCGATCCGGGTGCGCTTCGAACGCAGCCTTCCAATCTGGGTCAACACGGCCCCGCGAGACCATATCAGAGCGAAACGCAAGATCGGCCCAAAGCCTTGGATAGGTGTCCAAGGCATCAGTCACACTGGCCGGGTCGTCAAAGCCAGAGTGGGCCCACAATACCCGAGCCTCGGGCCAGGCCTCAAAAATCAGGTCAACGGCCTCTCGATCCCCGTGGTGGTGCAGAATTAGATTCCGTTCTTTTGCCAGTGCAATCATGTGCTGGATGACCGGCGTTTTGATATCATCACCATAAGCGTGAAATTCGCCGATGGCTTTGTATTCGTTCTTTGCCAGATTTGCTTCCAGATAGTCGATTACAGTTTCATCGTGCATCCAGGTGTTGATCTCACCGCGGCGACGGTAAGGGCGAAGGGCCGGAACAACGATGTCCGGCGCTGCGGCCAACAGCAATTGGGTACCGTTGTCATCCGAGCTGGAAACCAGTGCTTTGCGCACGCCTGCGTCCCGAAGGATTTTGGCAACTTGTTCGGGAGGAACCAGTTTGACGGCATCATGGCTGTAATGAATATGCGCATCGAAGATCGGTCGCTCTTCTGCGATGGCAATACCACAAAGAAGCGTTGCACCTAAAATTAAGGTATGTTTCAGCACCGCACCACCCTCAATAGCATTCAAACTCTGGCAAGCTTCACATCGAACTTTACGTGCAAGAAAGGTTCAGTGATCTTGCCAGAAAGTTCCATGCCTTCGGGAAATTCTGAAGCCGGCCTTTCAACATAAGTCATTACCAGGTCATCCCGAACACCAAACACTGTATCCTGATCCAGGTAGGGATCGTCGTCGGGGAAAATCTCGGTAACTAAAGATCGGTGCCCGGGTGCCTTAACGATATAGTGCAGGTGCGACGGTCGCCAAGGATGGCGACCGCAGGCGCGCAGGATGTCCCCGACAGGCCCGTCTGACGGCACGGTGTATTCGACTGGCTTGACGGTCGTGAATGCATACTTGCCATCCTCACCCGTGGTCATCAGGCCATGAAAAGAATAGGTGTCCTGTTCTTCATCCTGGCTTGCATACATTCCATTTGGCGCCGTTTGCCAGATGTCGAGCTCTGCACCGCCAATCGGATTACCCTCGGCATCCCTGATAACGCCCTCGGCCAGCAGAACCGGCCCATCGTAGTGACGCTTCATATCACCACCGAATGGCAGTGGCGGTGCGCCAGAAACGTGAAAAGGCCCAAGAACAGAGGAGCTTGTGGCGTCTGGAGTTGAATGGAGCATATCCACCAGCGATGACAGTCCCAACACGTCCGAGGCCAAGACAAACTCATGCCTATCTTCGGTTTCCACAGCGGCGCACCCCTCCAGAAATGCAATTCCCGTGCGCCATTCGTCATGCGTCAGGTTGGTTTCACAGGCGAAATCGTGGAGGTGCTTGACCAGAGACCCCATGATTTCACGCATCCGCGGATCAGTGTCCTTGGACAGGTATCCCATGAACACATCGGTGATATTGTCTTTGGTGACAGAGCGCATCTTGGCCTCCTTAAATCAGGGCAAGGCTGAGGATCGGGAACTCGATCAGAATGAACAGAACGATTAGCATTACAAAGGCGAAGGGCAGCGCGCCCATAAACACGTCCTTCAGCGAGATGCGGTCGTCATTGATCGTCGATTTGATGACGAAGCAGGATATGCCTAGTGGCGGGGTCAAAAGTCCGATTTCGGCGCCGACCACGGTGATGATACCAAACCAGATCAGCGACATATCCAGCGCTTCGGCCATAGGCAGGAACAACGGGACAACGATCAGGATGATGGATGCTGTATCGAGTAATGTTCCCAAAAACAGCATCAGAAGCACGTAAAGCAGCATGATCGACCAGAAGGACGCGGAATTCCCCGCAAGCAGGTCCTGCAACTGGTTGGGCAGCCCCGCCAGGCCCAGCATGCGGCTGTAGATCGAAGCCGCGGTGATCAGGAACAGGATCGCCGCTGTGATATGACCGGTTTCCAGCAGCGCGTCCCAGAACGCTTTTGGGGACATGGACCTGCGTAGGACAGCGATGATCAAAGCCACGAAGGCACCGGCTGCTCCTGCCTCGACCGCAGTAAGCCAGCCGGTGTAGATCCCGCCAAGAACGATAGTGATGATGCACAGAGTTGGTAGCGTTTTGGACGCAATCTCGCGCCCGGACATCCATTCGGTATCTGCCACGATGCGGCCACCGACGAACGCCGGTGTGAATCGGCCCATGGCCCAGATCGCGCCAACATAGGCGATCGCCAACATGATCCCGGGAATGACCCCGGCCAGGAACATGTCCCCCACGGATTGTTCAGCAACAAAGGAGTAGATGATCAGCATGGCCGATGGCGGGATGATCATACCCAAAACCGAAGACCCAGCCACCACGCCAACAGCAAAGCGTGGGTTGTACTCCTGCGCCATCATCTGCGGCACCGAAACTTTGGTGAATACGGATGCGGATGCTATGGACGACCCGGTCACGGCGGCAAAGACGGCGTTGGCTCCGACCGTGGCCATTCCAATCCCGCCTTTGACCTTGCGAAACCGCATGGTCATGACTTCGTAAATGTCCCTGCCTAACCCAGCCTTTGAAACGATGAGCCCCATAAAGGTAAACAGCGGGATAGTCGCGAAGCTATATTCCATCGCGCTGTCGCCGACCGCCACTTTCAGCAGGTTAAGCGCTAGCGTGAAGTTGTCCCGCATCAACCAGATCGACACGAACGAGACGACGCCCAAGGCGATGGGAATGTAGACGCCCGCATAAATCAGGAAAACAATGGCAACGACCGAGATCAGGCCAATCTCAATCGGCGTCATTCTGCGGCCTCGTCATGTTCAGGGGTGCGAATAAGTTGCGGACGGTCCTGCGCCGTGACGACCTTGAGCAGGAAGATCACGCAGGCAAGCGCAGTACCGCACGCGATGACCAGTTTGACCGGCCACCATGGCAATGTGAAAAGACCGGGCACTCCGAAGTAGTCCTGTGTCTGCCACATGTGTAGAAATTCAGGGAATGTCACATAGGCAATCAATGCCATGAAGATCGCCGAGATGGCATTGATGATGCGCCTCAGGTTGGCTGTCAGGCCCGGGCGACGATGGTGCAGCAGGTTCAGGAACCCGTCCGAGCGTGTTAGCCGATCTACTCTGACCACGTCTGCCAACTGCAGAAAGACGATCATCACGACCGAAAACTGCACCATCTCATAAGTGCCACGCAATGGGGCTGAAAACATGCCACGTGCAATAACGTCGACATTCAGAACAACCACCAACGCCAGGACGACGAGAGTACCCAAAGCGTTGGCGGCGATTGCTAGAGAATTGGCGACCCGCGACAGGCCAGCAACTGCGGTCTTCAGCATGAAAGGCCCCTTTCGTGGATCGCCGGACGGTTATTCGGCCGTCCAGTCACGCACTCCGGTGAAACCGGCGTCTTGAAGCTTGCCAAGGTAGGCGGCCAGCATCTCTGTGCCTTGTTCGCCGTTGTCATTCAGCGTCGCGGCCCACTCTTGCGCGACATTCGGCATGGCGTTTGCCCAGGCAGCGCGGTCTTCGTCTGAAACCTCAACGATCGTTCCACCAGCCTCAACGTAAGCATCCCGCGAAGCAGCAGCCCTGTCCATCGCGATACCGGCGACATGGTCACGGTAATCGATGGCAACCGCCGTCAACACGTCTTTGACTTCGTCCGGCAGGCTTGCCCAATAGTCTGCATTAACCGTGATGGTTTTTGAGTTCACAGCACCCAGATCGGCCTTGAGCATATACGGGGCAACTTCAGCGATCTTGAACGTCTTCGCGGCTTCGGGCCACAGCATTCCACAGTCAACCAGACCCGTCTGAAGCATGTTGTAGAAATCGGTCAGACCACCGCGTACACCTGCCGCATCCTTGATGCCTTCGAGATACCGCAAGTTGAGGCCAGCACCGGCAATCTTGCGACCCTCAAGGTCCGTAACCGAGGCAACAGGTTCCGTACAGAAAATCTGATACGTGTCCAGAACAACACCCGTGGCCAGATAGACCTGGTTCTGTGCGGCAAACTCGTTCTGCATCGCCGGGTATTCGCGCGCGATTTCATCTACAGCCTTGGCCACGGCACGGGAATCCGATGCCACAAAGGGTGTCGATCCCGAAATACCCTGGCTGGGCAGCTTCGAGGAATGGAAGATGGTTGTGACGATGCCGATGTCTCCAAGGCCCAACTGGATCCCTTCAAGAACGCCTTTCGGCTTTACGATTGAACCGCCATAATTCTCTTGCCAGTTCATCTTGTAGTTGCCGGCGTCAGCCAGTCGTTTGTCCACTTCCGGAATGAAGAAGTTGGTGAATTCTTTCACCCACAATGCCCGGTCTGGGTAGCCATCGATGACAACGGCAGAAATAGTTTCCTCTGCTGCGGCGGGCAGCGCCATGACGCTTGCCAGAGCAGCTCCGATAAGGCTGCGTTTGGTCCAGATTTTCATTTCTCTCCTCCCAGAAAGTCGGGCCTCTTGTCGTTATTTGTTTGTTTTGACCCAGTTGACGGTCAGGTCCGTGCCTGCCGCTTCAAATAGTTTTGCGATGGCGCAATACTTGGCTGTTTCTTCGCCCACCCGTGTCAGCTCCTCCTGACTGGCGGGCGTGTCACATTTCACGGTGAGTTCGATTTCTGGAAACGGAACATCGATCTCCTCCTCCATCAGAACACCGCGCCGATCCAACCTGCATTTCGCGTCGATTGTCACCGTGCCAAGATCAGTTCCCAACCGGTGCGCATTCTTGTGCCCGATGACATTCGTACAGGCGATCAAGGCTGCCATTGCGGTTTCGGTCGGAGACGGGCCAAGATTTGTTCCGCCGCGTTCGACGGGTTCGTCGACAACCACATCAAGATCGCGAATTGGGATCTCGGTACGCGCATGTGTCGGGCATTGAGCTGTCGTTCGGTAAGTCACGACAGGTTTCACTTTCATGGCCACGGGGTTACCTCCTCATGCATATGAGCAAACCTTTTCGAATGGGAAACGCGGAAGCTTCTGGAACAAGCCGGTTTCATCCGCGTAGCCTAGATTGCAAAGAAAATTGGACTTGAGAGTTGTGCCCGCGAAGAACTCCTCGTCGACGATCTTGTTCGAAAAACCTGACATGGCGCCGACGTCCAACCCGACAGCCCGGGCCGCAATCATGAAGTACGCGCCCTGCAGAGTGCCGTTTCGGTAGGCCGTGTCCGCGACGAATTCGGGTTTGTTTTCAAACAAAGGCCGACGATCTTCGTGCGGGAAAAGAAACGGCAGTTCCTTCCAAAAGTCCAAGTCGTAGGCAATGATCGCCGTGACTGGTGCATCCATCATCTTTGGCACGTTCTTTGGCTTCAACGACTTGGCAAGCCGCTCTTTTCCCTCTGCGCTTTTCACGAAAATAAAGCGCGCAGGCAGCGTGTTCATGCTGGTCGCGCCGTTGATCGTGATGTCATAGATCTCTTTAAGTAGGTCGTCAGAAACAGGCTTGTCGGTCCACGCGTAGTGCGATCTGGATTCGCGCAGGATCAAGGCAATCGCGTCATCCGACAAACGTGGAATTCGTTCGCGCAGATCGCGATGATCCTGCTGGGCCTTGGCGCGAAGTGCCTCCAGCTCTGCCCCGGTCGGTGCACTCATGCTGCGGCCACCCTTGATTTGGCGTCCTTTTCGTCGATGATCGGGCTGGCGCAGATTCCAATGCCCTCAATTTCCACCTCGACGGTTTCACCCGGCTTCAACCAACGGGGATTGGGTTTTTTGGCGTGCCCGACACCCGGTGGTGTACCCAACGCAATCAGGTCTCCGGGCTCCAGAGTGGTATACTCAGAAATCGTCGCAATGACCTGACGAACGCCCCAGATCATGTTGGCGGTGTTCGAGCTTTGTAGGATTTCATCGCCCACGCGGCTTTCGATCTTCAGACCAGACGCCCCTTCGGGCAGTTCGTCCGGCGTTACGGTGAAAGGACCGATCGCGCCCGTATCATCAAAGTTTTTGCCGGGCGTCCACTGAACGGTTTTGCGCTGATAGTCCCGCAGCGAACCATCGTTGAATACAGTGTAGCCAAAGACATAATCCAGTGCGTCCTCTTCCGAGATATGCCGACCTCTTTTTCCAACGATCAGCATAAGCTCGGCTTCGTAGTCTAGCTTCTCAGAACAGGTAGGCCGCACCATGGGCTGCCCCGCCGCCATGATCGAGTTTTTCCCGCGCATGAAAAGCGTCGGATACTCCGGAATATCATATCCGCCTTCCTTGATGTGGTCCGTGTAGTTCAAACCCATGCAAATGATCGTGCCGGGCGCGACCACCGGCAATGCTGGCTTGATAGACGACACAGGCACACTGTCTGCGGCGGAGATTTGGTCAGACAGTGAGTCGGCCAGCTCAGGCTTGGCTATCAAACCCATCAAATCCGAACCGACGGCAGGGTCCAAAGCCGTTAAATTCACTGCTTTTTCACCGTTCACAGCAAAGACCGCAGTGCCTTCCGAGGTTTCTCCCACCAGGTATTTCATTTTCACCATCCATGTCAGTTCGCTTGATTTTTGCCGACTATTTTGCAATATGTCAAATAATATCGATATTTTGGAGATCCGCGATGGTTGCTTGGGCAGATTACAAATCAGAAGCGAAAAGCCGAGGCGCACTGGCACTGGAGCTTTATGTTGCACTCAGCACACCGACCAAAGCGCCAGAAGACGTAAAAGCATCCCTTCCGGATCACTTGGCGTATCAGGCGGATCTTGAACGCGCGGGAAAGTTGGCTTTTGCTGGGCCGATGTCGGATGAGACCGGTGAGCATATGCAAGGGGTTGGCCTGATCATCTATCGCGCTGACAGTCTTGAAGCCGCGCGGAAGTTGGCCGAGGGCGACCCCATGCACAAAAGCGGGGCGCGCAGCTTTGTACTTCGGCGCTGGATGATAAACGAAGGATCGCTGAACCTTTCAGTTGGTCTATCGACTGGCACGAGCGCCCTCAGTTAAGAGCACTCAAGAGTTTTTGCCGCCAAAAAGGAACAGTCGGATATGGACGCCATGCTTGATACCGAGGGCAAAGAGACATCAGCCACTCATGGTGCGTATCGAAGGCTGCGCGAAATGATCCTGACCGGCGAATTGCCGCCCGGACAAAAACTTAAGATCGAGCAGCTCCGCGGCCTTCTAAGCACTGGCGCAAGTCCAGTTCGCGAGGCTCTTAGCCTCTTGACCTCGGACATGTTGGTTGAACGGATTGACCAGCGCGGGTTTAGGGCTGCGCCCGTGAGCAAGAGTAACTTCGAGGAAATCCTTCTGTTGCGCTGCAACCTCGAGGAAACTGCGTTGCGCGCCTCCATCGCCAACGCGGATGCCGCATGGGAGGATCGGCTTGTTTTGCGTCACCACCATATGAAAAAGGCCGGCCAAAATGGGGCACACGACTTTGAAGACGCGCACAAAGCGTTTCACATGGCGTTGTTGGACAATTCGAAATTACCACTGCTGCTGCGGTATTGCTCGCAGCTCTACGACCTGAACATTCGCTACCGCTATCTGGCAGCCGGCGGGTCGAGCTACAAAAAGCGGGACATCGCCGCTGAACATCATCACATTCTGGACGCCGCACTAGATCATGACGCAGACAGCGCGACCAAGCACTTGATCGATCACTACCGTCGAACTGGTGAATACCTGAGCAGCCAGATGGATTCCTGAAATGCAACGGAATTGGTTTCTGGGCGATCTGTTAAACCAATTGCTGGACCGTCCTGACAAAAGGCGTGGCAAGGATGACAAACGATCCATTGCTGAACTTTGCGAGGCGCTTTTGTCCACAGAAGGTGAGGTATCAGGCTTCACGCTCGCGTCCACCATTCTTGATCGCTACCAGACCCTGGATGACGCGGGAAAGCTGGACTTTTTTGTCTACTTGAATGACCAGCTTGAGTTAGACGCTGACAAACTCGCTGACACGGCGCGCCTCTATGCCAATGATAAAAGTGTCGATCTATATCAAAAGCTTAGTGAATCCGCAGAACCCAGGCGGCAAGAGTTATTGCGTCGGTTGAACCAGCCGTCTGGTGCGACGCAAGAACTTGTGGCAATGCGCGTTGATCTGTTGCGCTTTCTCAAATCCAATGCCGAACTCAAGCGAACCGATATTGATTTTGTCCATTTGTTGCGAAGCTGGTTCAATCGGGGCTTTCTTGTTCTCAAGCAAATCAGCTGGGATACGCCTGCCCGCGTTCTGGACAAGATCGTCGCATATGAGGCGGTTCACCAGATCCACGATCTGGACGACTTGAGGCGCAGACTCTACCCACCTGACCGTCGTTGTTTTGCGTTCTTCCACCCTTCAATGCCCGATGAGCCGCTGATATTTGTCGAGGTGGCCCTTACAACTGAAATCCCGGGCGCGATCGATACGCTTTTGTCTGAAGCTCGAGAACCGATTGAAGCCGAGCAGGCAAAAGTCGCGGCGTTCTACTCCATTTCAAACTGCCAAAAGGGTTTAGCAGGAATCAGTTTTGGGAACCTGTTGATCAAACAGGTTGTGACCGAGCTTTCGCGAGAGCTTCGAGGGCTTGATACCTTTGTGACACTGTCGCCGATACCGGGGCTGAACCGGTGGTTGGCTGGTGAAACAGAACAACCCGTACACGGACATGCCGCCGAGGCCGTATTAGCAGAAACAGCCGCGCCACAGGACGTGCGCGCTATGGCCGCCCGGTATTTGTTGCTTGCAAAGCGCGAAGATGGGATGCCGTTAGATCCCGTGGCCCGCTTTCATCTGGGCAATGGTGCTGAACTTCATGAGCTGCACGCTGACGCAGATCAGTCGCCAAATGGGCGCGCCCAGTCCGGAGGCGCGATGGTCAACTACCTTTACGATTTGAACAAAACCGAACGTCACCACGAAGAATTCGCGACACGTGCCACGATCCAAGCCTCGCGTTCAGTTCGTGCGGCTTCAACTGCGGCGCTTGCGATCAAACCAAGGGAAAATACAGCGTGACCAATACCCTCTACGACAGCTTGTTTGCCCTCCACGAGGGCAACAAAGCTCCATTCCTGCAACTTGATGATGGCAAGGTGGTTTCCTATGACGCGTTTCTGAAGCGCGCCGCACAGATCGCGCATGTTTTGCAGAACAGCGGAGTTTCTCCTGGGGATCGCATCGTCGTGCAGGCCCCCAAGCTGGCTGATACGATTGCGCTCTATGCTGCTTCAGTTCAGGCAGGTGCTGTCTACCTGCCACTTAACACTGCCTACACCATGGCAGAGTTGGACTACTTCATCTCTGATGCTCAACCGGCGATGATCATTTGCGACAGCGACGATGAAGCTGAAATCAAAAAATTGGCAGCCCAATCGGGCGCAAAGCTGCTGACCCTCGGCGGCGATAGTCCAAGCCTAAGCCTAGAGGCTGACGTACAACCCTGCGTATTCGAAACCGTGGATCGCGCACCGGACGACCTTGCGGCTTTGCTATATACATCAGGCACTACGGGCCGTTCGAAGGGTGCAATGCTAAGTCAGCGAAACCTGCTGTCCAATGCCCAAGCTCTTGTGGAATTGTGGGCCATCACCAGCGCCGATCGCCTGCTTCATGCGCTGCCAGTCTTTCACACACATGGGCTTTTCGTGGCGATGAATACGTCATTGCTCGCAGGTGCCAAAGTTCGGCTTATGGAAAAATTCGACATTGGCATGATCTTGGAAGAGTTGCCCCACTCGACCCTTCTGATGGGTGTCCCCACTTTCTACACCAGATTGCTTGCGGATGACGGTTTCACCAAAGAGGTCACAGAGAGCATGCGTTTGTTCATTTCTGGTTCGGCCCCATTGCTAGCCGAGACCCACCTAGCGTTCGAAACGCGCACCGGCCACCGCATCCTTGAGCGCTATGGAATGACCGAGACGAACATGAACACCTCGAACCCCTATGACGGTGAGCGTCGCGCAGGAACTGTCGGCTTGGCGCTTCCCAGCACCGAGGTGATCGTTACCAAACCCGAAACTGGAGAACCGCTGCCCCGGGGCGAGGTTGGAATGATCGAAGTACGAGGGCCCAATGTGTTCCAAGGCTATTGGCAAATGCCCGAGAAAACCGCCGAAGAGCTACGGGAAAACGGGTTCTTCATCACCGGAGATCTGGGTCAATGCAGCGAGGATGGTTATCTGTCGATCGTTGGTCGGTCAAAAGACCTGATCATCACTGGTGGTTACAACGTCTATCCCAAAGAAATTGAAGACGTCTTGAACGACATCGACGGCATCCTGGAATCGGCAGTTTTTGGCATTCCCGACATCGAATTTGGCGAAGCTATCATTGCCACTCTGGTTGCCGAGCCCAGCGCGCAACTTGACATGGAACAGATCGCGGTGACCATCAGAGACAAGCTGTCGCGCTTCAAACACCCCCGCCGCTACGAACTTGTCCCGGACCTGCCGCGCAATACAATGGGAAAGGTCCAAAAGAACGTTCTGCGCGAACAGTACGCGCAAAAAGAACTGCCAATGGGTGTGTCCTAGCAGCCCGCTGAAAAACTCAAACCAACCACGACCCTTTGATCTGACAACCTCTCACTTCGAACTGCCAACTCATCAGGAGACTTACAATGACTCGCATGACGGCAAAGGACTTCGACCAGGAACTTCTGGACCTGTACGACTTTTATGCACACGGCAAAATCACCAAGCGCCAGTTCCTGGACCGCGCCGGTAAGTTCGCGGTTGGTGGTTTGTCGGCGGTCGCGCTGCTGAACATGCTCAGCCCGAACTACGCGCTGGCGGAGCAGGTTTCATTCAACGATCCCGATATCCATGCAGACTACATCACCTATCCCTCACCAAATGGAACTGGCGATGTCAGGGGGTACCTTGTCAGACCGGCCGGTGTGGATGAGCCCCTGCCCGCGGTGCTGGTGATCCACGAAAACCGTGGCCTAAACCCTTACATTGAGGACGTGGCGCGCAGATTGGCGAAAGCCGGATTTATGGCACTGGCCCCAGACGGCCTGACGTCGGTGGGCGGATACCCAGGCAACGACGCGGATGGGCGCGAACTGCAAAAGAACGTCGACCGGGTCGAGTTGATGAACGACTTCTTCAATGGGTTCGAATACCTGTTGAACCGAGAAGACTGCACTGGAAAGGTCGGTGCCGTCGGTTTCTGCTACGGCGGTGGCGTAGTCAGCGCAATTGCCGTGGCCTATCCCGAACTGGCCGCAGGTGTCCCGTTCTACGGGCGCCAACCAGCGGCCGAAGATGTGGCCAAAATTCAGGCGCCGTTGCTTATTCAGATGGGAGAGCTTGACGAACGCATCAACGCGGGCTGGCCAGATTTTGAGACTGCTCTAAAAGCCAACGATAAGGTTTACGAAGCCTATTTCTACGAAAATGCCAACCACGGCTTTCACAATGACAGCACGCCACGATATGATGAGGAGATGGCAAACCTGGCTTGGGACCGAACCATTGATTGGTTTAATACCTATCTGAAGTAACTGCGGTGAGCTGCGAAGACAACCTTGCGTTGGTATCGCTATGCGGACGCCCACAGTTCTCCGAGAACAATTAGCGAGAAGCCCGAGCTTTATGAATTCCGTGATCAAAGGGGCAGTCGAGCGGCGAATAGTTTTGCCGCTCGGCGACAGCTCAGAATTTGTTTTTGATCCATAGGGTCCTTCATTAGCGCACAGGTCCTGTCATCTGCGACTCAAAGGCTCTCCATCAAATCAGTCAAACGGCCATTTCTTTCCGTGTGGGAAGATGACAAAAAGTAACCAGCGAATAACGGCGTTGAACCCAGATATGCATCTAATTGCAGCCGCGCATAACACCGCGCAGTTCAGCGAGACCTCTCATCCTGCCAATTAATGGGTAGCCAGGCTGCGACGGACATGTGAGATCGCTCAGCAAGGCATGGCCATGGTCCGGTCGCATGGGAATTTCACAATCTGATCGACCCTGATTTCGGCGCCGTTGTTCCTCGGCTAACAAAGCGCGGATCGTTGCAACCATATCGGTGTCTCCTGCCAGATGTTCGGACTCGGAAAAACTGTGGCGATTGCTGTCGCTTGGACCCTCACGCACTGTATTTCGAAGATGTACAAAGTGGATTCGATGACCAAGCTGAGCAATGAATGATACGGGGTCGAAGTCTTTAGCGACTCCCAGTGAGCCAGTACATAGTGTCGCCCCATTGGCCGGGCTGTCGACAGCATCCAGAACGGCGGCGTAATCACTTTGCGACGACATGACTCTTGGCAGCCCAAGCAAGGGAAAAGGTGGATCATCGGGATGGCAGCATAACCGGAGGCCAAGGCCTTCAGCCGTTGGAACGACTTCGGACAGGAAATCAACCAGATTGGACCGGAGCATTTCCGTTGTCACGCCAACATATGTGCCTAGGTGTCGTCTCACGTCCTTAAGAGACCAATTGTCGTTTGCGCCCGGCAAACCAGCGACAATATTGTTCGACAGGCTCCGGCGATCTCCATCGCCGAGGTCTGCAAACCTAGCTTGAGCAGCTTCTATGATCTCGGCTGAATAGTCTCGCTCTGCGCCCTTCCTGCATAGGATAAAACAATCGAAAACAGCAAAATCAACAAGGTCAAACCGCATCGCATTCCCGCCATGCGGCAACGGATAGTTCAGGTCAGTTCGCGTCCAATCTAGCACTGGCATGAAGTTGTAGCAGACCGTGTGAATACCGCATTCTGCCAAATTTCGCAGACTTGTCTTGTAGGCCTCAATGTGTTGCCTCATCGGGCCAGTTTGCGATTTGATTGCTTCAGACACCGGAACACTTTCAACGACATCCCAAGTCAGCCCAGACGGAACGCCTTCGGGCTGTTCAATCTGTTGCTGCCGCTCTTTGATGTGATCGACGGACCAAACCTCTCCTGTTGGAATATGATGCAAGGCTGAGACGATGCCGGTTGCGCCGGTTTGCCTGATTTCGCCAATCGAAATAGCATCGGAAGGGCCAAACCACCGCCAGGTCTGTTTCATGGTCTTGCTCCTAGATCGTAGAGGGCCACCATCACCCCTCATCTCTCCCGAGATTCACATCGACAGGAATGAGCGCGCCTTTGTGGCGGACGACATGGCTTGCAAGGCGACATCCTTGCCGTATTCCGTCAGTTAATTCATCGGCCCTTAAAACGCTTGCCAATACACCAGCATTAAAACTGTCCCCTGCCGCGGTGGTATCGACAACACCTGTCACTGGATCAACGTCAACCTCACCGCGTTGACCATCTTTCTGAAAGACCACTGGCTGAGCACTGTTTTTGACGACAATCTGATCAACACCAATCTCTGCATATCGGTTCAGCGTTGCAATTGAATCGCTATCCCCGAACCACTCGGCTTCATCATCGTAAGATGGTAGAACGATATCAGATTGTGCCGCAGCCATCATAACCGTGTCTGTCATTTCTTGCGGCGTAGACCAAAGCCGCGGTCTCAGGTTCGTGTCGAAAGCAACGGTCATTCCGTACGCTCTGGCACGACGCAATGCATCAAGCAGCTTTTCGCGTGATTGTGGATCGAGAATGGCGAGGGTTATTCCAGACAAGTAGATTAAGTCTGCGTCGCCAACTGCCCGCCCAAGTGCAATTTCATCGACCGCGAGTTGTCTGGCTGCGGAGTCGTTGCGCCAATAGGAAAAACTGCGCTCACCATTGTTGAGATGGATGAGATATAGCCCAACCGTCTTGCCTGCGATGACTTGGACGTGCCTGTCGGATATCCTGCTGTCTTTCATGAACGTTCGCATGTCCTGCGAGATCGCATCGTCTCCGACAGCGGTCAGATAGCTGACGTCTATATCTGATGCGACTTGTGCAAGATACCATGCTGTGTTGAAGGTATCGCCTGCAAAACCAAGCTTGAACTCACCGATCTGATCTGATGGGGCAAGTTCTGCCATGCACTCCCCGATTGCCAAGAAACGCATGTCAGTTACAGAAAATCGTCGCGACGGGGTGTGAAACTGTCGACCAATGTACCGGGCTCCAGACATATGCAGCCATGGGTTTGGCCAGACGGGATGACAAAGCTGTCACCGGGGCCAAATTCTTGTTCGCGTTCACCAAGTGTGAAACGAAATCGTCCGCTCTCGACATAGGTTGCCTGAACATGCGGATGGCTGTGCAGGGCACCAATCGCCCCGGTCGCCTGAAACCGGAAGGCGACAACCATGAGGTCCGAATGATCAGATAGGACCTGCCGCGTGACGTTTTCGCCGGTCGAGACGATCGGGAATTGGGACACCGGGTCTCTCCTTTTCTACTATGAAAACAGCATACCACCGTTGAGATCAATATTTGCGCCCGTGATGAATGCACTGTCCTCGCAGGCCAGGAATAGAACGAGATTCGCTGCGTCATCCACATGACCTTGACGCTTAAGCGGCGCGTTGGCTTCAAAGCCGCGACGACCTGCATCAGGTGTGTGAACGTTGTGAAAATCGGTGTCGATCATGCCGGGGCAAAGCGCATTTACTCGAATGTCGGGGCCAACTTCCTTTGCCAAGCCCCGTGTCATGGTCATGACCGCGCCCTTGGCCGTAGCGTAAGCCACGGCACCTGGCCCACCGCCATCACGCCCGGCTTGGCTGGCGAGATTCACAATAGTCCCTGACGTCATCCTGGACAGGCAGGCCTGCGTCATCAGGAATGTACTGGTCAGGTTCAGGGTCATCACGGCGTCCCAATGCTCAACTGACATTTCCGCAATGGTTTTACGGGCGATCAGACCGCCAGCGTTGTTGACCAGAATGTCCACGCCGCCAAAAGCTTCGACAGTGCGGAATACCAGCGCGTCAACATCCGCCTTCTTGTTCAGGTTGCCTTGCAAGGCAATCGCTTTACCGCCATTGGCTTCGATTGCTGCAACGGTTTCCTCCGCGCCGTTCGAGCTGGAAAAATAGTTGATTGCAACATTCGCGCCTTCAGAGGCGAGTTTGATCGCAACGGCGCGGCCAATATCGCGGCCTCCTCCGGTCACGATGGCGGTCTTACCTACAAGTTTCATGTCGATCCTTCCTATTGCAAAGCGCGAGCTTCGCTTTTGTCATGGGTCTAGTTTGGCCGCCTTCGGAATACGCTCAGAGCGCAACCGAAGACGCCACTAACGGAATGCCCCCGGCATAACTGTCTTTGGGAGCCACAGAATGATTTCGGGAAATGCTGCCAACAGAATGAGGATGACCAGCATTGGGGCAAGGATGAGCACAACCTCTCGCAGGACTTGCACAACATTTAGGCCGCCAATCGCTGCAGAGATAAGCAAACACAAGCCGTAAGGTGGCGTCACAAGCCCAAAGGCAAGCGAGACGATACCAATGATGGCGAAAGCGATTGGATCAACCCCGCCCGCCTGGGCCACAGGCATCAGAACCGTGCCAAGAATGATGATTGTCGGGATTGCATCGATAAACAGACCAAAGAGCAGAAACAGCAGGGCAATCAGTATAGCTGTTCCAAAAGCTCCGAACTCCCATGCGGTCAAAACACTCACGATCAGGCGCGGCGCATCGTAGAAGGACAGTAGCCAGCCGAATGCCGACGCTGTGCCGATCGCAAAAAGTGAAATGGCTGCAAATCGTGCCGTATCGTAGAGGATGAAGCCCAAGTCTTTTGGTGTGACCGTCCGATAGACAAACATGCCCAGGATCAGCGCATAACCCGCTGCGATGATTGCACTTTCAGTTGGCGTGACGAGGCCGCCCACGATACCGCCAATCACAAAGACCGGCGTCAAAAGAGCCAGTGCGGCACCTTTCCAAGCGGCCCAGAACTCACCCCAATTAGGCGTCGCTGTCACCGGGTAATTGCGAGCTTTTGCGAAGCCATATACCGTGGCCATCAAGGCGAGGCCAATCATCAGGCCTGGAATCGCACCGCCCAGAAACAAAGCGCCAACAGAGACCTGCATGACACCGCCCCAGACAATCATCAGGATCGACGGCGGGATGATGACCCCCATCACCGAAGAGCACGCGGTAATGGCAATGGCAAACCGTGTATCGTATCCTTCTTTCTGCATGGCAGGGATCAGGATTTTTCCGATACCCGCCGCATCTGCTGTGGAAGATCCGGAGATACCTGCAAACAGCATCGACACAGCGACATTCACATGGCCCAATCCGCCAGGCATCCAGCCGGTCAACACCCGTGCCAGTTCGATCAACCGGTCGGTTACCTTGCCGGAATTCATCAGGTTGGCTGCCAATAGAAAGAATGGAACGGCCAACAGGATAAACGAATTATAGGATTGGAACATCCGATCCAGCACGATGAATGGCGTCAGCCGCAGCTCAAGCAACACAACCGGAAGAGTCGCCAAACCCAATGCGAATGCCACTGGGATACGGATGAAAATCAGCACCAGAAAGCCCGCAATAAGCATCGTGGCGGCAGTTGCAGTATCGAGGATCATGCCCGGTTGCTCTCTCGGTTAAGATATTTCGCGACGGCTTCGGACAACCGGTAGCCTGACAAGAGAAACCAAAATCCTCCGGCAATCGGGACCGAGATGTGCGTAATCGCAAGATTGGCGCGCATCATTACGGACCGCTGGTTGCCCCCAAATTCGGTGTATTCGATGCCGTAAAACAGGAAGAACGCCCCAAAAATCATGATGGCAACGTGTACAATGCCGTCCTGAAGCAAACGTGGCAGCGGTCTCATCGCATTCCGGGTGATCCGAACGTCGAAATGCGTGCCGTCCCAGACAGCAACAATCGACCCGATCATCACAATCCAGACGAACAGGAACGTCGCCAGCTCTTCGGTCCAAAGGTAAGTTGGGATCAAACCAGTGTAGCGAGAAACAACTTGCATGGCGACCGGTATCGCCAATGCCCCCATCATCACACCAAGCAATATGCGAAGCCCAGCGCAGAACTTATCCAGATATTTTCCAAGCATGTTCCGCCCTACTCCGCGATGTGACGCGCCAAGCGCATCGGAAATTGTGCCGACAGGCGAGCTTGAAGACTCACCCGCCCGTCAGCCGGGAGATTACATTCCGCGAACGTTATTCAGCAGCTCTGTCGCGCCCAGCTCTTCCGCATAGGCGTCCTGGACCGGCTGAACCAATTCCAGCATTTTCTCGCGGCCCTCGAACTCATGCACTTCGATCTGACCTGCGTCGATCATCGCCTGAAGTTTTTCACCGTCCTGGCCGCTCTCTAGCGCGCGACCAAATGCACCGGCCTCAGCGCCAGCTTCCATGATGGCGGCTTGCAGGTTCTCAGGCAGTTCATCGAAGATTTTTGCTGACATCACAATTGGGCGCACGGTGATCGTGTGCTGGGTCAATGAAACATGCGGCGCGACTTCGTAGAACTTCAGGTTCTG
Source organism: Ruegeria sp. CDSA033 (assembly GCF_059612305.1). Classification (NCBI taxonomy): domain Bacteria; kingdom Pseudomonadati; phylum Pseudomonadota; class Alphaproteobacteria; order Rhodobacterales; family Roseobacteraceae; genus Ruegeria; species Ruegeria sp. CDSA033. The sequence goes on along the minus strand of NZ_JBXWQI010000001.1, from coordinate 81,258 downwards.
GATTGAGGCAGCTTCATTTTCGAACCCGGCGATTACGCCTGTTTGGATTGCGTTATAGACTTCGTTGTAGGCGATGGCAGATGGTGCCGCACCAACGGCCGAGAATGTCTGCGCCTGAATCGGCGCCCCCATGACCCGCATGCGGTGTCCTGCAAGTTCATCCATGTTTGTGATAGGCTCGGCAGAGGCCAGATTCCGCACACCGCCGCCGTGATAACCCACAATCACAATGCCCGCGGCTTCGCGCAGATCATCCTCAAGAGGTTTCAGTGCATCCGACGAAAGCACCGCATCCCAGTGTTCAAGGTCACGGAACAGGAACGGCATATCCATCAATGGAATGGACTCTGAAAACACGGCCATATTGGACGGAGCCAGGATCGTATAGTCTACAGCAACACCCTGATTGAGGTAGGTGACGTAATCAGATTCCACCCCAAGCTCACCATTCAGGCGCAGATCAAATTCCACCTCACCATCGTAGTTCTCGGCAACCAGGCGCTCGAACTCTCGCAGTGTCTTAGTGAAGGCGTGCTCTTCATCAAACATGCTCGCGCCGCGCAGTGTTACATCAGCCTGCGCAATTGAAACCCCGCTTAGCAAAACAGCCGTCGCAGCCATAGTCTTTAGTGAAAAATTGAACATTCTATCCTCCCAGATCAAGTTCAGGTCTTGTTTTCTTCCAGTCGCCTTTGACTGGTGATCGTGTTCGAAGCCTTTCAAGCGACCATGCCAGACCAGTCTTCACCCAAATCTGGATGATCTGATGCCCTCCCAGCCAGCCCGATTGCTCCGCCCTCGTTATGGGCATACACAACACGACAACTTGGATACTAGTCAACATAAAAATTGATACCTACTTTGCGTATTCTGTATTTTTCATTTAAAAACATGGAAATTATTGTCGTCTAGTATCCTATTTTGATCTATTATTTACCTCGTTGATCTGCCACAATGCTGTCAAACAGAGGTTGGAATACAAAAAATGGTAGCATTGGGAACTCTTGAGCGCACGACGAGTAGCGATGTCGTCTTTGACGAACTGTTTGGACAAATCACCCGGCTGGAACTGCTCCCTGGCACAAAGATATCCGAAACGGACGTAGCAAAGTCATTCGGGTTCTCACGTCAACCTGTGCGAGAGGCTTTCACACGGCTAGCCAACCTCAATCTCCTTTTGGTGCGGCCCCAGCGCGCAACAGTTGTTCGGCCGTTTTCACGGCAGCTCATCGCGAACGCTCGCTTCGTGCGTGCTGCGGTCGAATTGGAAGTTATCCGCGCTGCCGCGTTAGATCGCGACAAATCGGTTGACGCGGCATTGAAAGCTAACCTTCGCAAACAGGCGGAAGCAATTTCAGCGGAAGATGTCAGCTTGTTTCATGATCTGGACTATCAGTTTCACAAACTGCTTTGCGCTTCGGCCAAACAAGAGTTTGCGTTCGAAATTATTGCCGAGAACAAGGCGCAAGTTGATCGCCTTTGTATGCTGGCACTAACTAGCAAAAAAGCAATGGATGAGTTGTATGTGGATCACCAATCTCTCTTAAAGAATCTTTTTGACGGTGATGCAAAGGCGGCTGATCAAGTCCTTCGTACGCATCTTGAGCGTTTGACTCCAACGATCCAGGCAATTTACACGACGCACAACGCCTACTTTGATGAATAGGTAGCTTCGTTTCGAGCCGCACTTTTTTGTGCCTTACTACTCCGCTGTTCAACGTACAACGGGAGGCATGTGAAGCGATCTCTGGTTGAGTTCCCGACCTGCTGTGTATGAGTGGCGGTGCTGTCAGACGAATTCGAACCAGTCTCAGTTTGCCGCGGAAACCGCGAACCTATCCGGAACAGAGTTGACGCCACTCGCTAAGAGCGGCGGCGCGGGTCAGCTTGAAGGTGTCTCGACTGGCTAGCGATCTTTCCTGGTTGAAGTGGTTGTAGACAGAGGAATGGACGGAGGCGAATTTCTGCAAACTTCGCATGCGCCTGAAGCGCTGCATGGCGCGTTCGCGTCGTCGAAACGGCAGGTGCGAATTCTCGACGCGGTTGTTGAGCCACCTGCCCGTTTTCTGTTTTTCGAGTGCACCCATTTCTCTGAGCGCAGCCTTGTAGGAAGCGAAGCGATCTGTGACGATCTCTTCGGTGCAACCATGTCGCTTCATCAATTTCTGGAGGAATTTTAGTGCTGCAGCTTTGTTACGACGCTTCGTGACGACGGCCTCAAGCACCTCACCTTCGTGATCGACGGCACGCCAGAGGTAGTGGCGTTTGCCGTTCACTTTCACGAATACTTCGTCTACGTGCCACTTCCATTTTGAAAAAGCTCGGAGTCGCTGAACCCGTTTTCTTCGGATCTCTGATGCAAACATCGGGCCGAACCTGTTCCACCAGTATCGGACAGTTTTGTGGCTCACGTCGATGCCTCGCTCGTGCAGCAGATCTTCGACATTCCGAAGCGAGAGCGGGAAACGGATGTACAGCATCACCGCAAGGCGGATGATCTCGGGACTGGTTTTAAAGTACTTGAAAAAGGCAGGTCTGGTCATGGGCAAAAGCTACGCAACACCCCAACCCCGCTCAAGCAATGTTCTTCTGACAAGACCCTCGAAGCGGTCATTCGCTGCAGTTGGTACGAACAACCGCTGTGCGGACAAAGCTGCCGTTCAACAGCCGAAGACCAATGTTCGCTCTAAGGTGAGAGATCCGATTGGTGCCACTGAAAACCTGCGCTAATCAGGTCACGAAAGCTTCGAGAATTGAGGGCAACTTGAGCCATGTTGATCAGCGCCAATCTTTCGATACTTGGATCGTTCAATTTTCTCCCAACTCTCCCCAGAGAGCTATAGACGTTTGCGGCTCGATCCCCGTTTAATTGCTGACCTTGCAAGAGGTTTGTTGCAGTTACTAGCGCCCAGGAGCGTTGACTTTCCGTGCCGCCGAAGAAAAGCAATTCCTGTGCATGCTGCGCTCTGACATAAGCATATTCTTCTTTTGAAAGAATGTCGCTTGCAGCATCCAAGAGAGCCTCCAAGTGCTCAAGCGGAATATCAGAGGTCAGCATGTCGTTCCACGCGAACACTGGGTAGTCTATCCCGTCCATCATTTGAATTGCTGCGCCGACGTCTCCAAGTCTCGCCCTCAGATTTGCGATTTCACGTCTGGCTTGAGCGTCCAACCCCGAGCTCCCCCAAACGATGGCTCCGCTTACAACGCCTAACCCCACGACCTCTCTCTCGTCGCGAGGAAAAAAACTCTCGGCAAGCACAAGGCTTTCCCGAATCTCGATCTCGCTAGCTCTAGCGGCCATAAGCGCGCGTGCTGCATCGAGGTGGGGAAATACTGGGAATGCTGAATGTTCCGTTTGGGCTTGAAGTGCCAACTCCCGCGCCAATCGGAGTGAAAATTCATCCAGCCCGAGACTCACGGCCCGGTGAACGGTGCGTTCCATCCAACTGAAGTCAGGCCATGGATCTCTTGAGGAAAACTCTGAAAATGCCCTTTCCAAATATCCTGTCGCAAGGGTCAATTCTGATTCCGCCGAAGCTGCGGTCAGAAGTATGTTGGGACGAGCCCCTCCAGCCTCGCGATAAAGTCGCAATACAGTCTGTGAACCTACTAGCTGCACAAGGTCTTCAGTTGGAAATATGAAAGGGTCTTCTGTACGCGGTAGCGCTTCGAGGAGTTGTATAGCGCCATCACGGTTCCCCAAGGCCACTTGCAATTCAGCTGCGTAGATAAGGTGGCTTGTGCGGGAATTCTCCGTCTCGTTTTCCGCCAATATTGCGATGGCATCAGCAATGTTTGAAACGATACTAAGCGTTCGCTCATTGGGTTTGACCTTTGGTCTGGCCGATGCGCCGTATGGACTGCGGCCAAGCAAGTCGAGAGCGCTGATCCACAAAGCTCCAGGCTCCACGGCTGGCGTCGCATCCATTGCCGTTTGTAAACTCTCACCACGACGGATTGCTTCGGTTATCCGATGACTGGCCAACCTAATATTCACAGCCGCTTCAACGTTCTTGGGCGGGCGATCTTTTCCACTTAGGATGCGCAGCTCCAATGCAGAAGCATCCTCTATCCGGCCCATCTGAGCCAACATTTCGACTTCACGCATGTACGGCGGAAGCGAACGAGCACCAATAGCGAGTTCCACACCCAGATCTGTGAGGCATTGAGCGGACATTTCTTTTTTGCATGCCGCGAAGTTGGCATCCTTAGTGCGGATAGCCGGAGAGATGGTCAAAGTCAGCAAAACAATTGCCGCCGCTAACACTGCTACCAGCAAGTATCGGAGAGTGTTCTTTGACAATGAGGCTCAGTCCTAAACTATCTAGGAAGTTACTAGTCAATATATGTGGCCAATTTAAGGTCAGCAAAGCAGTCATTTGTGCGTTATGCGGCATCGGTCAATTTGGGCTCAAAGTGGACCTTCGCTGTATCTGCGATGAATGTCTGCCATGCGGACGAAGCTGCCGTTAGCTACAACAAATTCCGATGACCGCTTTCGGTGTATTAACACTACCAAGGTATGTTCACTTGTGTTGGCGGTAAAACACACTTTACGCACATGTGCCTGTCTCCAACCATGGCTCGAAAAGGAAAATCTTAAAACCGCCATCCCGCATCTGTTAAGGCTGAAATCACCCCTTCCGACAAATCTGGGCTGGAGTAAAACGCTGCCAGAACCAATTCTGGCCTGAACTCTGGCCAGGACTGTTTCAGTTGGTTCAGTATTGCCTTCGCTTTGTTGGTTTCACCCAACCTCTGATGGGCAGCCGCCAGATAAACCAATGACAACGCACTGACAGGGTCACCGTTGTCACTCGCAAATTTCAGAGACGAGATTGCCTCCCTGAACTCTCCAATGTGAAAGCTGGCAACTGCGTGAATGTTCCTGTGTGCAAACCGATGGCTCCCAATTTCTCGCGGATGGCTTGGGTCACTGACTTCATACGCTTCTTCAAAACGACCCAGAACCAGCAATATCAGGCCGCGAAAGTCCAGAACATTTCCATCTTTGGGACGTAGCGACTGCGCGAGTGCTGAATATTCCAGTGCATTGTCATAGTCGCCAGAGACATAAGACACCCATGCCAGCGCGGATTGGCTCCAGCCGTTTGATGGCGCAATGTCCACCGCTTTCTGTGCCATTTCTATTGAATACAGTATCAGTGCGTCACGCTCTTCCCCGCCTCGCGATAGGAGGGCCTGGGTTCCCAGGCTGTGGGCCAACCCAGCATATCCACAGTAGAAATCGGGGGCTTCTTTAATAGCCATACTGAATATGTCGCCAGCCAGGATCTGGTTATCGATAGATGCGATTGGAAACAGCAGGCCCCGAGCTTGATCGCAGTAGTTTGACGCCTGTACTGCAGCGGGTGATTTAGCGGAAAGAGCACGTCGCTCAAGTGAGCGCGTGGGGGTCTTTTGGTTGAGGTCAACAACCTGTTCCATGCGCCCGCCCAGGATGTAGGCAAGAGCAATGATCGCTATGGTGATAGCAGGGATGCCAATCAGCCAGGGCAATCCTGGGCTGAATGGCGTACGATCAACATTGCTCTGAATTTTGCCAGAGCGGTCCTCGAACCAAGGCGCGTAGCCGCCGCTATCAATGTGAATGCGCAGATCGTCTCCAGCACCTGCCGTTTCATAGTACTGCTGCAGTTTCCGCCGTAACCGCCCCGCATCCACACGAACAACGTTGATGTGGCCGTCATCACTGGCAAAACTCTTGAAGTAAACATCCTGAGCGATTGTTTTGCCAAGAATAGCCTCGGATCTACCCGCAATGGCCTCTTCGACAACGTAGCTCAGAAAATTCCGAAGGCGTTCCGCCTTGCCAAATATGTCACTCGCCAATACCTGGTCCAGCGCGTACTTCACACGGGTCGCGTGACGTTCCGGATCAAGGGTCAATTCTCTGTCGGGCATCTGAAACTTCAAGTTTCTCTGTATTTTCAACTCCATACTGTCAAATGAATATTTGAATGTCACCCTAATTTCACGGTGTAACCCTTCCGCGCTGCGCGATGTGCCCTCAGCCTGGTGCCCAGAGATGGACTAGGCGCCAGGGCAATGACGGACATCAACTTACTAGAGCTCGCTTTTCCGGACCAAATCAGCCGCATCCGAGTCATGCGAAAGAACCATCGTGGGTTCGAGGCACTTTGCGGTGACTTCGAGTTGCTCTCAACCGAGTTGGAGAGGGTCCGGAAGGTCAATGAGCAGACGTCACCATGTCTGATCGATCCTGTCACCGAAAGCCTAGACGGGCTGGCCGAGGAAATCGCCGAGCATCTCTCTCGATTCACCAATTCAGAGATTGTCCCGAAAGCCATTTCAGAAGTGGTTCCCATATTCACCCAGGCTCGAACAAAGGACTGAAAACATGCTGCAAGACAGACAGAGGAAGTCAATTAAGTCACTCAGCGCACTCGCCGTCGCAGCGACATTGTTCGCCACAAATGCGTTCGGACAGGCTCCTCCGGTACAGGAGCCCTCATCCCAAGAAGATATTGAGGCTGCACTGACTGGCGGCGTCCCAATGGGGCGTTGGAAAGAGGGTCTGACCTTTGAGGGCATCTCTCCTCAACCGTGGTTGAAAAGTGCGGCAAACTGGTTCCCACGCACCGAAGATGTACAGCCCAACGAGATGAGAATTATCTTCATGGGATCTGCTCCGTTCATTCGCCCTGGGCAAATGAACACGGCGATTCTTGTTGAGCTGGGTAACGGTAAGATATTCATGTTTGACATTGGTGAGGGCTCACCAGCGAACATCATTGCCAGTGGATATGCACTGAATGAAATTACCGATGTATTCATCACGCACCTGCACGTAGACCACTTTGGTGGGTTGCCGTACCTGTGGATGTTCGGAACCTGGGCAGGTGGATGGCACGAGCAGCTGACGGTCCATGGCCCATCCGGCCGCACCAAGGAGTACGGCACTGCAACGATGGTAGAAGGCATGAAAATGATGACCGGCTGGCACCGGGATGCGTTCAGCGTCTTTCCCGTTGGCAAAGGTTGGGACATCGAAGTCAACGAATTTGATTTCCGTGACAATGGTGGCGTGATCTATGATGAAGACGGGGTCAAAGTCACACACTGGCAAAGAAGCCATGCCAAGGACGGTGCGTCCGGATACCGGATGGACTGGAATGGCATGTGCTTTATCTGGACAGGTGACGGTCGACCCAACATGATCGATATTCCTTTTGCCAAAGGCTGTGACGTCTTCGTCACAGAACAGCAGCAGGAAATCATCGAAATCTCCTCCGGAGTTCAAGGCGTGCCGCCTTTCCTGGGGCGTTATACCGTCGATACCCATCACACGCCCAGCTATGCGGCCGGCTACATTGCCAACCTGGTGCAACCCAGGCTTTTGATGAACACTCACATGAGCTATGACCCCTATCAGATCGAGGAAACCGTGGCGGAAATCCGAGAGCACTGGAAAGGCCCCTATCACTTTGGAGCGCCTGACGGGATCGTTGTGAACGTCACCAAAGATCAGATATGGGTTCGCGAAGGCATATTGCCCGAGTTTCCAAACTCACGTGCGCCGCAGTTTGACTTTAGCAATGGTCAGTTGATCGTGCCGAAGCCACCCCATCGGCGCGAAGACATTCAAGAACCCTACGTGCGCGATATGGAGATCGATCCTAAGCTGTACTATCCCGAGGGATATCATCCTGAGCTGCTGACCGAGTGGCCAGTTGATGACGATCTTGTTGTTCCTCTGGAAGCGCTTCCCGAAAACCTAAAAGAGAGTATGGGCGCGGCGTGGCGCCATCGTGAAGCCAACCGCAAAGTGTTGGAAGAGCAAGGTGACAACTAAGTCATCATGACAAACAGGGCGATCACTCGTAAGTTCGGGTGGTCGTTCGAGCTTTTCTGGAAACATCACGAAGGAATGAAGTCTTGTTAATCGTACTTGGCCTCTACTTTGGAATAGTCTGGCTGGTCTTTTCCAAGTTTCACCTTCTCCCCTGGAATGGATTCTGGAAAACTCTGGTTTACGGTGTAGCCGCTGTTATCGCTCTGGTGGTCATCGGTGCGCTGAACCACACAACTCCGACTGGCCCGGTATCCATTCAGGGTGTTTCAACGAATATTGCTCCGAACGTGGCGGGCACGGTTACAGAAGTCGTTGTGGAGCCAAACCAGGAAGTCGCAAAGGGCGAGACCCTATTTCGGATAGATAATGAGGTTTTCAAAGCCGAGGTTTCCCGGCTCGAAGCTGTCTTGGAAACTGCAAAGTCATCTGCCGACCAACTGGTATCAGATTTATCAGCTGCCGAGGCCGAGATTGAATCCTTGACTGCTCAGCTGACTTTCGGAATTCAGCGTCGTGATGACATCATCCGTTTGGAAGAACGCGGGGCATCAACCACGTTCCAACTGCAAGAAGCTGTCTCAACCATCGACCAGTTGACCGCGAATATCCGCGCAGCAGAAGCCCGGAAGACAAGCCTTGAGCGGCGTATCGCCGCGAAGATCGACGGGCGTGACGCAGGTGTTGTGGAGGCCGAGCAGACACTTGCGCAAGCTCTTTGGGATTTAGAGCAAACAGTTGTAAAAGCGCCGGGAAACGGCGTTGTCACGGCTGTATCACTACGGCCAGGTAACCGCGCCACTCCGCTACAAGGGGCAATAACTTTTGTCGAACCCGGAGACTTTGCAGTAATTGCTACTCTTCCCCAATCCAGTCGTGCCAATGTTTCGGTCGGTGACGAAATCCGGCTGGCATTTAGAACGGAACCCGGTGGAGAAAGTACCGGCCGTATTTCCGATTTTCCGGTCGGAACTGTCGAAGGTACTGTTGATCTAAGATCAGGCCTTCCCTCATTGCGGGAACTAACCGGGATATCCAGCTACATCGTATTGGTTGAACTACCTGCAGATGTAGACAGTAATTCCTTGCAATTTGGAACGTCAGGAACAGCTTTGGTCAAGACAGACAAAGCCGGAGCCATTGGTGTTTTGGCAGAGATCCTTTTCTGGATCACTAAAAAGCTCAATTATCTTTGAAAAACCAAGCCAAAGCATCTGTGTCATCAATGAAAACTGTCGAACTCAAATCCTTGGTGTTTCGGTGGCCCGGACAACCTGACCCGGTTCTCTCAGTCGATAGCTTCGATCTTGAGGCCGGGGAAAGCGTGTTTATGAGAGGGCCCAGTGGCAGCGGAAAGACCACGTTGCTCTCGGCAATTGCTGGCGTGATCGATGTACCGCAAAGCGCGGTTCGCGTTGCAGGCACGGATGTCGGGGCTTTGGCCGGAGGTGATCGTGACCGTTTTCGCGTGGATCATTTGGGGATTGTTTTCCAGGTCTTTAATCTCTTGCCTTGGCTCAGTGCGCTTGAAAACACGTTGCTGCCCTGCCGGTTTTCAGCGCAACGGCGCAATCGGTCGGGGCCAGACCCCAAAGCTACCGCAACATGGTTGCTAAGTGAGCTGGGTCTCGAGGATGCTGAGCTGATCAATCGACCTGCCAGCGCACTGAGTGTTGGGCAGCAACAACGCGTTGCGGCGGCGCGGGCGTTGATTGGAGCGCCCGAAGTTGTGTTGGCGGATGAACCCACCTCGGCTTTGGATGAGGACGCAAAAGGCTCGTTTGTCCAGTTGTTGTTGAAGGAATGCAAAGCATCAGGGGCGAGTTTGCTATTTGTGAGCCATGATCGCAGCCTGGAAAAACACTTCGATCGGAGCGTTGACTTGCCGAAGCTGAACGCGGGCAAAACGTGATGTTCAACCTTTGTTTGAAAAGCCTTCTCAATCGCCGCTTTATCGCTGCGTTGACTGTTCTTAGCATTGCCTTGAGCGTGGCTTTGATTGTTGGGGTTGAACGACTGCGAACAGAGGCACGAGCGGGTTTTGCCAATTCTGCATCAGGGATCGATCTGATCATTGCGGCACGCGGAAACGATGTGCAGATCCTGATGGCAACGGTTTTTGGTGTCGGCACAACAGGCGCTGGTATCAGCTGGGACAGCTACGAGATGATCGAAGATTTGCCTCAAGTAAGCTGGACAGTGCCGATTATGATGGGTGACAACCACCGTGGATATCCAGTGATTGGTACGTCCGAGCAATATTTTGACCACTTTCGTCATAGTGGCGGCCAGCAACTGATATTTGCTGAAGGTGTTCCCTTTAAGTCTCCAGATGGCGCAGTGATTGGAGCAAAAGTTGCTCAGGCTTTCGGGTACACGTCAGGCACTGAAATCGTGAATGCCCATGGCTCAGGGGAAGTCGCCTTTGATGTTCACGACGAAGCGCCTTTCACAGTGACCGGCGTGCTGGGGTATACCGGGACGGCCGTCGACAGAATGGTTTTTGTCTCGCTCGAGGGGTTTGACGCCTTGCACGAAGAACCTGCGTCAGAGGTTGCGGACCCATTCGGTTTGATCGATGCACCTGAGGTCGCCGAAGAACACGAAGACCATCACACCGCGCATTCCCATAGCGAAGATCACGCAGACAGCGAATTTGCGGACGGGCATGTGGATCACGGCGACGGCCATGGACAAAACGATGACTATGCGGAGCACGGCGAGCCTGACGAGCACGAAGAAGGGCATCAGGAACATGACGACAGTCATGCCCACGAAAGCGACCATGAAGACGAGGCGGAAGCTGTCAGGACCTCTGGCGAGCACGATCACGGTGGCCATGATCATGAACCGAGGACCATCAACGCGATTTTTGCCGGGCTTGAGGAGAAGACGGCGGTGCTTTCAGTTCAACGGCAACTGGCAGACCATCGCGACGAGGCACTGACTGCTGTTCTTCCTAATGTTGCGCTGTTGCAGCTTTGGTCGATTACCAGTACGGCCGAGACCGCGCTGCGTCTGATGGCAGGCGCTGTGGCAGTGGCTGGAATGATCGGCATGGTGGTCATGTTGTCTGCTTCGCTCGACAACCGGCGGCGTGAATTTGCGATCCTTCGATCCGTGGGCGCAACTCCAGCCGGCGTCTTTTCCCTGATCTTGCTTGAAGCCGTTTTATTGTTGTCGGCCGGCATCGTGCTTGGAGTAATCGCACTCAGCGCTCTCACGCTCGTGATAGATCCGGTTCTTGCCGCAAATTTTGGGCTTCGCATCGGTGTTGGCCTGCCGAGTTTTCGCGAGGTTCTTCTCATAGCCATCGTTTTCTGCTCTGGTCTTCTTGCCAGTATTATACCTGCGTTAAGGGTGTACCGTATGACGCTATCAGACGGATTGTCGGTGCGGCTTTGAAAAAGAGGACCCGCTGAAATGAAGACCATTACGCATTTTCTGAATATCTTATTCGCCCTTGCGATTGCGGGGCCTCTTCTAGCAGCGGATCCGCGCAACATACGTTGGCAGGATCTCCTTCCTGAAGAGCGGCCTTACCACGATCCATTTGCCACCTTAGAATATTCTCAGATCAATTCGTTGGCCATGCTTTATCGGATTGAGGTTCTGCATGCGGACACTGCGGATGACGAGAAGCGCGCCGAAGCGGTTCAGATCCGCGAAGACCTCGTATCTCAAGGCCTTGACCCAGATTGGTTGTTTGAACAACGCGAAATTGTGATGAACCAACGGTTGATTGCCGCGCGCGAACCGAACCTTGACCTTTTGGGGGAGAACGTGCGTCTTCCCGGCTATCTCCTTCCCCTGGATATTGTCGACCAGAAGGCGGTCGAATTCCTTCTGGTTCCGACAGTTGGAGCCTGCATCCACACACCACCACCTCCCGCCAATCAGATGGTCTATGTGCGATACGAACAAGGCTTCGAAATTGACGAGTTATATAAGCCAGTTTGGATAAGCGGGGAAATGCGGGCACAGAGCAGGTCCCAGTCACTCAATTACGTGGACGGCCAGGCCAATATCGAAACCTCATATGCGATGGATGCGCTGTCGGTAGAAATCTATGACTGATCAGTCAGACTAGAGGTCCGTTCTTTGGCTTCACCGGGATACATCTTTGCACCGAACCCTGTATCAGAATCTTTGGTTCGTGCAGATGTGACGCTGCAAATCTCTTCTGAAGCTCCTTGATGATCAATTCGGCGATTTTTTTTGTCACGATCCGCCATTTTGTGTCCACACCAATCCGCGCGCATGGGTTTAACAAGTACACCCGGCAACCCTCGCTGGTTAATCAGCTTATCATAAGTGGCGAGAACTCTTTTTCATTGCTCTTGATCGATCATGTTGTCTCTTTGACTTATTGATCAGAGTTCTTAATCGAATCGCATACCGCACTTGTAAGCCGCCTTTCGTGCGTGTCGCAGCATCCGTTAGTTTGGGCTCGAAGCCGTCATCCGACAGCATTAGCGATGAGACTGGTTTGTGGTTGCGAGCGGTCATTGGGGCCGCTCTCAGGATTGGTCCGACATCGGCCCTCCCAGCACTATTCAACGAGTTTTCAAGCTTGACGCTGAGGTTCTACCGTCGCCTGACCCTCTCTCGATTACGCTCCCGACGTTCGATGTTGATCCGGTGGTCGCGACCCAATGCCCGGTAGAACCCCAGTCCCTTGGACCAGTTCAGAAAATGCGCAAAGCTATCCACCTGATCGTCGTTACGCCCGCGTGGAAAGGACTGAAGCTCTCGTTTGAATACCGGCAGCCAGGGTGCGTCTGCAGGCAGATACACCTTGCCCTCTTCGACAGGACCGCAAGCGGACTGGAACCGGGTTTCCTTGTCCTTGTCGGGTTTAATGCGTTCGTAGCGCCGACGGTCATCACGAAACAGCTCGTCCAGAAGCGGTTTACCGGAGGCCGCATCTTCGATCAAAACACGATTCGGATCCCAAAGGCCGAGAAGTCGGACCGGGGATCCGCTGACATGCCCGTATCCCAGCTTTGAACCACCAGTTGGAACCAGCGACGATTTTCGATGGTCTCATAAATACTGAACCACTCCCAGCGAAGGGGCGATCCGTCTGGTGCAATCGGGTTCTGCTGATACTGGCAATTGAACACGGCTGCGCCCATTTCACGGCGCTTGGTATCCAGCGTTGGCTGATCCAGGCGCGACGGGCAAAGGAGATCACCCGGTTTGCGGTGCATGGCCATTCCACGCCCAAGAGGCACCGTCTCATATTCTTCGGCGATGGCAGACAGATTCAGGTGCCGATAGGTACCGCGTTCAAGCAGGTAGCTTGGCGGATCCATCTCGTGCAACCGTTGTGCAACCATAACCACACGCCCTTCGGCCGGGTTGTCAAAGCGCGACAGCAAGGTCCCCTCAATGAACTCCTGTGCCTTGACCAGCTCGGCTTCGGAACCCGCATCACCAGCTTTCAGCAGGTCATCGATGATGATGTAATCAGCGCCATGGCCAGTAACAGAACTGCCGATGGAGACAGCCTTGCGACTGCCTCCCTTTGTGGTGCGGATTTCTTCTGAGGAGTTGCCCTTTTGGGCCAAAACCGTTTCAGGGAACATTTCCCGGTACCAGCGCGCGGACATGATCCGACGACAATCTTCAGAATGCTTGCGCGCCAAATCCAGCCCGTAGCTGGCAACAATAATCTTGGCGCTGGGTGAGTGCCCCAGAAGATAAGCGACATATGCAACGGCCACGGTGACCGATTTCAGGCAACGTGGCGGGATGTTGATGATCAGCCGCTTGTTTTCGCCTTGGCGGACATTGTCCAACTCATGGCACATGGCACGCACATGCCAAGCCGGATCAAAGCTGCGGTCAGTCCCTTGGTGCAGCGTGTCAAACACACGCCACACGAAAGGAAAGAAATTGTCCCGGCAAACCTCGCGAGCGGCTTGCAGGACCATTTTTGGATCAGGAGTCGTCATCTTCCGCCTCCTCGTTTTCCGGACCACCGTCACCGTCCAGTTGGCTGGAAAAGAAATCCCGGAGGATGTCATAGTCAACTGCCTCCGGCCCATTCACTTCAGAGCCAGCCTGTTCGCTCCCATCATCTGGACCGCCGAACAGATCAGCGTCGACCTTGAGAAGCGCCATTAGCAATTTCGTGTCGCCCTTCAACGCACCGGCCGTGAGCCGCTTTGCAATTGCCTCCGCCTTGGAAATCCGAGCTTCGTTGTTGCCTTCGCGGACGGTGATCTTGGCTTCCAGTTCGCGTTTCAAGCTAGCATTCACCCCTTTGGCACCTTTTGGTCGTCCCTTCGGATTGCCGGAGCGGCCTTTCTTGAATTGGGTCGCTTTGGGCGGCTTGCCGTAGCCCACCTCATACTCTTTCGTATCGTCAGACATGATCCACCTCCTGCTCTGAAGTGGCGTCGTTGGCTGCAGAACGCGTATCGAACGTTTGCCCCGTGACAGCATGCACCGCGCTTTCACCGGTCATCTCCTGCCAACGGTGGATGGCGACATCGACGTAAACAGGGTCAAGCTCAATGAGCCGCGCCCGGCGCCCGGTTTTCTCAGCTGCCAGCAAGGTCGCGCCGGACCCGCCAAAAACGTCCAGCACGACATCGCCGCGATGACTTACATCCATCATGGCATCTGCCACCAAAGCTGTCGGCTTCACCGTGGGATGATCAGCGAGATCCGCTTCGCGTCCTGCCCCAAAGCTGTTCACACCCGCATAATCCCAGACATTGGTCCGGTTGCGCCCATGTTTGCCCAGTTCGACATTGTTGATATGCGACGCACCTGGCTTCTTGAAGATCGCAACCAGCTCGTGCTTGGAGCGGTAAAGGCTGCCCATGCCTCCGTTCGTCTTGTTCCAGACGCAGAGATTGATGAGGTCCAATCCACCTGCCTTGCCGGCCGCAATCAACTCTTCAATGTGACGCCAGTCCATGCAGATCATCGCGATGCCCCCGCCCGGCAAGCAGTCAAACAGCCGGTTGTTCACGTCCGAGAGAAAGCCACGGAACTCGCCGTCAGACATTTCTCCTGACGCCATGGCAAACTCGCGATGATCGCCACCGGTGCCACAGCGGACATGCCCATTCACCGGCACATTGTAAGGAGGGTCGGTGAAGACCGTCTGCGGGGTCTCGCCTTCCAGCAAGAGTTCGTAGCTCTGGGATTGCAAGGCATTCCCGCAGAAGATGCGATGATCTCCGAGAACCCAGAGGTCGCCCGGCTGCGTGATTACGGGTGCCGCAGGGTTCGGCGTCTCAACAGATTCCGCTTCAGTCTCCGTGACCTCGCCCGTGCCGTCGATGATAATGTCGATCTCAGGTGTTTCGAACCCGGTGATGCCCAGATCAAAGTCCAGCTCGCCATCAAGGCTGAGATCCATCAGCTCGGCAAACTCGATCTGCAGCGCCGCTTCGTTCCAGTCTGACAATTCCGCCAACTTGTTATCCGCAATGCGCAGAGCGCGCACTTCCGCTTCAGACAAGTGATCCGCGACAACTGTCGGCACAGACTTCAACCCCAGAGCCTTGGCGGCTTCATAGCGGCCATGACCCGCAATGATTGTGCCCGAACCATCCAAAAGGATCGGAGTGACAAAGCCAAACTGGGCCACCGAAGCCTTCAGTTTGTCGATGTTCTTGGCCGCATGTACGCGGTTGTTGTTGGCGTAGGGCTTGATCTGGCTGATCTGAGATTGGACGACTTTGTCCGCCATCCAGATCGGCGTGTTGGACGCCTTGGCGTCGCTCTGTGGTTTCTTGGCAGGCATGTTCGCCTCCTTTTGCTTGGCGCCATGTGGACGCCGAGATGGAGGGATCGCGTTGGAAAATCGGAGAGAGCACAAATCGCAACTCCCCGGACCAATCGATCCGAGACGTTGCTCCTTTGAATGCTCTCTGCGGAAACCTGTGTTTCCAATGAGTGCTGCCTGCGGGAGCAGTTTCTCGCCCTGATAGTCCGGGCGATTGAACAAAATGTAGGTTTCATCAATACAGGATGCAACCCCCAAAACAAAAGTAACCAATTAAGATTGTTGACTAATAATCGGGGGTACGGCAGCAGCGCCCTGCAAAACACACCCCTCCTGAGGCTGCTCCAGAAAGAGCTGGACTGTTGCTATGAACCACGCATCACTGAACCCACGCCCGAGCCATTCGGGCGCTCCTCGGTACAGGGGTTCCGTATCTCGCCGACCCAAGATTAGAGGAGACAGTTCATGCCCAAGCGGAAGCAAACTAAAATTGACAAGGTGCAAGCTTTGTTGCGTCGCCCGAGCGGCGCCAGCCTTGAGGCGCTCTGCAAAGCAACGGGGTGGCAGCCTCATTCGGTCCGAGCGGCTCTAAGCGGTCTGCGGAAAAAAGGCGTCACAATTGAAAGGCGGGCATCCGACAAACCAGATGGTTCTTCCACCTATCACCTGACGGTGGGAACAGGAGAAGAGTCATGACGAAGACTGGCGAAATTGCCGATCTGGCCGCCATGGGGCGATCGGATCTGGTCACGCTTTGGCAACAACTGTTTGATCAACCCGCACCCGCCATGCTCAGCCAACCCTTCCTGCGCCGTTTTATCGCCTTTGAGATGCAGTCCCGCCGTCATGGCGGGCTATCCCGGCAGGTCAAAGCCACGCTGGAAAAGGGCTCTGAGAAGAAACCCCGGCCTGCCTGCCCTGCCCTTAAACCCGGCGGGCGCCTGCTGCGCGAGTGGAATGGCGTGACCCATGTAGTCGACGTTACAGAGGATTGCTTTGTCTGGAACAGTCGGTCCTATCGCTCTCTCTCGGCCATCGCCCGAGAAATTACCGGTGCGCATTGGTCAGGTCCGCGTTTCTTTGGGCTCACCGGCAAGGGGGCCAAATGAGCCCGCGCCGTAAAATCCGATGCGCCATCTACACGCGCAAGTCCTCAGAAGATGGTCTGGATCAGGACTTTAATTCGCTGGACGCGCAATACGAAGCCTGCGCAGCCTATGTCACCAGCCAGCGACATGAAGGCTGGATCCTATTGGCCGAGCGTTACGATGACGGTGGCCTGTCGGGCGGCACCCTAGAGCGCCCTGCCCTTCAGCGCCTTCTTGAAGAGATCGATGCCGGGCGCATCGACATGGTTGTGGTCTACAAGATCGACCGACTGACCCGGTCGCTTGCCGATTTCTCCAAGCTGGTCGAACGGCTGGAACAGGCGAACTGTTCTTTTGTGTCCGTCACACAGGCCTTCAATACCTCATCTTCCATGGGCCGGTTGACCCTGAACGTACTGTTGTCCTTTGCTCAGTTTGAGCGGGAAGTCACCGCCGAACGTATTCGCGATAAAATCGCGGCGTCCAAGAAAAGGGGCTTTGGATGGGCGGCAACCTGCCTCTCGGCTATGATCGCCACCCCGATGCCAAAGCAAGAACGCTAGTGGTGAAGGAAGATGAGGCCCGAACGGTTCGACATCTCTTTGATCTTTATGACGAGCTGGGTTGCCTGCGCAAAGTAGAAGAACGGGCAACGGCAGAAGGGCTGCGGTCAAAACGGGTTGTTCGGGCGGATGGAAGAGTGAAAGGGAATTGTCCGCTGTCACGCGGTCAGATCTATTACCTGTTGCGCAACCCGGTTTACCTCGGGAAAATCCGGCACAAGGATAAGATCTGGGACGCACAACACCCTGCGATCATCGACCAGGACATCTGGGACCGGGTGCAGGAAAAAATGCGCCAAGCGTCGCAGCGATCCTGTGCAGACCCTACACCCGATACGTGCCAACGTTCCAATGACCCCGGCGCCTGGCTCACCGGTCTGCTGCAGAATGAAACAGGTAATCGGTTGACGCCAACCCACACCTCACGCAAAGGCCGACGGTTGCGCTACTATGCTTCCAACTGACTGATCTCGGGTGGCAAGGATATCTCCGGCTGGCGACTGCCTGGCCCTGCGCTGGAAAACGCAGTCATGGATGTCATCGTCAGACATCTGCAAGACGCCGCCGCCGCGCACCAGGTACTGGCGCAGCCGGAGGCCGGATCAGCGGAGGCAGTTCAGACTTCAGTTGCGGATTTAGTAACCCGGCTTCAATGCCAAACCGGTCAGGTTGGCGCTGATATTCTGGCCAACGGCAGAATTGCACGAGGACAGATCGACCTCGAATTGAACCCCAAAACTCTGACATGCGCACTTGGCATTGCTGCAGACCATCTGCACTCGGATCTCACCCACGTCACCGCACCCTTCGATCTGCGCCGCCGCGGTGTCGAGGCCAAGGTCATCGCCGGAGACATGGCACCCCAACCCGATCCCCATCTCCGGTCCATGCTGATCCGCGCCCATGGCTGGGCCCGTGATCTGAAAGCCGGAGTTCAACTGATGGAGATTGCACGCAGCGAAAGCGTCCCTGGCGCCTTCATCCGTACCCGTGCTCAGCTCGCCTTTCTCTCACCGAAGATTCAGGCCGCGATTCTCGACGGCACCCAGCCGCCCGAACTCACACTCAGGAGTCTGGTCAGCGTTACCCACCCACTTGACTGGACCGAACAGCAACGCCAGTTCGGCTTTTGATAGCTCCAGATCCTGCGTCCCTGATACAGGGTTCGCCCTCCCTGATCCGTCGGCACAATTCCCTGTTCCCGCGAGAAAACTCCCCGTTCCACCTCTTAGGGAATTTGCATCATAAGCCTCTGAAAAACAGACAGTTCTGGCATGTGAAGCTCTGGGTTCTCGACCCATCTAACGAAAATTCCCTGTAAACTGCCGGGTATCAGGGAAATCTGGCCCAAAGCGACCCCGCCAAAATGTGGCACTGAGACTGAGGCTTGAATCGTGCTCCGAGTGTACGGTCTGCTCCGTCTCTGATTGAAAGCGCACGCGCCAACGCGCGGGAATTGCGGCACAATTCCGGGTCAGAAAATACAACTGAAGTGAGACAGGTATGAGTGGCGGGGAGACAGGGATTCGAACCCTGGGAACGCTCTCACGTTCAACGGTTTTCAAGACCGCCGCATTCGACCACTCTGCCACCTCCCCGCGTGGGGCAGGGTCTAAGGCCATCGCGAACCGGTGGCAAGACCAAATAGGGAATTCTTGCCGAAGCGCCTGCTGCGGTCTTTCCATGACACTTTGGCCGCGTTATGATCCGCAGGAAAGACCGAAGCAGGCTGGCAATACAGAACCAGCAATCGGCGGCGGGTCTCGGGAAACGAGGCCCAATCAGGCAAGGGATGACAAGATGAAGCGAGCGACAGAGACACGCGCACATCCGCGAGCGTTAGCGGCTTTGGCCGTTATGTCCGTGGTTTTAGCTGGTTGCGATGAGGCGCTTTCCCCCGAAAATGTCTCGGCAGATACCCAAAGCTCTGAAACCGCATCAGACGGTCGGACCGACCTTTTCCCTGTACCCGCCGGTAGCCCGAAAGATGATGTCGAAGCACCCGAGGTGTTTCAGTTGTCTGAGCCCGGACTATGGGACGGCCGTCCGTCATTGGGCGGCATATGGGTTGCTCATCCGGACGTGACACAGCCCGAGCGTGTACGCGTCAAAAACCCCAAGAACAACAAAACGATCACCGCCGCGTTGTTCCGTCGCGAAAGAAACCTGCCGGGCCCCGAACTGCAACTTTCCTCTGCTGCGGCCGAAAAACTGGGCATTCTGGCTGGCGCGCCTACACAGGTTGATGTCGTCGCCCTGCGTCGCAAAGCGCCCGAGCCGAAACCTGAGCCGGTCGAAGAAAAGCCCACAGCTGAAGAGACCCCTGTCGAAGAAACGCAAACCGCGGCAGCGGATGAACCCAAGACCGACATCGCCGAAAATGAGGCTGCAGAAGCTGAACAGCCAGCCAAGCTCAAGTGGTGGCAACGCAAAAAACCTGCTGCGGCCGGTGCCGCGACTGCGGCTGCTGTAGCCGCAGATGCCGCGACCGACACGGCAACCGACACAGCAGCCGAAACAACCGCCGAGGCGGTCGAAACCGTCACAGAGACTGAAGTACCGGCCAAGCCCAAATGGTGGCAGCGCAAGAAACCAGCCACGGCGGCCGTGGCCGCTGATGCCGCGACCGATACGGCGACCGACACAGCGACTGAGGTGGTCGAAACGACGGCAGAAGCAACATCATCGGCTTCACTGGTGGACCCAGAGGTTACCCCCCCGACTGAGCAACCGGCCAAACGTAAATGGTGGCAAAAGAAAAAGCCCGATGAAATCACCGAAACGCCGCTGGACCCGATCGCGGGCGCGGCTGCGGCGATTGACGCGGCAGAACCCACACCGGCCGGAACCCTCTCTGCCACAACCGCGGACGCATCGGCAGCCACGGCGGCTTCGGTATCGTCCTTGTCAAAACCGTTCGTCCAGGTTGGCACTTTCGGGGTTGAAACCAACGCCAATAGCGCTGCCAACAAGATCCGCCGCAACGGAATGCCTGCCGAGGTGCGAGAACTAACCTCGGACGGCAAAACGGTCTGGAGGGTCCTGGTCGGCCCAGCCACGTCGCGCTCGGAACGCAATGCCATGCAGCGCGATGTCAAAGACCTGGGCTTTAACGACGCGTTCACCGTCAAAAACTGAAACAAAGGAGGCCCCCCGTGCTGTCCTCACTGCGATCATCTGTTTTGACCCTCGGGCTGGCGCTGTTTGCCCTGCCCGCCCACGCTTTCGACACAACCGCCCGCGCGGCCTATGTGATCGATCAGACGACCGGAACGGTTCTGCTGTCGAAAGAAGCAGACCAGCCGCTGCCGCCTGCGTCGATGTCCAAACTGATGACGCTCTACGTCGCGTTTGAGGCGCTGCGCGATGGCCGCCTGACCCTGGGGGAAACCCTGCCCGTGTCGGAACACGCCATGAGCTATGGTGGGTCGACCATGTTCCTGAACACGCAGGATCGTGTCAGCGTCGAAGATCTGCTGCGTGGCATCATCGTTTTGTCTGGTAACGACGCATGTGTGGTGATTGCCGAGGCGCTAAGCCCCGATGGGACCGAGGCCGGGTTTGCCCGCTACATGACACAGCGCGCCAAGCAGATGGGCATGGACAACTCGAACTTCGCCAACTCGAACGGATGGCCGGCGGCGGGCCACATGATGTCGGTCCATGACCTTGCCGTATTGGCCAACCGGCTGATCAGCGACTTTCCGGAATACTACCCACTGTTCGCAGAAGAAGAGTTTGAGTTTGATGGCCGTGCGCCGTCGAACAAACGTAACCGCAATCCGCTGCTGAAACTGGGGATCGGGGCCGACGGCCTGAAAACTGGGCATACGCAAGAGGCGGGTTACGGCCTTGTCGGCTCGGCCAAGCAAGGCGACCGTCGGGTTGTCTTTGTCCTGACTGGCCTCGATAGCACCGCCCGTCGCGCAGAGGAGGCTGAGGCCGTGGTTAACTGGTCGTTTCGCAATTTTGTCGAGAGGACCATTGCCGACGCCGAAACGCCGATAGCCGAAGCCCAGATCTGGATGGGCGCAGAAAAGACTGTTGGGCTGGTGCCCGAAGGGGATCTGACCTTGTTGTTCCCAGTTCTCAATGACAAGGATGTCAAAGCTGAGGTCGTCTATGAAGGCCCGATCAACGCGCCTGTGGAAAAGGGGCAGAAACTGGCTGAGCTGGTGATCACACCCGAAGGATTGCCCGAAATCCGTCGCCCACTGTTCGCGGCCAAAGACGTGCCTGTGGGCGGCTTTGTCGTGCGCATGAAAACCGTTGGTGGTATTGTTCTGGAAGACGTTATCGGCAATCCGCTGGAGGCGATGTGACGAAGGCAGGGTTGTTTCTGACCTTCGAAGGCATTGACGGGTCTGGAAAGTCATCGCAAGCACGCATGCTTGTCGAACATTTGCGTGGCCTCGGTTACGATGTAGTTCTGACCCGCGAGCCCGGAGGATCTGCAGGCGCTGAAGAGATCCGAAGCCTTGTTCTGGAAGGTGACCCGGATCGCTGGTCTGCAGAGACGGAAATCCTGCTGTTTACGGCCGCCCGCCGGGATCATTTGGAACGCACGATCAGGCCAGCGCTGGCCGAAGGCAAAGTCGTGATCTGCGACCGCTTCGCCGACAGCACCCGCATGTATCAGGGCCTGTCGCGCGGCGATCTGCGGGGATTGGTCGATCAATTGCACGACCTGATGATCGGGCGCGAACCCGACATGACCGTTTTGATTGACATGGATCCCGAAACCGGGCTGTCCCGCGCCAAGGGGCGTCAGGGAACAGAAGAACGGTTCGAAGATTTCGGGCTGGATCTGCAACAACAGATGCGTGCAGGGTTTCTGGCCCTTGCGGATGAGTATTCCGACCGTTTCCGCGTGGTTGATGGCAACCGGGACATGGACAGTGTTGCACAGGATGTGACAGATATCGTTCTGCAGGCTTTGCGATAGACGGTAGATGAGCGACGACACCCCAACCCCGGATCAGGCACCCGGTGCCCCACACCCGCGCGAGACACTGCGCCTGTTTGGTCAGGACGCGGCGGAACAGGCTTTTCTGAGTGCCTATACCTCTGAGCGTCTGCACCATGGCTGGTTGATTACTGGTCCACATGGCGTTGGCAAGGCGACGCTGGCCTGGCGGATCGCGCGGTTTCTACTGGCAACACCTCCTACCGAGGATGACGGGCTATTTGGTGGACCGCCACCGCCCGGTAGCCTTGAGATCGATCCTGAACACCCCGTCGCGCACCGTATTCAGGCCGGGGCCGAGCCCGGCTTGGCCGCAATTACCAGATCTCTGAACGATCAGGGGCGGTTGCGTAATGAGATTGTGGTTGATGATATCCGCAAGCTTGGCAAGTTCTTCGGCCTTTCCTCGACTGACGGTGGTCGCCGCGTTGTGATTGTGGATGCCGCGGATGAGATGAATGTCAGCGCCGCCAACGCGCTGTTGAAAATGCTCGAGGAGCCCCCGGCCCGCACCACCCTGCTGCTGATCTCGCACCAGCCGTCGCGTCTGTTGCCGACAATCCGGTCGCGGTGCCGGACACTGCGCCTGTCTCCGCTGGGATCTGAGAATATGGAAGCCGCGCTGATGCAGACCGGCACAGAAATGCCGGGACAGGCGGATCATTTGGCTGCACTGGCTGCCGGGTCCGTGGGTGATGCGGTGCGCCTGATAAACCTGGGCGGGCTTGAGATTTACGCCGAGCTGATCGCCATTCTGGGCACCCTGCCCCGCATGGACCGCCAGCGCGCGCTGGCCTTGGCCGAGGCTGCTGCCCAACGTGGCGCGTCCGAGCGGTTTGAACTGTTACTGACGTTGATCGACGTCGCCCTGTCCCGGCTTGCGCTGACCGGTGCAACCGGCGTGGCCCCGATGCCCGAAGCCGCTCCGAACGAGGCAGAGACACTTGCCCGCCTGTCGGCCTCACCGCAGCAGGCCCGCAAATGGGCGGAGGTCGCCGCGGTGATCACCGCACGTGCGCGTCATGGGCAGGCGGTGAACCTTGACCCTGCCGCTCTGGTCCTAGATACGGTGTTCAAGATACAGGAAACCGCCGGTCAGAGCAGATGAGCAATACGCCCGAAATCACCGACAGCCATTGCCATCTGGACTTCCCCGATTTCGAAGGTCAGCTGGATCAAATCATCACAAACGCAACCGAAGCCGGTGTGACCCGCATGGTGACCATCTGCACGCGCTTGCGGAACGAACCAACCGTCCGCGCCATCGCCGAGGCCCACGCGCCTGTCTTCTACGCTGCCGGCACCCACCCGATGAGTGCCGCTGATGAACCGATGGCATCGGTCGATGAACTCGTCGCCTTGTCCCGGCACCCCAAATTTGTAGGTATCGGCGAAACCGGGCTGGATTATCACTATACCGCCGACAGCGCAGCAGTGCAGAAGCAATCCTTGCGGGTGCATATTGAGGCCGCTCAACGCACTGGCCTGCCTTTGATCATTCACGCCCGTGCCGCCGATGACGACATGGCACGCATTCTGGCCGAGGAACACCGCAACGCGCCCTATTCCTGCGTGATGCACTGCTTTTCATCTTCTGCCGAACTGGCCAAAGCCGCCCTTGAGTTGGGGTTCTATTTGTCGATGTCCGGCATCGCGGCCTTCCCCAAAAGCCAGGAGCTGCGCGATATCTTTGCCAGGGCCCCGGTTGACCGCATCCTTGTTGAAACCGACGCGCCATACCTGGCCCCACCCCCGTATCGCGGCAAGCGGAACGAGCCCGCCTATACCGCCCACACAGCGCGCAAAGGGGCCGAGGTGTTTGGGATGGATTACGTCGATTTTGCTGCCCATACGCAGGCAAATTTTGACCGGTTGTTCACCAAAGCAGCGACCTACAAGGCGGCTGCATGACCGAATTGCGATGCACCATCCTTGGCTGCGGATCATCCGGCGGCGTCCCCCGGCTGGGCGGGCATTGGGGCGACTGCGATCCCCAGAACCCCAAAAACATCCGTCGCCGCTGTTCGATGCTGGTGGAACGGGACGGCACGGACGGTACAACCTCGGTGCTGATCGACACCTCCCCCGACATGCGCAGCCAATTGCTCGATAGCGGAACCGGACGTCTGGATGGGGTGATCTACACCCATTCGCACGCCGATCACGTCCACGGCATTGATGACCTGCGTATGATCGTGTTCAATATGCGCGAGCGCGTGCCCGTGTGGGCTGATGGCGACACGCAGAACGCCTTGCTGGGACGGTTCGGTTACGCCTTTGTCCAGCCCGAAGGTTCACCCTACCCGCCGATCCTTGACCTGAAGTCCATCGACGGCCCGTTCGAGGTGGACGGCCCCGGCGGCCCGATCCCGTTCCAGCCATTCAAGGTCAACCACGGCTCGATCGACTCGCTTGGTTTCCGGATGGGCAACCTAGCGTACCTGCCGGATGTGGCGGAAATCTACGAAGAGGCCTGGCCGATGATGGAAGGGTTGGATTGCCTGGTCATCGACGCGCTACGTCGGAAACCTCACCCGACCCATGCGCATCTGGAAAGGACCCTGGGCTGGATCGAACAACTGAACCCCAAGCGCGCGGTTCTGACCAACATGCATATCGATCTGGACTATGCCACGGTTGATGCGGAAACCGCCGACAACATCACCCCAGCCTATGACGGAATGGTGATCCATCAGGCGCTTTAAGATCCCACGCAACCGACCTGGGACGCAGAAATTTTGCGTCGGCCCAGCCTGCAAAGCGGTGCCATGCTTCAAAGTCTGATCGACGTCATTCTACCGGTTTTCCTTGTGATCGGAGCAGGTTATGCCTCGACACGGTTGGGGTACTTCAAGGAAATTCACATCGATGGGTTGATGAAGTTCACCCAGGGCTTTGCAATCCCATGCCTTCTGTTCCTTGCAATCTCGCATCTGGATCTAAGTGCTAGTTTTGATCCCCGGCTTCTGGTCAGCTTCTATTCAGCAGCTGGCCTGTGTTTCACTGCTGGTCTGTTCGGAGCACGGTTGATCTTTGGCCGGGATTGGGAAGATTGCGTTGCCATCGGGTTTTGCTGTCTGTTCTCGAACTCTGTCCTTTTGGGACTGCCAATTACCGAACGCGCATATGGCCCCGAAAACCTGACCGGCAACTATGCGATCATCGCCTTCCATTCACCCTTTTGCTACGGCGTTGGCATCACGGTGATGGAGGTTATTCGAAATCGCGGCCAAGGTGGCCCCCGCATGGTCAAATCCATCTTGTCGGCCATGTTCCGCAACGCACTGATCCTTGGCATCGCGCTGGGTTTTGCCGTGAACCTGTCAGGTATCGGCATACCTGCGGTCGTGGACGAAGCGCTGGGCCTTGTGACCCGCGCCGCCCTGCCCGGGGCGCTGTTCGCGCTTGGCGGAGTGCTGGTAAAATACAAGCCTGAAGGTGACCTGCGCGCCATCGCCTTTGTCTGCGCAATATCACTGATGCTGCATCCCAGTCTTATCTGGTTATTCGGCTCAACAGTTGGTCTGCCGCAGGACCTGTTCCGCTCGGGCGTGCTGACGGCAGCGATGGCGCCCGGTTTTAATGCTTACATCTTTGCCAATATGTACGGACGGGCAAAACGGGTCGCGGCCTCGTCCGTTCTGGTCGGAACCGGCGTCTCGATCCTGACAGTCTGGCTTTGGCTGACATTATTGGGATAGCGTGACGTCCCACGGATTGACTTTGCACCAGCCGGACACACCTAACTGAAAAGCCACAGGATACCCCTAAATGCCGCACGCCCTTATCGTCGCCCACGGCCAACCCTCAGACCCGACCCCTGCCGAAGCGGCGCTAGCTTCCTATGCGGCAGAGGTCGATGCGTATTGCGATGGCGTCAGCGTTCATTCAGCTACGCTTGCTGCGCCTGGAATGCTGGAGGCTCGTTTGGATGAATTGCCCGACGGCACTGTCATCTATCCCCTTTTCATGGCCAAGGGGTGGTTTGTGACGAGCGCACTGCCCAAGCGTCTGGGTGATAGAGACATCCAAATTCTGGACCCGCTGGGCGTTGACCCTAAACTCCCCGCTTTGGCTGCGGGCGCGTTGCAGGATACGCTGTTGGGCAAGGGGTGGGACGCGGACAAAACGGATCTGGTTCTGGCGGCACATGGATCGGGCCGCAGCCGCAATCCATCAGCTGTCGCCATTGAGTTTTCCAGAGAACTGGCCCGGTGCATGACCTTCCAATCCATCCGCGTCGGTTTTGTGGAAGAGGCCCCGTCCATTACAGAAGCCGCGACCGGGGCTGGCGATCAATCTCTGTGCTTGCCCTTCTTTGCCTGCACCGGCGGGCATGTTTTGGAAGACGTGCCGCAGGAACTGGAGCGAGCGCGGTTCAAAGGCCACTTGATGCCGGTTGTCGGAGAGCTTCCCCCGATCAAGCGCCATATTGCGGGGGCTCTGACACGGGCTTTTGCGCTGGGTTAACTTAAATACCCGCCCCGCGCGGAATCAGAAGTCATTGCGAACTGGCCGGCTTCAGCCCAGTAGCCGCAAGTGCCGAGTACAGACAATGCCGCGACCGCCCCTGCCGCTTTGCCTCGTACAGCGCCTGATCCGCTGCATTCAGCAGCTCTGCCGCATCCGGCGTGCCGAACTGCGTGGACAGTGCCGTTCCGATGCTTGCTGAAATCTTGCACGGAGCACCCTGAAACATCATGGGCTGGCATAGCCTGCTGATCAGGCGCCCTGCTATGTCAGACAGGACACTTTCGTCGACCAGACCTTTGAAAATTATGACAAACTCATCACCACCGATCCGGGCGACCGTGTCTTCATTTCGTGTCTCTTCCTCCATAATGCGCGCGGCCTGTTGCAACACAAAGTCCCCCGCCGCATGGCCAAGGTGGTCGTTGACACTTTTGAAGAAATCCAGGTCCAAATGCATAAGCGCGAAGACGGAATTACCCGAGATCAGGTGGCCAAGAACCACATCCATCGCGCGGCGGTTTTTTAACCCCGTCAACATGTCTGTCACCGCCTGTTCTTCAGCGGCCAGCATAGCTCCCTGCAATCGCAGGTTCAGTGAGCGCGATGCCTCCATCGCAGCTGTTTTCGCCTCAACAAGATACAGCAGTTCGATCGCCAGATCCGTGCCAGAGAAATCCGCGCTAGTCAGGGCATAGTCACGAACGGCGTCCAGTATCGAAATCCCGAAGGACAGGTTGATGATCGCTCCGTTCCCTTTTGGCAAAGGCGCGATCAGCCCCGTCAGCGCGGTCCGGGGTTCGTCGTGAAACTTCAGATGCACCTTGCAACCGGTCAGAGAAAGCAGCGCGGAAATCGTTGTCACTGCTCGTGGTCTTACCAGTTCAAAAACGTCCAGAAAGCCGCGACCCCGCATCGGATGGTCCGGGCGAAGCTTTTGCAGCGTTGGTCCCGCGTTTACGATCCTTCCATTGTCGTCCACCATCACGAACATGGGGCACAATGTGTCCAAAAGGGCTGAGAGTTCAGAAGCTTGCATCATGACTTGCGCGCCCCAAGATCGAACTGACGCCCTTCGGCAAAGGCACTTTCCACAAGGACAATCGTGATGACCTCGGCGTCGCCCTGCGACCCTTCATGCGACAGCATGGCCAATGCACCATAGTCATCCGCAATTGCCCGCAATACGCCCACCATCACGCTGGAATATCCCGGCAGGCCAGGATAGCAGTGCAGATGATATTCTGCTGGTGACACCTCGCGCAGTTCCAGCATCGGCAGGCGCAGATCGGAAACCGCAAGTCGGGCGCGATCTGACAAGTCATCCAGTGAGTGCAGAAACTCGGCATACGTCACACCACCGAACCGAAGCAGTCGGCGCAAATCTTCCATATTGGGGTGCGACACCAGATAGGTTCCAAGATCCTCCAGTATCTCGGCCCGTGGGCGATTCAGGTCAGCACATAGCGCGTCCAAAACCTGCGCGGTCATGGCATCGTCATAAAGCAGCATTGCCTCAAACTCGGCAAAACCCAGGCCCGCAGCCTCGGTCACCCGCAGCCAGCAGGGTTGTCCATATGTCGCGCAAACAAATGATTGTATTGCCCGATTGATCAGACCATGCATGAGATGCCCCAAATTGGTTACGCCCCAATCTGGACAGATAATCCTTAACAAATAGCCAAAAAACACGTTGTATTGACGGCAATCCGACAGAGTCTCAATCTGGAAGTCACTGTTGTTACATTAGAAATCCGTCGGCGCGCCACCCTCGGCCTTTCGGCGGGCAACAAAGTCCTCCAACTCCTCGCGAATCCCGTCATCTATCGGCGGGGGCTCAAAGCTGGTTACGATTTCCTTGAACATGTGGTGGGCGCGCTCAGCGGTCCAGATACCGCCAGCCACGTCCCAACCTTCATAGTTTTTCCAATCGCTCAGGAAGGGTTGGTAGAATGCGGTCGTGTAGCGGTCCTGGGTGTGTTGAATACCAAAGAAATGGCCATCGTTCCCGACAGACTTGATAGCATCCAGCGCGATTTCGTCTGGGCCTGTCGCTGTAATTTCTGGTTGCATATACCTTTGGATTTGCTGCAGAATTTCGCAATCCATGATAAATTTTTCGGGGCTCGCAATCAGCCCGCCCTCAAGCCATCCAGCCGCATGATACACCATGTTGGTACCCGACTGCACAGCAGCCCAAAGTGAGTTCGACGTCTCCCAAACAGCTTGCCCATCGGGTACGTTCGCCGCACACACGCCCGAAGACCGCATCGGCAAACCATAGTATCTTGCCATTTGGCCGGTCATCTGGGTTGAGCGCATATATTCGGGCGTTCCAAATGCAGGTGCGCCGGATTTCATGTCAACGTTGGAGGTGAACGTCCCGATAACACAGGGAATTCCCGGCCGGACATATTGGAACAGCGCAATTGCGCACAGCGCCTCAGCCAGGGATTGCGCAACCGCGCCGGCCATCGTAACCGGCGCCATCGCACCGGCCAATGTGAACGGCGTCACGACAATTGCTTGCCCGCGCCGCGCAAGACGCAGGCAGCCGTCAATCATCGGATGGTCGTGTTTCAACGGTGAGGTCGAGTTGATGTTGGTATACATCCGCGGGGTCGCTTCGAACTCTTCATGGCTGTGACCTCCAGCGATCCGCACCATCTCCATCACGTCCTCAACGCGTTCCTTACCCAGCGAATAGGCATGCATCGCCTTGTCGGTCAGCGTCAGCTTGTCATAGAGCACGTCCAGATGTCGGACGCTGGCGTGGATATCGACCGGCTCGACCGGATAGCCCCCCGCAAAGTGGATGCAGTTGAAGTACTGCGTCAGCTTCAGCAAATTCCGGCACATCTCGCGATTTCCGGCCACCTTGGTACCAATCTCAAGATCCCAGTAGTTCGGAGGAGAAGACACGTTCCCGAACAACAGGGTTTTGCCACCAACTTCAATCGTCTTGTCAGGATTTCGCGGCGTGATCGTGAACTTTGATGGCGCTTTGGCCACCATTTCCATCACAAAGTCACGACCCATGCGAACGTTGTCGCCATTGATCGTACAGCCTGCCTCTTTCAGGATGCCAAGGGCTTCTTCGTTGTAGAACTCGATCCCGATTTCTTCGAGGATGCGCATGGCCCCCTCGTGGATCGCTTCGATTCCAGCTTGGTCCAGCGGTTCGGTGGGTTTGTCGGTATTGATCGGCGGGTTCCACGGCATTTGGTCGATCACCGCGCTGCCCCTGCGCGCTGCCGCACCTGCCCGTCCCCCTCCGCGCCGTTTGCGAGTCTGTGTGTCAGCCATTGGATCCCTCCGGAACTTGCTTTCTTCAAGCAAGCCCTGAAGTCGACCCAGTGGCCGCTCTGTCTGCGACAAGGTTTGTCGGTTTTATTACTTGGACAGTCGAATTCAGCCGAAGCTGGATCAGTTTTCTGCCAACCAGGCGGGAATGTGACCGATGTCCGGCAGCACGACATCTGCCATCGGCGCAAGCGCCTCCGCCGGGGCCAGCCCGGTTAGCACCCCAATTGTGGTCATTCCCGCCGCACGCCCGGCCTGAAGATCATGAAGGCTGTCCCCCACCATCGCCACACGCGACGGGTCGACACCAACATGGGTCGCAAAGGCAATCAATTGCCCGGGTCCGGGTTTGAACCCATGGCCGCTGTCGTAGCCAGCAACAAAATCGAAGTGGTCGCGAATCCCGACCGAGGCGAGATGTTGCAGCGCAGGCATTTCCCCGTCGTTCGTGGCCACGCCCAGTTTTAGGCCCGCCTGCCGCAAAGCATCCAGGAAGGGAACCAGAGGAACAGCCGGGGCCTGTGTCGCCATCGCCGATTCCGTGTTCAGAGTGTCAATCAGCTCATCGCTGGGCATATCCGGGAAAAAGGGTGCAAGGACTTCGGCGATCTCCTCGACGGTCCCCGCGATCACGATGCTGTCGTCGGCATATTCTTCCGAAACCGGATCAAACCCGATGGCCTGGCCCAGTTCGGCGGCCCGCTTTAGGTCGCCATCTGACAGCTTTTCCAACACGCTGCGTCCGAAACCACCCCATGTGTCCGCAAAGTCAAACAGTGTTCCGTCCTTGTCGAACAAGATCGCATCGATGGGCATTACATGCTCCTGTCAGTGAATTGAATCAGGTCCAGTGAACGTCGCCACCAGACAAAACAGCCCGTGCCTGACCCGGCAGGTCATAGGGCACGGAATTGTCGTCACAAAAGGCGATCACCCACGAATCGTCAAGCATCAAGAATTCAAGAACCGAACTCAGGAATTCCGACTCTGATGCGCGAACCCGCAGATCCTCGGTGGATGCGCCCGTCGAGCCCAGAAAAATCGGCAGCAACTCGTCATTCCCGACCAGCCAGCCAAGGACGTTCAGGGCAAGCGTTTCGGCGGATTGGGCGGTGATCGGCATAAAGAGGCCTCGGAAATGCACTTGGAAAGGGTTTGTTAACTAGACTCATAGACACTTTGGCAACGCATGCAATCAACGGTGACAGATATGTCCGTGCAGGGAACCATTCTTGTCCTCGACGGGACTTCGACCAATCGCATTATGCTAAAAGTTCAGCTGACAGCCGCGTGGTATCACGTGGTTCAGGCTGAAAAGCTGCAGGGGCTGGCCGGGCTGCTAAGTCGCACACGCCCCGATCTGGTGCTGGTGGCACAAACGCTACCCGATGGCTCGGCTGCGGACGTCAAAAGACTGGTGATGGCCAACCCGGAATTGGCCGATGTACCGGTCGTTGCAATCGCCCCGCAGAACGACAAGGCGGCAAGATTGCAGGCATTGGCGGATGGGTTGGACGACGTGCTGGCGGCCCCGTTCAAGGACACCCTGCTTCTGGCGCGAATTCGCAGCCTTCTGCGCGCGCGCGCCGATACGCAAGAGCTTCAGCTGGGCGACGGATCACATCCAATCGGATTTGCAGAACCCTCGACTGTGCTGATTATGCCGCCGAAATCGGCCCATGTGGCCATACTGACCCAGAGCGCCCGGATCGGGACATTGTGGAAAACCGCATTGTCCGAGCGATCACATCACAGCATAAGCACACATGCAGCTTCGAACATGCGCGTCTTGTTGTCGGGTCCGGTGCCGGATGCGATTCTGGTCGAAATAGGAACGACTGCCGCGGGCCTGAATACGCTGGCGGATCTGAAGTCACGGGGGGCAACTCGGCATACCGTATTGATCGCTGTCTTGGCCGATGAAAATGCGACAATGGCGAGCGAGGCGCTGGATCGTGGCGCTGACGCCGTTTGTATGGGGGGGTTCTACGTCGAAGAAGTTCAACTGCATCTGGATAACCAGATCGCGCGAAAGGCCCGAATGGACCAGATGCGCGCCTCATTAAAGCGCGGGCTGGCCGAGTCATGGGTCGATCCGCTGACCGGATTGCACAACCGCCGTTATGCTATGCAAGCTATGGATCAGATGGCACGACAACCATCGCAAACCGGTCACGGTTTTGTTGTCATGCTGGCAGACCTGGATCATTTCAAAACCATCAACGACCGTTTTGGGCATGTCAGCGGCGACCAGGTTTTGACCGAGGCCGCAAAGCGCATGAAGCGCACGGTTGGCGCGGCGGGTTTTGTCGCGCGCATCGGGGGGGAGGAGTTTATGATCGGCCTGCCTGACAGCTCTCAGGCGGGGGCGATGGATCTGGCGAAAACCCTGCGCGACTGTATCAGCAAGACACCATTTTCTCTGCCCGATACCACAGCCCCCGTGCCTGTCACCATTAGCATCGGCCTTACGGCGCCGATCCCGCCCCTGCCCCCTGGTGACCCGGTGGAGCGGTTGCTGAAATCCGCCGATACTGCGCTTTATGCAGCCAAGAAGGCTGGTCGCAATCAAGTAAGGATCAGGCAGAGCGCTGCCTGAGACCCTCAGTCCTTTTTCTTGTGGCCACGCGGGCCGCGTTTAACTACCTCTTCCAGCCGGTCGGCATAAACCAGACGCTCTTCATCGCTCATGGCTTCTACCCGAGCCAACCACTCTTGCTGCAGGGCATTCTGCAGGTCCGCCATAGACTGCGCTTGCTGGTCTAGCAGGGCTTGAACCACCGCAGCGTCAAAGGGGTCTGCGCGCAAGGCAGTGCTGAGCTGCGCAAAGTCCTGGGACCGGTTGCTTGCACCCTTTTTGTGACGGTCAAAAAGCTCGCTGCGCATCGCTTTGCGTTCTTCCTTTGGCAAAGCGCGGTAAAGTGCCGAGCCGAACCCGGGCGGAGCCTTCGCGTGATCCCCCCCTTTGACCCGCAGCGCGGTCCCCAGGGCGACACCAACAATCAACAGGTTCAGTGCCAGTGAAATGACCAACAGAACCGACATCCACCGGTTTTTGGGTTTGGGGCTATCGCTCATTCGGCGTCCTCCAGAAAACTCGTATCCAGACTTAGGTCAGCGACCACGAAACTAACATCCTGCGCGTAAATGTAATTGGCGGGATCAGGCAGAAATGCCGGTGCTGAAAAGCCGATCCAGACGCCCGCCATACTGGCAGCAACCAAACCGCCCATTCCCTGCCAGCCGCCAAACCCGGCCAGCAGGCGCGCCCACAAAGAGTTTGTCTTTGGCTCATCTGGCTTCAGGCGACCCAACCGAACAGATTCCGCGTCAGTGAGAATGCGCACAGCCAGATCATCCGGCAACTCATGCCGATCCTGCCGGGCTTGGGCGAACAACAGATCCAGATTGTCTTTGTCGTCAGTCATCGTCGTACCCCAATTCATCACGTCGCCCGGCCAGAATCGCCGCTAACGACCGTTTTCCTCGTGCCGTAAGGCTTTCCACCGCTTCCACCGAAATGCCCATGATCCCAGCGATTTCAGGGTTGGGCAATTCCTCAATATGCCGCAAAACAACAGCTTGTCGCTGACGTTCCGGCAGTTGTGACAGCGCCGTTTGCAGCGCGTCCTTGCGGGCTGCGTCCTGCAGCTGATCTGCCGGGCTGGCCTTTTCATCTTCGGGCTCCGGCACATCCGCCAGCCGGTCCGGCGTCTTTTTGCGGCGCAGATCAACGCACAGATTTAGCGTCACGCGATAAAGCCACGTCGATACTTTGGCCTGACCGGGTACCCAATCGGGTGCCATCTGCCACAGGCGCATCATCGCATCTTGTGTCACATCTTCAGCCTCGGCGCGGTTGCCCAGAAACCGAAGGGCCACTGACAAGCTGCGCGGCGCAAGCCGATCGGTGAGCACGCGAGCCGCTGCAGCATCGCCATCGGCAAACTGCCTAAGCAACACATCGTCGCCCAATTCGTCCGCGGCGTAATCCACGCCGCGAACGTCTTGTGGAGCAGAGGTCAGGTCCTCCATCCCGCATCAGCTGTCGTCAGAGTCCGCTTTCCCATGTTTCTTGTGGCGCTTTCCCATTCTGTCTTTTGCATCGGCAAATTCCTCTTCCGAGATGGCGCCGTCCTCGTTCGCGTCGATCCGGTCAAACATCTTGTCAGCACGGCGCGGCTTGGGCAACTCGTCCTCGCTCAGAAAACCGTCCTTGTTGGCATCGTTGCGTTCAAACATCTTCGTTACACGGTCGTTGGCCTTCTTTTGACCTGCTGCCTGCATCTCTTCGACGCTCAGCTGGCCGTCGCCGTCGGTGTCGGCATTGGTGAAACGCTGATTCCGATGAGCCTGCATTTCTTCCTTGGTCACTTGCCCGTCACCGTTCGCATCGAGCTGTTGAAAGGTCACAGGTTCGCGATCTTTACCGCCTGCGGCGAAAACGGATGTGCCAGTGATTGCCAGTGCTGACACAATGATTGCCGGAATGAATTTGGCGCTTTTCATAACGTTTTTCCCTTGTTTTCGCGGCGCCATTGCCGCTGCTTACATAGGTTCAAACGGGGCAGGCATCCCATTCCGTCGCAGGAAGTGAAACTTTTTTAAAAACGTCATGGCGATGCAAAGCGACGCACCCCCTTTCCCGAAGCCACAAACAAGCGTTATATCCTCATCATTGGAACGCGCGAGTATCAACATGACAGATCAGACGATCGAAACCCACGATGTAGAAGACCGCCCGACAAAGCCAGCACTGGTCAAAGGGTTCCGTTGCCGTTGCCCAAATTGCGGCGAAGGAAAACTGCTGCACAGCTACCTCAAGGTTAACAACGAATGTTCGAATTGCGGACAAGAGCTGTTTCACCATCGCGCCGATGACGGGCCGGCCTATCTTACGATTCTCCTGGTGGGTCACCTGCTGGCACCGGCGCTGCACTTATCTTATGTCCATTGGCGCCCTGATCCCCTGACGTTGTTCCTGGTCTTGGCATTTGGTTGTACCGCCCTGTCATTATTCCTGCTGCCACGATTGAAAGGCGCAGTTGTCGCCTATCAATGGGCACGTCGCATGCACGGCTTTGGCCAGTCCGCGTGATCTTGGACCGCATGTTGGACAACGGATGACGGTGGATAAAACAGCCATACGCGACGCGGCGACAGTCATTGTTTTGCGGGATCGTCTGACTAATCCATCCATCCTGATGGGGCAACGCGGCGCAAAAGCCGCGTTCATGCCCAACAAGTTTGTCTTCCCAGGCGGCGCTGTCGATGCGTCTGATGCGGATGTTGCCCTGTCAACGGATCTGCCTGCTGTGTGCTGTGACCGCCTAGCGGAACGGTCACAAGCTGGGCTGCAGAATGCCTTGGCGGCGGCGGCGATCCGAGAGCTTTGGGAAGAAACCGGACTGATTTTGGGCCAACCCGGCGATTGGGCAGGCCCGCTGACCGAAGATTGGGCAACTTTTGCGCAGATGGGATACCGCCCATCGGCACAAGCACTTCAGTTCGTCTTTCGTGCCGTCACCCCCCCTGGGCGACCACGCCGGTTCGATGCACGCTTTTTCCTGGTAGACGCCACTGCAATACAGGGCGATCTGGATGATTTCAGCCACGCCTCGGACGAGCTGTCGCATCTGCAATGGGTGGCGCTGGACCGGGCACGCGAATTCGACTTGCCGTTCATTACCGAAGTGGTGCTGGCCGAAATCGCCGCTCGGGTGACAGACCCAACGCCACCTGAAACCGTTCCGTTCTTTCTGAACAGTGAGGAGGAAAGCCTTTTCCTCAAGCTTCGCGGCTATCCCATGCCAGAAGCAGACTGAGGGCCAGAGGCCCCCAGATACGTTATTTCATTCGGCTGATTACTACGGTGACTTCGGGCTTTTTGCCAATCTCGATCTTTGCTGTTTGGCGAACGATCCGGCGTATTGCCTCTTCCAGTTTGTCATCGTCGCGCAGGGTTTTGGCATCGGCCCGCATCAGGAACTGATTCAGGTCTTCTTCCAGAACTTCAACCAATGCAGCGCGGGACGATCCAATCTCGGACAGACCCATCGTATCGCACCACGGCTCGCCCAGTGGTTCGTCCTCTTCGTCCAGAATGACCGTAACAGTGACGTGCCCGTTCAGCGCCATACGAATCCGGTCACGCACCACCCCATCCAGGGCGCCAACTTTGACCGTGCCATCCAGATAGGTCCGTCCGGTTTCGACATAGTCAACAACCCTCGGCGCATTCCCTGTCAGATCCAGCATGGTGCCGTTTACGGCCAGAATACCGGTACGCCCACCAGCTTCGGCCAGTTTGGCATGCTCGCGCAGGTGACGATGTTCACCGTGCATCGGAATGATCATCTGCGGATCGACAAGCCCGTGTACTTTCTCAAGATCCGGACGGTTGGCGTGACCAGACACATGGTACAGGCCCGCACTGTCATCGACCACATCCACGCCCTTTTCACTGAGCTGGTTCATGATGAAAATCACGCCACGCTCGTTGCCTGGGATGGTTTTGGACGAGAAGAGAAACAGATCGCCCTCTTTCAGTTCCAAGCCGCGGTATTTGCCCCGCGCAAGTTGTGCGCTGGCCGCGCGGCGTTCTCCCTGGCTGCCGGTGACGATCAGCATCAGGTTCTGGCGCGGCATGTCCACAGCCTCTTCAGCGCTGACGACGCGTGGAAAGCTGGTCAGAATGCCCGTTTCGGTCGCGGCTTCGATCATCCGGCGCATCGCGCGACCCAGCAGAACGACCGAGCGCCCCGCCCGTTCGCCCGCCTCGGCCAGTGTTTTCACACGTGCGACATTCGACGCAAATGTGGTGGCAACAACCATGCCGCTGGCTTCCTCAACCAGCTTGGTGATCTCCGGACCGACCTCGGATTCCGAACGACCCGCATGGGGGGAAAACACGTTCGTACTGTCACACACCAGCGCTTTGACGCCAGACTTGGCAACCTCGGCCCAGAGATTGGGGTCAAAAGGTTCACCCACGATCGGATTTTCATCCAACTTGAAGTCGCCGGTATGTACGATCCGCCCCTCTGGCGTGTCGATCACCAGGGCAGCGCTTTCGGGGATCGAATGCGAGACCGGTAGGAAACCTACCTTGAACGGACCAACGGAAATCTGTTCGGGCCAGGCCGATGCAGTATGTACGGCATCCTCGGGGTGTCCATGCTCTTCCATCTTGCGGCGCGCGATGTTGGCGGTGAAGGCCCGTGCATAGACAGGCGCACCCAGCGCCTCATAGCAATGCGCCACAGCGCCCACGTGGTCCTCGTGTGCGTGGGTTACGAACACGGCCTCCAACCGGTCGGCACGTTCGCGCAGCCACGAGATGTCGGCATGGATCAGGTCAACGCCCGGGGTGGTGTCCATGTCGGGAAATGTCACGCCCAGATCCACAAGGATCAGCCGTTCCTGCCCGGGTTTGCCATAGCCGTAGACATAGGCATTCATGCCAATTTCGCCGGCACCACCCAGCGGTAGGTAGATCAATCTTTCGCTGCTCATGTCGAGCCATTGTCCTTGTTATAGCGATGTATCACGGTCAGGCCGTGCATCGTCAGATCATCTTCGATTGCGTCAAACCCCACGTCCGCCTGATCGAACAGCGGCGCGAGCCCACCGGTTCCAACGACTTTCATCGGCATTCCGTATTCCGCCTTGATCCGGGAAATCAGCCCCTCGATCAATCCGGAATAGCCCCAATACACGCCGGATTGGATACAGCCAACCGTATTCGTGCCAATCACATTTTCAGGGCGGGTGATATCAATATGTGGCAAGGCAGCCGCGCCCTGATGCAATGCCTCGAGGCTGAGATTTACGCCCGGCGCAATGATGCCGCCGACGTAAGCCCCATCCGCTGCAACCACATCAAAGTTCGTCGCCGTGCCAAAATCTACAACAACCACGTTGCCGCCATGCCGGTCAAACGCAGCCACTGCGTTGGCCAGACGATCCGGGCCGGGCACTGTGCCCTCGTCAACACGCGGATTCATCGGCAGCAGGCAATCGGGCTTGCCCACGACAAGCGGCCGACACCCAAAGAACCGATCAGCAAAGACCCGCAGGTTGAACACAACCCGCGGTACGGTCGAGGCGATGATCACATCAGTGATTTCAGCCTCGATCCCATAATGTTTCACCAGTGTCGAATACCACGTGAAATACGCATCCGCCGTGCGCGCATGGTGGGTCGAGGTGCGCAAGGTGCACAGAAACCTTTCACCGTCCCAGATCGAGAACACAGTGTTCGTGTTGCCGCAATCAATAGCCAGAAGCATCTGAGCCTCCTTCAGAAAAACACATCCGCCGCCGGAATACTGACGCGGCCTTTGGCGGTGTTTAGGACAAGGTTGCCCCCTGCGTCCACCGTTTCAAAGGTTCCAACCGTTTCCGACGCTGCGGTACGGGCAGTGATGACCTCACCCAACTTGGCAGCCCGGGCCAACCACGCGGTCCGGATCGGTTCAAACCCGTAAGTCACGAATTGGTTCTCGTATCCGGCATAGGCGACAGCCAGTTCGGTCAGGAAATCCTCGGGCGTTACGTTGGCTCCGGCTTCCGATAATAGGGAAACCGGTCGAACAGCGCCGGGTTCTACCTGATCTGTTCCGGGTGACTCAGACAGGTTCACGCCTATGCCTATGGACAAGTGCGAGACGCCGCGCCCCTGCCCTGTACTTTCCAACAGAATACCCGCCAGTTTGCCGCCGTTCAGCAAAACATCGTTGGGCCATTTGAGAGACAAGCCTGTCGCCCGACCCGTCACTGCAACGCAGGCGTCAAACAGCGACAGCGCAGCCACAAAGCTGCGCAGTGCGGCCTGTTCCGGATTTCCCTGTGGCCGCATCAATAGGGTCGCGGCCAGATTTCCCTTGGGATTGGCCCACGCCCGACCCCGCCGCCCACGCGCCGCCGTCTGGTGATGCGCCATGATCCAAACCGGCCCTGTTGTAGTCGGGGCCATGCGGGCGGCCTCGTTCAAGGTGCTGTCGACCTCTTGCAGCACGTGCAGGCCGTATCCCTGTGGCCAGTCTGTCATGTCAAAAAGGCCCGGTCCGCTGACCGAGCCCCCAATTTTGATGTGTTACGCTGATCAATTGACAAGAGTAGCCGCCGCAGCTGCCGCCGCGCCTTCAATACCGAACTGATAAAACACGCCCACCAGCATCAACGCGGCCGAGCCCATCAAAGCAACCCACAGAACTGGCGAAGAATGCGTTTCGATCGGGTCCTCGTTTTCGGCCCCGAAATACATGTAGAACACGATCCGCAGATAGTAAAAGGCACCAATAACAGACGCGATGGCTGAGGCGATCACCAGCCCGGTCAGGCCCGCGCTTACGCCGGCCTGCCAGACACCGAATTTGGCGAAAAAGCCCAGCATTGGTGGGACGCCCGCCAGGCTGAACATCAGGATCAGCACCGCCAGCGCCTTGCCCGGTTCGCGTTTGGAATATTGGCGCAGGGCGTCGATGTCCGTGACCGGTTTACCGTCCCGCTCCATCATCAGAATGAAAGCGAAAGTGCCGATATTCATCGTCACATAGATAGCCAGATACATCAGCATAGCCTTGATGCCCAACTCGGTTCCCGCAGCCAGTCCGATCAGCGCATAGCCCATATGGGCAATCGACGAAAACGCCATCAGCCGCTTGATGTCACGCTGGCCAATCGCTGCGACCGCACCCAACAGCATCGACAGGACCGAGAGCAAGACGATCACCTGTTGCCAGTCCTTGATCACACCACCAAAAGCGTCGTGCATTACGCGTGCGAACAGGGCCATGGCAGCCACTTTCGGCGCTGTGGCAAAGAAAGCGGTGATAGGCGTGGGCGAGCCTTCGTACACATCCGGTGTCCACATATGGAACGGCACAGCGGACACTTTGAACGCTAGACCCGAGATCAGGAACACCAGACCAAACAGCAGGCCAACCGAAATCTCACCATCCTGAACCGTTTGAATGATACCCGAGAACAGCGTCGTGCCTGTAAACCCATAAACCAGCGAGGCACCGTACAGCAGCAGGCCCGAGCTGAGCGCACCAAGCACGAAGTACTTCAAACCGGCCTCGGTCGATTTGGCACTATCCCGGCGCAGCGCGGCCACGACGTATAGCGACAGTGATTGCAGTTCCAGCCCCATGTACAGCGACATCAGATCGCCAGCGCTGACCATCATCATCATGCCGACAGCGGCCAGCGCAACCAACAGAGGGAATTCGAACCGCAGCAGATCCCGACGCGCCATGTATTCCTGGCTCATCACCAGAATGGCAGCCGCTGATAGCAGGATCGCCACCTTCGAGAACCTTGCGAACCCGTCATCAACAAACATGCCATTAAACGCGACATTGGTACCATCGCCGTTGGTCGCGATCCAAATCGCCAGCAGCGCCATCAACCCAGCGGTTGTCCAAACCAGCAAAGGTGCCAGCCCGTCTTTCGTCGTGTAGACAGCCGCCAACAGCGCCGCCATCGCATATACGGCCAGAACAATCTCTGGCAGGATTATCGTCAGATCAGCCTGGATCATGTCTCCAAAGCCCCCTTAATGCGAAGCGGCTGACTGGGTCGCGGCCTCAGCCGCGGCCAGAGCCATGTCATAGTTCGAAATCAGCGCGGCGGTCGAGTTGCCGATTACATCGGTCACCAGCGACGGGTAGACGCCCAGTAGGATGGTCATCACGATCAGCGGAGCAAAGATCAGCCGCTCGCGCGAGCTCATATCCGTCATCGCCTTGAGGCTTTCCTTGATCAAATCGCCAAAGACCACTCGGCGATACAGCCATAGCGCATAAGCAGCCGAGAAGATCACACCAGAAGCCGCAACAGCTGTCACCCAGGTATTCACCTGGAAAGTGCCCATTAGCGTCAGGAATTCTCCGATGAATCCACTGGTGCCCGGCAGACCTACATTGGCCATGGTGAACAACATGAAGACCAATGCATAGGCTGGCATGCGAATGACCAGACCGCCGTAAGCCTCGATGTCGCGAGTATGCATCCGGTCATAGATCACGCCAACACACAGGAAGAGCGCAGCCGAGATGAACCCGTGGCTAAGCATCTGGAAGATCGCGCCGTCAATGCCCTGCTGGTTCGCAGCAAAGATGCCCATGGTCACAAAGCCCATATGCGCGACCGAAGAATACGCGATCAGCTTTTTCATATCTTCTTGCACCAGCGCCACCAGCGAGGTGTAGACAACAGCAATCGCCGACATCCACAACACCAGATCAGTCATCACTGCCGAACCCACCGGGAACATCGGCAGGCTGAACCGCAAGAAGCCATAGCCGCCCATCTTCAACAGGATCGCCGCAAGAACGACCGACCCGGCGGTCGGCGCCTGAACGTGCGCATCCGGCAGCCAGGTGTGTACTGGCCACATCGGCATCTTCACGGCAAATGAGGCGAAGAATGCCAGGAACATCAGTGTCTGCATGCCGCCGACAATATAGATGCCAAGCACGCTGAACCCTTCGGACGAGAAGTGGTGGCTCATCAGTGCTTCGATATCGGTAGTGCCCGCGTCCGCATACATCGCGACCATCGCCACCAGCATCAGCACTGATCCAAGGAAGGTATAGAGGAAGAACTTGAAGCTGGCATAAACCCGGTTCGCACCGCCCCAGATGCCGATGATCAGGAACATTGGGATCAGACCTGCCTCAAAAAACAGGTAGAACAGAACCAGATCCAGCGCCATGAACACGCCCAGCATCAGCGTTTCCAGCAGCAGGAAGGCGATCATGTATTCTTTGACGCGGTCCGTGACGTGCCAACTGGCCAGAATGGTCAGAGGCATGATGAAGGTCGTCAACAAGACAAACAGAACGCTGATACCGTCCACGCCCATCTTGTATTTCAAACCCAGCAGCCATTCGCCTTCTTCCACCATCTGGAAGCCGGTGTTGGACGGATCAAACCCCGTATAGATGCCGATCGAGACTAGGAACGTCACCGTGGTAGCCACAAGTGCAACCCATTTGGCATTTCGCTGTGCCGCCACGTCCTCGCCATGCAAGAACAGGGCCAGAATGCCTGCTGCCACGGCGGGGATGAAGGTGACGATGGAGAGGATATTATCCATTAGTGTGCGCCTCCGCCGATCGAAATCCAGGTGACAAGGGCAGCGATACCCAGAACCATCCAGAAGGCGTAAGTAAAGATGTAGCCCGTCTGCGCCTTGCCAGCGAGGCGGGTAAAGAAGGGTACAACACCCATGGCCACCCCGTTGAGGAAACCGTCAATGGTGTTGCCGTCACCCCGTTTCCACAGGAACCGGCCGAGCGCGATGGTGGGTTTGACGAAGACCGCGTCATAGATCTCGTCAAAGTACCACTTGTTCAGCAGGAACAGGTAAAGAGGACGCTGGTTCTGCGCCAAACGCGCCGGCAGCGATGTGTTCACGATGTAGAACCAGAAGGCCACGATAAAGCCCAAAGCCATGGCGACAAAAGGCGAAACCTTGACCCACTTGGGGGCAGCATGTGCATCGTCCAGAACATGGTTGTCCGGCGCAATGTAAATCGCGCCCTCGCCCGGCTCACCCGCAAAGACGTAATGGTGGTCGTCGCCGTAAGCCGCTTTTTCTTCGTGTCCGGCGTCATCACCATGGCTTTCATCCGCGTGCGCCTCATCCGCATGCGTATCGTCACCATGGGTCGTATCGGCTGTACCGTGATCACCGGTCTCAGCATGCTCGGACGCCTCAGCCACCGGTATACCGTAGAACTTGCCGACTTTGTCTGTGTGACCAAAGAAGTTGCCATACCAGATCATCCCGGCAAACACCGCGCCCAAGGACAGAACACCAAGCGGCACCAACATGGTCATCGGACTTTCATGCGCGTGCTCATGCGTATGCTTGTCGCCACGCTCTTCGCCATAAAAGGTCAGGAAAATCAGACGCCAGCTGTAGAATGACGTGAACGCCGCCGCGATCACCAGCATCCAGAAGGCATATCCTGTACCGCCGGCAAAAGCGCTTTCGATGATGGCATCCTTGGACAGGAACCCGGCGAACCCGATTTGGGTCAGCGGGATGCCGACGCCTGTAATCGCCAGGGTGCCGATCATCATCGCCCAGAATGTATAGGGGATCTTCTTCCGCAGGCCGCCGTATT
The DNA here is from genome assembly GCF_059612305.1 of Ruegeria sp. CDSA033. Lineage (NCBI taxonomy): Bacteria > Pseudomonadati > Pseudomonadota > Alphaproteobacteria > Rhodobacterales > Roseobacteraceae > Ruegeria > Ruegeria sp. CDSA033. Next base: position 38,136 of record NZ_JBXWQI010000001.1, on the reverse strand, counting down.
CGGTCATCTCCTGCTCGTGATGCATCGCGTGGATCACCGAACCTGCGCCAAGGAACAACAGCGCCTTGAAGAAGGCGTGGGTCAGCAAGTGGAACATCGCTGCCGAATACATGCCAACACCCGCGGCCACGAACATGTAGCCCAACTGAGAGCAAGTCGAATAGGCAATGACGCGCTTGATGTCCGTCTGAACCAGGCCAACGGTTGCGGCAAAAAACGCGGTCGAGGCCCCAAGGAAAGTAATGAACCCGGTAGCACCCGGCGCAAATTCCATCAATGGCGACATCCGGCAGATCAGGAACACACCAGCGGTCACCATGGTCGCGGCGTGGATCAGCGCCGAAACGGGCGTCGGGCCTTCCATCGCGTCCGGCAACCAAGTGTGCAGGATCAGCTGAGCCGATTTCCCCATCGCACCGATGAACAGCAGGACGCAGATCACCTCGATGGCGGTCCACTCACCCCACAGGAAGTGTAGCTTTTCTTCGGCCAGCGCAGGGGCTGATGCAAAAATATCCGAGAAATTGATGCTGTCCGTCAGGAAGAACAACGCGAAGATGCCCAGAGCAAAGCCAAAGTCGCCAACCCGGTTTACGATGAACGCTTTCATCGCCGCCGCATTGGCCGTGGGCTTGCGATAATAGAACCCAATCAGCAGGTACGAGGCTACACCCACACCTTCCCAACCAAAGAACATCTGAACCAGATTGTCCGCTGTCACCAGCATCAGCATGGCGAAGGTGAAGAACGACAGATAGGCAAAGAAGCGCGGCTTATAGCTTTCGCCCTCGCGCCACTGCGGATCGTGATCCATGTAGCCGAAGGAATAGAGGTGTACGAGCGCCGAAACCGTCGTCACCACGATCAGCATGATCGCGGTCAGCCGGTCCAGTCGGACGGCCCAGCTTGTCGACAGTGATCCGCTTTCGATCCAGCGCATGATCTCGATCTGCTGGGTCACACCGTCGAACGAGAAGAACACGATCCAGGACAGCAGACAGGCCAGAAACAGCAGGCCAGTGGCGGTCCACATGGCGGCTTTCTCGCCAATGAACTTCCAGCCGAACCCGCAGATCAGCGCGCCCACCAACGGGGCAAAGAGGATGGTGGTTTCCATGTTCTCTTACCCCTTCATCATATTGACGTCTTCAACCGCGATGGTGCCACGGTTGCGGAAGAAGCAGACCAGAATGGCCAGCCCGATCGCCGCCTCGGCCGCCGCCACGGTCAGCACGAACAGCGTAAACACCTGCCCGACCAGATCGCCGAGGAAGCTTGAGAACGCCACGAGGTTGATATTCACCGCCAGCAGCATCAGTTCGATGCTCATCAGCAGGATGATGACGTTCTTGCGGTTCAGGAAGAGACCGAAGATGCCGATGACGAACAGCGTCGCCGCGACTGTAAGATAGTGTTCAAGTCCGATCATCGTCTTAAAGCCCCTGCCCCGGTTTTACGTCCTTCAACTCCATCGCCTTGGCCGGGTCGCGCATCATCTGGCCGACGATGTCCTGACGCTTGATGTCCTTGCGGTGGCGCAGCGTCAGAACGATGGCGCCGATCATGGCCACCAGCAGGATCAGGCCCGCCAGTTGGAACAGAAGGAAGTATTGATCATAAAGGATAACACCTAGGGCCTCGGTGTTGTGCCGGTCCACCGGGATCGGCTGCGCCAGATTGGCCGCTGCACCCTGCGCGCTGTCCCATGCGCCAAAGGCCATGACGAACTGCATCAGGATGACCAAACCGATCAGCAAGGCCAGCGGCATATAACGCGCCATCTCGGCCTTGAGCTCGGCAAAGTCAACATCCAGCATCATCACCACAAACAGGAACAGCACCGCGACCGCGCCGACATAGACGATGATCAGCAGCATCGCCACGAACTCGGCCCCCAGCAGAACGAACAGCCCTGCCGAGGACAGGAAGGACAGGATCAGCCACAGAACCGAGTGCACCGGCTGACGGCTGATCACCGTGAACAGCCCGCCGGTGATGGCGCTGATTGCAAACAGGTAGAAGGCAAAGACGGTCATTGATCCTCATCCTCGTTGTCGCCCATGACCTCTTGCGCCAGTTCCAACGCGCGGGTCATAGCCGGGATGCCGGCAAAGACCGACATCTGACCGATCGTTTCCACGATCTCTTGTTTCTTTGCGCCCGCCTCCAGTGCATGGCGCACGGTCTGCCTTACGGCCGCATCCGCCTGCGCGCCCTGACAGGTCAGCCCGGCCAGCGTCAACAGCAGGCGTGTCTTGGCATCCAGCCCGTCCTTGTTGACAGTGTTGCCGAACATCATCTCCATGACCTCTTTCGGCATGGTCGGCCACAGCGCCTCGAACCCTTTGGGCGAGAAATTCTCCATCGCCGGGTTCATCGCCTTGGCCATGTCCTGAGCCTGCTTCATCATTAGGTCGAACGGATTTGTAGGATTATCAGTCATTGGGGGCGCAACCAGTATGCTGTCCACGTCGCAAAGACGAGAATATATAAAAGGACGTCCAATCCCGGCTTTTTGAATTTCGAAAGCACTAGATCAGCGGCAAAGTACAAAGTGCAAAGGAGAATCCCACCAACGAACGCATCGAAGGGCCTATCGAAACCCATGTACCAATTAAGACCAGAGAACAGCGAAAATCCCGCAATTATTGCAAGATAGAATTTTCGTCTGGACAAGAGCACATTCATCATCGGTACGGCGCGTCCATTTCCAGATTGCGGGCGATCTCGGCTTCCCAGCGTTCGCCGTTATCCAGCAGTTTTTCCTTGTCGTAAAACAGCTCTTCGCGGGTTTCGGTGGCGAATTCGAAATTCGGACCTTCGACAATGGCATCGACCGGGCAGGCCTCCTGACAGAAGCCGCAATAGATACACTTGGTCATGTCGATGTCATATCGCGTGGTGCGGCGGCTGCCGTCTTCGCGTGGTTCGGCGTCGATGGTGATCGCCTGCGCCGGGCAGATCGCCTCGCACAGCTTGCAGGCAATGCAGCGTTCTTCGCCGTTGGGATAACGGCGTAGCGCGTGCTCACCGCGAAAACGCGGAGACAGGGGGCCCTTTTCATGCGGGTAGTTGATGGTGGCTTTGGGGGCGAAGAAATACTTCAGCCCCAGCTTCATGCCGACCCAAAAGTCCTGCAGCAGAAAGTACTTCGCAGCGCGGGTATAGTCGATTTGAGTCATATCAGCCTCCTAGGCTCCAACGGGCGAACGCGCCCCAGAACCAGTCGAATTTTGCCGCGAAGGCCACAAAGACCACCCAGGCCAGCGAGAAGGGAAGGAAGACTTTCCAGCCCAGACGCATCAGCTGGTCATAGCGGTAGCGAGGGGTGATCGCCTTGACCATCGCAAAGAGGAAGAAGAAGAACGCCATCTTGGCGACCATCCACAGCACGCCATCCGGCAGGCCCGGGATCGGTGACAGCCAGCCGCCGAAGAACAGCAGCGTGGTCAGCGCGCACATCAGGAAGATCGCGATATACTCGCCGGCCATGAACAGCAGGAAGGGCGTGGCCGAGTATTCGACCTGATAACCGGCGACCAATTCCGACTCCGCCTCGGGCAAGTCGAACGGCGGCCGGTTGGTTTCCGCCAGCGCCGAGATGAAGAACAGGAAGACCATCGGGAAATGCGGTAACCAGTACCAGCTGAAGAAACCGAACCGGCCGTCCTGCGCTTCGACAATGTGGCCGAAATTCATCGAGCCGGTTGAGATGATAACACCGATGATAATCAGGCCAATGGAAACTTCATAGGAAATCATCTGAGCCGCAGAGCGCAATGATCCAAGGAAAGGGTATTTTGAGTTCGAGGCCCAACCGCCCATAATCACGCCATAAACTTCCAGTGAGGACACGGCAAAGACATACAGGATTGCGACATTGATATCCGACAACACCCAGCCATCGTTGAACGGGATCACGGCCCAGGCGATCATTGCCAATACGAATGAGGTCAGCGGAGCGAGGATGAACACAGTGCGGTCGGCCCCGGCGGGTATGACCACCTCTTTTACCACGTACTTCAGGGCGTCAGCCACCGATTGCAGCAGTCCATAGACGCCAACCACGTTGGGGCCGCGGCGCATTTGGACGGCGGCCCAGATCTTGCGGTCGCCGTAAACAAGGAACAACAGCGAAATCATCACGAAGGCAACAACTGCAAGCACTTGCGCCAGAATGATGATGGCTATTCCGCCTGGGGTGTTAAAGAAATCAGCCATTGGTCCTCACACCGTGGGTATTCAATTTTTCGCGGGTGATGATCAGGCCAAGTGCCTGCGCATCTTGCGGTTGGATCGGCGCATAGGTGTAAACAGCATCCACAGCCATCGCGCTACCTTTTTCATTGCATTTCATGCGCAGTTCCCTGGTGCCCGCACCGCAAGCGATGTTGGCTTCTGAAAGCGATATGAAACGGGTCTGGTTCATTCTGCCGCAATCTTCCCGGTATTCCGAGACTGCGCCTGAGCAGAAAGCTCGGCCATCAACTGCGACGCCCGTGCAATCGGGTTGGTCAGATAGAAATCCTTGATCACATTGCGGAACGTTGCCTGACCCAAAGGACCGGCATCCAACGGCTGGACCTCATTCTCGATCACGTGGTCGATCTGGGCCAGATGCGGGACAGCTTCGATCAACGCTGTGCGCAGTTGCGCCAGCGAGTCGAAAGGCAACGTAGCGCCCTGCTCTGCCGACAGCGCCCGCAAGATGGCCCAATTCTCTTTCGCCTCACCCGGGGCGAACCCGGCACGCATCGCCAGTTGTGGTCGGCCTTCGGTATTCACGAACAGCCCGTTTTCCTCGGTATACGCGGCACCAGGAAGGATCACATCGGCACGGTGCGCGCCACGATCACCATGGCTGCCCTGATAGATCACAAAGGCCCCTTCGCCGATTTCAACCTCATCTGCGCCGAGATTGTAGATCACGTCAGCCGCACTTACGGCATCCATGCCATTTTCGTTGGTGGCATCCACATCCATCGCACCCACGCGAGACGCAGCGCTGTGCAGGATCAGCAATCCACTTTCGGTATTGGCTGCAATCGTTTGCGCGGCGGCCAGCACAGCTGCGCCGTCAGCTTCAAGCAGCGCACCCTGCCCGACGATGACCAGCGAGGCTTTGCCCTTGATCTCATCATCGCCGCCCATATCGACAACCTTTTGCAACGCCGCGCGGTCGTCGCCCATATGGTGATACGCATAGGTTAGATCGGCCGCTGGCCCAACCAAGGCCACCTCGGTCCCATGTGCCCAGGCCTTGCGGATACGCGCGTTCAAAACCGGAGCTTCGTCGCGCGGGTTCGTTCCGATCAGCAGAATACGCTCGGCTGTGTCGATATCCTCGATAGCGGCCGTCCCGGCATAGGCACCGCGATTTCCCGCAGGCAGCTTGGCCCCATCGGTTCGGCATTCAACAACACCGCCCTGCCCTTCGATCAATTGCTTCAGCGCGAACGCGGCCTCGACCGGAGCGAGATCACCAACGATACCCGCCGGCTTTTTGGCCTCTTTCAGTGCCTCTGCCGCTCTGGTCAATGCCTCAGGCCACGAGGCCGGGCGTAGCTTGCCGTTTTCACGCAAGTACGGCTTATCCAAACGCTGGCGACGCAAGCCATCCCAGACAAACCTGGTCTTGTCGCTGATCCATTCCTCGTTCACGCCGTCATGGTTGCGCGGAAGAAAGCGCATGACTTCGCGCCCTTTGGTATCGACACGAACGTTCGAGCCCAGGGCATCCATGACGTCGATGCTCTCAGTCTTGGTCAGCTCCCAAGGCCGCGCGGTAAAGGCGTAAGGCTTCGACGTCAGCGCCCCAACCGGGCACAGGTCAATGATATTGCCCTGCAGGTTCGAATTTAACGTTTGGTTCAGATAAGACGTGATCTCGGCATCTTCGCCGCGACCGGTCTGACCCATCTGTGTGATCCCGGCGACCTCGGTCGTAAAGCGCACGCAACGGGTGCAGCTGATGCAGCGGGTCATCGCGGTTCCGACCAGCGGCCCCAGATCCAGATCGTCCACGGCGCGCTTGGCTTCCTTGAAGCGCGAGCCCGACATGCCATACGCCATCGCCTGATCCTGCAGGTCACACTCGCCACCCTGATCGCAGATCGGGCAGTCCAGCGGGTGGTTGATAAGCAGGAACTCCATCACCCCTTCGCGCGCTTTCTTGACCATGGGCGAGTTCGTCTTGACCTCTGGCGGCTGTCCTTCCGGTCCCGGGCGCAGGTCGCGCACCTGCATCGCACACGACGCCGCAGGTTTGGGCGGGCCGCCGACAACTTCGACCAGACACATCCGGCAATTCCCGGCGATCGACAGACGCTCGTGATAGCAAAAGCGCGGCACCTCGACCCCGGCCTGCTCACAGGCCTGGATCAGCGTCATCGCACCATCGACTTCGATTTCCTGCCCGTCGATATTCACTTTGCGGAGGTCAGACATGGTCTAGTTCGCCCTCAAATACACGCCAATGGCGCTGTTTCTTTCAATCTCTGCGTGCCCTAGCGTGCAGAAAGATTTGGGATTGTCATAAGACACACCGTTCGCGGCCAGATACGTCTCGCCTTTGGCACGCATCCGGTCCTTTTCGGCATCCGATTCCACGTAAGCGCGGATTTCGCCGTCCGAATACCCCAGGCTGTTCGCTTTCGACTTGAGCCCCCACATCACGCCAATTGCCTTCAGCCTGCGCCCGCTGATCGACGGGCAGTAATCCGAAATCTCGTTTGCGATAGCGATGTAATAGAGTTCGTCGTCAATCTCTTTGACTTCGCGCAAGGGCGGTTTGGCGGCGACCGCAGCCGGAATAGCCAGAACAGACAACACAATAAGCAGTTTCACACCAGACATGACAAATCCTTTCGTCTTGGACAGGCCAAAACGATCCGGGGTTGGCGCGCTATTCAATAACACGTCTTGCGTCACGCCCTGATATGCGAAAAACCGGTTCATGGTCGCTGGCAGGTTCCTGCAAAGGTCAATTTATTGTCGGTGATGCGCAAATTCTGCGGTTCGGTGTCGGGTCCGACTTTCCAGTTGATTTTAGAAGTCCCAAAAGCGTCGATACAGAATTTGGTTCCTTCGTGCCGCCCCGCTTCGCGCGCGCCATCCAAAGACGCGGACACGCCGTTCACCACAACCGTAAAATCCGTCGGGGCGTTCCTTTTGTCGACGGCCTTCGCTTTGGCCCGGAAGGCCTTGCCATCAAAGAGGATTCGGTCACTGGACGACGTGCCGCAGGCCGAGACAAAAACTGCGGCACCCAAGGCGGCGGTCAGTACCACACGTCCCATCCTGAATTTTGATCCAGTCAACGGATAAGTACCTTTCTTTTCCATTAGAACGCCGCCACCAATGCCATGAAGCCCATCACAACCATGCAGGCCCATCCGACAACGTAGGATACCGATCGAACGCCGCTGTGCGGTTGTCCAATACCACGCATGTGAATAACCAACATGACGATGCGCGCAATCAGAGCGACCGATGCCAATAGGTTCACCCAGAACGGGCTAACCCCAAGCAACATGGCCGCGACCGTGACAGCGACATAGGCCGGCAGCGTCTCGGTCCCGTTCAGATAAGCCCGGTTCAGGCGATACGCCTTGTCGGAATAGTCCTGTTCCGGCGTTGCCCCGGGGGCCAATCCCTTGCCCTGTTTGGCCAGCGCGGAAAACGGCGCAAGCGCCAGAATGATCAACGTAAAGACCACGAGGGATGCGATTGCATGTGAATACTCAGCAAAAGTTTCCATTAGTTCAACTCCTTGATCTCAACGTGGTTTGGGTTTGATCCGATATCATGCAACTTGATCACTCCGCCGCCATCGCGCCCATACGGCCCGATTTCTGGGCCTTGATGCGATCCTCGATTTCCTCACGGAAATTGCGGATCAGGCCCTGGATTGGCCAGGCGGCAGCATCGCCCAAAGCACAGATCGTGTGGCCTTCGACCTGTTTGGTCACGTCAAACAACATGTCGATCTCTTCCAGTTCGGCCTCACCCCGCACCAGACGGTCCATCACGCGCATCATCCAGCCGGTACCTTCGCGGCAAGGAGTACACTGACCACAGCTTTCATGTTTGTAGAACTTCGACAAACGCCAGATCGCTTTGATAATGTCCGTAGACTTGTCCATCACGATTACAGCCGCCGTCCCCAGACCGGACCCCAGATCATTGCGCAAATGGTCGAAATCCATGATCGCATCGCGCATGTCTTCACCGCGGACACAAGGAACTGATGAACCGCCAGGGATAACGGCCAGCAGGTTGTCCCAGCCGCCACGAATGCCGCCGCAATGGGTCTCGATCAGCTGTTCAAACGGGATCGACATCGCCTCTTCGACAACACAGGGGTTGTTCACATGGCCCGAGATCGCAAACAGTTTGGTGCCTGCATTGTTCTGACGGCCAAATCCAGCAAACCAATCCGCACCACGGCGCAGAATGGTCGGCACAACGGCGATGGATTCCACGTTGTTCACCGTGGTCGGGCAGCCATAGAGGCCCGCCCCCGCCGGGAACGGTGGTTTCATGCGCGGCATGCCCTTTTTACCTTCAAGGCTTTCGATCAGCGCGGTCTCTTCGCCGCAGATATAGGCGCCGGCCCCGTGATGCAGAAACAGGTCGAAATCCCAACCCGACCCGGCGGCGTTTTCGCCCAACAAGCCAGCATCATAGGCCTCATCAATTGCGGCCTGCAGCGCCTCGCGCTCGCGGATGTACTCACCACGCAGGTAGATATAGCAGGTATGCGCATTCATCGCGAAAGACGCGATCAGACAACCTTCGATCAAGGTGTGCGGATCGTGGCGCATAATCTCACGGTCTTTGCAGGTGCCGGGCTCGGATTCGTCCGCGTTCACCACCAGATAGGCCGGACGACCGTCGCTTTCCTTGGGCATGAACGACCATTTCAAGCCGGTGGGAAAACCAGCACCGCCGCGACCGCGAAGCCCTGAGTCCTTCATCGTCTGGATGATCCAGTCACGCCCGTTCCCGATCAGGCCAGCTGTGCCGTCCCAATGCCCGCGGGTCTGCGCGCCTTTCAGCGTACGCTCATGCATCCCGTAGATATTGGTAAAGATCCTGTCCTGATCCTTCAGCATCATGTCTTACCTTCAGCTGTCCTGACGCATGCGCCAGAGTTGAAAAATGTTCACGCCCGCATAGATGAACCCCGCCAAAGCGGCGAAATCAAACAGCAGCGCATAGCGCCCCGGTAATCCCAGTGCCGGGCCGATGAACAACGTTATGGCAAGCCACAACAGCATGGTCACCGCGATGACCACCCCGATATGTCGGCCCTTGCGGGCCATGGCCTGTTCTTTTTCTTTGTCCATCTCACCTTGATGCCCCGAACGGGCACCGTCCTATTCAGTCTTCGTAGGTGCCGTCTTCTTTAGCACGTTTTGCAAACTCTGTTTCTTCGCCTGTCGCCAGTTGGGCTGCTTGTTCGATCCAACCGTCCCGCTCGATCCGGCCCTTGAATTTCAGCCGCGCATCTACCCAGGCCACCTGTTCCGGCGTCCATGCTGCGATCTGGTCAAAGTGGAAAAAGCCAAGTTCGTTCAGCCTCTGTTCAAGCTTGGGGCCAACACCTTTCAGCATCTTGAGGTCATCCGCTTTCCCCTCCCGCGCGGCGGTCAAAGTTTCGGGCTGATCCTCTTTGATCAGCGCCTTCTTTGCCTCTTCCGCCTGCTTCACGGCGGGTTTGGCGGGTGCCGGCGCCTTTGGTGGCTTTGGAGCGGCCTTGGTCGCCGCAGCCTTGCCGTCTTTGCCCAGCCATGGCGTCAGGATCGGAACCTCGGTCCCGTCGATGCGCTTGACCGTATCACCAAGTTCTTCGGCCAGTTCAACACTGGCATTGTACTGCGGTTTTCCGGCATCGTAGTCCGTGAGGCTGGTCAGACCGCTCAGCGGTTCTGCCGCGTATCTGCCATTCTGCGGACCCGGTGTCGGCACCTTGCCGGCGGCCAGATCGTCAATGATCTTGCCAAAACTGTCAGCAGTCAGATCTTCGTAATAGTCCTTGCCGATCTGCGCCATCGGCGCATTGGTGCAGGACCCGAGGCATTCCACCTCTTCCCAACTCAATTTGCCATCAACTGAAAGCTCATGCGGTTTGGCAGCGATCTTCTCCTTGCAAACCGCGATCAGGTCTTCGGCCCCACAGATCATGCAGGAGGTCGTTCCGCAGACCTGAATATGCGCGACAGTTCCAACCGGTTGCAGTTGGAACATGAAGTAGAACGACGCAACCTCGAGCACGCGGATATAGGCCATGCCCAACATGTCGGCGACGGATTCAATCGCGGGACGGCTCAGCCAGCCTTCTTGTTCCTGCGCGCGCCATAGCAGCGGGATAACCGCGCTGGCCTGACGGCCGTCAGGGTATTTGGTGATCTGTGCTGTGGCCCACTGCTGGTTGGCAGCAGTGAAGGCAAAGCTTTCAGGTTGTTCGGGGTGCAGACGGCGCAGCATTAGCAGGCATCTCCGATCACGATAACATAGGGGTCTTCCAGATGCGCACGACCTTGATCGACAAGGCGGGCAATCAGATCGGGCGTTTCAGCCTGTGTAAAACCGGCGGGGCGCAATTTGATCTGAGCTTCTTCTTCGACCATGCGACACCCGTTCAGACGCACAAAATCATAAAGCGCATCGGCACGGCCCGCCGTATCCTCGGGTGCCAGCCCATGCGCACCGCAGATCGCCGGAGCAATTTCGAATGCCGCACCGTCCAGCCCGGCCACCCCCTGTTCAGCCCAGGAATTAATCACAGCGCTGACATCTTCGGGTCGCAAGTCATGGGCAGAAAAGGCCTCCTCGGCGCGCGATACATCCAACCGGCAGCCGTTCTCGCGCATCACCTCAAGCACTTTTGCCGTTGGATGGGTCGAGGCGGCCTGCAACGGTGTGGCGGCTGCAAGCGCCAGGATCAAAGCAAGGCGTCTCACCGGTCAATCTCTCCGAACACGACATCCATTGTCCCGATGATCGCGGCGACGTCGGCCAGTTGGTGGCCCCCGGCGATATGGTCCATGGCTTGCAGGTGCAGGAAACCCGGCGCGCGCAGCTTGGCGCGGTAGGGTTTGTTGGTCCCGTCGGCGACCAGATAGACTCCGAATTCTCCCTTGGGGGCCTCGACGGCGGCATAAACCTCACCTGCAGGGACGTGGAAGCCTTCGGTGTAAAGCTTGAAGTGATGGATCAGGCTTTCCATCGAGGTTTTCATGTCCGAACGTTTCGGCGGAGTGATCTTGCCGCGTGCCAGAACGTCACCGGGGCAGTCACGGATTTTGACAATGGCCTGCTGGATGATCGACAACGACTGGCGCATCTCTTCCATACGCACCAGATAGCGATCATAGCAGTCGCCGTTTTTGCCGACGGGGATCTGAAACTCGAACTCGTCATAGCATTCATAGGGCTGCGCGCGTCGCAGGTCCCATGCCAGCCCCGATCCGCGCACCATCACGCCCGAGAAACCATATTTCTGAATATCTTCCTCGGTCACGACACCGATATCGGCGTTGCGCTGCTTGAAAATGCGGTTTTCGGTCAACAGACCATCGATATCGTTCAGAACAGAGGGGAACTCGTGGCTCCACGTCTCGATATCGTCCAGCAGTTCCGGCGGCAGGTCCTGATGGACACCGCCGGGTCGGAAATAGGCCGCGTGCAGACGGGCACCGCAGGCACGTTCGTAGAACACCATCAGCTTTTCGCGCTCTTCGAAGCCCCACAAAGGCGGGGTCAACGCGCCTACATCCATCGCTTGCGTGGTCACGTTCAGAAGGTGGTTCAGAATACGCCCGATCTCGGAATACAAAACCCGGATCAGCGAGCCTCGGCGCGGCACCTCGACGCCGGTCAGCTTTTCGATGGCCAGGCACCAGGCGTGTTCCTGATTCATCGGCGCCACATAATCCAGGCGGTCGAAATACGGTAGGTTCTGCAGATAGGTCCGGCTTTCCATCAGCTTTTCGGTGCCACGGTGCAGCAGGCCGATATGCGGGTCACAGCGTTCAACGATCTCGCCGTCCAGCTCAAGCACAAGACGCAAAACCCCGTGCGCCGCAGGGTGTTGCGGGCCGAAGTTGATGTTGAAATTGCGGATCTTCTGTTCTCCGCTCAGCGCGTCAGTGCTGCCGTCATCGTATCTTGAGCCGTCCATCAACGCCCCCGTTTCTTTTTCGCATCAGCCCGAACCCGGACCTTTTCCGCCTCGACAGCCTTGGCCGCAGCCCCTGCCAGCAGGACCCCCAGCGCACCCAAAGCGATCAGTTCCCCCAGCAGCATTAGCATCTTATCGGCGCTCCAACTCTTGTAGTTTCAGCCCGACCCACCACAGCAACGCGATCGTGCCAAATGGAACCAGACAAAGAAGGCACCAGAATTTATTGATCCCGAAAAACGGCAATATCTTCACCATCGGGATGATGGCCAGCGCAGACAGGATCAGCCACCAAATGCCACCCATTACTCAGCCTCCTGCTTTTCATCACCCGGCAGTATGTAATTCGCCCCCTCCCATGGGGACATGAAATCGAACTGACGGTATTCTTGGACTAGCGATACCGACTCATACACAACGCGCTTTTGGGCCTCGTCATAGCGAACTTCGGTGTATCCTGTGGTTGGGAAATCCTTGCGCAGCGGATAGCCACGGAATCCATAGTCGGTCAGGATGCGCCGCAGATCCGGGTGGCCCGAGAACAGGATGCCGAACATGTCGAACACTTCGCGCTCAAACCAATTGGCCGAGGGATGCACATCCACGATCGAAGGCACCATGTCCTCTTCGCGGATCGAGACCCGCAGGCGGATGCGCTGGTTCTGATACATCGACAGGAAGTGATAGACCACGTCAAAACGCTTGGCGCGTTCGGGGTAGTCGACGCCGGTGATATCGACGAGCGTGGAGAACTGGCAGCTGCGGTCGGACTTCAGGAATTCAATGAATTCTACAACGTTCGACAGCGCCACATCTACGTTCAACTCACCATGGGTGACATCCCAGGACAGAACACAGTCAGTTCGCTTCAATTCCAGCTGGGTGCCGAGTTCTTTGAGTGCTTCGCTCATCAACTCTCTCCTCAGCGCACGATGGTGCCGGTACGGCGGATTTTGCGTTGCAACTGCATCAGACCGTACAGCAGCGCCTCAGCGGTCGGGGGGCAGCCGGGGACGTAGATGTCCACTGGAACAATACGGTCGCAGCCACGCACAACTGAATATGAGTAGTGGTAGTAGCCGCCACCATTGGCGCAGGAGCCCATTGAGATCACATAGCGCGGCTCAGGCATCTGGTCATAAACTTTGCGCAGAGCGGGGGCCATCTTGTTGGTCAGGGTGCCAGCCACGATCATCACGTCCGACTGTCGGGGGGAAGCACGGGGTGCGATGCCAAACCGTTCCGCATCGTAACGCGGCATCGAGGTGTGCATCATCTCAACCGCGCAGCAGGCCAGACCGAAAGTCATCCAGTGCAGCGAGCCGGTGCGAGCCCAGTTGATGATGTCCTCGGTCGAGGTCAGCAAAAACCCTTTGTCCTGCAGCTCGGCATTCAGGGCCTGGGTGGCGACTTCTTTGTCGACGCCGGCGGTGTTTGCACCCGTCATCACTCCCATTCCAGGGCCCCCTTCTTCCATTCATAGGCAAAGCCGATGGTCAGAACACCCAGGAACACGATCATGGACCAGAAGCCAACATCGCTGATGTCCTTGAAGCCGACAGCCCAGGGGAACAGAAACGCGATTTCCAGGTCGAATATGATGAAGAGAATCGCGACCAGATAGAACCGGACATCAAACTTCATCCGCGCATCATCGAACGCGTTGAAACCACATTCATATGCGCTGACTTTCTCGGGGTCGGGATTGCGGACCGCCAGAATGACTGCCGCCAGAATCAAAACGATTCCAAGGCCCACAGCTACGGCCAGAAACACCAGAATCGGGAGATACTCCCGCAATAGGTCTTCCACGTACAGCTCCTTTCCTGCGCATACCCTGAAAGGGAGCGCCGTCAATTGGCGTGTTGACTGGACATTCTCTATCCCTGCGGGGTCAGAGGGTCAACCGAACACAAACGCACAGGGGGTTAATATTCGACTTATCGAAGCTCTGTCCCAGAAGGTCACCCACACAATCGCGGCCACATCACAAGTGGCGCCTAAACCTTACTAATCCATGCAGGTTTTCTTTTTTCAAAGAATGCGCCGATTCCCTCCTTGGCCTCTTCGGTTTCCCACCTGTCAACCAGCTCGCGGATCGTGTGGTCGATCACGGCATCGTCAATGCGCGGCCCCAGCTGGCGAACCAATTGCTTGGCCGATGCCACCGCGCCGGGTGCACAGGCAAGATAGGGCAGGACTTCGGACTCAACCGCATCATTCAGGTCGGCAGCGGGCACAATTCTGGCCAGCAGGCCCAGCTCTACCGCTTCTGCGGCTTCGAAGACCCGGGCCGACATGAACACGCGCCGCGCCCGGGCTTCGCCCATGCGGGCGATGACATAGGGGCCAATCGTGGCCGGGATCAGCCCCAGCTTGGTCTCTGTCAGCCCCATTTTGACCGTTTCCACTCCGATCGCTGCGTCACAAACCGACGCCAATCCCACACCGCCGCCAAAGGCATTACCGTGGATCGCGCCAATTAGCGGTTTGGGCAACGTGTTCAGCGCCTGCAACATTTCGGCCAGTTTACGCGCCTCGACAAACCGGGTCTCGGATTCTGCCGCCATCTGAGATTGCATCCAACCCAGATCACCGCCAGCACAAAAGCTTTTGCCCGCACCGGTCAGTACAACAACACGCACTGCGTCGTCGGTTCCAAGCAGGTGCGCGGCTTGCGTAAGATCGGTGATCATCTGCGCCGACATGGCGTTGTGCTTGTCGGCACGGTTCAGAGTCAGAGTGGCCACACCACGCGCGTCCGTGGTCACCGCAATCGTTTCAAACATGTCCGCTCCTTAATGGGATCGCATGGCGCGTGCCATCTGCGCGGCCTCTTCAATGACCGCAAGGTCGAGGCCGGTCTGATATCCAAGCCGCTCCAAATGAGCCACAACAGCTTCGGTGGCGACGTTTCCGGCAGCGCCCGGCGCGTAAGGACACCCACCCAAACCGCCAACGGCGCTGTCGAACACCCGAACGCCCAGCGCCAGCGCAGCGTCGATATTGTCGATGGCCCGCCCGTTGGTGTCGTGGAAATGCCCCGCCAGCCGCGTCATCGGAACGCGTTCGCGCACGGCCAGCAACATATGGGCGATAGTGTCGGGCGTGCCCTGCCCGACCGTGTCCCCCAGCGATACTTCGTAACATCCCAACGAGAACAGCCGGTCCGCAACTTCAGCCACTTTCTCGGGTGGTGTTGGTCCGTCATAGGGGCAATCAGTCACGCAGGACACATATCCACGTACAGGCAGGTCGATGTGGCGCGCAGCTTCAAGGATCGGGACAAAGCGGTCGATGGATTCTTCGATAGTCGCGTTGATATTGGCTTTTGAGAACCCTTCCGAAGCCGAAGCGAATACCGCGATCTCATCCGCCTTTGCGGCCAAAGCATCTTCGTATCCGTGCATGTTCGGTGTCAGCGCTCCATACCGGACGCCGTCGGCCCGTTTGATCCCGGCCAACACGTCCGCGCTGCCCGCCATTTGCGGCACCCATTTGGGCGAGACAAAACTGGCCACTTCGATGCGGTTAAAACCGGCCTTGCTCAGGCAATCGACCAGCGCCACCTTGTCCGCCACTGCAATTTCGCGCTTTTCGTTTTGCAGACCGTCGCGCGGACCCACTTCGAAGATTTCGACCCGTTCACCCATTGCTGTGTCCTTCTCTGATTGCCGCATTCGATCCGACTGTGCCACGTTGTTCGAAAAGGGGACAGTTCATTCCTCCGCCAGCCGGACCAACGCGGCCCCAGCCTCAACCTGCGCCCCGGCATCCGCCAGCACTTCGGCAACGATGCCGTCACGGGCGGCCAGCAGGGAATGTTCCATTTTCATGGCCTCAAGGATTGCCAGCCGGTCGCCTTCCTGCACGGCTTGACCCACCTGCGCAAAGACAGCTTTGACCAGACCCGGCATCGGGGCCTCAATCACATTGGTGTCGCCAGCGGCACCGGCATCGCGGTCCAACGGATCAACAATTTCCAGGACTTGACCATAGTTTTCAAAGACTGTGATCTGCGAACCCGACACAGACACGCGCGGCATAGGGGCTCCGTCGATCATCCAACCGCCCGGACCGCGCTGGGCAAGGATTGTTTGCTCTCGGACCTGCCAGACCTGACGGTTCTGACCTTCTACTTGAACGTCCAGATCAATATCATCACCTGCCCGCAAATGGACCGCGCGATGCAGCGGTGCCCACAGCGAAAACCCTGTTTCCTCAACTGTATCCACCAGATCCAAAGCCGTCATCGCGGCCGCGACGATCGAAGACGCCGGGATCGGCTCTGCACGGGCCAGCGCATCCAGATCGCGACCAATCAGGCCAGTATCAACATCACCGACGGCAAAGCCCGGATGCCGCGTCAGTGCGCCCAGAAAGCCAAGGTTCGTGACTGTCCCCGCAACCTCAGTGCCTTTCAGGGCGCGGTGCAACTGTTCTAATGCGACAGCGCGTGTGGGGCCGTGCACGATCACCTTGGCGATCATCGGATCATACCAGGGGCTGATCGTGTCACCCGCGCGCACGCCGCTATCGGCGCGGCATGCCGCGGGGAAGCGCAGATGGGTCAGTGTGCCGGTCGCCGGTAAAAAGCCCTTTGGCACGTCCTCTGCATAAAGCCGCGCTTCGAAGGAATGGCCTGAGATCGACAGGTCACTCTGCTGCTTCGGCAGGCTCTCGCCCGCCGCGACACGCAACTGCCATTCGACAAGGTCGACGCCGGTGATCGCCTCGGTCACCGGGTGTTCAACCTGCAGGCGGGTGTTCATCTCCATGAACCAGAACCGGTCCGGACGCAGCCCGTCCGAGGCATCCACAATGAATTCAACCGTCCCCGCGCCTTTGTAACCAATGGCTTCGGCAGCACGTACGCCCGCCTGCCCCATCGCGTCGCGCATCTCAACGGTCATGCCCGGGGCCGGAGCTTCTTCGATCACCTTCTGATGTCGGCGTTGCAGTGAGCAGTCGCGTTCAAACAGATGCACCGCATGGGTGCCGTCGCCAAACACCTGAACCTCGATATGGCGGGGCTTGGAGACGAACTTCTCGACTAGCACGGCATCATTGCCAAAGGCAGTGCGGGCCTCACCCCGGGCGCTGTCCAGTGCCTCGGTAAAATCCTGGGGCTGTTCGACCAGCCGCATACCTTTGCCGCCGCCGCCCGCCACGGCCTTGATCAGGACGGGATAGCCAATTGTGTCGGCCGCACCCGCCAGATGCTCGGGGTCCTGATTGTCACCGTGATACCCCGGAACGACAGGCACGCCCGCCTGCTCCATCAACACCTTGGCCGCGTCCTTGAGACCCATCTTACGGATCGCATCCGCCGATGGGCCAATGAATGTCAGCCCAGCCGCCCCGACCGCATCCACGAAACCGGGGTTTTCCGAGAGAAATCCGTAACCCGGATGGATCGCCTGCGCCCCGGTATCGAGCGCGGCTTGAATGATTACGTCGCCCTTGAGATAGCTCTCAGCCGGTGCCGCACCACCGATATGAACAGCCTCGTCCGCCATCTGCACATGCTTGGCCGACGCATCGGCATCAGAATACACAGCCACGCAAGTTACGCCCATTTTCTGAGCGGTTTCCATCACCCGGCAAGCAATCTCGCCCCGGTTGGCAATCAGGATTTTATTGAACATAGTTTAGCCCTTATCCACCAGGTCTTCGATCAGGCGGAACCGTTCGCAAAGCAATTCCATCTCGGGATCAAACCCGCCGTTACGCTCAAAGTAACGCCGGTGATCCTCACGCCACCCGTCTAACGTTTCGTTTTCACCCTCGGCCAAGGCGAAGTCTTCGGTCATGTCACAATAGCGGCAGATCGATACTTCGAACGTCTCAATCACCAATGCGGGACGATCATCCCATTCAAGGGCAATATCGCGCCGCCCAACAACCGGAGTATCAAGGCTGCCTTCGGGATAATCGCGCAGTGCGCCGCAGGTTGCCGTTTTTTGCCCTGCCCGAACCAGCGCTAAAAGCTCGGCACTCATGATTGCACTGTCGCCGAATTTGAACGTCTGTGCATCGGGATAACGCGCTTTTATGTTTTCCAGGTCGGTGCTCATCTTACATCCTGAACACGCCAAAGCGTGTCTCCTCAATCGGCGCATTCAGTGCCGCCTTCAACGACAAAGACAGCACGTCCCGGCTTTTGCGCGGGTCAATGATGCCGTCGTCCCACAGCCGCGCTGAGGCATAGAGCGGATGGGATTGTTCTTCGAACATCTCCAGCGTGGGGCGCTTGAAGTCGGCCTCTTCTTCCGCCGACCAAGTTCCGCCTTGGCGTTCAATCCCGTCCCGCTTGACGGTAGCCAGAACACCCGCCGCCTGCTCTCCACCCATCACGGAAATGCGCGAGTTCGGCCATGTCCACAGGAATCGCGGTTGGTAGGCCCGGCCTGACATGCCGTAATTCCCCGCTCCGAACGAGCCCCCCACCAGCATGGTGATTTTGGGCACATTGGTGGTGGCCACCGCCGTCACCATCTTGGCCCCATGCCGCGCGATGCCTTCGTTTTCGTATTTGCGACCAACCATGAAGCCAGTGATGTTCTGCAGGAATACCAAGGGGATTTTGCGCTGCGAACACAGCTCGACAAAATGCGCACCCTTTTGCGCCGCTTCGGAAAACAGCACGCCATTGTTGGCGATGATCCCGACCGGGCAGCCTTTGACATGAGCGAACCCGGTCACCAGCGTCTCACCAAAGCGCGGCTTGAATTCGTCAAAGCGCGAGCCATCGACCAGCCGTGCGATCACCTCGCGAATGTCATAGGGCGTGCGCAGATCGGCCGGGACGACGCCCAGAATTTCTTCGGGGTCATAGGCCGGATCCTCGGGGTTGGCCCAATCCACCGTCTGTGGCTTGCGCCGGTTCAGCGATCCTACGGCCCGCCGCGCCAAAGCCAGCGCGTGGGCGTCATCCTCGGCCAGATAATCCGCCACCCCGGATAGGCGTGTATGGACATCTCCGCCACCCAAGTCTTCGGCGCTGACCACCTCACCCGTCGCGGCCTTGACCAGAGGCGGTCCGGCCAGAAAGATAGTGCCCTGTTCCCGGACAATTATCGTTACATCCGACATCGCGGGCACATAAGCCCCACCCGCCGTACATGATCCCATGACCACCGCGATCTGAGGGATGCCCTTCGCGCTCATCCGCGCCTGATTATAGAAGATGCGGCCAAAGTGGTCGCGGTCGGGGAAGACTTCATCCTGATTGGGCAGGTTCGCGCCGCCACTGTCGACCAGATAGATGCAGGGCAGTTGGTTTTCCTCGGCAATCTCCTGCGCGCGCAGGTGCTTCTTGACTGACATCGGGTAATAGGTGCCGCCCTTCACGGTGGCATCGTTGCACACCACCATGACCTCTTGCCCCTGCATCCGGCCAATCCCTGCAATGACCCCGGCACAGGGCGCGGCGTCGCCATACATCGCATGCGCCGCCGTCGCGCCGATCTCAAGGAACGGAGACCCCGGGTCCAGCAAGTTCGCCACC
Source organism: Ruegeria sp. CDSA033 (assembly GCF_059612305.1). Classification (NCBI taxonomy): domain Bacteria; kingdom Pseudomonadati; phylum Pseudomonadota; class Alphaproteobacteria; order Rhodobacterales; family Roseobacteraceae; genus Ruegeria; species Ruegeria sp. CDSA033. The sequence goes on along the minus strand of NZ_JBXWQI010000001.1, from coordinate 18,439 downwards.
CTACGACGCGGCAGCATCTTGCCCCGCGATTCATGCCGTGCGCGGGATTTCTCGCCTCCGCCCATGCGGGCGGCCTCGGCGGCGTCGGCAATTTGCGCCAACGCATCCAGATGCGCTGCGCGGTTTTCCCGGAACCCTTCGGACGAGGGCAAAGCAGAGGATCGGAGCTTCATCTTGTGTACTCTCTTAGAAAATCTCGAACGGGGTTTTCGCTGACTGCAAAGCTCTGCATCAGACGCGCGTAACCTTGCGCCACGTTGCTGGAACAAACTGCGTCAAGTTTTTTGATCTCTGGCTCTTCCAGAAAATCTTCCAGATCCGACATCGGGACCATAAAATAGTAGTCAAATGGCAGCATCTCGGCCGCCATCTCCATCGCCTCGACGGCGTCTTCGTTATCCCCACGGCACAAATAGGCCAGGGATAGGTTGCGATAGGCGTTTCCCATATCGTCATAGGCGCCATCCGCCTCGTACTGGCTTACGGCCAGTTTGAAACGCCCGACGACCTCGCGATTGTAAAAGTTCTCGTCCGCTTGCGCTTCCGGCAGAAACATCGAGACATAGGCCAGATTTTCATCATGCCATCCGTCGGTTTGCATCTCGGTGCTGAAGACACTTCTCAGCATGCGGATTTCGGGTTCATATTTCAGGGTGCTGTAAGAGGCAGAGATTGCATCTAAATAGTTGTCGTAAAACGCAATTTTTCGTTTGTCATCGTCATCAAGGCTCGCCACTCGACCGGCTACTTTGCGCAATTCAGAAATAGCCTCGTCGGGATAATCATAATAAACCAGAAGGTCTGCCAGTTGCAGTTGCTCTATGACTGCAATTTTGTCTTCGACCGCCTTATCGATTGTGTCCTGCATCCAGTTTTCGAAATACGCCTTGCCTGCCCATGCAGCGCCAATGACCGCAATTGCGGTGGCGCTAAATTCAATTCCCGTTCTGACGCTGGATTTATCCGGCATGGCATTCCTCCTCAGACGCGCGACGCTTCAATTCCTTTCTGATTACTTTTCCGGTCACGGTCAAAGGCAACTCTTGCACAAAAGCCACTTCACGAGGGTAAGAATAATGCGCAAGGCGGGTTTTAACCCACTCCTGCAACTCGGATTCTGAGGCGTCGGCCGCCGGTTTCAACACTACATATGCCTTGACGATTTCTGTCCGCAGCTTGTCGGGCTTACCAACCACGCCCACCGTTGCCACCGCCGGGTGGGTCAGCAGACAATCCTCGATCTCTGCCGGGCCGATACGATAACCGGACGAGGTGATGACATCATCGTCGCGCCCTACGAAACGCAGGTATTCACCCTCCCACACACCACGGTCGCCGGTGATCAGCCAGTCGCCACGGAACTTCTCAGCCGTCGCCTCGGGCCGGTTCCAATACTCCAAAAACATCGAGGCTGAGCCGCGCCGGATGGCCACGTCTCCCTCTTCGTTCGTCGCCTGAGCGTCTTCATCAATCACCGCAACATCGTGCCCTGGGACCGGCTTGCCGATACAGCCAGGCCGCACGGGGAATTCGTCTGAACAGGAAGAGACAACCATGTTGCATTCAGTCTGCCCATAGAATTCGTTGATCGTTAGGCCGAACGCCTTCTGCCCCCAGGCTAACATCTCGGCCCCCAGCGGCTCACCCCCGGAAGCGACTGAACGTAGCCCGAAAATCGCCTGATCCGACGCTTTGAGCATCCGCAGGGCCGTTGGGGGAAAGAACACGTTCCGCACACCACCGCGCGCGATTACATCCGCACAGGCTTCGGGGGTGAACTTGTCCAGCCGGGCCGCCACAACCGGAACGCCCAGCGCAAGACCGGGCATTAACACATCGAACAACCCGCCGATCCAGGCCCAATCGGCCGGTGTCCAGAGGCAGTCGCCTTCGCGCAGGTTGTTATGGCTGATCGAAACCCCCGGCAGGTGGCCGGTCAGCACCCGGTGGCCATGCAACGCGCCTTTCGGGCTGCCAGTGGTGCCAGAAGTATAGATCAACACCGCCGGATCCTCTGGCCCGGTGTCGGCAAAAGGAACTACGGCCCCGTCTTCACCAATCTGGTCCGCGATGAGCGGTTCTGCCAAGTCGCCTAACAGCGTTGCGCCTTCAGGGTCGGTCAGCACAACCCGCGCCCCGGCATCACCCACTCGGGATCGCAAGGCATCCTGCTTGAACAGTTTGAACAAGGGAACCGAGATGGCACCGATTTTCCAGATCGCCAGATGCGCCGCTGCACACCACGGTGACTGGCTGAGCAACACGCCCACGCGATCCCCCGGCTGCACTTTCTTCGACAGTGCGCGCGCGATGCCGTCTGTCATTTCAGCAAGCTGCCCGTAGGTGACGCGCCGCTCGTCGCTTCCTGTCAAGTCGATCACGGCGACCTGATCCGGCGCGTGATCAAGACACTGACGCGCCATATTCAGACGAGATGGCACGTCCCAGCCCCCCGCTGAACGCAAACCCGGTATGCGATTAGCATCTATCACGCTGCAATCCCCTTATTTTCAAGGGCCTTACCGGGGAAGCCTCCGATGACCCTGTCACACAGATTTGATGCAGATCAGAGTGCGCGAACCGCGCGGCTGTCAATTCAATCTCATCAACTGAACCAAAGGCAAGACCATGACCAACAAACTCGCCGCTTTGACACTTTCCACCGCGCTGGTGGCGCTTGCTGCCCCCGCCTTTGCCCAATCGCAGGGTGATTGGACCGTCGGTGTCGGTGTCGGTTACCTCAACCCCAAGTCCGACAATGGCACGCTGGCCGGACAAAAGGCCGAGATCGACTCGGACACCCGCCCGATCTTCACTGCCGAGTATTTCATCCGTGACAATCTTGGCATCGAACTGCTGGCCGCTACACCGTTCAAGCACACCGTAACCCTGGGCGGAAGCACCGAGGCTGGCACCGTCAAGCACCTGCCGCCCACCCTGTCGCTGAACTATCACTTCCCGACCAACAGCGCATGGAAGCCCTATGTCGGTGCCGGTCTGAACTACACTATCTTCTTCGACGAGCAGTCCGCACTGGGTGATCTGAAGGTTGATGACTCTTTCGGCGTCTCGCTGCAGGCCGGTCTGGACTACATGGTCTCGGACAATGGTGCTGTCCGTCTGAACGTACGCTGGTTCGACATTGACACGGACGTCAAGCTGAACGGAACCAAGATCGGCAAAGCCGATATCGATCCCTTCCTTGTCGGCGTATCCTACGTTCATAAGTTCTGATCCTTACAAGGAAAGCGCTTCGCAGTTCCCTCGTCTGCGAAGCGTTTTCTTCTCTCAGCGCATCTCGTTCATCAGTTCCCGCCCGATCAGCATCCGGCGGATTTCGCTGGTGCCCGCGCCAATCTCCATCAGCTTGGCATCGCGGAAAATCCGGCTGACCGCCGAGTCAGACAAGAACCCTGCCCCACCCATCGCCTGAACAGCCTGATGCGCCTGCGACATGCCCTGTTCTGAAGCATAAAGACAGCACGCCGCCGCATCCTGACGGGTTACATCCCCCCGGTCACAGGCTTTGGCGACCTCATAGACATAGGCCCGCGCGGAATTCATCGCGGTATACATATCGGCGATCTTGCCCTGCATCAGTTGAAAGCTGCCGATCGGTTTGCCGAACTGCTTACGCTCAGCCAGATAGGGCATGATCTCATCCAGACAGGCCGCCATGATGCCGGTTCCAATTCCGGCCAGAACCACACGTTCGTAGTCCAGCCCGGACATCAGAACCGCAACGCCCTTACCTTCTTCGCCCAAAACGTTTTCGAACGGCACCTCGACATCTTCAAAGATCAGCTCGGCCGTGTTCGAACCGCGCATCCCCAACTTGTCGAAATGGGGCGAAGTCGAGAAGCCCTTCATCTCTTTCTCAATCAGAAACGCGGTGATGCCCTTCGATCCGGCCTCCGGGTTGGTCTTGGCATATACGACCAGCGTATCCGCGTCCGGCCCGTTGGTGATCCAGTATTTGTTGCCGTTCAGCCGGTAGTGATCATTGCGTTTTTCCGCACGCAACTTCATCGACACAACATCGGATCCGGCGGAAGCCTCGGACATGGCCAACGCACCAACATGTTCGCCCGAGATCAGGCGCGGCAGGTATTTCGCCTTTTGCTCGTCATTACCGTTCAGCTTGATCTGATTGACGCACAGGTTCGAATGCGCGCCATAAGACAGAGAGACCGAGGCCGATGCCCGCGCAACCTCTTCCACAGCTACAGTGTGGGCCAAATAGGACATCCCTGCCCCACCGTATTCCTCGGATACAGTGATGCCGAGCAAACCCAGATCGCCCATCTCTTTCCAAAGCTCGTTTGGAAATGCGTTCGAGGCATCGATTTCACCCGCCATCGGCTTGACCCGCTCCTGCGCCCACCGGTGTACCATTTCACGCAGGGCATTCACATCCTCGCCCAGATCAAATTGCATGGCCGCCGTGAACATAAGCGATCTCCTCTTTCGCATTAATGAACAGTTGTTCAATAAATAGCAGCGAATCTGAATTGGGTCAACGACGGCATCCCAAAAACAAACCGCCGCCCTGATCGGGGCGGCAGTTTCATACAAATAAAGCGTGCGCGTCACGCGCACTCGATTGGATTACGACTGATACACTGCGCTCACCTCTGCCCGAATGATCCGTGCGATCAGCGCGCAATCATCAAGCGAAAAAGTTAAGGGAACGCGCATGTCGACGATCCCGGCGAGGATTCGATCACTTTTTGGCATCGGCGCGCTGTCGGCATATCGCCAGCTGTCATAGCGCGATGTAAAGCCGTTCGGCTCGGCCCCGCCGAACCACTTAAGCTCGACCCCCCGGGCCGCGCAGCGCTGGATAACCTCGTTTACCCGCTCCGCCGACCAATCGAGCAACAGGAACTGGATCGAGGAACCGACAAATGTCTCGGCCTCTGGCCGGTCGACAACGCTCAGACCTGGCGTCTCGCGCAGGCCTTTTTCGATTTCGAAATAGCGTTCGTTCCAGCGTTCGATCTGCCGATCCAGATCGCGCAATTGCGGGCGCAGGATTGCGGCCCGCAGATTATCCATTCGCCCCGAGACATTGGGGGTATGATACTTGATCCGCTCAAACACCTCTGGCCCCGGTGCCGCAAGGTGGCGTTCGTACAGCATGTAGGACCCCGACAGCATCGTTGCCTTTGCCGCCAGTTCCTCATCATCGGTGATAAGCAAGCCGCCCTCGCCCGAATTGACGTGTTTGTAGGTCTGGCAGGAATAGCAGCCAATCGCGCCTTGTCGGCCCGAAACCTGCCCATGCCACGCAGCGCCCATTGTGTGGGCGCAATCCTCGATCACCGTGACACCTGCGGCATCGCACATCTGCATCAGCCGATCCATGTCACACAGATGACCACGCATATGGCTCAGCATCAAAACGCGGGCCTGATCCAGCTTGGTTTCGAGATCGTCCAGATCAATCGTAAGGTCTTCGGTCACGCCCACAAAAACGGGGCGCGCGCTGACCGAAGCAATAGATCCGGGCACAGGTGCCAGAGTGAACGTGTTCGTCAACACCGGGTCCCCCGGTTTGACCCCCACGGCCCGCAGTGCCGTGGCCATCGCATAGCCGCCCGAGGACACGGCCAGACAGTATTTTGCACCTGTCTGGGCGGCAAATTCCTGTTCCAGCAGGGCGGTTTCGCCCAATTCGCCAGGTACGACGTTATAACGATGCAGACGCCCGTGGCGCAGTACCGCCAGCGCGGCCTCAACCGCCTCTTCTGGAATGGGTTCCTGCTGTGTGAAGCTGCCAGTGAATATCTCGGTCATAAGAGTGTTCTGGTCCTGCAAAACGTTCGGGTCAAGGGATTACGCGGCCGCGCCAATCAACTCTGCAACCAATTCTGGTAAATCATGGAAATGGTGCAGCAGAGCTTCGGGTTCCAGCGCGGCCATATCATCGCCGGACGGGCCGAAGGTAACCAATACCGACGGCACACCCGCGGCGCGGGCAGTGTTTCGGTCAGTGTCGGAATCGCCAATCAGAACACATAAATCAGGATGACCACCCGCCCGGCGTGCAGCTTCACGCAACGGCTCCGGATCAGGCTTTCGCACCGACAGCGTGTCTGCACCAACCAAGGAGGCAAACAGGTCACGCACTCCCATCTGCGTGAGCAACTGATGTGCCAATGCCTCGGGCTTATTGGTACAGATGCCAACCCCGTAACCTGTGGACTTCAACGCTTCCACCGCGTCCAGCGCGCCAGGGTAGAAATGGGTATGCGTGTCGATTTCGTCGGAATATGCCTCAAGCAGCATCGGGTAGTAGTCTTGAACCGTTACATCGTCATAGGCGCCCACCCGTTTCAACCCATGGGTCAGCATCATTCGGCCACCACGCAGGGCAACGCCCGCATCTTCGCCGTGAACCAACACATCCCCATGCCCCATATGCCGAAAACAGTGGTTGGCGGCGGCCAGCAAATCGCCCGATGTATCGGCCAAGGTCCCGTCCAGATCGAAGATAACCGTACGCATATTGCCCCCTAATTCGGCGAGTCTTCGCCATAAGTGTTGCAAACGGCAATCTTGTTTGATGCCCGAACCGCTTGCGCCTTTGAACTCAGCGGATAAAACGGGCTGCAACAAAACACAAAGAGAAATCGTTTTTATGACCATCGCCCTTGTTATCCTTGCCGCCGGAAAAGGCACCAGGATGAATTCGGATACCCCAAAAGTTTTGCACCCGATTGCCCAAACGCCGATGTTGGTACACGCGATGCGCGCCGGTGCGGTGCTGTCACCCGAACGAACGGTTATTGTCACTGGTCACGGCTCTGAGGAGGTTGCTAAAGCCGCCACTGCCGAGGATGAAGCTGCGCAGATCGTCGTGCAGGAAGAACAGCTTGGAACAGCGCATGCCGTTGCGCAGGCGCGGGATGCTCTGGACGGATTCGATGGCGATGTGATCGTCCTTTACGGCGACACGCCCTTTATCGATCGCAGAACACTGGAGCGTATGATTGAGGCGCGCGCATCCTTTGATCTGGTCGTGCTGGGTTTTGATATTGCCGAAGTTCAGCCCCGTTATGGCCGGTTGATCATGGATGGTGAAAAACTGGTCAAAATCGTTGAATACAAAGACGCAACCGAAGAACAGCGCGCCATTCGCTTTACCAACAGCGGGCTATTGGCCTGCAACGCAAAACTGCTGTTCGAATTGATTGACGCGGTCAGCAATGACAACGCCTCGGGCGAATATTACCTGACAGAAATCGCGGCGCTGGCAAATGCGCGTGGGCTGTCGGCAACAGCGATCAAATGCGACGAGGCTGAAACTATGGGGGTGGATTCTCGCGCTGACCTGGCCGCGGCTGACGCCCAATTCCAAAGCCGGGCGCGCAACGAGTTGCTGGCACTGGGTGTAACGTTGATGGCACCGGAAACGGTGTACTTGGCAGCCGACACGGTTATTGGACGAGACGCTGTTATCGAACCCAATGTTGTTTTCGGACCGGGCGTCACTGTTGAAAGTGGAGCAATAATCCGATCGTTTTCACACCTTGAAGGTTGCCACATAAGCCGCGGTTCAATCGTTGGGCCGCACGCCCGCTTACGCCCGGGTACGGAATTGGCTGAAAACACGCGCATCGGCAATTTCGTCGAACTAAAAAACACGGAAATCGCTGAAGGTGCTAAAGTTAACCATTTGAGTTATATCGGCGACTCAACTGTTGGGGCAAAATCCAATATTGGGGCGGGCACGATCACCTGCAACTATGATGGCTTTAACAAACACCGTACAACGATTGGCGAAAACGTCTTTGTCGGCTCGAACACTATGCTGGTGGCACCGGTGAAGGTGGGTGACGGCGCGATGACCGCCGCCGGCACGGTTGTCACGCGTGATGTCGAGCCCGAAGCGCTGGCGATGGCCCGCGCCAAACAGGAAAATAAGCCCGGTTATGCAAAAAAATTGTTTGATTTGTTGAAGGCAAAGAAAGCGCGCCGCAACTAAGGAGCCTGATTTATGTGTGGTATTGTTGGTGTACTGGGCGAGCACGAAGCCGCGCCCACCCTGGTCGAGGCCCTAAAAAGACTGGAGTATCGCGGATACGACAGCGCCGGGATCGCGACTGTCAATAACGGCAAACTTCAACGTCGCAGGGCGGTGGGCAAACTTGTCAACCTCAGCGATCTTCTGGTGCACGACCCCCTGCCAGGAAAATCCGGTATCGGTCACACCCGCTGGGCCACCCATGGCGCACCATCGGTGACCAACGCGCATCCGCACAAGGCCGGCCCAGTAGCGGTGGTGCATAACGGAATCGTCGAGAACTATCGTGAGCTGCGGGCAGAACTGGCGGAACACGGGATCGATTTTACAACAGAAACCGATACCGAAACCGTCGCTCTGTTGACCGAGCATTATCTGAAGACCGGCCTCTCACCTATTCAAGCTGCGTTTAAGACGATCGACCGACTTGAGGGCGCATTTGCATTGGCGTTCCTTTTCGATGGAGAGGACGACCTGATTATCGCCGCGCGTAAAGGATCTCCACTGGCCATCGGGCACGGAGATGGCGAGATGTATGTAGGTTCAGACGCCATCGCACTGGCCCCGCTGACCGACCGTATCACCTATCTTGAAGAGGGTGACCGAGCAATACTGACCCGGACCTCTCTGGAGATTCGCAACGAAGATGGTGAATTGGCGAACCGCGAAACGCGTCGGATCAAGCTGGATCACACGCGGACCGGTAAGAATGGCCACAAGCACTACATGGCTAAGGAAATCGCCGAACAGCCCGTGGTGATTGCCGACGCGATCCGGTCTTATTTGCCCGGCAACGGCGATCAGGTGGTTCTGCCTGGCGCCGATCTGGATTTCACCAAACTGGATCGATTGACCATGGTGGCCTGCGGTACCGCATTTTACGCCTGCCTGACGGCGAAGTACTGGTTCGAGCAATTGGCCCAACTGCCAGTCGAGGTCGATATCGCCAGCGAGTTCCGCTATCGCGAACCTCCGATCACGGGGCGCACGATGGCGCTGTTCGTCAGCCAGTCGGGTGAAACCGCCGATACTCTGGCGGCGCTGCGCTATTGCGAAGGCAAGGCGGACAAAATCGTCTCGGTCGTCAACGTCCCCGAAAGTTCGATCGCCCGCGAAAGCGATATTGCCCTGCCAATCCATGCAGGCGTTGAGATCGGCGTGGCTTCGACCAAGGCGTTCACGTGTCAACTGAGCGTTCTGCTGATGATGGCGCTCAAGGCGGCTGCGGATCGCGGTACGCTGACCGACGACGAGCTGGCCGACCACTATGCTGCGCTACGCGGCCTGCCAACGGTGATGAATGCAGCGCTGGATCAGAATCCGGCCATCAAGACGTCCGCACAGCGCCTGTCCGAAGCCCGCGACGTTCTGTTCCTGGGTCGCGGCCTGATGTATCCGCTGGCGATGGAGGGGGCGCTGAAGCTCAAGGAAATCAGCTATATCCACGCCGAAGGTTATGCTTCGGGTGAGCTGAAGCACGGACCAATCGCCCTGATCGACAAGAACATGCCTGTGGTGGTCATGGCGCCGCGCGACACCGTGTTCGACAAGACGGTGTCGAACATGCAAGAGGTGATGGCGCGCAAGGGTAAGGTCATTCTGATCTCGGACGATGACGGGATTGCCGAGGCTGAAGATGGCGTCTGGAGCATCATCCGGATGCCGCATGTTCACCCCAGCCTGGCGCCGATCCTCTATTCGGTCCCGGCACAACTGCTGGCCTATCACACGGCGGTGGCCAAAGGCACGGATGTAGACCAGCCGCGCAACCTGGCAAAATCGGTTACAGTGGAGTGAGACATGGCCAAGCAATTTCCGGAACTGGATGACGGGCAGCGTAAATTCATCGAAGAACAGCACATGTTCTTCGTCGGCACTGCGGCACCCGACGGACGGGTCAACATCTCGCCCAAGGGCATGGATTCGCTGCGCGTTCTTGGCCCGAACCGGATTGCCTGGATGAACCTGACCGGCAGCGGCAACGAAACCGCCGGTCATCTGCTGGAAGCCAACCGCATGACGCTGATGTGGTGTTCGTTCACGACCCGCCCTATGATCTTGAGAACCTATGGCACCGCGCGCACGCTGCATATGGGGGATGAGGGCTGGGATGAATTGGCTGGCCTGTTTCCCGATCACCGTAGTGCGCGTCAGATCTATGATCTGGATATCGATGTGGTCCAGACTTCGTGCGGCTATGCCGTGCCGTTCATGGAATATCAGTCCGAACGCGACACGATGCAGAAATGGGTCGATGGCAAGTCCGACGAGCAGATCCAATCCTATTGGGTTGAAAAGAACCATCAGACCATTGATGGCAAACCCACGCGCACCCGACCCTGAGTTTATTGATGCTTGAAGCCTATCTGGACCAGATCAAAGCCCATTCCGATCCCGAGCGCGCCGAACAAATGGCGGCCTATCACAAGGCCGACCGCACCCATCTGGGCGTGGCAAACCCGATCCTGAATGATCTGACCAAAACCTGGCGAAAGGAGTTGGATATCGCAGCGCGCGTCGAATTGGCAGATGCGTTGTGGCAGACCAATATCCACGAAGGACGCCTTGCCGCTGCAAAACTGCTGACACAGGCACGCATCCGACCTGATGATGCCGTTTGGGACCTGCTGCAAAGCTGGTTGCCGGATTTTGATGCCTGGGCTGTGGCGGATCACGCCTGCATGGCGATGCAAAAGCGCCTGTCAGCCGACCCTTCGCGGCTGGATCAGGTGGAAAGCTGGACAAAATCGGACCACATGTGGACCAGGCGCGCGGCGCTGGTGGCGACCCTGCCCTGGACCAAACAGAACCACCCCAAACCAGAAGACCTGCAACGCCGAGACCGCATTCTGGGTTGGGCTGCAGGCTATGTGCCCGATCGCGACTGGTTCATTCAAAAGTCTGTTGCGTGGTGGCTGCGGGAGCTGTCCAAGCACGACCCGGACCGCGTTATCGCCTTTTTGCAAACACATGGCGACGCGATGAAACCATTTGCGCGAAAAGAGGCCGGCAAGTATTTGAAAGGTCAGTTGGAATAAACTTCCAGCTCAACCAATTCATCAAATGGCAGTAGCAGGGCCCGCATCGCATCCAGCGAAAGGCGGCTGCCGCCCCCGGCTGGCCCGGTTGCTGGAATTAAAGTGATATAGGCCTGCGCGCCCGTCCGCGGTACAACCACGCGCCCGGTGAATTCAGTCTCCACCAAAGACGTTTCCAGCCATCGACCAGGTGTTGTGGGATCTCCCAGACCGGCAATCGTGGTTTTTGGACCGAGCCAACCAGTGGCGGCAACGGCAACGGGTTGCGGCTCGACCACCTCTTCTACAACGGCTGGTTCTGCCTCTTCAGGGGGCTTGTCACCACCAAAGACACGATCGGTGGTCGACCGCACGGTGTCACATCCCGCCACCAGAACACAAAAAGCCAAAAGCGCATATCTCATGACGCAAACCTATCGCCCTGCGCGCATCTGTTCCAGCGCAAAGCGCAGTTCGCCCTTGTCGCAGGGCGGTTGCAGCTTTACCTATGTCGCATGACAGCTCCGCTTATCGACCCGTTCGCACGTGCCATCACCTATCTCCGCGTATCCGTCACGGATCGCTGCGATTTCCGCTGCGTCTATTGCATGTCCGAGGACATGACCTTTCTGCCCAAGAAAGACCTACTGACGCTGGAAGAGCTTGACCGCATGTGCTCGACCTTTGTGAACATGGGTGTTGAAAAGTTGCGCATCACCGGCGGCGAGCCACTGGTGCGCCGCAATATCATGACGTTTTTCAATTCGATGACCCGACACCTGGACAGCGGCGCACTGAAAGAGCTGACGCTAACCACCAATGGTTCGCAACTGCACCGATTTGCCGATGATCTGTACGCTGCAGGGGTTCGTCGCGTGAACGTATCGCTGGATACGCTGGACGAAGACAAATTTGCCAAGGTCACCCGTTGGGGGCGCCTCAAGCAGGTGCTGAACGGGATCGACGCCGCGCAGAAAGCGGGCCTGCGGGTCAAGATCAATGCGGTCGCCTTGAAAGGGTTCAATGAACCCGAATTGCCAAAGATCACTGAATGGTGTGCCGAGCGTGACATGGATCTGACCTGGATTGAGGTCATGCCCATGGGTGATATCGGAAACGAAGACCGCCTGGACCAGTACTGGTCTCTCGAAGATGTGCGCAAGGAATATGAAAAACACTATTCCGTCACGGATCTGGCCGAACGGACGGGTGGACCTGCGCGTTACGTACGGCTTGAGGATACAGGCCAGAAAATCGGCTTTATCACACCGCTGTCGCATAACTTCTGCGAAAGCTGCAACCGCGTGCGCCTGACCTGCACCGGTGAGCTGTACATGTGCCTTGGGCAAGAGGATATGGCCGACCTGCGCGCGCCGCTGCGCGATCATCCCGACAGTGATAAATCATTGGAAGAGGCAATCAGGTCCGCGATCACCCTCAAGCCCAAAGGGCATGATTTCGACTATTCCCGTCAGGCGGTCGACGGCCAGATGAGCCGCCACATGAGCCACACGGGCGGCTAAAGTGCCAAACAACCCCGACCAGCCAACGCTGCTGTACAAGCTGTATTGCGGCCTGACTTCCGTTGCGGCCCCGCTGGCATGGCGCACGGTTCGCAACAAGCTGCAGGCGGCGGGCGTTCCCGAAACGCGCCAGCAGGAACGCCTTGGCCACGCCACGCAAACCCGCCCCGATGGGCAGCTGATCTGGTTCCACGCCGCCAGCGTTGGCGAAACTCTGTCGGTCATCAGTCTCATCAAACGTCTGGGCGAACGCCTGCCCAAGGCTGAGTTTCTGATTACCTCCGGAACCCCAACTTCGGCCGCGCTGATCGAAAAACGGATGCCACCGCGCGCGCGCCATCAATACCCACCACTGGACACAGCCGGACCGGTGAAGCGTTTTTTGGATCACTGGCGCCCTGACGCCGGTGTCTTCGTCGAAAGTGAAATCTGGCCGCGCCTGATCGTCGAAGCATCCGGGCGCGACGTTCCACTGGCGCTGCTCAACGCGCGCCTGTCGGATCGCTCGGTCGAGGGATGGAAGAAGCGGCCCCAAACCGCGCGATTTATTCTGGACCATTTCACACTGTTCCTAACCCAGAATGACAAGACGGCGGGAAATCTTATCGACATGGGCGCACGCCCCGATCGGGTACAGCCCGGCACCAACCTCAAGGCGATGTCGGACCCGCTGCCGGTCGATCAGGCCACGCTGAGCGATATCCGTGCTCAGATCGCCGACCGCCCGATCTGGATCGCCAGTTCGACCCATGCAGGTGAGGAGGAAACGGTTCTGGCCGCGCATGCCAAGCTGTTGCAACGCTGGCCTGATCTGCTGCTCCTGCTGATCCCCCGCCATCCCGAACGACGGTCAGAGGTTGCAGATCTGCTCGAGTCCGCCGGGCAGTCTGCCGCCTTCCGCACCAAGGGCGACAAGATCGCGCCGCAGACTCAAGTTTACGTCGCTGACACACTGGGCGAAACCGGCACATGGTACGCATTGTGCCCTATCGTGTTCCTGGGCGGCTCGCTCAAGGAAATCGGCGGTCACAACCCGTTTGAGCCCGCACAGGCCGGTGCTGCTGTGATCACTGGTCCGGGGTACTTCAATTTTGCGGAAACCTTCGCGCCACTGATCGAAAGCGGTGGCGCGACCGAGGTCAATTCCGCTCCGCAACTCGCGGATGCCGTTGCGAATTGGGTGTCAGACGACGCCGTGCTGGACAAAGCGCGGGCTGGCGCGAAATCCTGCGTAAACAACCAGAAATCCGCGTTGGACGATGTGATCAATACTTTGTGCGATACACTCAACCTCGCCTGACGCAGCAAGGGTCCACCTTCATCTGGCCATAAATATCCCGGGGAGCGCGAGGGGCTGGCCCCTCGCCTCCCTATGCCTTCATCAGGCCGCGGGCATCCGTTGTTCCACGATCCCGGCCCACCAGCTGCATCCAGCCGGAATCGCCTCGTCGTTAAAATTATATTCGGGATGATGCACAGCCGCTGTGTCGCCATTGCCAACCAGGATGTACGCTCCGGGCCGTTCTTCCAACATAAAGGCAAAGTCCTCACCGCCCATGATCAAGGGCGCTTCGTCACAGTTTCCAGACACCGAGCGCGCGACATCTGCGGCAAAATCGGTCTGCTCGTCGCTGTTTACCATCACCGGATAACCCCGGTAATAGGTCACATCGGCCTGACCACCAAAAGTGGTGGCGATACCTGCGCAGATTTCCTGAACGCGCTTTTCAGCCAAGTCGCGCATTTCCTTGCTCATCGTGCGCACGGTCCCTTTGATCTTCACCGATTGGGGGATCACATTGAACGCGTTTGACGATGTCTCAAACGACGTGACCGAAACCACAAGACGATCAATCGGGTCAGCATTGCGCGATGCAATGGTCTGCAGCGCCAAAACGGCCTGAGCAGCAATTACCGTGGTGTCGACCGTTTCATGCGGCTTGGCGGCGTGCCCGCCTTTGCCTTCGAAAGTGATATCGAACTGATCTGTTGCCGCAAAAAAGGCCCCAGGCCGAATGGCGAAACTGCCCACCGGGCGGCCGGGCCAATTGTGCATGCCGTAGACCTCTTGAATGCCCCAGCGGTCCATCATGCCGTCTTCGCACATCTCGCGCCCGCCGCCGCCGCCTTCTTCAGCTGGCTGGAAGATCACGACTACGGTGCCGTCAAAATTGCGCGTCTCGGACAGGTATTTCGCGGCCCCCAACAGCATGGCCGTATGCCCGTCATGCCCACAGGCATGCATGGCGCCGTCAGTTTTCGAGGCATAGTCTAGCCCGGTCGCCTCGTGGATCGGCAGCGCATCCATATCCGCCCGCAGCCCGATCACCTTGCCGCTTGTGTCCGTCTTTCCCTTGATCACGCCGACAACTCCGGTTCGGCCGATACCTGTCACCACTTCATCACAGCCAAAGTCACGCAACCTGTCGGCGACCAGGGCACTGGTGCGGTGGGTTTCGAACAGGATTTCCGGGTTTTCATGAATATCGCGTCGCCACTCGGTGATTTCACCCTGCAACTCGGCGAACCGGTTTTTGATCGGCATGTTGGTCTCCTAACTGTTGGTTTTCCGGCCTGCTGCTCCGCTACGACCCCGCCATGACTTCAATCTGTTTCGGCAGGTCGCAACGAACCCGCCAACAGGACAATGAATACGGCCAGCGGCAACAGCGCCGTGAATGCTACGCGCAATGTAAGCATCTCTGCGAGAAACCCAATAAGCGGCGGGCCAATCAACAGTCCTCCGTACCCCAGCGTGGCGACGCTGGCGATCGCCTGCCCCGGTGGCACATTGGGATCACTTGCCGCCCGGCTGAACGCCAACGGCATGATCACCGCGTATCCGACCCCCATCATCGCAAAACCTGCCAATGCCAGCCCTGCCTCGGCAGCGGACACAACACAGAACACACCCAAAGCGGCGCAAGCCCCGCCAAATCGCGCTGTCGCGACCGGTCCAAAGCGCGCGATGACAAATCCACCTGCCAAGCGGAAGGCAACCATGGCTACCGAGAATACCGCATAGCCCAATGCCGCAATGCTTTCGGCGGCGTCGGTCACGTCCCGTAGGAAAATCGCACTCCAATCCGCCACTGCACCTTCCCCCAAAGCTCCGCACAGAGCGGTGAAGCCCACAAGGATCAAAGCGCCTGAAGGCAAAGCAAAAACCTTGCCTCCGGACACGGCCGCGCGGCGCGATGTCCAGCGTACCCATGACAATGCCAATGCCAGCCCAACGACGATCCCGCCCGCCAGCAAAAAGTGTTGGATCACTGTCAGCCCCATCTGCACCGCTGCAAATCCGCTGAGGGCGCCCAACCCAGCCCCAAGGCTCCACATCGCGTGGAATGATGACATCACGGGCTTCTTGTACGCCTGCTCAACCTCCGCCGCCCAGGCGTTCATCGCCACATCCATCGAGCCGTGGAAAGCCCCGAATACAAACAAAAAAGCCGCAAGCGACCAGAAACTACCCGCGAGAGCCAGAAGGATCAACGAAACCGTATAGAGAACGGCAATGTACCGCGTCAGAACCACCGCGCCGAACCTGTCGGTCAACCGGCCTGTGATCGGAAATGAACACACTGCGCCCGCCGCCATGAACAACAGGCCATATCCCAGTGTCTCATGCGTCAGGTCCAGTTTGTCCCGGACCGCTGGAATGCGCGATGCCCAGATGCCGAACAATGCGCCATTCAATATGAACATGGCGGCCACGGCCCGCCACGCCGACACGATTCCAATCACAGAGAATTCCTCGACCCAAGTGTCAAACGCGTTTGTTGTACAACTCGCAGGTCCAAAGGCAAATACGGATCTACTCCAACCGCTTTCGAATCCTGCGGACGGCAAACCATACCGCCAGGACAACCGGAATCGTCACCGCTGCGCTTAACATCCCTTTACTGATCCCGGTACCCGTCAGGGGGTAGAGCAGATAGCTGACCAGCGATACGGCGTAATAGCTGATCGCAACCACGGAAAGCCCCTCGACCGTGTGTTGCAGACGCAGGGCCAAATCGGCGCGGCGATCCATGCTTTCTAACAGGGCCTGGTTTTGCGCGCTGCGCTCAACATCGACACGGGTTCGCAGCAACTCCCCTGCACGGATGGCTCGATCAGACAGGGCTTGCAGGCGGCGTTCCGTGGATTTCACCGTTCGGATCGCCGGGTCGTATCGGCGCATCATAAAGTCCGCAAAGTTCTGACCGCCTTCAAAACGCTCTTCGCGCAGGACCTCAATCCGCTGATTTACGATGGCCTCATAGGCACCCGTGGCTCCGAACCGGAACGAACACTGCGCAGCAAGAGTTTCCAGTTCAATCGAGGTTGACAGCAAGTCCTGAAGCAACTCGTCGGGCTGGGCAGAATTGTCGGTCATCTGCCCCATCAGGCGCGTCAGCTTTTCATCAAGCTTTCCGATACGAGGCATCAGTTGTTTGACCCGCGCAAAACCCAGCATGGACATTGCCTTGTAGGTCTCGATCTCACACAAACGCTGGACGATCCGTCCCGTCCTGCGCCGACCGGTTCCATTCGCGACAAACAGCGCAAACCGCATGTGCCCTGCCGGATCGATACGAAAATCACTTGCACAAACAGCTGCGTCATCCAGCACCCGAGCAACAGCCAGGCTTTCTGGTTCGAACCATTCCAGCAGCTTGGATTTGATCACCTCGTCGCCTTCGCGTTCGACAACCCGCACCATGGCCGACGTGACCCTCTGACCGGGGCTGGCCATCAACCAGTCGGGGGGAAAAACCTCAAAATCAGCCGGGTTGAACGCACGCTCGCTGACGTTCTGGGCGATGGCCGTATAGGTCACGAACTCGGTATGTTGCTCCCACTTCAACCAATGGCGGCCGATTTGTCCGGCATAGTGCGTGGCGTCCGGCTGCGGATGCTGCGCCCCGTGGCGGTCGAGAAGATCGATCAGGTGATCCAGATCTTCGCGGCGATCCCGTGCGACGGCGGCAACAGATTTCTTGATCGCAAGAAAGACCACTGTACAGGGCATTGCCGCCACCGGAAACGGACGGGCGTGCAATTCATTAGCCAGCGCATAGCGCAGCGGATGGTCATCTATCGGCGTCATCTTGGGCTCCGTTTCGTCCGAGGCACTATACGACACCTAAAAAATTCATCAATTCTCTTTTTATTTCATATACTTACAAGGATACTACGGTATACAAACCCGCTATCTCATTGATTTGGCTGCCACAGCTCGATCGGGTTGCCCTCTGGATCATGGATGCGCGCGAACTTGCCAACCTCACTGTCCCACTCTGCGTTAGTTTCAACCTTGATCCCTGCGGCTTCAAGCTGTGCAATCATGGTGGCTAGGTCATCGACACGAAAATTGATCATCCACTGCTGCTCGGATCTTCCGAAGTACGCGGTGTCCTGCGCAAAGGGGGCGAAGACTGTGTAACCCTCGCGCTGTTTCCATGGCTCCGGGATATAGTGATTTACGCCCAGATGCTTTTCATACCACGCGCTCAGGACCTCTGGATCGCGGGCGCGAAAGAACACGCCGCCTATGCCGTTCACTTTTTCCATCGGGCACCTCCTTTTCAATTTAGAGTACACTAAAAACAGAAAAGGCGCCCGCTGGGGCGCCTTTCCGAAAGTTATCCTGACCCGGTTCAGTCGATCATGGGCAGGAGTTTGTCGAGGCTTGCCTTTGCGTCGCCGTAGAACATGCGGGTGTTTTCTTTGAAGAACAGCGGGTTTTCGATGCCCGAGTACCCGGTGCCCTGGCCGCGTTTGGACACGAAGACCTGCTTGGCCTTCCAGCATTCCAGAACCGGCATGCCGGCGATGGGGCTGTTGGGGTCTTCCTGCGCCGCAGGGTTCACGATGTCGTTCGA